>MHFR01000046.1 GCA_001804285.1 Candidatus Danuiimicrobium aquiferis
CAAGAATATGAGAAACCAGAAATAACGATAGGAAAATGAAACGATATGGCTGGAAAATATTTGATCGTTGTTCTCAAAAACTTTTTTCAGTGAACCCTAGAATATGCATCTAAAATTCAGACGACTGAGCGAAATTGCGCTGTTTTCCGCTGTTTTTTTTCTTCCTTTTTCCAAAATGTTACTCGAGCTTTTTGTCATTATTTCAATTGTAAGCTGGTTGATTTATCAATTTCTAAGTCGAGGGCGTTTTTCTGAAAATAAAACTTTTCTTGTTTTGCTCATTTTATTTTGGTGCAGTTCTTCCGTTTCACTTTTTAATTCAGGCTATTTATTTCAATCCATCAGAGGGCTTGCGAAGATCGTCAAATATGGCTTTTTTGCGCTGACGGCGGCGGATCTTTTTAGCCAAAATCACAAAAATTACGGACGGTTGATTAACATATTGATCGTCTCTTTATCCCTGGTCATTGCGGACAGCCTGTTTCAGCGATTCACCGGTTGGGAATTGCTTCAGCGTCATGCGGAATACACGGGTAGTCAAATCCGCTTAAGCGGGCCTTTTAGTTCGTATGGTTTGTTAGCGGCATTTCTAATTGCCGCCTTGCTGGGGCTGTTTGGTTATTTAGCGGCATCAAAAGGTCGGCGAAACTTTGAGAAAGCATGTTCGATTGTGTTGTTGGCGGCGGGATGTTTTGTTTTATTCAGCACTCATTCGCGCGGTGCCTGGTTAGCCTTTGTGATCTCGCTCATCATTTTCTTGACGATGTTAAAGCGCAAGAAAATGGCCCTGGTGGCACTGGTTGGCACGATTTTGTTTTTCTTGCTCTTGCCAAGGAGTATTTTGATTCATCCTGATTTAGAAGGAAAGGAGCGGGCCATCCTTGACCGGTATTATCTTTGGAGGAGGGCTATTTATGTTATTCAAGACAAGCCGTTTTTTGGTTGTGGAATTAACACTTATGTTTTGAATTATCCCAAATATGATAAAATTCAAAGTAGCCGTGTTTCGGGATATTATGCGCACAACGGATATTTGCAAATGGCGGCAGAAACGGGGTTGATTTCTCTGGGGATATTTCTCTGTTTGATTGGAATTGCCGTGAGAGAGGGGTATAAAGGCGCTTTAAAATTACCGAATCCGGGAGATCGATTGTTGATTTTTGGTTTTGTTGCTGGTTTTATAGCGTTGCTTTTGCATGCAAGTATTGACACTACTTTGCACAATTTGCAGTCGGCAACGTTGATATGGATGTATCTGGGGATTTTAGTTGGTGCCGGCAATTTCAAGGTAAGGTAACTTTTTAACGGGCGGCTGGAATTCCGGCGGGTTTGTTGATAAGCTTACTTTCATATAAACAAGTTAGATAACGAAGAATGATTTAGTCAGCATGAGTAATCAATTTCAATTGGCCGGAAAGAACCGGCGAAGAGAAGAAGAACGAGATATGATCTGCTGACTCGAAATATGAAGCAGATTAATAGATGCGCTATGCCTGAACGGTTAGTTAAAAAAAGTCAGAAGTTAAAAATTCTTACGGTGAACACTCCTTTTGTCGTGTGGTTTACCGGGTTGTCAGGTTCGGGCAAATCGACGTTGGGCGTGAAGCTTACCGATGAATTGTTGTCTCAAGAGGTACCCGCTTATCATCTGGATGGGGACAGTTTAAGAACCGGTTTAAATTATGATCTCGGTTTTTCCAGGGAAGACCGGCGTGAGAATGTGCGGCGGGCAGGGGAAGTTGCCAAAATACTGTCGGATTCGGGAACGAATGTGATCGCATCTTTTATTTCACCGTATGCGGAGGATCGCTTAAAGGTTCGAAAATTATTCAAGCCCAAGCAGTTTGTGGAAGTTTATTTGAATTGCCCCCTTGAGATTTGTCAAAAAAGAGACGTTAAGGGACTATATCGTGCCGCAAAACATGGGAAGATCAAGGAATTTACCGGAATTTCACAGCCTTACGAAAAACCAAAACACGCGGAAATCGTTCTTGATACAAATCAAATGAACCCGGATCAATGTTTGAAGAAAATTTTTGCATATTTGAATTCAAACTATCGTTTATAATAAAAGATATAGGAGGAAATAATAATCATGATCTGTTGTCTTGACTTAGAAGGTGTTTTAGTGCCCGAGATCTGGATTCAGGTTGCCAGGAAAACCAAAATCAAAGCCCTTGAACGGACCACCCGTGATGAACCCGATTACGATAAGTTGATGCGGTATCGTTTGGAGATTTTGAAGGCGAACGGGATTAAATTAAAAGACATTCAACATGTTATTTCTAAAATCCAGCCGCTTCCAGGCGCTAAAGAATTCTTGAAGAGATTGCAGGCAAAACACCAAGTGATTATTTTGTCCGATACTTACTATGAGTTTGCGGGGGCGCTGCTTACAAAACTTGGATTCCCGACGCTTTTCTGTAACTGGCTATCCGTTGACAAACGAGGGTTTATTTCGGATTATCATCTGCGGCAGAAAAGCGGAAAAGAAAAAGCCGTGCGCGGACTGAAAAAATTGGGATTTGAAATTTATGCAGCCGGGGACTCCTATAATGATATTGCAATGCTCAAAGTGGCCGACAAGGGCATTCTTTTTAATCCGCCTGAAAAAATTATCAAACAATTTCCGGAATTTCGAGTCACCCGTAACTACACGGAATTATTAAAAGCGTTAGAATAGTGCATAAGTGCACAAGGGCATAAGCGCACAAGGTATTGCAGCCAACTTATGCTCTTGTGATCATGTGCACCTGTGCGCAATAACGAGATGGAGTCATTATGCCAAATCCAAATAAAATCGTTGCGATTGCCTGTCTACTGATTGGCTGTTTTGATATGTTTATTTTTCCTCAAATATTCAGTTCTCTTCAAAAAAAATACTCCGCGGACAAAAAGGTGATTGGTCTGATGAATAAAGCATTGGTCGCCGGAGGAATCATTTTTGTAGCTGCGAGTATTTACTTTTTTCAAAAATAAAGTGAAAAAAGCAATCCCCACGAACCAAACCCGCCGTTGACAAGATCAATTTGGGATGATATAGTGTCCTAAATTCCTTTCGGGAATAGGTGTAAATCCTTTGGAGAGCTGAGGTTATAAAAACACGTCATGCGTAAAACCGTTTCCCTTTTACTGTTTATAATTTGTATTGGTATTTTATTTTCTCCTCGTGTATTTGCAACTTGGATTTGGTCGACTGCTGAGAATAAATTTGTTCAAGCTAACAAATCAGTTAACAAAACGGCGGATGAATTGTATCAAGAAGCGAATTCGCTTCGCAAAAAAGGCGATCAGAAACGCGCCATTTCAAATTTAACGGTTTTGCTGCGGCAATATCCTGATTCTGCCTATGCGCCGGAAGCACAAATGTTGCTTGGCACGATCCTTGAAGACAAAGGGAATCTCGTCGGTGCGTCTAAGAAATATCAGGACCTCATTAAGAAATATCCGCAAAGCGAACGGATCGACGAAGCAGTCGAACATCTTTTTAAAATCGCCAATTTATTTTTAACTGGACAAAAACAAAAATTAATGGGTGTTTCGATTCTTCCGGTGAATTCCAAAGCCGTAGAAATTTTCGAATTTATTATTCAAAATTCACCTTATGGCCCCTATGGTGAAAAAGCGCAATTTCAGCTTGGCTTGGCGTATCGGAAAGACGGAAAATACGGGGATGCGGTGTCGGCATTTCAGAAATTCATTGAGAATTATTCGCATAGTGACAAGATCGACGAAGCGCGTTATCAATTGGCGGAAACGTCCTATCAATTCTCGAAAGCAGCGTCAAATGATCAAAAGCTTCTGGACGGCGCGCGCGCGAATCTTCAGGAATTTATTGACCAACACGGCAATACCAATTTAGCGGACAAAGCGGATTCCTTGAAAAAAGAACTGGATGAAAAAGATGCGGAAAAAAATTACCGGATCGCACTTTATTATGAAAAACAGGGCTATGCGGAAAGTGCAAAGATTTACTATGAAGATGTGATCAAACGTTATCAGGGAACGTCATTTAGCAAAAAAGCGGAAGAACGTCTCACAACTTTAATGAAGCCTGCAAAGCAAGTAAATAAAGATCAGGAGGCCATTGAAAAGAGGCTTGCCGAAGTTAATTCTATGCTTCAGGCGGTAGAGAAGGATTCTGCGGCGAAAACAAAAGCCGTGAAGCAAGGAAATATCGGGGAAGTTCTCGATGTGACAAAACAGCTTCAGGAGGAAAAAACATCGCTTGAATTGGAAAAGAAACGTTTCCAAAATGACGCAGAGCAAAAATATGAAGAGCGCAGGCAGGCGCTCCGGACCCGGGAAAAAAGCCTGCGGGAAAAACGTAAAATTTTTGAAGCCAGAAAAAAGAAACTTCAGGATCGTGAGTCGCCGGAATTGAACGAAGCGTTCCAAAAGTGGTCAGTGTCTCTTGAAAAGGAAGGGGAGGATCTTGCCGAGGAAAAAGAAAGATTGGCGGCTGTTCGTGAGCAACTGGCCGGGAAACCATCTAAAATGGGCCGGTGGCTGCCCTCGTTCGGAAAACAAAAATCTAATTTAACGGATGATTTGATCCGGCATAAGGAAAAAAGTTGGGATCGATTAGTTGAAGAAAAAACAAAGCTTGGGAAAGAACATGTGCAGCATGAAAAAGAGTTAAAACAAACAACCAAGCAAGTGAGTGCGCTCGAAGCAAAACAGCTCGCGGCGATTAAACAAAAACCTGATTGGGAAGAATTATTGTCGCCCGAATTGCGTAAGCAAAAAGAGGAGCTTCGTACATTTCGAAATTCATGGGATCAGACAGCGCACGAATTGGAGTTGATGAAGGTTGATTATGAAAAAGATTACGGGGCCGGGGAGCTCAAGCAAATGCTGAGCTGGGAAAGTTTGAAGGAAGTGATTGGGGATGAAAAACTTGCGGATTCGGATAATCTTGAGGAAGTTCTGAAACAGCTCGAACAAAATAAATTGGAATTAAGCCAGGAATGGCTTACCGAGAGAGAAATTGTAAATACGGTTTCAAAAGCCTTCGGAGAAAGTACCGAGAAAAAAATCGAAACAAAAGATTCTGCCGTTCGGCCGGAGCCGGCTAAAAATACGGGTACAGACACGCGGCACTTGAAAAAGAGGATGAAACATACGGAACGCGAAATCCGGAAGCGTGTGGATCAGGTTCAGGATTGGCAAAGGAAGAATGACGATAACGTCGAAAAAATGAAGCAGCTTTTACGTTCACACGAAGAGGCTTCTTTCCCAGTCAGGGCGGGATATGCGGTGGCCTATCCGTTTGTGGGTACTTACCGTTTAACAAAGGCTTTCTTTTTCGGGCTTCCTGAATATGGACGTGAGGTGACCCGGGAAGCGCGGAAAGAGATTGCCTCAACCAGCACAGGGTCGATGTCGTCTGCTCGTTTGGAAAAAATAAGAAAACTTCAAGAAGAAATTGAGCTTCAGAGTATTCTGATTCAAGGCCGGTTAAAAGAGATTAAAGAATTGCGCGGGCAATTGACCGATTTGCAGAAGCAGGCTGAAAGTATCCCCGGTTTTGTGTTTCAATCGCTTTTGGTGGATCGTTATCCGACTTTGTTTGATGAATCACTTTCTCAAGCGAAAGCGGTCATGCCGGAAGTGAATGAACAAACGGTCCTTTTCGACCGTTTGGACCGTGAGACGGAAAAATTGCAAGTGACCGAGAAGAAAATGAACGAGATTGATAAAAAGATTAAGGCCGTTGGAAGTGCGATTGAAGTTCAGAAAGCGCCGAAGTCTGTTTCAACAGGGGGAAGCTCCGAAACGGCCGCGGCGGTCGGTGATGCTGTCACAATAGAGACCAAGAAAAAGGCGCTTGAACAAAAGTTAAAATCCCAGGAAAAAGCGGTTAAAGAGAAAGAAAAATCATATCAAGCTGCCGAACTTCAGTTCGAAGAAGCATTAACGGTGTGGTTTCATGAATCGCTCGTGGCAGGGGACCTTAAGGCGATTGTTTCGAAGGATGCGCTCAATCAGGAGTGGGGTGAATGGATCAACAAGGAAACTCAGATTCGCGATTCTCTGAAGAAAACCATACGAGCGGAGAAGAAAGTTTCCGGCAAGCAAATGAATTACCTTGATCGGAAATCAGAAGTTCTTCAAAAACGGCTCAATCATTTAAAAAACGACGGAGTGACTAAAAAGAAAATGATTCTTGAAGAGCTTGATTTGACAAGGTCATTGCGAAAGGATTTGTCGCAGGAGATATTGAAGTTTGAAACGGCGCTTAAATAACGGCTTACGATCACGGAGCGGATTATCGATGGTGACATTTAAAAATACCGGAGTTCTCGTTCTAATTTTAATTTGCAGTGTGATAACTGGTTGCGGTTATACGCAAGAGGTGACTTTACCGAATAACATCAAAACCGTTGCGATTACGACTTTCGAAGATAAAATCCCGCCGAGCGAACGTTATGCGTACTATCCGGGTTTGGAAATTGAGCTGACCAATAATATTATTGATCAGTTTATTTTTGACGGGAATCTCAAAGTAGTTGACGAGAAAGATGCCGACGCGGTTTTGAAGGGAGACGTGGTCGCCTATAAGCAGGAAGGATTGCGGTATGACAATCTGGAAAGTATCGAAGAATACCGTTTATATATGATTGTCAATTTTGAACTTGTAGATCGCCGGACGGGCGCCGCAATTCTGAAGGAAAATGGTTTTTCAGGACGATCCGAGTTTTTTGTGAATCCCAATTCGAATGCCTCTCGCAAAAAGGGCGCCAATAGCGCCGTGGTTGATACGGCGCGCAATATTGTCGATCGAATCGTTGAAGAGTGGTAGAGATTTCAAGTGTCATCTCCTCCTACCTCGGAAATGACAAATAACGATATGACAAAAAAAGAACCATTTTTGTTTTTATTTATCGGTGATGAGTTCGACCGTAAATTAAAAATCGAGCCGTTGCTTGCCAAATTGATTCCCGCGGAATTCCGCATGACGAACCTCTTTCGCTATGATTCTTCCGACCTCGATTGGGAACATATTCTGATGCAAGCGAAAACGGTTTCTTTGCTCGGGGGCGGACAGGTGTTTTGGATTTCCCGTGCCAATGAAATAAAGGAAACGGTTTGGAAGCCGCTTGAAAATTATTGCAAATCCCCCGTTGAGGGAAGCTATTTTATTTTCGAATCCGAAGAATCGTTACCGGTGAAACATCCGCTGATGGTGCTTTTGAAAAATGGCGGCATATGTGTCAACATGAAAACAGCGCCCACTGATATTGGGCTCAAGGCCCTGCGTGACAAGCTTAAAAATGCCGGCAAACAGTTAACGCCCGATGCGTGGCAGTTGCTTGAAGAGCGGCTCGGCGGTTCTAAACGGCTCATGGATTCCTGCATTGATCAACTCATTTTATATTCGGATTCGGACAGCATTGATGAACGAATGGTCTTGGCATTATCGACCAAATTCCTCCGTTACGGTCCCTTTGATCTTCCCGAGGCATTGATTCAAAGAAATACGGCCCGTGCGCTCGAAATTTTCCATTACTTCCATGATCTGAGCGGCGATCTCCCCGGAACGGTTGGTTTACTGCATTGGCAATTAAAACGCATTTGGCAGGCGAAACAGATGCTTTCAAAAGGAGCTTCGAGGGAAGAAATTTCGAAAATCACCAAAGTTCCGCCGTTTAAGATGAACGCGTTCTTGGACCAGGTGAAAAAATTTAAACTTGAGACAGTCGAACAACTCATTCATGAATTATGGCGAACGGATTGGGCAACGAAAACGGGCCTTTCCGATCAGTTGATAGGGATGGAAATGTTTCTTGCGGCTGTGAGTTAAAAGGTCTGCTACTGAAGAAATTTTCCCACTCTGGCTTTTTTCCGGTCTGCGCGTCCATGAGGAATGATGCCCCGTGTAACGGCTTTATCGAGCTTTGAAACATATTCCCGGGCTAATTTTTTTGCTTCTTCAGGATTGGATGTCGTTGAGGCAACCAATTTTTTCTGAAGCGTTTTTAACTCAGAAAGGGCCGCTAAATTGAGGGTCCTTTTCTTGGCGTCACTTCGCATTCGTTTTGCAGCAGATTTTAAAATAGGCATTCGAAAATATCTCCTTTTGGTAATTGAAAAAATCGTAAAGAGGCGGCAATATACCACAGATCAATTCATATGTCAAACAAGGGATCTAAATCCAAATCCGGGTTAACGCGTTTAGCCGTGAGAGTTTCAAAGCTTCCGGGAATGCCGGGAGTCTATCTTTTTAAGGAGAAAACCGGCCGGATTCTTTATATCGGAAAAGCGCGGGATCTTAAAAAACGTGTATCTTCCTATTTTCATGCGAGAAACCATTCGCCGAAGGTTTCCGTATTGATCGGTAAAATTGCCGACGTTGAAATTATCGAAACCCAAACGGAAATGGATGCGCTGCTTCTCGAAGCGCATTTAATTCACCGTTATGCGCCCCGGTACAACACGCTTCTTA
This sequence comes from Candidatus Danuiimicrobium aquiferis, assembly GCA_001804285.1. GTDB lineage: Bacteria > Omnitrophota > Omnitrophia > Omnitrophales > Danuiimicrobiaceae > Danuiimicrobium > Danuiimicrobium aquiferis. The sequence goes on from MHFR01000046.1 coordinate 8,450, forward strand.
AAGATGATAAAACGTACCCGCTGCTTAAAATTACGGGAGACGCATATCCGCGGCTTTTAGTGACCCGTAATCGCACCGAACGGAAAGCGACTTATTACGGGCCCTATACCGATTCAGGGCTTTTGCAGGAAGCGGTCCGGATTATCAATAGTCTTTTTCCGATTCGGAAATGTCAAACGCTTCCAAAACGTGCCTGCCTTTATTACCATATTGGTCAATGTCTTGCGCCGTGCATCAAACCAGAGGTGAAAAGAGAATATGACCGGCTCATCCGGGAGGTTAAAGCCTTTTTGCAGGGCGGGCGAAAAAGCCTGATGGATTATCTGACCGACAGGATGATATCTGCGGCGAATGAATTTCGGTTTGAAGACGCGCAATTTTTCAAAAGTCAGATCGAAGCCTTGGGCTGGTTCCGGAAAAAGCGTTTTGATATCCAAAAACCCGAACATGGAATCGGTCTTCGGGGAACACTCGAGCTTCGGAAAATTCTCAAAATGGAAAGACTTCCCGAAAAAATCGTATGTTTTGACGTGTCCAATATTCACGGCGATCAGGCAGTGGCGTCTAAGGTTTGTTTTTATCGCGAGCTTGCCAATACGATGGAGTACCGGCGGTACAAGATTAAAAGCGTTTCTGGAATCGACGATTACGCGATGATTTCGGAAGCGCTCGGGCGGATGATCAAAGGCATTTTAGAGGGCAGCGAAAGCCGGTTTCCGGATTTGATTGTGATTGACGGCGGCCGCGGGCATTTGAATGCGGCAAAAAAAGTTCTTGAGGCGATGAATGTCCCCGGAATAGAGCTGCTGTCAATCGCAAAAAAGTTCGAATGGGTATTTTCTCCGAAATTTGAATATCCGATTATTTTTCCGCGCGATTCAAGCGTTCTTCGGTTGCTTCAAAAGATCCGTGATGAAGCGCACCGGTTTGCGATTACCTATCATCGGGCATTAAGAGGCAAGGTGCTCAGCCGTTCGGTTTTGGATGAGATTCCGGGAGTCGGAGAAAAACGGAAGAAAATATTACTTTCATCGTTTGAGTCTCTGCGGAAACTTCGGGATACGCCGCTTGCAATTTTAGAAAAAATGGACGGAATAAACTGCGAAATTGCGCAAACGGTAATTGATTTTTTAAAAGTAAAGTATCCGGATGAATGATAAAACCGGGGAAAATATGCGATGCGCGTTTAGTGTGATGTGGTATGATGTAACAAAATTTCAGAAAAGTGAATAATAAAATGAATGCGAATCAAGAGAGACGCCAATACGAGCGGCTCAGCGCTCAAATTGAAACGGAAGTAACCGACGGAAAGAGTTTTCAGATTTTCGGCTATGTCCGGGACGTGAGCCTGTCGGGTTTGTTTGTGACCTGTCACCGGAAACTTGCCGTGGGAACGGTGTGCCAGTTTCTTCTTTCGCCCGATGAGGATTTTCATTCGGATTCAATCCGGGTAATCGGCCGGGTGGTTCGAGTCGATGACGACGGAATGGGAGTTCAGTTCATGGAGGCTGTCGGGGATAATTTCAACCGGTTGCGTGATATTTTAAAAAGCTATGAAAAATAAACACTTTTTTTTCTTTTTCCTTTTCTTATTTTTAATTCAGGGAACGGATGCCTGCGCGCCGCGGGAACACGTCCGGTTCCAAAAATATACAACCGAAGCGATGCATACCGCTTTGACAGCTGGGCAGCCCACGATCGTATATTTTTCGACGGCATGGTGTCCGACTTGTTACAAGTTAAAACAGGAAACATTTACCGATCCTCAGGTGATTCAGGCTCTTTCGAATTATCAAAAATTTAAAGTTGATTTATCGTATGTTCATCAGCCGGACATTATTGCCATTGCCAATCAATATGAGATTCGATCGGTTCCCGCCGTCGTGTTAATAGGTCCGGGTGGCCGAAATCCGATGAGAATCCGCGGATTTATCGTGGCGGATGAATTCCTCAAAGTTCTCAAACAAGTTGAACAATAATATTGAATTTGTCATTCGATTTTTGATCTAACCCGACTTTCTCATCGATTTTTTCAATCGATGAGAAAGTCGGGTTAATCATTCAAGAGAAATTCTAAAATTACCGATTATATAAGAAAGCTCTTCGCGGGGGAAACATGGAATCAAAGATGAAAATCTTAGTGATCGATGATGAAACCGAAATTACCAGTATGATAAAAGACCTTTTCGAGAACGAAGGTTTCATTGTATTGACGGCGAATGATGGCGCGGCCGGCCTCGATATGATGAGGAAAGAATTGCCCGATTTGATCATTTTGGATTTGGCAATGCCGAAATTATCAGGCGAAGAATTATGTAAAGCGATGCGAAAAGACCCAAACCCATTCATTTCCAATATTCCGATCATTATGCTTACCGCAAAATCAACCGATTTAGACCGTATTCTTGGAATTGTGTTGGGGGCGAACGCCTATATGACAAAGCCATTTAAACAAGACGATCTCTTGAATTTGGTGCTGAAACATTTGCCCGGGATCAAGTAGATGAAAGATTGATTTAACGAAATTTAAACAAAGGATTTTGTATGCAAGCTATTTCCGGGAAGCAAATCATTCAAACAGCGCTCATGTCGGTTGCACAGGAAATGGTTATAGCGGCCGAGACTGCGCCAAAGGGGTGTGGTGAAAACAATATGGTATCAGTCATCTTAGAAGAGGGTGCGATTCAGCAGATTTCCCAAAAATTAAATGGGATGGCCAAGAAGTATGAATCTCCGGTGTTTGCCCGGGATGCGGAAAATATTTTATCCGCGCCGGTGATGGTGCTTCTCGGTTCTAAAATCAAATCGCTTGGCCTTAAAAAATGCGGTATGTGCGGGATGGCAAACTGCGACGAGAAAAATAAACACCCCGAAATTCCGTGTGTATTTAATACCGGAGACCTTGGGATCGCGATTGGCTCGGCAGTCAGTGTTGCGATGGATCGGCGTGTGGATAACCGGATTATGTATACGGTCGGGCAGGCGGCGCTTGACATGGGGATTTTGGGGCCGGAGGTGAAGATTGCTTACGGGATTCCTTTGAGTGCGACTTCGAAGAATCCATTTTTTGATAGAAAAACGTGAGTAGGGGCAATTCATGAATTGCCCCCTACAAAAACATACGGAAATGACAACAACGCCTCGTATCAATTAAAATTAATTTTATATGCAAGTGACTCCAAGTGGAAGGTTTATCGGTCGGTTTGATTACAATACGGACCTTTTGGCTTCGATTACGGAACTTTGCAAAAAAGAAAATATCCGGCTGGGAACATTTACGGTGATCGGCGCAGTGACCAGCGCAAAGATGGGCTATTATGATCAAACTGCGCAGAAGTATGTTTACTGCGTGAGTTTGGAAAAGAAACTTGAGATTACTTCTTGTGTCGGAAATATTTCCCTCAAAGGTTCCGAAATTTTTGTTCACGCACATATCACGCTTGCTGATTGGGAAGGACATTGTTACGGCGGGCATCTCATGCCCGGCACAAACGTATTCGCCGCAGAGTATTACATTCATGAACTTCAAGGAGGCGAGCTTATCCGCGAGTTCGATCCCGAAACCGGGCTGAATCTTTGGCCGAAATAGAAGGCTTATAGCCATATATTTTTCCCGGGAATCCCGGTATTTTTAAAAATAATCATTGACAAATTATCCTGACTGTATAATGCTGTATACATGCAGACAACCATTGTATCCAATAAAGAATTAGAAGCCATTCGTGAAATACGCAACTTCATTATAAACGTAGGGCGTATTCCGTCTATGCGTGAACTTATGTCTTCTCTTGGATACCGCTCTCCTCGTTCTGCCTCGCTGATTGTTAATAAACTAATTGAGAAAGGCGCATTGCGTCGAAAGGACGATGGGAGCTTGCAGTTCGTTAAAAGTATTGGTGATGATACTACTCGTGCACAGACCATTGATGTGCCATTGGTTGGCGTTGTCGCTTGCGGTGCCCCAATGCTTGCTGAAGAAAATATTCAAGCTAAAATACCAGTAAGCACAAAATTGGCTCGTCCGCCACACCGATATTTTCTGCTTAAAGCTAAAGGTGATTCAATGAATCAAAAAGGAATTGGCGATGGCGATTTTGTTTTAGTTCGCCGGCAAGTGACTGCGAAGAGTGGCGACACTGTTGTGGCGTTGATTGATAATGAGGCAACTGTTAAGGAATTCCACGAAGCCGGTGAAACAGTTGTATTAAAACCGAGATCAAAAAATAAACAGCATCAGCCTATTGTGCTGACAAAAGATTTTCAGATTCAGGGAGTGGTCGTGGCAACAATTCCGAATATGTAGTTTGATTTTGATTAGGCAAAGTAACCATTTGAGAAAAGAATAGAAGAGAAAAAAATGACAAATCAAAGTTTTGGTCATAGTACAGTCGAAGAAAGAGCTGTCGAGTCGGACATAAATAGCAATGGTAAAACAGAACAAAAACATTTGGCTGTTTTTGAGAGCGATCCTTCGTATGGCGCAAAATTAGATATCGCTCACGAGCGTTTATGTAAATGTGGCTATACGCACATTAACTGTATGACTCCAAAGGACTGGCTAAAATCTCAAATAGGAGTTTGGCAGTTTTTTTATGAGGCCCGCGATATCAGAGATAAATCAGTTCATCCCGCAACTTTTCCTATATCCCTCGCGAAAAAAGTTATAGAATTATTTACGCATCAAGGCCAGCTGGTTATTGATCCATTTGTTGGGAGTGGAACATCGCTTATTGCCGCGAACGATCTAAATCGGAATGCTGTCGGTTTTGATCTTCAAAAAAAATACGTAGAGTTGTGTGTCAAACGGCTCCAAAAAAATCCAAACTTATTTAACGCTTCTACTCAGATGGCCGTTCAGGATGACGCCAGAAATATTGCAAAATACATTTCCCCTAATACCGTAAGCTTGATCTGGACATCTCCACCCTACGCAAATCTTTTAAATCGATCACGCCAAAATAAATCTCGACGCGACAGAAATAATGCACAATTAGGTAAGGTTGAGCAATATTCTCAAGACGCTCGTGATTTGGGCACAATGGCAATAGATTCGTATGCGGTGGCCATGGGAGATATTTTTGAAGGATTACTGCCTCTTTTGAAAGAGAAAGCGCATTGTGTTATTAACGTTCCGGATATGTGGTGGGAAAACCAACGTATAACGATTCATGTTTCATTAATTGAGGAGCTTCGTAAGCGAGGTTATGAATTGCGAAATGTCATAATATGGGATCGCACCAATGTGGTCAATGGTATTGGTATTTTCGGTTGGCCAAGCAACTATATAACTATGGGTGTAACTTTTGAATATCTTTTAGATTTCTGGAAGCCGCCCCCAAAAAGGCTTTAATGAAAGGGATCTTATGAAATTATTTTCCAAGGATGAGCTAATCAAGGAGATCAAAGCTATTGCATCGAAGGGGTGGCATAAAAGCGTAAAACAAACACGAGACACTCGAAATGATGGCGCTGTGGGCAACACGCTCGAAGTTCTTCTTGGCATTACAGAGAACAATCTGCCGATTCCTAATGCTCGAGAATGGGAGCTTAAGGGACAACGGGCGCATTCTTCTTCGCTTATAACATTAAAGCACATTGAACCATCGCCAACAGCGGCTCGGATTGTAAACAATATTCTTTTACCAAAACATGGCTGGCCACATAAACAGGCAGGGTCTAAATACCCTAAGACTGAAATGAGTTTTCGATCTACCACAAGCGCCAGCTGTTTTACAAATCGCGGATTTACAGTGGGTGTTGATCGTACTGCCAAGAAGTTGCGGTTTGTATTTGACTCAAAAAAGGCTGACGCATCAGATCCTGTAATTAAGGCTTGGCTATCATCTGTAGAAAAAAGAGCCGGCTTGGGGGCAATTTCACCTGAACCTTATTGGGGCTTTGAAGATTTGAAGTATGCGATTGGTGAAAAAATAAAGAATTGTTTTTATGTTATCGCTGAGGCCAAAATTGATGACGGGCATGAGTATTTTTGTTATCAACATCTTTCTGTTCTATCTGGTTTTTCATTTGAGAAATTCTTGTGCTGTGTCGAGGCAGGAAGCTTGTTGATTGATTTTGACGCCCGAACGGGGCATAACCACGGAACGAAATTTCGGCTTAAGCAAGGCGTGTGGTCGGATCTCTATGATGATGTTAAAGAGGTATTTTGATTCACAGCTGTCCCATTATAAGTTGAATAGCATCCATTGGTTATCGTTTTCATAGTTGTTAGTTGTTTCTTGAAATTCTGTAAGTGCTTGTAATATCGGGATTTTCTCGAAAAGAGTAATGCTCAAAATCTGTAGAATTGTGTAGAGCGATTGCTCCAACCCGAGTTGTTTTTTGACAATAGCTGTCAGGACGTAAATCGAAACTGCGATCCAAATTTGAGTTTTGACCGCATTCTCGGAAGTTCCGTAAAATGCTTTGATCCTGAGGTGTTGCTTGATCCATTTGAAAAAAAGTTCCACTTGCCAACGGCATTTGTAAAGTTGGGCGATGACAAGAGCCGGAAGAGTGAAATTGTTGGTCAAGAATGTAAGCCGTTTGCCTGTTCCGGCGTCGAAGTAACGGACACGCCGAAGTTTTTCGGGATAGTCTTTGGAGGCGTAAAAACCAGACAGGATAATCGTTTGATCCGATATCAGTCCGGTTGATTTGTCGACGGGATGCGAATAGAGTCTCCTGAACCGGAGATTGTTTTTGGAACGAATCACAAAAAAGGCCGAGCATTGAGTAAAGGTATAAAGCCGGGCGAAATCCATGTAAGCCCGGTCTATTACATAGAACGATCCGGGTTCCAGAGTCAGCTCGTCGAGAATGTTGACATCGTGGACTTTCCCATCTGTAATGTGGATAAAAGAGGGAATGCAGCCTCTTAAATCCAGAAGCGTATGAAGCTTGACGGCGGCTTTGTGAGCGCGGAATCTGGCCCAAGGAAAAAGAGACAGGCAAAGATCGATCGTAGTTGAATCGAAGGCGTAAACGGTTTGATCCAGTTCGATTCCGAAGTCGTCTGCGGCATAAAGGTGGCGTGCAATTGAGATCAAAACTTGAGCAAAATCGGCATAGATACGCCAATCTCTGGTTTCGTTGGTGTGAGCCAGATTGTTCCGGGATATGTTG
>MHFR01000047.1 GCA_001804285.1 Candidatus Danuiimicrobium aquiferis
ACGATTTCTGTTTTGGCCGTTCGACAAGAAATCGTCGGCGCAGCGGAGCGGAGGCTTTCTGCATCTCCTTTGGGTTTCAATACGCTAAATAGATACCTGAATTAAAAAATGGATGTGGTTTGACTGTGCGCATTTTTACAAGAAAAATGTTAAAAATATTTGCAAGTTTACAATATATATGGTAAAGTTCATGATGAAACGAGGTGAAACCATGCTTGCCAAGGTCACGCGAGGAAACCAAATTACGATTCCGAAAGAGGTCATTAAACAGGCGAATCTCAGAGATTCTTCTCCTTATGTCGAAGTCAGCTATTCTCACGGCGTCATTCTTTTGAAACCAGTCATGGTTGAGGAACGTATTAGTTCTGAGCAATATGAAAAGTTTCAAAAATGGGCGCTTGAAAATAAGGAAGATGATCTCCAATATAAAACGTTAGATGAGGGAATAAGCCATTTAAAGAAGCGAGCCAAAAAATAACAGATGCCTCTTCGATACGTATTCAAAGCTGTTTTTCAGAAGTCATTTGATAAAATCACATCCCAGGAACAGCGTCTTGTCATCAAAGCGATAGAAGCTCTGGACTCGTATTTTAAACACGGCAAGGCATCCTATGGTTTGCATATTAAAAAACTTTATGGTAGCTCGATGGGCCAAGTCTATGAGGCACGGATCAGCATTGATCTTCGAATAGTCTGGATTCAAACTAAAGAAGAAGCCATTTTCTCGTTGCTTGGCGGCCATGATGATGTCCGCAGGTTCATCAAGAATTTGTAAAGCAGAAAGGAGGGTTCTTATAGTAGTCCCCGATCGAACCCTGTACTTTTGCCTGCCCGCCGTATTCGCTAAAATTCGCAGCGAATCCGCTGTGCTGTTTAGCGGATTTTTTGGCGGGGAACAGGTACCGTGTAGACGAGCAAATGGTGCGTTGTGTTTTGCAAAACCCAGAACAATCCGAAGAAGTTCGAAAAGGACGAATTGTGGTTCAGTCACATATGACAATGGAAGCAAAGGTTTGTCTTATTCATATATTTGTTGATACGGATCGGCATCCGGCTGAGGTCGTTACTGCTTATCGAACAAGCAAAACCGAAAAGTATTGGAGGAATACCCGATGAAAGTGACTTATGATATTAAAACTGACACCGTGAATGTCATTTTTCGCGATAATGTTAGCGTTGCGGAAAGCGATGAAGGAAAACCCGGCGTTATTATTGATTACGATGCCGAAGGAAATTTGGTATCGCTTGAAATTCTTGATGCGTCAAAACGGATTACGGACGCGAATAAGATCGAATTTCAAGCAACGGATTGAGATTCTACAATTAAGTATTGTGTCCCGAATGGCACTGACTTAACAACTTTTTCAGCTAATTCCTACTGCTGGATCCCCGCTTTCGCGGGGATGACATATAATGTAACTTTATTAGGCAAAAGATATTCCGTCACTTTTCTTGTCATTCCCGCGAAAGCGGGAATCCAGAAAAAACGCTGGATTTTCCTTAAGTCAGCGCCATTCTATTGTGTCCCCCGATTACCGATTACTGAGTCAATTCGTGTTCAAACTTCAGGGGGAATTATGATTCACAGGCTTCCATGAGTATGATAGAATTCGAGCCATGAAAAATATTCAATCAACAAGATGATCAAATCCGGGACGCTATCATCAATCTCATATGAAATACGTTGATGTGTTCGACCTGATCACGACCGAGCTGAGAATAGCCAATATCCCATTTGTGCTCATCGGAGGTTTTGCAGTCAATTATTATCAAGCGACGCGCATGACGGCTGATGTGGATATTTTAATGACAGAAAAAGATTTCATCGAAATACTTCCCGTATTAGAGCAAGAAGGTTACAAAGTTGATGTGAAAAACGATTTATTTGTCCGGTTGAGTAGTCGTGTGAGTAATTGGATGGATTTAGATGTTATATTTGTTGATCGAGATACGCTGGCCGGCATGATCAAGGATGGAAAAGAAATCGAGATGCAAGGAAAACGGATCTTCGTGCCTTCTCTGGAACACTTGATCGCATTGAAACTCCATTCGTTAAAACACAATCAGCAAGGCCGGGAATATAAAGACATGGGAGACATCCTTGAGCTTATCAAGAGAAATCGGCTTGATATTCATTCCGATCGGTTTCACGAACTGTGTTTAAAATATGGCACGGAAGAACTCTACCGAAAGATCGCGGAGTACATCAAAACATGAAAAAATTAAATCTTCCGGTCATTCGCGAAAATCTTCCGCCTTCAAAATCTCTTTCCATGGATGACTATGTTGAATTCATAAAACTTCACCGCAAATATACATTTGACCGGAAAGCCCATGAAGATTGGGGAAAAAGGTCCGTCGTCATCGTTCCTTTTGTTTTAAAGTAAGCTGGATTTGGGCAATCATGAAAAAGCTGAATCGGAATCAATCGGGTGCCATTCTGTTGTGTCCCCCGATTAGCCCAAATTCTTGATGCGTCAAAACGGATTACAGACGCGAATAAGATCGAATTTCAAGCAACGGATTGAGATTCTACAATTAAGTATTGTGTCCCGAATGGCACTGAGTAAAAACAGTCCCCCCGCCAGCCGCCCGTCCGTACCGGGCCGGCCAAGATCTGAAAAATATTGAGCGTATTTTTGCTCTAATTCTTTCCACGGAATTAACCCGGCTATCTTTCTTCAACCATCGATTCTTCGAATCCAGCTTCCCTCCGAACGGAAATAATTCTTCAAATAAGTGCGGCGTTTGGCGATCTGGGCTCTTGTACATGCTGTTTCCCCCCAACACAATTGCACGGTTTTTCAATGCTTTCTTTAGTTTATCGCGCAATTTTACCATGCCTGCACCTGTTTTTTCAATCCGCTGTCGTTTATTTTAAAGAGGTTGCATGCTTTTAAATCTTTTTTCAGTGGACCCTATAATAGAACCAGGTGTTTAAGGCGAAGCAATCTCGGTTTTTAAAGAGGAGATTGCCGCGTCGCCCCGTTGGGCAGAAAAGCGAGAATTCAGGGAAACGTGGATTTTTGTATGTCTTTAGTGGAGAGTTATGAGAACTGGTACCCCCAGAACCGGTTTTGTTGGGAACAGGTCTGAAGGTTGAGGTTTACTTTTTCTTATCAAACAACTTGTCGAGCTCTTTGCTGATCGTGGGTTTTTCCGGTTTTATTTTCTTGAAATGGACATGCCTGTGACGTTTTTCGTCCTTGTCCGGAGCATTATTCCTCATATATGCTGAAAACGCAGGAGCGAATTTTCTGACATCATATTTCTCGCCCGCCGCATAAATTCCCGTCCCGCACCATTCTCCGGCTTGGGAAAGGGTGATGGCGGAAAGGCCGTCTTTTAAGAAGGCATGTACGGTTCCGGGTTTGATAGGTAAGCCCTTTGAAGGACAATGATTAGTATCATCTGTGACGGGCCAACACACAAGCGGGTTAGAACAAACGCTAAACGACCAGTGAATGTCATCCTTGCATATATCCGCTCCGAGTTCCGTCCGGAATTTCTCACAGTCGGACGAATCAACGGGCAGATAACTGCTGTCATGGCTATTGAAGTACTTTTCTTCTCCCGCCCTTATTTTTAAAGAGAGATCGATGCCTTGTTTAAGTATTGATAATTCATTGTCGTTATTCGCGGCAAAACCAATGGGCAATTGAAGACTCACCAAAATTGGAACGACTATAAATGCCAAAATCATAATCATTAATTTCCACAAATTTCTTTCAGGTTTCTTATGAGTTATATTGAGATATGTCATATATTCCTCCTGGTCCATATTTTCCGGATCCGCACCATGTTCCATTCAATTTTAATGTAATACCCGCACTGTCCCTATCATTCACATCCGAAGCCAATACATCTCCTAGTCCGATTTCGCAGTTGCCAATTGGATCACAACTCAGAACGTTAACACCACATAAAGTAATTGACCAATCTTTTATGTTTTCCCCGTCACAAGTTGCTGACAAGTCTACTCCAAGTGCTTGGAATTCAGCATCCTCACCCGTTCCGTTACAAGTTTGCGGGCCGACTGATGGAAAAGTACCTTGTACGTCATAGTATTGCAAAGCGGCCTTTCGTATGGCCGTCATGATATTTATCGCTTCCACAAGACGGAATCGATCAGTTTGCGACATCAAACGAGGCAGCGCCAAACTCGCAAGGCTGCCGATGACTACGATGACGATAAGAATTTCCACCAGCGTAAATCCTTTTTCATTGAATCTTTTTTTATCTATCATTCTCTCCTCCTCATCATGAACAAGAACCTGCCGTTGCTGTAAAGGAATGTATCTCCTCCCCGGGTGGTACGACATAGGCCGTGCGGCTCTGGGAAGTAAAGCAATACTCATCTTTTGACGGAGTAATCGTGTAATTAAGTCCATAGTTCACATTTTGAAATAAGAAGGTTCCGTCAGCACCGGTTACTTTTTCTCCCAGAGGACCTCCGTCAACGATAACCCCGCTAAGCGGAATGCCGTCTGGGGCCATGATTGTTCCTCTGACCGAGAGATCTCTTCGGAAGTTCTTGGTATCAGCTAAAAAGTACCATTCACCGGTGTTCGGACCCAGTTTGGTGCTACCGGGAACCGGTCCACAATAGTCAATCGGTGCACTGGCGAGATATAGTCGAATAAAAAATCTTGCCGAAGCTGTTATTGATGTATCAGGAGTGCGATATATGGTGTAGAGCCCGCGTTCGTAGTCGTCCTCAAGTCCGGTCTTCCAAGTTGACGAGTCAGCCCAAAATTTGGCTTGTTGATTTTCCTTTGCTGCGTTGCCATGCTTTGCAACCCCATCTGTAGGGAATATCCATGCCGGATTGCCGTTTTGAAACGTTGTCAAAAGATAAATACCCGTCAAATTTAACGTATCTTGATCATAGCTGTTCTTTTGGGGGGCGAAGTAACGCCATTGGGTTGATACAGCAGGCATGCAAATGCCAATTTCTCTTGCGACAGGCGCGGTAAAGTTAAGCGCACGAATAGACAATTGAGAAATTGTCGATAACCCATAACTATCTGTGACCGTTACCTTAACAACAACTTCTGAAGTTGTGCTTGGTGGCGTAATGACATTAAATAACCGGGATTTTGGATCAGGAAGAGTATCAAGAATATTTGCTTGTGTTCCGGTGGGGGCTGTGGCTTCCCACACATAGGTCAGGATGTCACCAACATCCGGATCTAATGCGTTGCTTTTTAAGACATAATCTACTCTTTCAGTGATTTCGGGCATTGGTGGGGTTCCGCCCGGGGTAACGGCTCCGTCTGGTATCGTACGGACTTCTATATTTGCGGTTGGCGCGCGATCGAAAACGGCGTTGCAGGTTTTATTAGCGCTCATAGCGATGGTGATGGGGTTTGTCAGTTGTTGAACCGAATCGTTGCATTCACTGTCGCCGGTCCATTTGATGAATTGGTAGCTCGCACCCGTATCGGGGGTGGCAGTTAAGAGGACAGAACCACCAAATGATGCACTGTATGTTTGACAACCGATTCCGCAGCTAATTCCCGAAGGTGTTGATATGACGCTTCCACCATCCTTATCATTTTTTGTGCCCGAGAGGGTGAAGGACGCACCTATGGTGAGAGAAGCGTCATTACTTGTGGCGGTTCCGGCCATATTAGTGACCACACAGTTATAGTTTCCTTCTTCTGTGGCGGCGACACTGGTGATGGTTAACGTGGTGGTCGTGACTCCTGAATATTTTCCTGCGTTAGACAAAGGACTGGTTCCTTTTCGCCATTGATAGGAGAGAGGAGCGGTCCCGGAAGCCGCAACTGTGAAGGTTGCAGTTTCCCCGAGATTCTTTATCTGACTGACCGGTTGAGTGGTAATGACGGGCGCATCGTTTATTGTGAGGGACGCGTTATCGCTTGTGGCGGATCCCGCGACATTCGAAACGACACAGTTATAGTTTCCTTCTTCCGCATCGGCGACACCGGTGATGGTTAATGTGGTGGTTGTGACTCCTGAATATTTTCCGCCATTGGACAGAGGACTCGTTCCTTCACTCCATTGATAAGAGAGAGGAGCCGTTCCGGAAGCAGCGACCGTGAAGGTTGCATTTTCCCCAGGATTCTTTGTCTGACTGACCGGTTGAGTGGTAATGACGGGAGCAACATCCCGAACCGTGAGAGAAGCGTCATCGCTTGTGGCGGATCCGACCATGTTTGAGACCACACAGTTATAGTTTCCTTCTTCCGCATCGGCGACATCGGAGATGGTTAATGTAGTGGTTGTGACTCCTGAGAATTTTCCTGTGTCGGACAGAGGACTGGTTCCTTTTCTCCATTGATAGGAGAGAGGAGCGGTTCCGGAAGCCGCAACTGTGAAGCTTGCATTTTCCCCGAGATTCTTTGTCTGACTGATCGGTTGAGTGGTAATGACGGGTGCATCGTTTACTGTGAGAACCCCGTTATCGCTTGTTGCAGATCCGGCCATGTTTGAGACCTCACAGTTATAGTTTCCTTCTTCCGCGTCAGCGACACCGGTAATGGTTAACGTGGTGGTCGTGACTCCTGAATATTTTCCTGCATTGTACAGAGGACTGGTTCCTTTTCTCCATTGATAGGACAGAGGAGCCGTACCGGAAGCAGCAACCGTGAAGGTTGCATTCGTTCCTGGATTTGTTGTCACATTAACCGGTTGAGTGGTAATCGCGGGTGCATCGTTTACATTGAGAACTCCGTCATTACTTGTTGCAGATCCAACCATGTTTGAGACCACACAGTTATAG
>MHFR01000048.1 GCA_001804285.1 Candidatus Danuiimicrobium aquiferis
TCGATAGTGTTTTGATTAACCACTAATCACTTCGGCATTAGGAGGTTTTTCGTTTAAAATTCTTTAAGTCAGTGCCATTCTTGCCTGTCCCCTTTTTTACCATACCATTTTTTGCTCTTAAATTGTCTTTCAGACTGTTATAATGAGCCTGTTTAGAAGGAGGAGGGTTACTTATGAATAATTGGATTAACTATCTAAAACATTCGTCGTCGGTTTGGGTTTATGCGCCGGTTTTATTCTTGGCATGGATTTTTCTAGGTTTAATTCTTAAACGTATTTTGATTAAACGGCTCAGTGAGCTTGCGAAAAAAACAGTGCTTCAATTTGACGATATTTTAGTTGAATCACTTTCGCGGCCATTAAGTATTTTGATTATTGGTTCGGGTACGCTTTTCCTCAGCTATTTACTTCCCGTTCGGCCCGATGAAACCCGAGTCTTACAAATTGCTTTCCAGTTGTCTGTTATTCTTGGTCTAGTTTTATTTGTGGATTCGTTTCTTACCGGAATTTTGAATCTTTACCGGGCTAAAATCCAAATTGGATTTTCCCCGACGGTCTTGCATGTTTTGTTGCGCACGGTATTTTACGGGACCGGTGCGCTGATTTTTCTCGATATTCTCGGAATTTCGATTGCGCCGTTTATTGCATCTCTGGGGATTGGTTCTTTGGCGGTTGGTTTGGCGCTTCAGGAGACATTGACGAATTTTATTTCCGGGGTTCATGTTTCGGTGGATAAACCGATTCGTGTGGGAGATTATATAAAATTGGAATCCGGCCAAGAAGGATATGTTGAAGAGATTGGATGGAGAAGTACCCGGATTCGAATTCTGCCCGATTATTTGGTGATTGTTCCAAATCAAAAATTAACATCAAGTATTGTGACCAATTATTATTATCCGAGCACAGAAATGTCGGTACCTGTTCAAATAGGCGTGTCTTACGATAGCGATCTGGATCAGGTAGAAAATGTGACGTTAGAAGTTGCGCGCGAAATCCTGAAGACAGTTCGGGGTGCTGTCTCCGATTTTCAGCCGTCTGTTCGATTTCAAACGTTTGGCGATTCCAGTATCAATTTTACGGTAGCGCTCAGAGCTAAAGAATATACGGATCAATATCTGTTAAAACATGAATTCATCAAGGCGCTTCACAAACGGTACAAGAAAGAAGGGATAGGCATCCCCTATCCGATGCGGACGCTGGATATTCCAACGCAAACGATAGAAGTGTTAAAAAATTCATTTCAAAATAAATAAAATCATTTTGCAAAACAGCCATCCATATGCGAATCCATTACTTGCAACAGGTTCCTTTTGAAGGGATTGCCAATATTGCGGACTGGGCGAAAGCAAAAAACCATCATGTTTCAGGAACGCATCTTTATCGAGGCGATTCCTTACCGTTTATTGAACAATTAGACTGGTTGATTGTGATGGGCGGGCCGATGAATATTTACGAAGAGCCAAAATATCCATGGTTGGCGGCAGAAAAGCGATTCATTGAAAAGGCGATTAAAAACGGGGGAATCGTAATCGGGATTTGTTTGGGCGCGCAGTTGATAGCGGATGTGCTTGGAGCTAAAGTTTCAAAAAATAAATATAAAGAAATAGGATGGCATCATTTACAATTAACCGAAGAAGGTAGAAATTCATTCCTTTTCTCGGGGTTTCAAGATCCGTTTATTGCGTTTCACTGGCACGGGGATACATTCTCAATTCCCAAAGGGGCAAGAAGGCTTGCTTCGAGTGAAGCCTGTCAGAATCAAGCGTATGAATATGACAATAAAATATTCGGGCTGCAATTTCATTTAGAGTCATCAGAAGAAAGTATAAAATCGTTGATTGACCATAGCGACGATGAATTGGTAAATGGCAATTATGTCCAAGCGAAAGGGAAAATGATTAGCGGCTTTAAGCATTTAAACGAAATTACAAAGCTGATGCGCCAAATGTTTGATAACATTGAAAAATTTCATCGGGTGAAAATAAATGTTTAAAACCATTTTTTATTTGGTTCTCAGTTTATTGATTGTCGCTTTGCTTGTGACGCTGGCATATTTTGGATACCAATGGCATCAGGAACGAAAAGTCCTTCAGCAGATCGTCGAGCGGCTTTCGGCAGATTCAAGAATCGCCGAAGTGTTGGTGACAAAAAGCCGCTATAACGAAGCGAGCGGTAAACTCGAAACAACCATCAAATTTCTCGAATATGATGCTTCAGGGAAACCGCTTGAACCGCGTTATTTTACCTTTCAGGGAAACATTATTCAGTTTCAATCGCTTGTCATACGATTCAAAGATGAATTTGTAAACGCGGGGGATTCATTGCGCGGGAAAAGTATTTATTTATTCCTCCGGGCATTTGTCCTGGATGAAAAAAATGCGCAAGTCTTTAATATTACGGAAATGAACGGGATCCCGAAAGGTTATAAAATTCCGAATGTTAAAAGTGATTTTGAACGAAAATTGTGGGAAGAATTCTGGACCTTGGCTTTGGACCCGAAAGCCCGGGAGCGGGAGGGAATTAAAAATGCTCAAATCGAAGCACCCGGCTCGATTTTTCTTCCCGGAACGATTTATACACTGCAAATCGAACATGACGGCGGCATCCGGATTGATACCGAGCCCGTGCCGGAAATTTTAAAAGACGAGCTGCAGAAATAAATGAAGTTTAACCCGTAAAAAAGGGGACAGGCAGCTTAGCTGCCTGTCCCCTTTTTGCTATTGCAAATTAATCTTTTTCCCCGAATGAGTCCGTTTGAAACGCGCTGATTTGGGCGTTTGCCAATTCTTTTTCATTCATGCCGGCTTTATCAATTGCGCAGTGGCGGAAAAAAGTTTCCTGATTCCAGCCGGTTTCAGTCGCAACTTCCGGTAAAAATACGCCGCCTTTATATCCGTTTCGAACGACAATGCCGTCAATTCCGAGTCTGATATCTTTATAAGAACCAATCGGTTTTGGAATCGTGAGAAGAGAAACATGAATATCAATATCTTTCAATTCCGTTTGCTTGACGGGCGGAAAGCGCGGATCGTGAAGAGCGGCGGATAAAGCCATTTCCTTCAAATTCTTTAGAATCGGAACATCCGTTACGATTTGCCCGATGCAACCGCGCAGGTTACCGTTTTCTTTGAGTGTCACAAACACACCGCGCGATTCATCCAAGACGGGTGACTTGACGCCGATCGCCGGGGCCGGTTTTGTTTTATCAAAATGCGATTCCAAAACCGCGCGCACATATTGAAGAAGTTTCTTTTTTTCATCCCGAGTTAAATCGCTTTTTTGTTGGGATTCTGATTTTATTTCAGCGTTGTTTGCGGATGGCTTCTTTTCGGCACTTCCGGTAATGGCAAAAGTAGCATATCCGACGACCGACGTTTTGTCGCCGGTGACGTCGCTTGAATTCGCATAATGAATCAATTCCGGTTTTGCCCACCCCATTTTTTCTTGAAGCATAAGCGCCGTTATGAGCGGACCGATTCCGCACGCTTCGACTTGGCGGCTCATATCGGCCATAAAAAGTTTTTTCGGGTCAGCGTCCTTAACGAGTGCAATTAATTGATGATCCAATTTTCGCGCTTCAGCGTCTTCATGAAAATGGGATAAATCCGTGCTGATGACAATCAACACACGATGCTTTTCGACCACTTTTGTGAGTGCATCCGCCAATATTTGGGCATTTTCGTAACTTTGATCCCCGAAATAAACCAGAACAATCGAAAGCTTTTTAATGGATTCCTGTAAAAAAGGAACTTGGACTTCGATCGAATGTTCCGTCATTTCGCCTCTCGGCTTGTCTTGCAAAGCAGGATGAAATGCGCGAATTTCGTTCGCAATCGGCCGGTTGATCGGAACTTTTCCCAGAGGGGTTTCATAAGCATCATGATCATCCACATAAATTTCCCGGAGCGGTGTCCGGTGCGAAAAACCGACGATGATGACGGTTTCAACTTCCAATCCTTGAATGGCCTTATAGGCGTATGCCGCAACCGGGCCGGAGTAAGGATAACCTGCGTGCGGAACGATAATTGATTTGATGGCCGGATCGGGAGCGACCGTTATTTTTGAAAAATAATCGGCAATTAATTTCTTTAAAGTTGCAGCTTGGCCGGGATAAAACTGCCCGCTGACGACAGCTTTTCGAACGTTTTCCTGGGCTTGCGCCCGATTTAAAGGAGACATAACGAATAATATGATAAATGAAATTCCTAAAATAGCAACCGTCCAAAAAAATCTTTTCATCGAGGCCTTCTTTCTCGAGAAGTTTCCTTAAAAATTATCTATTAAAAGGCAAACCTGCGCAACTTGTATTTGAACGGGAGTTTGATACGAATTGACTCATAAAAGCATGGAAGAGGGTGGATGACATCAACGATAAAGAGAATTAATCTTTGCCTTGATTTTTAATCGTTTATGCTGATATTGTATTTAAGAAGAGAAAGATTACTTTAAATCGTTATAAGAAATAAGACGAATATTGAAAAAGAGTAAAGAAAATTCTATCACCGGAGAGTGAAATGGATGATATGGTATTTAAAATCAAAGCCGATTTTCTTAAGGCACTGAGTCATCCAATTCGCCTTCAAGTTATTGAATATCTCAAGGATGGCGAAGCAAGTGTCGGAAAACTGGTCAATGTTTTAGGTGTTGAACAGTCAAATCTATCCAGGCACCTTGCTATATTAAGAGAAATGGGCATCCTGCATGCGCGCCAGGAGAAAACAACCGTTTATTATAGCATTCACGATCACGATATTTTTAAAGTATTGAGATCGATTGCCGAAATTCTACGGAAAAAATTGAGTAAAAGCGAAAAACTTCTACAAAAATTAGGTAAGGAAAAAACATAACTATTTATTGTTTGGGTTGTCAGAGGTAGCTTGACAACCCATTTTTTTTGCCGTATATATGAGTTAATGAACATATAATCATAAAGAACCAGATTTTAGTGTAAGTGAGTCAAGTCTATCACAGCTCAAAAAAGGAGGATCAAATGGAAGAGAGAAAGGTTCTTGAACCGAAAAAGAGTACGGCATCTTGGGGTTTAGGTTCTTTGCCGAAATCAGGAAGTGTGGCGGGTGTTGATCAAGAAAAATCAGTGCAGTTTTTTCTGAAGGCACCTCAAGCGCGTACTGTGGCTGTTGTCGGAACTTTTAACCAATGGGATATCCGATCTCCGAAGTACATTCTTGCTAAAGACAGCCAGGGTTCCTGGAGCACTTCTATTCGGCTGAAGCCCGGACGGTATGAATACCGTTTTTTTGTAGATGGCAACTGGGTGGATGATCCGAGGGCGACAAAAACGGCGCAGAATAAATTTGGGACAAAGAATGCCATTTTGGAAGTGAAGTAATTTTTGATATAGGTGAAATACAATCTGATTTATTGAGGCTATCACTGAGCATAGGAAAAAGGTCTCTTTTTGGGCAGAAAGGGAGATGTTTGCGGCTGTCCTGAATTGAGAAGTTCAGATGATTGACGTTGAAAAGCCGACAGATTATTTCCGTGTGGGTTGGATTTTGTTCGCTGCTGGAGTTTAAGCCAAGACACAGTCTGTCACATATTTTTCCAGACTCTTAAGCATTTTTAATGGCCGTTTTTTGCCCGATTGACAACCTTTTTTTGCCGTATACATATTTATAGAAGCCTAGTAGAATATCAAAATATTTAAATATATTGTTATGAAATATCAAAAACAGGATTTCGAAAATTGTGGAATTATTATTTATATTTCAGCTTTTGCTTTATGTTTTCGGAGGGTTTTTAAGTCTTTTTGTTAGCGCAGAGAAAAAGAACCTAAATTCTTGGACACATCTTGTGGCAGCTCTGGCCGCGGGGTGCGGCCTCGCATCTTCTATAATGGTTCTTTTTAGAAATGCGCACCTTTCCTTTTGTTTCCCTTCAGGCATCACACTTTTCGGGCCATTGGAACTGGCCATGGATCCGCTCTCAGCATTTTTTGTTTTTGTCATTTCATTTCTTTCTCTTGCGGCGTCTATTTTTGCCGTCGGTTACAGCAGGGAATATCAGGAAAAGAAAAACGTTTCGCTTCTCGGGTTTCTTTATCACTTCTTCATTTTATCTATGGTTTTAGTGGTGACCGCCAAAAATATTTTTTATTTCCTTATTTTTTGGGAGCTTATGTCGATCACGTCTTATTTCCTGGTGGTGTATGAACATGAAAAACCCGCAGCCAGAAAGGCAGGACTTATTTATTTTGTCATGACGCATATCGGAACGGCGTTTATCACCGCTGCTTTTATTTTGCTTTACGTTCATTCCGGTTCTTTTCATTTTGATTCTTTCGGTGCGAATGCTTCACCCCTTAATTTTGCGTGGAAAAACGCGATTTTTCTTTGTGCTTTGATAGGATTCGGAACGAAGGCGGGTATTATTCCCCTTCATATTTGGCTTCCGGAAGCTCATCCGCAAGCGCCCAGTCACGTGTCTGCTTTAATGTCGGGCGTTATGATTAAAACCGCAATTTATGGACTGCTCAGGTTTCTTTTTAATTTTTTAGGGACGCCGTTTCCTTGGTGGGGTGGTTTGATTTTGGTTTTTGCGGCTTTATCAACGATTCTTGGGGTTCTTTATGCCTTAATGGAACATGATCTGAAACGGTTGCTTGCCTTTCATAGCATCGAAAATATCGGAATTATTCTCCTCGGAATCGGGATGGCGGTATTTTTTAACGCAACTAACCAACCTATTTTTGCAAGCTTTGCTTTGATTGCCGCTCTTTATCATACGATGAATCACGCAGCCTTTAAGGGCCTGTTATTTCTTGGCGCCGGTGCTGTTATTTCTAAAGCTCATACGGGGAACATGGAAGAGCTGGGCGGATTAATAAAAAAAATGCCCTGGACAGCCGTTTGTTTCCTCATTGGCGCGGTGGCGATCTCTGCTCTGCCTCCGCTGAATGGTTTTGTCAGCGAGTGGTTAACGTTCGTTTCTCTTCTGATGGGTTTTAAGAACGGAAGCGCGGGAATTCGTCTTTTAACGCCTGTTCTGGCAGCGCTCCTTGGTTTTGCGAGCGCTTTAGTGGCAACTTGTTTTGTCAAAGTGTTCGGCATTACTTTTTTGGGGACGGCGCGTTCTGAACATGCGCGGCAGAGTTCTGAAGTTGATTTTTCCATGAAACTTGGGATGGGAATGCTTGCGGCATGTTGTATTATTTTTGCTTTGTCGGCGCCGGTTATTACTTTTCTCTTGGGAAAGGTAACTCAGGCGTTGTTCGGCTCGGAAGCTTTGCCGCTCCATTTTGTGAGGACGACATTTTTGATGGATCCTGCTGCACTGAGTCAACTCAATCCGATGTGGGTGTTTGTTGTCGTTGCCGTCACGATTGTGTGTGTGTGGGCTGACACGGGTTTTGTTTGGCAAAGGAAGCGTTCGGATCGGGCCGAGTTGGGATTGCGGTTTTAATGTACTTTCTCCTCGTATGCAATATACGGCAACCGGTTATTCTAAACCCTTGCGGAGAATTTTTTCCTTTCTCTACCAGCCGGCGCGGCGTGTGGAAGTGGAAGATGACGGCCTTGAAGTTTTAAGAACCGCAAAACGGTTTGAATCGAAAGTGCATCCCTTTTTCGAAGAAACATTTTACAAGCCGCTCTCCAGGTTGATTTTATCAGTTTCACAGAAGGTGAAGGCGATTCAAACGGGGCATATTCAATTGTATTTGAGCTATATTTTTGTGACGTTAGTTCTACTGCTCATTTTTTTAAGGATATCGCGATGAATCTTATTTTATCTATTGCACAAATTGTTTTGGTTTTGATTTTGGCACCTTCTGTGAGCTGGTGGATTAAAAAAATTAAAGCATTATCACAAAACAGAATTGGCCCTACGATTCTTCAAGTTTACGCAGACCTTGGGAAGTTATTTCAAAAAGGGATGGTGATTTCGGATCAAGCATCATGGATTTTTCGTGCGATGCCATACATTCTTTTTTCATCAGCTCTCATGGCCGCTTCTCTAGTGCCTTTGTTTTTTAAAAGTTCTCTTTTGGGGTTTTCAGGGGATTTGATTCTTTTCGTTTATTTTCTGGCTTTGGGCCGGTTTTTTTTGACACTCGCCGCTTTGGATACCGGGACGACCTTCGGGGGAATGGGTTCCAGCCGTGAAATGGCGCTTTCATCTCTTGCCGAACCCGCCCTTTTGCTTTCCTTTTTTGCTTTGGCGTATCGCGCCGGAACTTTATCGATTGAAGGAATTGTGTTGCATTTCAGCCTTGAGGCGCCTTTCCCGATACTTTTCTTCACAAGCATGGCATTTGGATCGATGCTGATCGTGACGTTTGTTGAGAGCGGACGCATTCCGGTTGATAATCCAGCAACTCATCTGGAACTAACGATGATTCACGAAGCGATGATTCTTGAATATTCCGGCCGGTGTTTAGCTCTGATCGAATGGGCGCATCAGATTAAACAGTTTTTGTTTTTGAGCTTGCTGGTGAATATTTTTTCTCCATGGGGATTGGCGGATTCTACGATGGGCATCCATCTTTTATTTTCGTTTTTATTTTTTCTATCCAAGATTTTCGGCCTTGCGTTTGTGATCGGATGGGTTGAAATTCACACGGCCAAGCTTCGTTTGTTTAGAGTTCCGGATCTTCTCGCGATTGCGTTTGTATTTGCCGTCATTTCTTTATTAGGTCAACTCATGATAGGCAGGTAAAGATGAACCAAGAATTAATTTCTTCACTGATTCACTTGATGGGAATGTTATTTCTCGTTTCTTCGTTTGCGATGATTGCTTCGCCGCAGCTTTTATCTTGTATCCGGTTTTATGCCATGCATTCATTTTTCCTAGCTGCTATTACGGCCCTTGTGGCTTACGGAAGTCATGTGGAACATCTTTATGTGCCTGCAATTCTTACGTTGATTCTTAAGACATGGGTGATTCCGCAGATTTTTTTCCGGCTGATCGGAAGACTCAGTATTCGCCGTGAGAATGACAGTTATATTAATATTCCTTTTTCTCTTGTTTTGGCCACGTTCATGGTTTTTGCCGCGTATTATGCAACGGGAGATCTAAAGGTTTTAAATCCTGCTTTCTCAAACGAATTCGTTCCGCTCGCCATCGCGACCATTTTAATTGGCATGTTGATGATGGTGACCCGGAAGAAGGCGATTTCTCAGGTTCTCGGGCTTCTTTTGCTGGAAAACGGGCTTTTTTTAATGGCCGTTACAATGACGTTTGGTATGCCGCTTTTAGTTGAATTGGGCATTTTCTTTGACGTGCTGGTCGGCGCTATCATGATGGGGATTTTTGTTTTTAAAATTCGTGATGCGTTTGACGGAATAGATACTGATGATTTGACAGGTTTGAAAGGATAAACGAATGACGATTTTTGGGTTGCTTTCGATTCCGCTTGTGTTTGGTTTCTTGTCTCTGATTTCACCGGCCAGGAAACTGGTCCAGTTATTTTTTGTATTAGGGGCAACGGTTTTAGGCGCCGGTGGGTGGTGGGTGGTTCTCCGGTTTAGCAGCAGCGGCCGGATTTTTGCATTGAACGAAAATTTAATGATCGATGCATTTTCCGCACTGTTTGTTTTAATCATTGTGAGCGTAGGGTTTCTTTCTTCCGTTTATGGGGCGGGTTATCTGTTTAATGAAACCGAACCGGCAATTCCGACCGCGAAACTCAGGCGTTACGCATTTTTCTTCCATCTTTTTTTGTTTACGATGCTTCTTACCGTTTGTTCCAATAATTTAGGAATTATGTGGATTGCGATAGAAGGCACGACTCTCGCTTCCGCTTTTCTTGTTAATGTGGATGATAAAAAAAGCTCAATCGAAGCCGCCTGGAAATATCTTATTCTCTGCACAGTCGGAATTGCGCTCGCTCTGTTTGGGATTATCCTGGTGTATTATTCTGTAGCCTCGGGTGCTGCGGGAGCCGGAAAAGAATTTCTTCATTGGACTTTTTTGATGGAAAAAGCCCGGCAGCTTGATCCCGAAATCATGAAACTTGCGTTTGTTTTTGTGTTAGTGGGCTACGGTACGAAAATGGGGCTTGCTCCTTTTCATTCGTGGTTACCGGATGCCCATAGCCAAGCGCCCAGCCCGGTGAGTGCTTTACTTTCCGGTGTTTTATTAAGTTGTGCGGCGTTTGGGCTCGTTCGTTTTCATTCGTTAACGCAGGTGGTAACGAATTCTCAGTTTTCGGGAAACCTGCTTATTTTGTTTGGGATGCTTTCGGTTGCGGTTGCGACTCCTTTTATTTTGAGACAGACGGATTATAAACGGCTTTTTGCGTATTCCAGCGTGGAACATATGGGATTGGTTGCTGTCGGTTTTGGCTTTGGCGGAAAGATTGGAATTTATGGCGCACTGCTTCATGTTGTCAATCATGCGTTTACAAAGTCACTTCTTTTTTTTACGAGCGGGCATTTGCTTTATTACTATCGGACAAAAGAAATACAAAAAATATCCGGAATGATCAAAAAAGTTCCGTTCTTGGGAACCATTTTCTTTTTGGGCGTATTAGCTATTGCCGGTCTTCCGCCCTTTAGTATTTTTGTTAGCGAATTTATTATATTGGTAAGCGGATTTATAGCTGAACGATTTGTCATCTGTGCTTTCCTTTTATTTTTGTTAGCTTTGATTTTTGCGGGGCTATTGAAGCATGCAAGCGGCATGGTTTTTGGAAGCGGTGAGCAGCCGGCTGTTACCAAAAAAAGCGTTCTAATGAATAATGTTCTTTGCGTGGGCATCATTTTAATTTTAGTAAGCGGGTTTTACATCCCCAATTTTTTGAGTCGTCTTCTTGAAGGGGCAAGCCAAATTATACAAGGGAAAAGCTAATGGAGCGAATGGTTGAGATTCTTAAAAAAAAATTCGGCGATTGCATCGGAAAAAGTTCCGATGCAATTCCGCGCCAATTGCACATCCAAATCACAAAAGATGTGGTTGTGAAAATCTCGCGTTTTTTGGTTGAATCACTTGAAATGCGCTTTCTTTTTCTCTTTGCGTCTGATGATCGAAAAGAATCGCACTGTTTTCATCTTCGGTATGTTTTTTCTATTCATCATCTGGATCAATTTATCGTGTTGTGTGCTCCTGTCAGAGAGGAAGACGTGACATTTCCATCTCTTACCCCGTTCTTACCAAGGGCAAACTGGCAAGAGAGGGAAGTGCAGGATCTTTTCGGCCTTGTTGCCCAAGGTCATCCTGACCCAAGGGGGCTTATTTTGCACGAAGATTGGCCGAAAGATATTTATCCTTTCAGAAAGGATTTCGTTCAAAGCGGGAAAATTCCACGACAGAAAGGCGAATATATTTTTGAAAAAGTAGAAGGGGAAGGCGTGTTTGAAATACCGGTCGGTCCGGTTCATGCGGGAATTATCGAGCCCGGGCATTTTCGGTTTTCAGTGGCAGGGGAAAGTATTCTTAAGCTCGAAATCCGTCATTTTTATACCCATAAGGGGACCGAAAAATTAGGAGAGGGAAAAAACCCGAACCAACTCCTATGTCTTGCAGAAAGGATTTCCGGAGATAATTCAGTGTCTCACGCCGCCGCCGCCGCGCAGGCGCTCGAAACGTTGTGTGGGATTCAAATCCCAAAACGAGCTCAGTGCTTGAGGGTTGTTCTTCTCGAATTGGAGCGAATTTATAATCACATGGCAGATATCGCAGGGGTGGTTCTTGACGTTGCATTTGGATTTGGATCAGCGCAATTAGCAAGAAGCAGGGAGCGGGCCATGCGTTTAAATGAACGGCTTACGGGAAGCCGTTTGCTGCGCGGCATGATTGTATTCGGAGGCGTCCGAAACGATCTTTTGGATTTAGACATGAAATTTTTGATCAGTGAAATCCGCGAGATGAAGGCAGATTTTGATGAAGTGATTCAGATTCTCTGGAATGTGAGTTCTTTCATGGATCGGGTTCAGAGTACGGGAATGATTAAAAAAGAGATTGTCGAAACACTCGGCGGAACAGGGCCTGTGGCGAGGGCTTCCGGGGTTGACCGCGATTTGCGACGGGACCATCCGTACGCTATTTATCATGAATTGTTATTTATGGTGCCTGTGTTCACAGAGGGGGATGTAGAAAGCCGGATCAAAGTGAAAATGCAAGAAGTGTATGAATCATTCAAATTAATTCACGAAGCGATACAGGGGATGCCGGAAGGAAATACTTGCGTTGCCGAGGTAGCCACACTTAAACCCATGAGAAGCGCATTGGGTTATGTTGAATCTCCGAGGGGAGAATGTTTTCATTGGATTGCGACAGATCAAAAGGGAAAAATTGCGAGATGGAAAATACAATCTCCGTCTTTTTCCAACTGGCCCTTGATTGAATATGCGGTACTGGAAAATATCGTTCCCGATTTCCCCGTGATTAATAAGAGCATGAATCTTTCTTATTCGGGGAATGACCGATGAACGTTGGAAAAAGGTGTTTATATGTTTCGCCTTCTTAAAAAAAATATTAAAGTCGGAAGAGCAACCGTTCGCTATGAGCCGGGAATTTCAAAGGCTCCCGAAGGATTTCTGGGCGCTCCCGAGATTGATCCTGAAAAATGCACAGGTTGCGGACTTTGTGTGAAAGCCTGCCCCACCGATGCGCTTATCATCAAAGATGATAAAGCTCAAGACAAGAGAACATTTTTTCTTTCTTATGGGGACTGCATTTTTTGTGGTTTTTGTGAATCCGCATGTCCTTATCAGGCTATTTCTTTTAAAGGAAAGTTTGAGTTAGCGGCAAAGTCAAAAGAGGATCTTACATTTTTCTTTCCTTTCAATTTTAATCAATGCGAAAAAGATCCTGCTTTTGTAGGTCAGGATGCCTTGCCCTTCAAGCGGAATCCTGATTTTTCACAAAATTTCTCCAAAAGCGATTTCGCAGAAAAGCTTTCTTTGGATGAAATTGGTTCCAAGCTCAAAGTTAAAATCAAATCACTTTTGGGCCGGTCGCTTCATATTCGGGAAGTGGATGCAGGGTCTTGTAATGGTTGCGAGATTGAAGCCGTCAACCTTTCAAATCCGATTTATGACGCAGAACGGTTCGGCATTCATTTTGTGGCGTCTCCGCGTCACGCCGACCTGCTTCTCGTCACAGGCCCGGTGACACGTCAAATGGAACTTGCTTTGGTGAAAACGTACGCGGCAACGGCGGATCCCAAGTGGGTTGTCGCTTGCGGTTCGTGCGCGATTAATGGAGGAATATTCCAAACAAGCTATGCAGTAGTGGGCGGAGTGGATCGTTCCGTCCCGGTTGATATCTATATTCCAGGCTGCCCACCCCGGCCGGAAGCTATTCTTTATGGTATCTTTTTAGCTTTAGGCAAAATAGATTCTTCAAATTGCGGTGAAAATCAGCTTGAAAAATCGGGCGTTTGTAAGAGAATATAATGAAATGTGCTTATCTTAAGAATCTTTAAGAATCGTTAAACCATTGATTTTTGAATCAAAAGGAAATAAAAGGAGTTAGGTTATGCATATTCCCCCCGCAATGCTTCACGGACAAATTTGCCCCGTTACCGCTGCCGTGAGCGTGCTCGGCGTAGCCGGAGCCGCTTATGTTGCGACCAAATCGAAACAGAAACCCAGCGCATCGCGTTTTGGCGCGATTGCCGCATTAATTTTTGCCGGCCAAATGATGAATTTCCCTGTTTTGAATGGAACGTCCGGTCATTTGCTTGGAGGTGTTTTAGCGAGCGCGCTTCTCGGGATTCCGTTTGGAATTCTTGCGATGACGCTTATCCTTGCGATTCAATCCCTGGTGTTTTCAGACGGCGGATTAACGACGTTGGGCGCGAATGTTTTAAATATAGCGATCGTCGGCGCCGGAATCGGCGGCTGGTTTTATTCGAAACTTTCAGATAAACAACCGGCGCAGTCCATTTCACAAATGTCTTCTCTTGCCTTTGCTTCCTGGCTTTCTGTTGTGATGGCTGCTTTCGCGTGTTCCGTCGAGCTGGCAGTTTCCGGAACGGTTGCATTTTCAACCGTGACGGCTGCAATGATCGGAGTTCAAGCAGTGATTGGAATTGCTGAAGCAGTCCTTACGGTTGCGATGTACCGCGTTTTTTCAGCAGGCAGAAATTTTGAATTGAGCAAAGGATCGGTTAAAACACCTTTGCTCGCGGCAATCTTGATTGGGTTGATGTTAAGTCCGCTTGCCAGCAGTTTTCCGGATGGTTTGGGATGGATTGCTCAAAAATATCAATTCCTTCACGAAGCAGCGCCGGCATTTGTTAGTCCGTTGGCGGATTACACGATAGCATCAATGGGAACCGGTTGGGTTTCAACGGGTTTGGCAGGGATGATAGGAGTTCTGCTCACATTTTCTTTAGGATGGTTTATCGGCAAAGGAATTTGCGTTTACCATCGGGGTTAATCATTTTCAAATTTCAGGAAATAGTGGAATCTTTTTTAAAACAGTCTAAAATACAGAAGCTATGTTGTTTGCATTGTGCATTGATAACACTTAAAATAAAAAGGAATAACAAATAAAATGAGCAAATATACAGAAGCAATGGACCAAATCGAAAAAGGCAAGGGCGACGTGAAGAATCAGAAAAGTTTATTATCCTATCCGGAAACGGATTTAAAATTGAGCGATTCAAACGTTCCGTTTTTCAAAAGAAAAATCATATGGCTTATAGGGGGGTTAGCTCTTTTATTTGTTTTAGTTTTGATTTTAGGAGTTAAACGAGAAAAACCTTCTCAAAATATTCCGCTTTCTGAAATGTCAGAAGAACAAAGCACGGTTCTTTCCGTGGGGCCGGAGAAAGTTGTGCCGGTCACCGGTGCTGTTAGTGGCGAAACCCTTCCGGCAGCATCCACAGAAATAAACACCGGATTCGATAGCGTTCCTAATACGGCATTTGATGAAACCGTTGCTACAGATTCAACCTCAGCCATTCCTCCTTCAGCAGGACTGGCGGGATCAGCCGAAAGTGCGACGTTGCCGGACGAATCCATTTCTGGAACTGTGCAACCGCAAACCGCTCAGTCCGCGGCGGCCGAGTTAACAAGCAATTACTACACTCTTCAGTTGATTACCTATGGAACCGAAGTGCGGGCAAAAGAAGAAGCCAAAAAGTTGGAAGGAAAAGGCCTTCAGGCATTTGTTTTACCGATGCGCAAGTTTTTTACCATTTGTATCGGGCGATATGCTGATAAGAATGAAGCCGAGCAGCAATTGACGCAGTTTAAAGCAACTTTAAGCGGGAAGCTTTATTCGGATGCCTATATTCGCTTTGTCGGAAAATCATGATTTTCCATTGAACAAAAAGGCGAATTAATTAATTCATTAAGCTGAATCTTTAGAAGAGGTTTCTTAAGCGCACATCAGTGTCATTTTCCGCATGCTTCCCTTGGGAAAGAAAGGGCCGGCCCCAGCTTTTCCGGGGTTAGCTGGAATCCATAGATAATGGGTCCCCGCTTTTCCGCCCAACAGGACGGCGGATCCGCCAGTTCTCGCCAAACAGCGCGGCGAGTCCGACGCGTATTTTGGTGGATGTTAGGTGGACGCGGGGATGACAGACCTTATGAAACCACTTCTAATCACCTATTAATTTTAGCGGTGCTGTGGAGAATTCTCAGTTTCTCACAGGTTTTCTGACAATTTTAGTTAGCGCCACTTTGGTGGCGATCCTATTTGAACGTCTCCGTCTCCCTTCCATTTTAGGATTTTTGCTTGCCGGTGTTATTATCGGGCCCCACGGTTTTCGCCTTGTTTCCGATGTGGAAAATATTCATCAATTAGCCGGTTTTGGCGTTGTTCTTTTGATGTTGACGATCGGTCTTGAATTTTCTCTCGACCGGCTTAAAGGTTCGAAGCAGATTGCCATCATTGGCGGAACGCTTCAGATTCTTCTTTCCATTGCACTGGCGATCGGTTTTTCTGCCTGGCGGCATTGGACTTTGAATGAAGGTTTTTTCCTCGGTTCGATTATTGCGTTAAGTTCGACTGCGATTGTTTTGAAATATTTAATGGATCGCGGCGAACTTGATACGCAATACGGGCGGGTTGCTCTTTCCATTTTAATTTTTCAGGATTTGGCCGTCGTGCCTTTAATGATTTTTACAACGGGATTAGGGGGAGGAACCGGATCCATCATTCATGCGCTGGGCTGGGCGTTTCTGAAAACGGCGCTGCTCATTACGGGTGTCATCATGTTTTCGCGCCTTGTTTTGGAACGGTTAATGCATCGCGTTGCCGCGAGGGGCAACCGGGAAATTGTCTTCCTGACGGCCGTTGTGATTTGCCTTGGAATTGCGTGGGTAAGCGGCGAACTCGGGCTTTCGCTTGGGATCGGGGCATTTTTTGCCGGCCTTATGTTTGCGAATACGGATTTCGGGGATGAATTACTGGGAGAATTCGTTCCGTTTCGCTATATTTTCGTCAGTATCTTTTTTGTGTCCATCGGGCTTCTTTTCGATCTTGATTTTACCATTCAGCATTTCGGGGTTGTGATTGCGACGCTTGGATTGGTGCTTGTGGTTAATTTTGTTGTGATGACGGTCATTATTATGTTTTTCGGACTGCCGCTCCGGATTGCAATGGCGGTCGGAATTATTTTATCGCAGGTCGGAGAGTTTTCATTTTTGTTGCTTGAAGTCGCAAGATCATCAAGCGCTATTAATCCTTATCTCTATCAAGTCATTCTTTCAACCGCTTTTTTAACGATGGTGATGACGCCGTTTTTATTTTATTTGGTTCCGATTGTTAACCGGATTTCCGAACGGATTTCATTGTTTGGAATTCCTGCGGCGGAATGGACGAAGTCTGTCAAAGCGACCAGGGGTCTCAAGGATCACATTATTTTATGCGGATATGGACCGTCGGGGCAGGATCTTGCCCAAACTTTTTTGGAAGAAAAAATTCCGTTTATTTTAATTGAAATGAATCCCGCGAAAGTTAAAGAAGCAAGGAAACACGAAATCAAAGTCATTTACGGAGATGCCGCCAACAAAGAAGTAATGAAGCGTGCCGGTATTCGTCACGCGCGGGCGGTGGTGATTAGTTTCCCAAGCACAATCGGGATTGAGCAAATTATCCGGGTGGTGCAGCGTCTCAATTCAAATGTGATGCTTGCGGTGAGAACTCAATATGAGCAGGAAATGCCGAAATTATATGCGTTGGGCGCTGATATTGTGGTCATGGAAGAATGGCAGGCAAGTTATGAGCTCAATCGACTGGTTTTGGAATATTTCGAAGTCCCCCGCGAAAAAATTGACCGGCACCTTGATCGAATTCATTCGCGCAAGGAACTTGCGATTGAAGAAGCCATTTTAAAGAAAGAGTAAAGAAAGACGGCTGAAATACCGTTTCTATAGATATCAATAGATATCATGATTATTGGGAAAGGAGTTTAGAAATGCGGAAGTTTTATATAGGGTTTGTGGTGGCTTTGGTTTTGCTTGCCGGAGGGTTCGTTCAAGCAGATGCCGAAGAAAATAAAATTTTCCCCCAAAAAGTTGAAGCCGATCGGAATTATGACGGAACAATCGATCGAATTGAATATTATCAAAACGGATTTATCGCCCGGGTTGAAGAAGACACCAATTTCGACGGCAAAGCCGATGATTTTACGGATTATATAGAAGGGAAACCTGTCAAAACCGAGCGGGACACAAATGGTGACGGGCGGGTCGACGCGTGGATCTCTTTTTAACGTGATATGCGAATCATTGTTGGGATGATTATCGGAGCGATTGCTGGTTTTTTTGTTGGGTATTTCGGCAAATGCGCTTCCGGCACATGTCCGTTTACCAGCAATCCCATTATCAGCATGATTATCGGTGCTTTATGCGGAGCCTTTTTGGCATTGAAGAGCTAACCCGACTTTCTCATCGATTTTGTGAATCGACGAGAAAGTCGCTTTGGGCGCAATAAGTTACGCCAAAAGTTTTGCGCCCTTGTTAAATCAGGGCGCAAAAGATAAGCCCTGCGTCGCAAAAATGCAAACATCTTTGCACCGCAGCTCTTACGAGCGGAATTTCTTATTAACGATGAGAAATCCGGGCTAATAAATTTTCCCCATTAGAATAGCATTTCTTGGACAGACAAACAGAATCGTTCGATATGAATAAACCATATTTTTTCTTACCGTTTATTATTTTTTTAAGTGCGTTTTTTCTTTTTCGAGAAGAAGTATTGGCAAAAGATTTTAAATTGAAATCCGGCAAAAAAATAGAGGGTGAAATTGTTTACCAAAGCGGCGAACATTACCGGATTAAGAAACCGGACGGAAATTTTGAGATTTTGTTTAAAAAAGACATTTTGAATGTGACGGGAGAAGAAAATGTGCTTGAAGATGAACCCAAAACAGGAAATGCTCCGGTCGTTTTAACGAAGGGTGAAATAGCCAATCAAGATCAAACACAGCCTGAGCAGTCCTTTTTTGAGAACGTTATCAGCGCGATCCATTCAGCCCGAAAAGAGTTTATGGTGATCAAAGGAAAATTTTATCCAACATCTGTTGAAGTACTTTCTTCGAAACCCGGGAAACCGGTGGCTGGCGGTCCTGAAATTAAAGAAGAAAAAAAGTATTACGATATTCAAGGGATGAGCTGGCAGGAGCTTTCAACGCAAATGAACCGGATTGGCTGCGAGAATGACAAGTATTCAAATTGCGAAAAAGATAAAAATTATGTTGGCGGGCTGATGTATCAGCTTGGCTGGTCGTATCAGCAGGGCGAATTTAATCATGTGTGTTACATGACGGAAGTAAAAAGTATTCTCAAGCTCAAATTTTTAATGCCTCGCTGGGTGAATTTTGCCGAAGCGCCGTCTGATTTTAAAGCCGAGTGGAACAAATTTTACAATGATCTAACCCGGCACGAAGACGGGCACAAAGACATAGCGATGAAAGCCGCAAAAGAACTTCAAGAGAAACTTGCCGGGCTCGGCCCGGAGGAAAGTTGTAAGGAGTTGGCCGAAGCAGCGAATCAAACCGGGACGGAAATTGTAGATTATTACGAGCGCAAGCAAGCCAATTACGATATTATTTCAGGGCACGGAGTCAATCAAGGACAGTATAAGTGGAGGTGAAAATTCAAGATGCCATATCAAGAATCTTTTTCCTGGCATAAAAATAAACCGAGGCCGAATAAGGATAAGCATCCCGTTGCCGGTTACTGCGAGTGGCGCGCGCAAAAGGGGAAAGCAGCGGCAGACGAATCTCACGATAAAAAAATTGATAAAGGCATTTCAAAACCGGGGATAAATTAAGACCGGTACAATTATTGCAATTCTTCCTGTTTTGCGTCAGAGAAGCTGTTAATATCAATCTGCGTTACTTGATTAATCAATTCAATTAATTTATTAGCGGCAAACGGTTTTTTTAGGAAACGGTTTTGATACATTTCATTTAATTTTCCAAAGTCTGGCGTTTCTCCACTCATCAGAATAATCGGAATAGTTAAAGTAAAAACATTTTCCTCCAGCTGTTTGACAGTTGTGTAAGCTGTGCCTCCCGGCATATGCATATCTAAGACGATACAATCCGGTTTGTTTTTGCGTGCGAACGACATGACTTGAATACCGTCGACAGCAAGAGCGACATCGAAACCCGATTTGTCTAAATGGAGCATTAATAATTTTGCAAAATCTTTATCATCATCGCAGATCAGGATTTTTTTCGGCATATTAGGCCCCATGTGAAAAGTTGTAAATTTATAAGAACGCATAGTAAGTATAGCATTAAAAAAGAGAAAAGCCATGCAATGTAGTTCGAATAATTTCTTATACGAGGAAATGTTTGAACTTGTTTTTGTGCGGGATTTATTCAGGCGGTCTTTTAATTGAAATTTATTAACAGGCCCGAATCCGGCGGTTTTTTATGAGATTAAGAAAGTATTTTTAGATGATAAAAAAGGCAGTTTGGTAACGGAATGCATTTTTAATCTTTCCGCGGGCGCCTTGAACTTTTTTATATGAGTGGTTATAATTAAAATATGGGTGTGAGTATGCTGATAGAGGGCTAAACAATGGAGCAAAAAACTATTTTACTGGTTGAGGATGACGCTGACTTAGCCGAATGTGAAATGCTTTATCTCCGAAGAGAGGGATATCGCGTTATTTGTGCAAATGACGGAGAAATTGGTTTGAATGAAGCTATTGAGTATTGTCCCGATCTCATCATATTAGATCTTAATCTACCAAGCCTTCCCGGTGAAGAGGTGTGTAAAGCAATCCGCGAACATGACAATGAGGAAATTGCTTCCATTCCGATTATTATGGTCACCGGAAAGGCTTCGGAAGTAGACCGGATTGTTGGCCGCGTTGTAGGGGCTAATGACTACATGGTAAAGCCTGCCGATCATAAAGAGCTTTCACAGAAGATTAAAGGGCTTTTGGATAAAAGCCTTTCTGTATAGGCTTCTTTGAAGAAATTTTAAAAAATGTAATTTCTATCGCAATTTGAGCGATCGAGTTTTATAATACCTTGCCTTTGAGATTCAATTTTGCCTTGAATGATTGCTTCTTGGGAAAGAGCGGGTGATGAAGTTGAAGATGGCAGCAGAAATAGAAAAAGGAAACATTCTTGTCATCGATGATGATCCGCTTCTTACACGCACGCTTAAAAAAATTTTAGAACGAAGCGGCTATTGTGTTGATGTTGCCGGGAACGGGTTTGAAGGGATTAAAAAAGCAAAAAGCGGTTTTTTCCATCTTGTGCTTTGTGATATTCGGATGCCTGGTCTGGACGGTCTCATGACGATCCGGCACATTCAAGATTTTCAACAAAGAGCCGGTGCGGGGAAATCCGGGTTTATCGTGATGACGGCCTACGATGGTGACGATACGCGACATCAATCCTGCCAACTCGGCGTGACTGAATTTCTGATAAAACCCTTTGATCTTCCAAAATTTTTGGAAGTCATGGATCACCATACCAGGCCGCTGGTTAAAAAGACGCCGCTTGAAGAAGTCAAGATTCTGAATGAAAAATTAAGACGGCTATTATCGGCGATGGATGAAAAAGTTTCCGATGATTTGACGCGACCAGATAGAAAATATTAAGGTGTTGGCATCTACGGTATTATTACAACATGCGCGACGAGATTAAAAGATTACCTGCAGAATTTTTAGAAAGACTTCGCCAGCTGGTTCCTTCCCACAAATTTGATTCTATTGTTAATACGTTTGCCGTGACAAAACCGACCACTTTCCGCGTGAATACTCTTAAAGCGACAGCCGAAACCGTTGAAAAGGAATTAAGGGGGCTTGGATTTCGCTGTGACAGGGCACCGTGGCTTTCGGGTGCTTTTATTTTGCGCGAAGGACGGTTGCGGGAACTTCAAGAGACGGAAATTTATAAAACCGGAAAAATTTATGTCCAGAATTTATCAAGCATGATTCCGGTCCTGGTTTTAGATCCCCAGCCGGGGGAAACCATTTTGGATTTAACAGCTGCTCCCGGAAGTAAGACAACGCAAATCGCCTGCCTGATGAAAAACGATGGGAGGTTGGTTGCGAATGATAATAATAAGATCCGTTTTTTTAGATTGAAAGCCAATATTGAGTTGCAAGGCTGTAAAAATGTTGAACTCATGCTCAAATACGGGGAAGCATTCGGAAGAATTTTTCCGGAAACATTTGATCGCGTTTTGCTCGATGCGCCGTGCAGCGCCGAAGGCCGTTTTGACGCAAACGATCCCAGAAGTATCGGATATTGGAAAATCCAAAAAGTCAAAGAGATGGCACATAAGCAAAAGAAATTAATTTTTTCCGGAATTCAAGCATTAAAACCGGGCGGTATTTTGGTTTATTCGACATGTACCTTTGCGCCTGAGGAAAATGAAGAAGTTCTCGATTTTGCCTTAAAAAAAAATGAAGGACAAATCGAATTAGAATCTATCAAACTTCCGCTTACCAATCAAATGCCGGGCATCAGGAGCTGGCAAGATAAAAAATTTCATCCTTCCATATCAAAATCCGTCCGGATCCTTCCCGCCAATCAGATGGAAGGTTTTTTTGTTGCTCGGCTAAGGAAGTCATAGACAATATTGTCGGTTGGCGGGTATTTCGACAAATTTGTTGTGTCAGAGAGATCAAAAAAACACTATTTTATTCTGAAATTGTCACTTCTCTTTCCGTAAGTTATTCCTAAATACCATCTTAGAAAAAGCACGAAAAAAACTAACCGGTGTGGCACACCTCATGCTTATTCATTAACATAGTAAATAGGCATAACAGCAAAACAAACCAAATGGGGTGGGCACATGAAAACTAATTGGAAAAAAGTATCAGTTGTTTTATTGGTAGGATATGTATTCACATATGCAGCCATCGATAAGGCTTATGCGACAGCCTCAACCCACATTTGGGCGCCATCAACAGATGTACAGAGTTATGATACCGGGCATATCACCGCGGATGTTTATATTCCTACTCAACGGAATGGAGATGGCAGTCGTGCGAATACTATAACGAACACCGGACTCACCTTCGGATTGCTTCCTTTTCAAAAGTTTAATGCCGAGGCCGGTTTCGATTATAAAACCGGTTATGGCAAACTGGACAGTTATCCAATATATTTCAATGGGAAAGTGGGTATCCCGGAAGATGCATTCGGTAGATATTTTCCTGCCATTGCCGGCGGCATCTACGATTTTGGAACTCAAGCGGACAAAACAACTAATAATATTTTTTATGCAAAAGTAGCAAAAACTCTTAAGATAAACAATTTTTCACTCGGAAGATATTCCATCGGATACTTCTGGGGGAATGACAAATTACTTTTGAATCAGCAAGGAGAAAAAGATGCAAACGGAATATTGGCAGCATGGGAAAGGACTGTGCCCGAGATTAATGACAAGCTCTGGTTATGCGTAGAATATCAAGGGACAAAATCGAGCTATGGGGCTTTAAATGTCGGCTTTTCATGGAAATTTACGCCAAGTACGTCTGTTCTTTTGGGTTATCAATTCTACAACAATCGAGAACTTGCCGATACGGCAACTATTCAAGTGGATGTTGATTTTGATTTTATCGTAAGAAAACTTCAAAAATGGAAAAAGACCAAGAAAGAATAAGGGTTTCCTGATAGCCATTCTCAAAAAAGCTGATCTTTTTGAATAGTTCATTGAAATTGTGTTCTTTGTGTCATTCCCGCGAAAGCGGGAATCCATGGTTTGATGGATCCCCGCTGAAAGCATGCGGGGATGACGAAGTGACTATGGCCAAAGGACACAACTTCAATTGCACACTCATCTATTTTCCGCCAGAATTTTTTGGTTTTGCCGATGATAATAGTGGTATAAAATATGAATGATGCCATATATTCATATTTCCCGGTTAATTAAAAAATAGGGTGAAATCGTGAAAAGTGTGATGAAAATCGGATTCCTTTCGGTTGTTGTCCTGATATTGGTTTTGATCGGCAAGCTTTATGCTGAAGATGAAATCTACCTCAAAAACGGAAATAAACTCGTCGGGCAAATTGCGGAAGATCATGATGATTACATTTTGCTCGCGTTTGCCGGCGGGCGCATCAAGATTATGAGATCAGAAATCCGGAAAATGAATCATATCATCGAAGAAGTGGCGCCGGAAGGGCTTTTGAAGCGTGAGCAAATTGCGCAGAGCATCGAAGAGAAAAAACATTGGTGGGAATATTTGACGAAAGAAATCCAAAATATAATGAACCGCCAAAAGGACCGGAAAGGAAAAGGGTTTAGAGGAGACGGGGTCGCAAATATGAGCACGAAAGATTGGCTGGAGATTCTTTCATATCAAATGTTTGGCAGTGAGTTTACAAAAAAAATCAACAAGGAGTTATTATCAAAAATTGCTTTTTCCGGGTTGATCGGATTTATTCTTTTCGGGTTCGTGATTAGAATCATCGTTAAATTTCTCGGAGGAAATTGTGCTTTTTCCGATGCTTTCTTATTTCAGATTAAGACTTTTTTATTCGGAGGATTTTTTGTCTTATTTATAAAAGGGGCCCTTCCCGTGATGCTTTTGATTTTTTTTCCTTCGTTGAGCCAATATGAAGCCGGTATGCGGACAGGATTTACGGTTTTTGCGATCTTGGGATTCGGCTATATTTTTATTCAACGATCGCGGAAAGATATGGAGCTCAATACCTACCAAGGGCTGGGATTGCTCGGCCTTGTGTTGGTTCTTGTGTTGATTTTAAAGTTTGTGTTAGGAACATATTTAATCAAATGAGGACTTGAGTTCTGCAAATTTTATGGCGTAATAATCATAACTTTTTGACAATAAATGAGTTGTCATCCCCGAATGCAGCGAAGCAGCACTGCTCCGCCGTGCTTTCCCGCGGGACAGAGCGGACCGGCCCAATTTTCCCTTGGGTATCGGGGATCCATGTTTTTTTGGATTCCCGCTTACCCTGGAAATACAGGGCCGGCCCTCGTTTTTCCGAGGGAAGCTTGCGGGAATGACAGAAAAGTGCAGAACTCAAGTTGTGACAGTTCTTGAGCCGCTGACAAATATTTATTTAAAATCATGATTGATAGTGCACAGTTTTTTATTTTAGTCGGAACGGTTGCAAGCATTGCTCTTCCACTTTTTAATATCCCGCTCGTTTTACGAATCATTCACAAAAAATCTTCCCAAGAAGTAAGCTTGGTGTGGCTTTGGGGCGTGTGGAGTTGTATTTTACTCTTGACGCCGTCGGCGTTGATTTCAAAAGAAATCGTCTTTAAAATATTCGGATTTTCAAACCTTCTTTTATTTTCCGCCGTCGTTTTTGTGGTGATGAAGTACAGGAGAAAGTAAAAATTAAGATTGGATATCAAACCAGAATCGTCTTTGCGGAGGCGAAGCCGTTGAAGCCGGGGACGGCGCTTGCGGAAGAATAGGCGCCGATATTTTTGACATAAATGACGCTTCCCACGTCTAATTCCGGCAATTCTTCGGTGAGTGAAATAATATCAAGCGAATCACAGGTCGGGCCGGCGACGGTTGATAAAAATTTCTGGCCGCGCCGAAGTGTTTTTAATTCATATTTGCAGTGATCGAATATCGTTCCGGAAAAATCAGCATACACGCCATCATTAATATAGTAATAGTTTTTATTATTCCGGAATGCGCGGCCCACGACTTGAGTGACTAAGATTCCGGACGGGCCGACAAAAAAACGGCCTGGCTCAGCGATAACTTTTACTTTCTTATCGAATAGGCGAGTGAGTTCTTTCCGGGTTTGGCGGGCGATATCTTCGAATTCAAGCTGTTCTTCACGGTCAAAGTGGCGAATCGGAAATCCGCCGCCGATATCAAGCATGTTAAGCGCCATTCCTTCTTCTTTTGCTTCCTTGAAAATTTGCGCAGAAATTTCAAGCGCCTGTGTGTAATTGGCGATATTTGTGCATTGGGAGCCGACGTGAAATGCAACCCCTTCCGGCACGAGGCCCAGTGAGCGCGCTTTTCTGAGGAGGAAAGCAGCGTGTTCCGGATCCGCTCCGAATTTCAGGGAAAGTTCGACAATGCTTCCCGCATTTCCGACTTTGATCCGGACGAGGACACGGGAGCGCGGCGCGTGCTTGGCAATTTTGTAAAGTTCCGGTTCATTGTCGAACGTCATCAAATTAACGCCGGCTTTATGTGCGGCTTGAATGTCCGGAATGGATTTGATTGTGTTTGCGAAAATAAGCCGGTGAGGGGAAATTTTCAAATTTAAAACAATTTCCATTTCCTTTGCGCTTGCTACATCAAAATTAGCGCCTAATTTGCCGAATGCTTTGATAATTTCGGGATGAGGGTTTGCCTTGATGGCATAATAAGGTTTTACCTGCGGCAAGCTCTTGCGGAACCGATGGCATTGTTTTTCCAATACCGATTTCCGGATGAGCATGATCGGAGAGCCGTGTTGTTTAACGGACTGGCGGATTAAATTTTCAATCGAACTTCCGTTCGGACTAAGCTCGGACTTCTTCATATGTTCGTGAAGAGATCTCCTCTGTTTCGGCAGGGTTGACTAAGAATGTGGTGAATTGCCACACGTCTTCCGCTTTGGGCCGCTTCGCGCCATAATCAAAATAAATCGGCTTACGGTTCTTCAGCGGTGTCCAATCTACCGGGATTGACAAGAATGGGCCCAAATAAGGTTTGGAAACTTCAAGGATTTCTTTGTACGGTAAATGATCGGGAAGACAAATACCTTCCTTAGGATTAGCAACCATCCACCGGACAGCTGCGACGACCCCGATGGCAACTTGAACGGTTGTCGCGTTTTGTTCCGGAACAAGCTTTCGGGCTTCTTCAATATCCAGAATGCTTCCGATCCACCATGAATTGAAATCATGCCCCATCAGCAGGCAGCCGAGTTCGTCGCGGCCGCTAATGATTTCGTCCGACATCACCCGCTGGTTTTTTTGTAAGATGAACTGATTCATTTCGAGTTCATGTAATGAATTGACCGCAGAATCGCAGCAGCAATAAGCGTAATGGACCGTCGGCCGGTAAATGGTATCATTCTCATCGTTGACGATAGATAAATATTCGGAAATTGAAAATGCTTCGCCGTGGCGGATCACCATTCCGGTAATTTCACCGCAGGGAACCCATGACCGGACCCAAGT
The DNA here is from genome assembly GCA_001804285.1 of Candidatus Danuiimicrobium aquiferis. Taxonomy (GTDB): domain Bacteria; phylum Omnitrophota; class Omnitrophia; order Omnitrophales; family Danuiimicrobiaceae; genus Danuiimicrobium; species Danuiimicrobium aquiferis. The sequence continues at coordinate 26,511 of MHFR01000048.1, forward strand.
CTTCATTCCTTTCGAAGCCAGGCAAATTTGATTTTTCGGACCCTCTTTATGGAACATGGCGCCCTTGGGGACATGTTTTTCGTGTGTTCCCCAACCGAGTTCCGAAGGAGCGATGGCTTCTTCGAAAATACCGGCGACGCTCCATGTATTAACAAATTCATTCATTTTTTTGGGAACGTTTGTGATTTGAAGGTCGCGTTCACTGATGTGAATCGTTTTCAAACCGGTTAACTGAGCGATTTTCGCGAACCATCCGTCCTCAAGCGCTTTTGTGAGTTCGGGGATCCTCGGATCGTTTTGTTTTTCGCGGATTATTTTCTGGGCGATATCTTCAAGGGCTTGTTTGGTAAAATGAGAAACAAGGCCGGGATTGGCGCCGTGATCAAGAACAGCTGTTGCGCCTTTTGGGTCCGCCCATTTACCGATTATTTCACGCATACGCATTTGACGTGCATAAAGTGTCAGATCCGTCGGGTGTTTGTCTTTCAGGCTGCGGTAAGGTTCCCATAATTCAAACGAAGCATTAATATAGAGGACATTGTGATCATGACACCACTGAAGCAAAGCGCAGGTATCAATGTCCCATGCGAGATCGATGATCATATCGCCCGAGCCTACGTATTGACTTAAAATTTCTGCGTAATTATGTTCCTCGATTCTGTCGATCACATACTTCGCACCCTTTGCGATGGAGCCTTTGACGCGGTTCCGGTTGTCGACAAAATCCATAATGGTAATATTGGAGAAGGGAACATCGATGAGTTTTTCAATGAGCGGCAGCGTGCATTGAGCAACGGCACCGCATCCGATCATCAGAATTTTTCCTTTAAATTTCATAATGGCTTCCCCCTCATTCCTTAAAATGAACTCTATAAGCGGATTTTAAACAAAATAAATTTTTTGTGCAATTAAAAAACCTTCAAAAATGAAAATATTTTTAATTCCGGTGTTTGGTGGGCAAAACGTGAAAATCACAGATTTCGATCGGAATTTGAATTGTGTTTGTTTTACGCCCCTGAAATTTTGTATAATACATGTTTAAGAAAGGCGCTTATGAGAAAGACGATGGTTATTTTAGTGGTGCTTGTTTTTTTTATCATTGCGGGGATTGCGACTCGAGATTTTAATTTAAAATCCTGTTGTTTCCCGCAAAAGGGATCTTACGAAATCGAAGCGCTGCCCGCGCCCGCCGGTTCTGTGAGAGAGTCCGAATCTAATCCTGCAGTTTCCGTACTTTCATCTTTGCCGTCAAATTCTTCGAATCCTTTTTTTGAGCATTTCGAATTTCCGGCGGAAAAATTAACGAAGGATGTCAAAATTTCCATTTCTGTTTTTTTGCCGATCAATCACATCTATACAGAAGGGCAGAAACTTAAATATGAAGTCCGTCTGAAAAGGGCCGAAAAGCCGGTTATGCTTGTAAAAGGAAAGCTGGTCAATCCTTTGGCGGAATTTCCTATCGTATTTAATTTAACCAAAATATCGGATTTAGCGGGAACCATTGAAATCGATCTTCATATCGCATATTGTTCGACAACCAAACCCAAGGTTTGTAAGTTTAAGTTTTTTCAAATTGTCCAACCGTTTACTGTCGACACGGACGGAAAAGCGAATTTAGAATTGACAGCAGAAGTGCGATAACTATTTATATTAAATATCCTCATTGATTTTCTTTGCCGCTCGTTTTACACTCTTACAGCAATTTTTATCAAAGAATCAAAATCTCGAATTTAAGGAGGATCCATTATGAATAAGAAAATATTTTTTATCATCAGCCTAATGATAGGTATTTGTTTTGTTTTGTCTCAAAGTGAGGGTTTTGCTCAACAACCTGCTGCGACGTTGAAAGCTGAAGAAAAAGCCGTTCAGCCTAAGCCCGCAGTTGCAGCCACTCCGGCGCCAACGGTTTCCGCAAAATCAGCCGTCGAACTGCAAACCGAAGAGACTACTCCAATGGAAACAGCGTCGGATTTGGAAGCTGAACAAGAAGCGGAAGAATTGGATATTCCGGTTGCGGAAGCGGAAGCGGTTCCTCTTCGGCAAAAGACCGAGAGTTTGATCAAGGAAGAAATTACTCAGGTAGGTTCTTTCGAAGTAGATCACCCGGAAACCGGAGATTTGCTTGAACTCCAGTTTGCGAGTGTAGATCAGGCCGTGGTTCAGGTTGTAGAAGGCGAGTATATGATTCACGCTAATTTCAAGGATGCCAAAGGCGCTGCTTACGGCGTTGACGTTTATCTCGAAGAGATGGGCAAAAATGAATATGAAATTGTAGATGCGATTGTCGAATCCATTGACGGAAAAAAAATAGCGGAAGAAACGACGGAATAAATTTTTTAATTTCAGCCGGCGTAAATAATTCTCCTTAAAAAAATAGTTATTGTTTTAAATGAATTCCCCTCACCCTAACCCTCTCCCTCGGGGAGAGGGCAGGGGTGAGGGGCGGTAGTCAACTTCAGAATAGCAACATAGATACTTTTAAAGTAGACCCTTTCACATGGAATGGAATTTCTTGAGTTTGTTGGGAATTTTTTTGAGCGGACTTGCGCTCAATTTAACCCCATGCATTTATCCGATGCTTTCCGTTACCGTCGGGCTTTTCGGCGGCAGGGAGAGGGAGAGCGTCATCGTTTCTTTCCGGAGAGCCCTTGCCTATGTAGCCGGCATCATGATGATGTATAGCGTGCTGGGTGTGGTTGCGGCGCTGACAGGGCATCTTTTCGGAGAAGTTCTTCAAAATCCTTACGTTCTTCTGGGAATCGCTGTGCTCATGGCGGCTTTGGCTTTGAGTATGTTTGGTTTGTATGAATTGCAAATGCCGGCGGCCGTGCTCGACTGGCTTGGCGGGAAGCGCCGTATCGTAGGTTTTTCCGGAATTTTCCTTTCCGGACTGTTTGTCGGAATTTTTGCGGCGCCGTGTATCGGCCCGCCGATTGTGGCATTGCTGACGATTGTGGGGAAAGAAGGAAATCCTCTGAAAGGCTTTTTGCTTTTCTTCATTCTGTCCATAGGTTTGGGCCTTCCTTATCTTGTTTTGGGAACATTTTCCGGACTTTTGTCCAAACTTCCCAAATCCGGCGAATGGATGATTTGGGTCAAGAAAGTGTTTGGCGTTATTTTAGTCGGCGCTGCATTTTTTTATATGGCGCTTGCAGCGAAACCCAACATTATTCCTTTTATTTTTCCGATGACTTTAGGCGTCGGCGGAATTTATTTGGGGTTTTTTGAAAAGGCGGGAAATCAAAATAAGACCTTCCGGCGCTTCAAACAGTCAATGGGAACGATTGCCACACTCAGCGCTTTTTTTATTTTATTTTTTGCACCTACCAAAGGACCGGCATGGGAACCGTATAGCCTTGAAAAACTTGCACAGGCCCGGCAGGAAGGGAAGCCTGTCGTGATTGATTTTTATGCCGACTGGTGCATTGCCTGCCACGAGCTTGATCAATTTACCTATTCAAATCCGAAAGTTATTGCCGCGCTCGAGCCGTTTGTCCGGCTGAAAAATGATTTATCAGATCCGAATTCCGAAGAAGCATTGGACGTGATTCAGCAATATCAGCTTTTTGGGGTTCCGACCGTTATTTTTTTGGATCGAACGGGAAATGAAGTTCCGGATACGCGAATCGATGGATTTGTTTCCGCAGATGAGTTTTTAGAACTTGTGGATGTTGTCAGGCAAGCCAACCGTTAATTAAGCCGGTTTCTTCTCTTTTTTCTTTCCCCAATTCGCGCGATGTTCTTCGCCCTTGATCAACCGTCGGATATTTTCCCGGTGGTTATAAACCAAGAAGAGCACAAGGATAATACTAACGGCAAGAACAGTTCGAAAGGATTTCATTCCGTTGTTATAGAGAATGATTAAAAATGGAAAGAAAATGGCTGTAATCATGGATGAAAGTGATACGTAGCGGCTGATGACGAAACATAAAATCCAAATTAAAATAGCGACAAGCGTTGCCATGGGGAAAATCCCGAGAAGGACACCGGCCGAAGTCGCGACGCCTTTCCCGCCTTTGAACTTGAGCCACGGGGACCATGTGTGTCCCGAAATAGCTGCTGCGCCAAGGAAAAGTTGTTTCAAAACAGGGCTTGTCCCTTGGAAGGCATCACAGAAATAAAAAAGAATAGCGGTGACAATCCAGCCTTTGAGAATATCCACGACCAAAACCGTAGTGCCCCATTTTTTTCCGATGACTCTGAATACATTCGTTGCGCCGACGTTTCCGCTTCCGTGTTTCCGGATATCAATTCCCTGAGCACGTTTCGCGACTAAATAGGCCGTCGGAACGGAGCCGATGAAATAGGCTATAAAAATCCACAAAAAGTCATTTACGAAATTCATAGTGATGGCAATATAATCAATTTCATGATAAATTGCAAGCCTTAGATTGTGCGGAAAAATATTTTCGTAAAAAATCCAATGATAAGGTGGCTGATTAACACAATGATTATTTCAATGCTTTTTTTCCCATCCAAAGAATTCACAACGGGACCTTCTGATTTCGGATTGGTTTCGGAAGATATGTGGTGTCAAACCGAGGACAGAGTAAAAATCCACGGTTGGTATCTTCCGGCACTGCAAAGCGAGAAATGCCTTCTCTTTTTTCACGGAAACGCGGGTAACATTTCCATCAGATTACCGAAAGCGAAAGAATGGGTCAGCCGGGGTGTTTCGGTTTTATTGATGGATTACCGCGGGTACGGAAAAAGCGAAGGTAATATTAAAGGCGGCAAAGATCTTTTTTGTGATACGCGAGCGGCTTTATCGTGGCTTGTCAAAGAAAAAAAGATCGATCCTTCAAAAATTGTTCTCTACGGTGAATCGATTGGTTCGGTTTTTGCTATTCAGCTTGCTACCGAACAAAAATTTCATGCCATCATTCTCGAAGCGCCGTTTACTTCAGTTAAAAAAATCGGTGAAGTTCATTACGGAATAGTTCCTGATTTTATTTTGGGTGACTTTAAACTTTATAATAACGAAACAGCGATCTCAAAAGTACAGTGTCCTGTTTTCCTTGTTCAAGGGACTGACGATGAGATAGTTCCGCCAGCAATGGGGAAACTGATTTTTGAAAACGCACCTCAACCGAAAGAAATGCTTGCTGTTCCAAGCGGGCATCACAATGACTTGCCGGATGTAGCCGGTAAAGATTTTTTTGAAAAACCCCTTAACTTCATTTCCAATCTCGCACCTTCTTCACAGTAAAAGAGCGCAGGATCAAAAGTCTTGAGACAGTATTGACTTGCGTGTTTGCGCTCATGTGTGTTCCCTCCTTTTCCTAAAGATAGTATGGCTTTTTTCATTGCGAAAAAAAGCCGAATTATTTTTGAGAATCTTGCTTCCCGCCCTTTTATCGGTTTAAACACGTGTTATACTTTTTTCGAGGGCATGGAACGTATATGGAGACAACGACCACTCGGAAAACGGCTTTTTTCGTAGATGATGATAAAGCCTTTTTAGATGCAATCACCTATGTGGTAGAGCATCCCGGTTTTGATATCAAGACCTATACGGTTCAAAACGGTTACCAGACGATCGACCATATCATCAGGGTTAAACCCCATATTTTGTTTATTGATTTCAATCTTCCGCACGCGAACGGCGGGCAAATCATCCCGATCCTGAAAGCGGTGGAAGGTTTTTCAAAGCTGCCTATCTATGTGGTTACGGGATATCCCAAAGAGGCGGTGGAACCCTTTCTCAGCGATCTGGATTTGAACGGAATTATTCAGAAAGATGAGCATTTTACAAAGGAAATCCTCAAAGCATTAGACCGGACATAAAAATATATCCTCCTTGCAGGTGTTGAATTCTCACCGATTTCACCTCTTATTTTAAATTCAGATTGATTCATTTGCCTTCTCGCCTTAAACTATACAATTAAGCACGCATTTTTAAGGGGATATTTTATGAAATTTCGATGTACGCATTGCAATCACGAGTTCACGCTTTCCGAACGTGATTACCGGTGTTGCCCCAGTTGTTATTGGACAACAGCGCTTGAAGAATTGCCTGATTTAAATCAAGAACCCACAGCTTTGCCGAAAACAGTCGAAAAACCAAAAGGAAATGCTACAAAACCCAAAAGCCAGTTCGATTTTACTTTCCTTAAAACCCCATTGCTTATCTTGCTTGCAACAGTTTTAGTGATTGGGGCGGGTTATTATATTTTTTCTTTCATCAAAAAAGTTCAGCCGACATCAGGGACGGCGATTCAAATCAAGAAAACAGAACGAAAAGAATCAAAAAAAACGGCAACTGAACAGATCCAAACGCTTGTTCAGAAAGAAGCTCTTTCTATCGGATCTCTTCCGGAAGCAGATAAGCAGATATTAACCGCCCGGTTTCAAATGACAATTCCCCGCAAATTGGATGCGAGCGAAGAGCAGATTCTCAAACAGCAGGTTCAGCCACCCGCTATTTTAACGGATATGCCAAAACTTTATTTTTGGAACAAAGAAGATTTTAAAAAGATGCTGGCCGTTGCGCAGCAAACGAGAGGAATTCCGCTTGGATGGCTTTATATCAGAAATCTTAACAAGCTTTTTGACGAGCATTATATGCGCGCGGCAAAAGCCGTTGAAACAAATGATATGGCTGCTGCGCGCGATGCACTGATTCAAGCGGTCATTCTTCCCGTTTATCAAAACGATATTAAAATGCATCGTGCCATTGCCCTTGTGATGCTTCGCCCGTACATTAACGATGTGATCGGAAAAATTGCGGCGCTGAATCAACATCTGACAAGTCAGCAAACACTGGCTGAGGCAAAGAAAATTTATCAAACCCATGACAATCTGATTGCGCAACTTGATTTGCAGGATTGGGATAAGGCAGCCGGTTTGATGAATCAACTTCGCGCGCAAATGGATGCGGTTGAAAAACAAGCGCAGAATGAGAACATAACCTATCCGCCGGCTTTGCAGCAAGTGGACCAGGAGATACAGCAGGCCATTATAAGAGACGGAAAACCGGCGGTGCTGAAAGAGATTAATTTTACCGCGCTTAAATCGGATTTAGATGCCAAAGAAAAAGTGGTCAAACGAAACTCTGCGGAGAATTTAGCAGCAATCCAAAAATCATACGGACAGGCACTTCGGCTGATTGAGGAAAGCCAGTGGGATGAAGCCTATCGCTTGTTACAATCTATTGATTATCCGTCCGAGCTCGTTTTAGACGTTAAGCAAAAGACCGCTTTGATCGAAAAACTAAAAGGAAAGACCAACGGATAAATAAAAAAAATAAAAGGAGGTTTGTAATGACAACGGTAACTGGCGGTGACGAAAATAAAACAGACACGGGAATTAAACCGAATATTGCGGCACTTTTGTGTTATGTGTTGGGTTTTGTGTCGGGTTTGGTTTTTCTTTTGATTGAAAAAAATAAATTTGTGAAATTTCATGCATTGCAATCAATTGCGACATTTTTAGGCCTTTTCATTGTGCGGTTGGGACTGCTTGTTATACCGGTTCTCGGCCTCCTTTTGAGCGGGCTGGTTGCGCTTGCTGCGGTGATCCTCTGGGTGGTTTTGATGGTCAAAGCCTATCAAGGAGAAAAATTTAAACTGCCTTATGTCGGTGATTGGGTTGAAAAATACGTTTAAAAAACGTATGTAGAGTGTGAATCAGGTGGTGGTTAATTCCTGATTCATTAAATTCCAAATCCGGTGTTTCAATTCTTCGAAATCGTTTTCCGCCAATCCTTTTGTCGGAATTTCGGCAAGAACTTTAACATCGGCTTGGACCTCCAAATTTAAGGTTTTTTCACCTTTCTTGATAGCTTTTTGGGCCCATTTAATCACGATTGGAATAATTGGTTTTTGGGTGAGAATCGCAAGTTTAAATGAGCCATTTTTAAAAGCCCCAAGTTTTCCGCTTGCGCTGCGCGTTCCCTCCGGAAAAAGAAGAACCGAAATATTCTTTTCAAGCCACATTTGGCACTCTTTGAAACTATCCCGGACACTGCCATGTTTTCCGCGTTTGAGAGGAATATAGTTTAATAGCGACATTGTCCATCCGAAAAACGGAATTTTAAACAAACTCGATTTTGCCACCCATTTAAAGTGCTTTCCCAGAGAATAAAGGAGCACAATATCGGCAAGGCTTGTGTGGTTGGCGACCAGGACGTAGCCTTTATTTTTCTTGATATGATGGGCTTGCGTGACGCGGATATCCCATGCCGGATTGATGGCGATCAGGAATTTGCCCCAGAAATTCGCAATATGATAGGTCAGTTTTTGTTCGCGGTCAAAGGGTGACAGGAGTACAATCAGAATAAACACGATCAATGTAGCGACCGCCAACATCGCCCAATTCCAGACTGCATAAAGAAATCGAAATATCTTTTTCATCATAAATTTATTTTATCATAATTATTTTAGATTACAAAATCGTTTGCAGAACCCCTTTTGCAGTTTATACTAATACTGCCTTGCTCCAGTTTCGCAGATAAAATCCCTTCCCCCCTTGCGCCCGCCTGCCGGCGAGGCAGGGGGGAAGGTGAGGATGGGGGGTGGGTGGGAAATAGGAATTCACCCCCACCTCTGTCCTCCCCCATCAAGGGGGAGGAAGTAACTGGAGCAATGCATTAATAACTTAAAAGTTATCAGGGGCGGAGGTGTTCAATGCAGCGTGACCTTTTCTACGATCTTCAAAATGAGGTGTTAGAAGCCGCGAGTTACTGTGAATTCAAAGCTGCGCTTTCTTCTTCAAATTGCACCCTTTGTCCGTTGGCGGCATCCCGCAGCCAGATTGTTGTTGATCGCGGAAATCCCGAAGCAGATGTCGTCATGATTGGTGAAGCGCCCGGAGAAAAGGAAGATATTCAAGGGAAAGCATTTGTGGGGCGATCGGGGCAATTATTGGATCAAATGATGAAAACCGTCGGATTTGATACCGACAGGGAAAGCTTAATTATGAATGTCGTGAAATGCCGGCCGCCGGATAATCGCGCGCCCAAATCGGAGGAGGTTGATGCCTGTCACGGGTTTTTCGAGAAACAAATTTCTTTGCTTCATCCGCGCATTATTCTTCTTCTCGGAGCGACGGCACTGAAACATGTGATCAAAGATAAGGATAAGCGCGATTTTTCGATGAAGAACCAGGTTGGAAGATTTTTTGAGAATGGGCGCTTTCCGGGCACAAAAATCATGGTGCTTTATCATCCGGCATATATTTTGCGCGATCCGAGGAAGAAACCCGAGATGATGGAGCATTTGAAGACGTTTAAAAAATATTGGAATTCAATTCGTTAATCCAAAATGTCAAAAAGTATCATGAGAAATTTTTTTTATTCTTCTTTTTCAAAAGCGTGTGTTTTAAGCATTTTTGTTTCATTCATTTATTTCGGAATTTGGGAACGCTTTTCGATTTTGGATATCCCCGTATTGAAAATCGAAGATTTATTTTTCAAGGTCCGTCAATCGATCCTGCCCCTTTCGCCTGCTTTCAAAAAATTCATTTTGGTTGTCGTTGATGACGAATCCCTGAAGAGAATTGATGAAAAATGGCCGTTTTCACGCAAGACGTTTGCTGAAATGGTTAATGTTATTGAGACAGGAAACCCACGCCTCATAGCGCTTGACTTTGTGTTCTCGCGGGCCGGGGATCCTGCCGATGATTTTTTATTTTCAGAGGCGGTCCGGAATTCAGGAAAAGTGATTTTAGCGTCATTTGTCGATTCGGAAGGGAATTATCTTCTTCCGTTTGATGAACTTCGTAGCGCTGCGAAAGGGTGCGGTGTTGTGAATAAGCTTCTCGATCCGGACCTGTTTGTCCGGCGGGCGAATCTTTTTTATTTAAGTGAAAAAAAACAAATTGTCGGATGGCCGTGGGAATTGGAAGCGGCAGCTTTTCTGAACGGATTGGATTTAAGCCGAACGCAATTAGCCGAAACTTTTATTCGGGTTCCTTCACATCAGGGAAGTGAAAAAGAACTTAAATTAAATTTTTACGATCACAAAATGTTCAAAATTAATTATCGCGTTCGGGCGAGCGATATTCCGCAAGTTCCGTTATGGAAATTGTTAAACAACTCCAATCTTTCAAGTGAATTTTTGGGCAAGATTGTTTTGGCGGGAACGACCTCGCAAATCCTTCATGATTATTATCATACGCCGCTCGGCCTCATGCCGGGGGTCGTTGTAAATTTAAATATGCTTGAAAATTTTCTGGAGAAAGATTTGCTCAAACGCTTGCCTCAGGTTTTTAATATCTTATTATTTTCTTTGTTTATATGGTTTGCGTCATATTTCAGTCTCCGATACGATATTTTGCGTGCCGTTATTTTTCTGATTATTTTAACAGTGGCAGGAATCCTGTTTTGTTTTTTCCTTTTTTGCGTCAATTTTTCAGGCAATTATTTTGCACCCTTTTTATTCGGTTCGATGATTTTTCTCATGATTTCCCTTTGCCGTTACGGGCTTCTTTTCTTTGAAAATGTGCGTCTCCGCGGTAAAGTGGTTACCGATCCGCTCACAGGCCTTTTCAATCGAAGAGCCTTGGAATTTCATTTGGATATGGAGCTTGAGAAACTTTCAAAAGCCGGTGCCCAAGGAAGCCGCAAACTCGATTCTCTTCGGGAAATTTCGTTTTTGATGATTGATATCGATAATTTCAAGCAGATTAACGACACGTATGGGCACTCTTTCGGAGATGATGTGATTAAAATGGTTGCGTATCAAATGGGCATTAACACACGGGCGGATGATTTGGTGGCTCGTTATGGCGGTGAAGAATTCTGTATTTTGCTTCCGCATACCAATAAACAGGAAGCCGAAATCATCGGTGAAAAAATCCGAAAGGGCATTGAAGAACAAAAAGTCAGTTATGTAAATCAAATAGCAAGTTTTACCATTAGCGTCGGCGTTGCCGCGTCTCGAACCGATAACTTACCAGCGCCACGCGCACTCATTCGCGCTGCCGATATGGCGCTTTATGAAGCAAAAAGGGCCGGAAAAAATAAGGTGGTTCTTTACCGAGAAAGTCTTAGGAGCTGATTTATAAGTTATTTCATTTCAGGGAGTTACGATTTTATCGGAGCTAATTTGCAAGTCTAGAGTTTATGTGGTAAACTTACTTTATACTTTTAAAAAGGGGAAAGCAGTCGTATTTTAGCTCCATTAGGGAAGCATTCAAAAGTTTTTTTTGGTGTCATTCCCGCAAGTTCCCCTCGGAAAAACGAGGGCCGGCCCTGTATCTCCAGGGTTAGCGGGAATCCAGGAATCATAGATGCCCGATTAAAATACATGCGGAGCAGTGCTGCTTCGCTGCATTCGGGCATGACACAAAAACTTGTTTTACGTGGTATTAGAATAAATTAATTTTTGGGGTGAGAAGATCATGGTTCGAAAAATAGCAACATTTTTGCTAATCGCAAGTTTTGTATTTACAAATAGCACGTATTCCCAATCCACTCCTTCAGTTTCTGATTCCGTTTCTGCGGCCAGTCAAGGATTGAATCCGGTCGCCGACGAAGCTAAAGTTGATTCCGGGCGTATCAATTCGATTTCAGGCCTCACGCCCTATGACATTTCCATTCCGGAAGAATTCGGAAGTATTGAAGAAGTTTATCAGGGCGCGAAAGATGCGCCACTCGTGGTCCATATTCAAAATGTTCACGCCAATTACAAAGCGCAGGTGAATATTAAAAATATTTTAAATCACCTGACGGAAAAATACGGTTTTTCCTTAATTCAAACGGAAGGCGCCGTATCCAAACTTGATCCAACCGTGCTTAAGTTTTCGTTTGTCCCGGAAGCGAACCTTAAAGTAGTTGATTACATGATGCGCGAAGGAAGAATTACGGGCGCTGACGCTTTTGCGGTTGAAACGGCCATGCCGATTGATATGTATGGGCTTGAAGATGACCGTTATTATTTAGAAAACCTAAGACTGTTTAAGGCGGTTTTTTCACACCGGCAGGAAATCGATCAGTTTCTCATCAACGTTGACCGGTTAATCAATTCGGTAGGCCGATCTTTATTTCCTCAGGATTTGATGGAAATGACGAGGAAAACAAAAACATTTTCTGAAAACAAAATCGATTTGATTGATTATTTGCTTTTCCTCAGCAAAACGGCTGAAGCTCACCAACTGAAAGCGCTGACAAATCTCGAAGAACTTGCGACTTATCCCAATTTGGTCCGGCTTGTGCGGCTCTATTTTCTGGAACAGGAATTGAACCAAAATGAGTTGAAAAAAGAAAGTGAATCGCTTAAGGCGGTGTTTGGGCAAAAAGCGCCTGAGGCCGAAGAGACAAAGCAAATTCTTTCTCACCTGGAAACTCCCGAAAAAGGAATGAAGCCGCGGGAATATTTTTCAAAGTTGACCGATTTGACGGAACGGGCGGAAGTGAGCACGCTAGGATATCCCCAAATCCGGAAATTTGCCGAGTATTTAATTTTTCAGGATGAAATTAACCGCGAGGGATTATTCAGCGAAATGAAAACGTATGAAGCATACCTCGAGCAAGAATTATTTAAAAACCCGGAAGAGCAGGCGCTGCTTGCGCTCATTCAATACGACAATCTTTTGCAGCAATATTTTCGCCTTGGGATGAGTCGGGAGACTTTAGCATTGTATTTGAAAAATCAGGACAAAATCAAACCGTCCTGGATTTCTGCCCATTTCGAAGAGCTTGCCCGAACTCATCAAATTAATTTCCCGGTGATGCCGGATCTTGCGAAGCTTGATTCTTATATGGGAGAAGTCGAACGGTATTATCAGCTCGTGCTCGAAAGAGACCGGATTTTTTCCGAAAAGATATTTTCACAGCTAAAGACATCTAATCAGCAAAAGACCATTGTGCTGACCGGCGGATTTCATAAAGACGGGCTGGTTCAATCTTATAAAAAAGAAAATATTTCTTATGTGATCGTAAGCCCGAAAGTGGATGTGAAAGAAGGAAATGAAAATTATTTGAAGGTGATGCTTGATGAAGATGCGGTCGTGGGAAGCGTGTTTGCCGGTACGTTTGCGTTGGAAGTGGTAAATTTGATGAGTCAGGCGACCTGGTCATATGCCGAAAAATGGATATTGGCGACAAGAGCTGCATTAACGCTTGCTGCTGCACGTTTGGCGAGTGCTCAAATGACCAACGAAGCTTTCCTTGAAGCGATGAATGGCTATTTAGGAACTTATGAAAAGAAGTTTGATAGCAGAACGATTACGACCAGGGTTACTTTTGCAAATTTATCCGAAACTTTTGCCACCGTGACAATGAAAATAAAAATTTTTGTTAGTGCAACCGAATTTCAGGAGTTTGAATTGGTTGCGGAAGTAAATGTGAAAAACGGCAATTTTACCGTTCGTCCGGTTGCCTCGAAGCCTCTAACCCGCCCGGCGGCGATCATTCCACAGCAACCGGTGGCTGTAAGGCCAATTGGCGGAATGTTGGAGGTTGCTCAAAGATTTAAAGCTCCGAGAAATTTGAGTCCACAAACACGCGCGGAAGCAAGAAGGAGTTCGTTACCTGTCGGTGTTGTTGTTCCGGATACAGGATTGAGCTTGGAAGATGTGAATGCGCTTTGGCGGTTAGAAACTCCGGAGCAGGTGAGCGAACTACGGAGAGAGCTTGAGACAAACCCGGAGGCATCTTTAACGGATCTTGTGGTTAAAATTGTTGCGCGAAGCAACCGGGAAACGGCAATGATTACCGAAGAGGCCATTCGGAGAACGGTTCAAAATCCGGTTCGGGCACAACGTTTAATGCTTATAGAAACCGTTAAACAAACGACGCCGCATATTTTAGCGGTGCCATTGGAAAAAGATGCTTCGCTTGAAATTAAAAATGCCAGAATTCAATCTGCGTTAAGAACGCTGCAATTAAATGCTGCCGCTGTTGTCGTTGTATATGGAGAGAATGTGAAATCTTCTTTCGGGCATTTATTCAAAGATGAAAATATTCGCATGAGAGTGACCTTAAAAGATGTTGATGATGATCAAATGGCGATCGAGGCCATTCGAAAAGATTTAAGCGCAAGTTTTTCCCGCTATTATGACAAGGCTCGTCGACCGGGAGGATTTACAGGAACCAATCTAAAAATGAATGGGCATATCCGCGTTCTCAATCCGGGCGGTCGATTTGGCAGACAACTAAGTGTTGGGCTTGGAGAAAGAAGCCGTTATGGAAATTTTCTTGAACTTCAGTCTGTTCTCGATGAAGTGGGTTCGAAAGATCCTTCTTTAAGGACGGCTGTTGCTAATGTGGAAATTCGTATGTTGGATTGGCTGTCTGTCGGCGGCAATGTCGATGAAATCAAAGGAAAAACAGCGGAATTGCTCAGAACAAACGGTTTCGAAAATTTCTTGATTAACCAGGGAAAAAATATTTGGCGGATTTCCACGGCTCAAATGGTTCTTGATTTGATTAGAGAGCTAAATAATGATCGTGCTCTTGCAGTGGCCGCATAAACCAATACAGGTAGCGTAAAGCGTTTAGCGTTGAGGTTTCATCCCACCAATTTCTCGCTTCACACTTTGCGCCGCATCCAAGGCTTGTGCCTCACCAACAAAAAGAAAACCGCCCCAAAGGGAACCTCCATATAAGAAATCTTAATTTTATCTTAATTTTATCTTCATTTTCTTTTAAGGAATTTTGGTCTATAATATCCACAGAATTTGAACATGGGTTGATTGCGATTTTCGTTTGTTTGACAAACAGGAATGGAAAATTTAAAAATTGCAATTAAGCAATTTTGTGGATTTGCCGAAATAAGGTTGAAGAGTTTTTCTTGGCCTAACCCGCCTTTCTCATTGATTGTGTGAATCGACGAGAAAGGCGCTTTGGGCGCGATCAGTTGCGCCCAAAGTTTTGCGACCCTTGTTCAATCAGGGCGCAAAAGATAAGCTCTGCGTCGCAAAGATACAAACTGTCCTTGCGCCGCAGCTCTTACGAGCGGAATCTCTCATTAGCGATGAGAAATCCGGGCTAAACCAAATTGATTCATAGGAGAACCGTATGATTTCGATTAAATCACTTGGTATGCGGTACGGGACGTTTACCGCGCTTAACAAAGTTTCGTTTCAAGTCGAAGAAGGTGAAATTCTTGGCCTCCTCGGGCCGAACGGTGCCGGTAAAACAACCCTCATGCGTGTGTTGACGACTTACCTTTATCCAACCGAAGGAACAGCGCAGATTGCCGGTTACGATATTATCGCAAATCCCATCGAAGTGCGGAGACAAATCGGTTATCTTCCCGAAACGGCGCCGCTTTATATGGACATGCGCGTGGATGAATATCTTGAGTTTGTCGGAAGAGCACGCGGCCTAAGTCCCAATGAAATGAAGCAGCGCATTGATTGGCTGCTCAACGCATGCAGTTTGAAACCGGTTTGGAAACATACGCTGTTTGAGATTTCACGCGGATATCGTCAGCGAGTCGGACTTGCCCAAGCGTTGATCCACGATCCAAAAGTATTGATTCTGGATGAACCCACCTCTGGATTAGATCCGCTTCAAATTATTGAGATCCGCGATTTAGTGCACAGTTTAGCGAAGAAAAAAACCATCATTTTTTCTACGCACATTCTTCAAGAAGTCGAAGCGCTGGCTGACCGGATTGTGATTATTAATGAAGGGAAAATTGTCGCAGACGGAACACGCGAGGAAATCGCGAAGCGCGCGATCGGGATTCAGCGTGTGCGTGTCGCGATCCAAGCCGAAAAAAATGAGGTGAAGCAGGCAATCGAAGGATTGAATGCTTGCTCGGAGATTCATTACGAAGGATGCCTCGGCTCCGGTTATGAACGGTTTTTGTTGCGCGCCGATGCCGGCGTTCCGCTTCTCAGGATGATTGATGAAATGGTTCGAAACAGAAAATGGCCGTTGGGTGAACTGGTTGAAGAAAGCGCAAGCCTGGAAGAATCATTTATTGCGCTTCTGAAGCCCGCAAAAAGCAAGGTGATGCTATGATACCGAAGTCAAATTTGACAACCATGATGCGCCGGGAGCTCTCGGCTTATTTTAATTCGCCGATCGCATATATTTTCCTTTTTGTTTTCTCGCTCTTGCTCGGATCGCTTTTTATGAGCCAGTTCTTTTTGGTGTCGCTGGCCGAAATGAGAATTTTTTTCCATTTTCTTCCGATGGTGCTTTGTGTGTTTCTGCCCGCGGTGGCGATGCGGCTTTGGGCGGAAGACAAGCGCGGAAATACCTATGAATTGCTGATGACATTTCCGATGAAGCCGTATGAACTTGTGGTCGGAAAATTTATCGCGAGTCTAATTTTTTATCTTCTCGCACTTGGGGCAACGCTGGTAATTCCGCTCATGCTGAATTTCCTCGGGAAACCTGATCCGGGGCCGATTATGGGTGGTTATGTCGGGGCGGCATTGATGGGAGCCATGTTTCTTTCGATCGGAATTTTTGTTTCCGGGTTTTTTAAAGATCAAATTATTGCTTTTGTTATTTCAATGTTGAGCTGTTTCAGTTTGTATCTCATCGGAACCGAATTTATTGCATCTTCTATAGACAGCTGGCTTCCGGGAATCGGAACGTTTCTGCGTGTCAATTTGGGGATGGCCCGGCATTTCGCCGGATTTCAAAGAGGAGTGATCGACCTTCGGGACGTGCTTTATTTTGCCGGCGGGTCGGTAATCTTTTTGGTGTTGAATGGATTTTGGATTGAAGGAAGAATGCGTCCGAAACAAGGATCAATTTTCACAACCGCGATCGGTATTTGCTTAGGCATTTTTTTGTTGGGCAACTGGTTTTTCTCCGACATTTCTTTAGGGCGTTTTGATCTCACGGAAGGGAAAATTTATACCGTCTCTCCCGTGACAAAGAAAATCCTAAGCGGTTTAAAAGCACCGGTGACGATTAAATATTATGTTTCTTCAATGGAAAAAATGCCGACCGGGTTGAAAACGCTTGAGCAAGATGTGGTGGATAAACTTGACGAATTCCGTGTGGCATCAAAAGGGAAGCTCACCTTTAAAGTTTTTCCGATGGAAGCGTCGAATGTGGTTGAAGGCGGTGAAGAAAAAGGGGCGGGGAAAGAAGAAACGCTCGAGCAAAATCTTCAACAAAAAGGGATTCAACCGTTTCAAGTCCAATCGATCGATGCGGATGAAGTTGGCGTGAAACTGATTTATTCCGCAATCGCCATTGGATTTAAAGAAAAGCCGGATGAAATATTGCCGCGCATTATTCCCGATAATCTGGATGAACTCGAGTATCTCTTAGTTTCTAAAATTTACCGGATGACACTTGCCGAAACGCCGAAAATCGGCGTGATTGCGCCTGAGCGGGAAATGAGCGTTGATCCGCAAATGCAGGCGTTGATGCAGCAAATGGGCCAGGCAGTTCCGCCGGCACAAAAAATTGATGAATACCGCTTGATCCCGATGGCGCTTGAATATGAGGGTTATCAAACGGAACGGATTGATTTGAAAGAAAAAAGCACCATCCCCGACGATATTCGGACCTTGGTGGTTTTGGAACCGACCGACTTAACTGATGATCAGCGGTTTCAAATTAATAAATTTCTTGTTCAGGGCGGGTCGCTCTTCTTAGCGGCGCAAAATTATTTCTTTGAATATGCGCCAGCCGGGCGCGGTTCGATTCAAGTTGTTCCGCAAGCGAAAAATCCCGGCGTCGGGTCGCTCCTCGAACCTTGGGGGCTTGGCATTGAAGATCAATTTCTCATGGATGAGAAGCAGGAAATTTTGAGTATTTCCAGCGGCCAGCAAATGGGCCCTTTTCAGCTTTCGATTCCGCTCAAACTTCCGGTGCATGTCCGTATCGACCCGGAAGGGATGAATCATGATTTATCCATTACGTCCCGGCTTCCGTCACTTCTCTATTTGTGGGGTTCGGCGCTGAAAGTGGATGCGAAAAAATTAGCGGAACTGAAGTTGACCGACAAAATTCTTTTAAGTTCAAGTAGGGATTCATGGATGGTTCCGTCCCAGACGACGCCGCTTTCTCCTTTTCTGATGCGGCCGACGGCATCGTATAAAAAAGGCCCGTTCCCGCTTGCCGTGTTTGTCGAAGGGCAATTTCCGAATGCATATGCGGCAGAACGGCCGAATGAAATCTTAACGCCGAAACCGGGGAAATTGATTTTAGTGGGCGCGACCACTATGTTCCAGGAACAATTACTCAGGAAGGGCGGGCATTTGAATTTCATTTTAAATTCAATGGATGCAGTCAGCTTAGGCGAAGATTTAATGCAGATCCGTTCGAAGCAACCGATTGACCGGTCGATTAAACGGGTTTCCGCCGCCGGTAAAGTTTGGTGGAAATTCTTTGCATCCCTTTTAATTCCGATTTTGATTACGATCATCGGAGGCATGCGCATTTTCTTAAGAAAACAAATTAAAGATAATTATTTGAAACTAGTGAGAGTTGTGTCATGAGCAAAAGGCAAATTTTTATTTTACTTGGGATTTTAGTTGTTTTTGGCGTTGCCATTTTTGTTAAAAAGCTTCATAAGCCTGTGGAATATCAAACTGAAGCGGGAAGCTCCCTGGTAATTCAGTTTGATGAAAATGTGGTTGACCGGATTGTAATGAAGAAAATAAAGCAACAAGATGCGAAAGTGGAAGAAGCAAAAACCGAAGTTCCTACGGAGAAAAAAGCGGAAGTGGACACGAAAACTGGCGACGCCGCAAAAACCGAAAAAGGAAAAGAAGCGAAGTCTGCGACTCCATCGGCGGAAAGCGAAAAACCAAAAGAAGTAGTTGAACAAGTGGAATTAATCAAAACGGATGGGCAGTGGAAGATTCCCGGCAAATGGGATTCGAAAGCTGACGCAGAAAGGATTAAACGTTTGTTCAAGAGCCTTTCGGAGCTCAAAGGGGAAGAGCGTGGTAGCTCGGAAGATCTTTATGGTGACTTTGGCATCAAGGACGAGCAGGCGCTTCATGTCGTTCTTTATTCGGGGAGTAACGAAGCGCTGCACCTTCTGTTTGGCCAGAAAAAAGCCGGTTTTCAGGACTTTTTTGTCCGAAAGACAGGCTCAAATTCTGTTTATCTCGCGAGCGGAAGTCTTCTTTCGGATTTGGGGATCTATGGTGAAATAAAAGATGCGGAACTGAAGGCGGATTCGTGGCTTGATTTGAAATTGCTTGGACTTAAACCGGAATCGATTAAGAAAATCGAAATTAAAGAAAAAGGAAAAGGAAAAGATTGGCGTGAAATCGGAGTGAATTTGCCGTTTGAAAAAGACGAAGCAAAAATAAAAGATTATTTTGCGCGGGTGGCCAATTTAAGAGCAACGGGCGTTGAAGATCCCGGCGGACTAAAAGAAAAGGTCTTTGGATTCGAAGCACCGGAAGTCGAAGCGAAAATTACAGACATGGAAAATAAAACCATTACGATTACGGTTGGTGCGGCAAAAAAAGAATCATCAAGCGACAGTTATCTCCAGGTTTCCGGCACCCCTCAAGTTTATACCGCTTCCCGGTATGCACTTGAAACATTTAGTGTAAATGAGGCGACTTTAGTCAAAGCGAATCCGCTCGGCATCGATAAAGCGAACTTGGAATCACTTGTGGTTCACACAGCTTCTAAAGAATATGTGCTCTCGCCGAAAAAAGATTCCTGGCCCAAGTTAGATGAGTATATTTCAAAGCTGGCTTCGTTTAGCGTGAGCGGCACGGATGCTTCTATAGCGACAGCCGTACTTCCTGATTGGATTGAGATCAAGGCAGAAGGCGGTGAGCCTCTTAAAATTTCCTGTGAAACACTCGTCAAAGATGCAAAAGACGTGCTTTGCAAAAATGAGAAGAAAAAACTTTCGTTTAAAATCAGCGATGTTACCTATAAAGATTTGTTTGAAGATTTAACCCGCCTTGAAAAACCAAAGCCCGAGACTCCGGCGCCAACGGCGACGGAAGTCAAAAAAGAGGAAGTTCCCGCAGTAGCGGCAGCCCCGGTTGTAAAGCCGGAAGAGCCGAAAGCAGATCAGAAAAAAGCAGAAAAAAAGAAAAAGAAATAAATTTTCAAAATTTTTAAAACAGGGACAAACATTGCTTATGCTTGTCCCCGTTTTATTAGGAAATATATTCCCGGATAAGTTTCTGGTGAGGGACCGGAAACGAGAGGAGAACTAAGGTTTTTTGATCGACCCAGCGGGCAGATTGAAGGTTCTTTGCTTTTTCCCTCACCCTCTCCCTTAGGGAGAGGGTGAGGGGTAAATCCATTCTCCTATATTCCCGCTTTTCCGCCCAACAGGACGGCGGATTCGCCAGTTCTCGCCAAACAGCGCAGCGAGTCCGACGCGTATTTTGGTGGATGTTAGGTGGACGCGGGGATGACATATGAACCACAACCGGCTCAATCCATAATGTTCGGTGAGTTAATTGATGACGAAGTACTGGCAGTTTCTTTTCGATTTCAACTTGCATTCCGTAAGCCAATTTAAATTCCTGTTGAATCGCGTCTTCGGCTGACTCACCTTTTTGCCGGATGACACTCGGAAGTTCCCACAATCCGCCCCAAATGCCGTGGTTTGGTCGCTTGCGGACGAGGAGTCGTCCG
The DNA here is from genome assembly GCA_001804285.1 of Candidatus Danuiimicrobium aquiferis. Taxonomy (GTDB): domain Bacteria; phylum Omnitrophota; class Omnitrophia; order Omnitrophales; family Danuiimicrobiaceae; genus Danuiimicrobium; species Danuiimicrobium aquiferis. The sequence continues at coordinate 46,999 of MHFR01000048.1, forward strand.
CCGTTTTGAAGAATCGCCGCCGCCATTTTTATTTCTTTAATTGCCACATTTCGAGATTTTACCGGGACGTTTAATTCTTTCCCGCATTGATAGGCTTTGCACAATTGACGGACGGGACAAATGGCGCACCGGGGATTTTCCGGGACACAAATGATAGCGCCTAACTCCATTAACGCCTGGTTGAAATCCCCCGGTTTTTTTTGAGGAACGATTTTTTCGGCAATGGTAAACATTATTTTAATGGTGTCAGGTTTTGAAATATCTTTTCGAATATAAAAAATTCTTGAAAAGACACGCGCTACGTTTCCGTCAACCAGGGGCACGGGTTTTTGAAATGCGATGCTTGCGATTGCGCCGGCTGTGTACCGGCCGATTCCGGGTAGTTGCCGAAGTAATGCGGGATCGGATGGAATATGGCCGCCAAATTGATTCACAATCATTTTCGCGGCCTTGTGGAGATTCCGGGCTCGCGAATAATAGCCAAGCCCCTCCCAGAGTTTTAATACACGGTCAACCGGCGCGCGGGCGAGTACCCGGATATTTGAAAACGCTTTCAGCCAGCGGTCGTAGTAGGGAAGGACCGTTTTGATTTGAGTTTGCTGGAGCATGATTTCAACGACAAAGATGCGGTACGGGTCGACGTTCGGAATCCGCCACGGCAGCCGGCGCTTATTTTTTCCGAACCAGCGTAAAAGCTTAAATTGAAATGACTTATAATTAAAGCGTTTCATGTGTCCGAGTTTAACATGTCCGATATTATAATTGATAGAGCAATTGACCTTCGATTCTTGGGCCATTATAATCAAACCATTAGAATCATTCAGCTCAATTTATAAAAAATCGGAGAAAAAGAATGGCAAAATTAGATGAACTGAAAGCCCAACTCTTACCCTTTGTTAAACAGCATGCACATATTAAACTTTCCCAGCCGATTCAATTAGCTTCGGGGAAAATGAGCAATACCTATTTTGACGGGCGACAGGTCACTTTACATCCGGAAGGGATGTCTTTATTCGCCCGTTCGATTCTCGAAGTCGCATTGCTCAGCGAAATTCACGCGGTCGGGGGTCCGTCTATCGGCGCGGATCCGATTGCGACGGCGGTATCACTTTTCGCCTGGCTTGACCGGAAGATTACGCTTCCCGCATTCTTAGTCCGGAAAGAACCGAAAAAGCACGGACTTCAGCGACAAATCGAGGGGCCCGAATTAAAACCGGGAATGAGGGTGTTGGTGGTTGAAGATGTCATCACGTCCGGCAAGTCGGTTTTACAGGCGATTTCAGCGATTGAAACACTTGGGGCCATAGTGGCGCAGGTGGTGTGTCTTGTGGACCGGAATGAAGGCGGCCGGGAAGCGCTTTCCAAATATGTGTATCAGCCGATTTTTACGAGAGATGAGGTTGAGAAATAATATGTATTTTCAAGCAAAACAAAATACCCGGGGCTCAGCACGGACTTTCATTGAAAACAATCAAATGTTTTCTTATCGGCAGTCAGTGCAGCCCTTGAGCTTTCCATGAATCTCTTTAATGGAGCTCAATGGGCAGACAGCGGCTGTCGCCGAACTCGCCGCGGGTATTTTGTTCTGCTTGCTGCATCTACAATTTTGTGTTTAATGATTAATTATCCGATTTCTGCTGCTTCGGAGATTACGAAAAAAGTGGATGGGCGGGTAATCCGTGTGAATGCGCCTGCGAATATGTTTGCAATTGAATATGAACATCCGGCGACAGGCGAGCATATTGAACAGGAATTTTTGATCGATGAGCACACACGCCTTAAGAACGTAAAGAGCCTGGAAAAATTAAAAAAAGCCGCCATCATCACTGTCGACTATCGTGTGGTTGACGGGAAGGCGAAAGCGTTTTATGTCGATCTTGTGCTGACCCAAGTTCAGTATGTGAAGCCCGAAGAATTGGCTGCCTTGATTCTTAAAATAAAACCGGAAAAAAAGTAAAAATTTTCAATTCAGACAGAATCGATTAAAATTTGGCGAAATCAATCATATGAAAAGGAGTAGAGTCGCTTTAAGTATGTTGCTGATGAGTTTGACTTTCGCTTCATGGGGTTGGACCGAGTTTCCCCCTGTGAGTCATCGCAGGGAATCGCTTCTTCAGGATGCTCTCGAGCATCGGGGAAAAGGTGAGTATGATTTAGCGATTGAGAACTATCAAAAATTGAGCAAAGAAAATCCCAACGATGCAAAACTGATACGCGAGCTTGGGGTTCTTTATTTTGAAACAAATAACTATCAGGAAGCGTTAAATTCGTTCGGAAGAAGCCTCGAATTGAATCCCAACGATGCCGAAACGGAATATAATTTGGGACAAACGTATTTGGGAATGAATGATTTATCGCGTGCGCGTTCGCATTTTGAACGGGCCTGTGAATTAAAACCCGAACATTTGGGAGCGACCTACGGACTTGGTTTGGTATTGGATGCGACGGGCGATCCGGCTGCTGCGCAAATGTTCCGGAAGGTGATTGCGAAGGATCCGCAAATGGCAGACGCGCATTTTCATTTGGGATCGATTTATTACGGGACGAATAGATATCTTGAGGCGGAAAATGAGTTTCAACAAGCCGTCACACTTCAGCCGGCAAATATATCCGCATATTACAATCTTGGTCTTGCCCGGATTCAACAGGAAAAATGGGAATCCGCGCGTGAAGCGTTCAAACAAATGCTCGAAGATTCGGCCATGAGGCCAAAAGCGTTATATCAAATTGCATTTTCTTATGAAGCTCAAGGGTTTAATGAAGAAGCGGCTCAATATTACGAGGAAGTGATTCTGCTGGATCCATCGGATTTGGATGCGCAGGAACATTTGCAGGCGCTTCGGGAACATCGTTCTCTTCCGCGGGATGCCGTGAATGAAGAATCAGCGGATTTTTCTGATGGCTGGCAGGGCGGAGCGCCAAACCAACGCACCTATGATGCAATGTTTCCAGATCCTTCCTATGAAGCGGGTTACGGGCAACAGGAATCCGGAATGGGTGGGATTAACGATGCCAAAGGGGCGCTGCTTCAGTCCGGAATTTCGATGTTGACACAAATGTTAAGTTCAAAAATGGGAAGCAAGGATGAATAGAATGCAAGCGAACAGGAACACAATATGACCATTAAAACCATCTTCTTCGATGCCGGTGGAACACTTTTTAAACCGTATCCGTCTGTCGGCGGGCTTTATGCGAAAATGGCTGCACCTTTCGGAAAAGAATTTGATCCTGATATCTTGGAAAAAAAGTTTCAAGCTGCCTGGCAAAAACGCGGAGGCCTGGCGTCTCTCGGATCGGAAACAAGCGAGGAAAAAGAACGCCATTGGTGGGTGACGCTCGTGGAAGAAGTGTTTGAGCCGTTTGGCGGGATGCCGCATTTCGAGCAGTTTTTTGAAAAGCTCTATCAGGCGTTTGAAGAAAAAGAGTCGTGGGAAATTTTTCCAGAAGTGCTTGAGACGTTAAAAGAACTTCGTTCGAAAAAGTTGACACTTGGTATTGTTTCAAATTGGGATTTAAGGCTTCACAAGGTGCTTAAGAGTTTGGATTTAATACAGTATTTTGATTTTATTGTCGGTTCAAGCTATGTCGGCGCGACCAAACCCCACCGGAAAATATTCGAGGAGGCGCTTTCAAAATCCGCAAGCAAACCGCATGAAGTGATTCATGTCGGAGACAGTTATCCGGAAGATATTATGGGCGCCGAGCCCCTTGGTATTCGGGCTTATCTGATTGAACGGAACGGATCGGCCCTCAAAAATCCGGAAGTCAGAACAATCCGCTCGCTCAAAGAACTTTGTAAGCTGATTGAAGAATAGCGAACCACCCAAATAATCATTTAGCCGATTCCCGATTTCCCCCCGAATGTTCCTTTTTTGATATTGTCATCTCCGTGGAAACGGGGATCTATCAGAATCTAAAAACTGCACGGATAGATTCCCGCCTAAAGCTTGCGGGAATGACACTAAGAAAAGGGGACACTCACGAATGTGGATGCCCTCTTTTTTGTGTGCGCCCGGCAGGGCGATATGGTGAAAAATCTTGCTACGAAAAAGATCCGATCGCTCAAAGAATTATGCAAGTTGATTGAGGATTAATGTGATGCTGTTCCGCTCGTGACAATTACTCTACAATGCTTTCGCCGCCGTCGATTCGGATCGTGTTTCCAGTCATCCAGCCTGTTTCTTCGCGGGAAAAAAGCGAGATAACTTTTGCAATATCTTCCGGAACGGTAGACCTTCCGCCCGGGTTTTTCCGAAGGGAGATTTCAAGCATTTTTTCATAACCGGGAATTTTTCGAAGCGCCGGTGTGTCCGTAACGCCGGCAAGAATGGCATTGGCCGTAATTCCGAGAGGCGCAAGTTCAAGCGCAAGCTGGCGGATATGGGATTCAAGAGCGGCTTTTGCGGCCGATACGGCTCCGTAACTTTTCCAAACCCGGCTGCTTCCGGCACTCGTCATCGCGAAAATCCGCCCGCCTTTCGACATTAACTTTTTCGCAACTAATTTTTGCACCCAATAAACAAGACTATTTGCCATCACGTCGATCGTGGTATCCATTCTTCCTTTTGGCATTTCCTCCGCCGGATTTTCAGAAATGAAAGGTTTTAGAGATCCAAACGCAAGGGAATGCAATAAGACTTGGATGGTTGAACCGGGTATTGCTTCAAACTTTTTTTCGATGGCGGTTACGATTTCAACCATGTTGGATTCTTCGGCAGCGTTGCAATTGAAGAAAACCGCTTCGACATTTTGGCTTTGAATTTGGCGGATCACTTCTTCGGCATGCGCAATGGTTGCTTTGAGATCGAGGTGAACGCCAAAGATATTCATACCGTCTTTGGCAAGCTGAATGGCTGTGGCTGCGCCAAATCCGCTGGATGCTCCGAGAATCAGTGCCCAACGATTTATTTTTTCCATAGTGGTTATTTAAAATTATTGGGTTTTTATTTTTTTGTGAGTAATTCGGTTACTTTTGTCATGACTTGAAACGCATCGGCTACATAAAGAACATCTGCTTTCCCTTGCGCCCATCCGCAATTTGGATCCAAATTGACTGCGCGACGTTCATTGATAAACCGCCAGCCGACCGTATGAGGTTCTTCTCCGTGACAACACGCGGCCAACCCTTTCGGATGGCGCGGTGTCGAACCGGTTTGCCCCACTTGGTTCAGATGGCTTAAAAACGGCAACACTTCTTCGCCTTCGCTTCCCTGATCGACAAGCGATTTACTGCTTCCGAGGGAAGCGTTTGAAGAATTCAGAAAATCAAGAATGATCCGTTCAGCGTCTTTGATATGGATTTGGCCGTCGGCTTGTTTTTTTGTCCAACCGGCGCCTGCCACAAAAAGAAGAGCGGCGTCGGGCCGAATGGTTTGCGCGGTTGTTTGCGGTGCTTGAAGGCCGACTACTTTTGTTTTCTTTTTCGACTCGTCAAGCTTCATATCAATTTTTTGAAGTGTGGCAGAACCCGTTTGTGCCTGAAAAGCCGGGTAAATTCCGGAATCGACGAGAAGCAGCCAAGGCCGTTGTGTACGGCTCATCGAAGCAACCATGCGCTGACGGTAATACCAGCGCTGAATTTCTAATTTTCCGCTTCCCGTTTCAAATCCGCTCACGTGCGTATCAATGAGGCCTTTTAACCGGTAAGCGACGCCTGGCATTGCCCGGCAAAAGCGGGAAGTGGAGGATGCGAGAACAATCGTTGCGTTTGCGGTGCGGATTAAAATTTCAAGGGCGGCAACGTCGCTTGCGTAACGGGAGCTGCCAAAATCCGCGCCCTCAACGGCATAGAATTTTGAAGCGCCGCAATTTGAAACAGCGTTTACGGCTGATTGGACATTTTCGCCGATGAGGCCCGCGACAAATGTTGCGCCGGCAAGTTTTTTCGCGAGGTCAGAAGCCGCGGTTAATGTTTCCATGCTTGCTTTTGATAGACTGCCGTTTGATTCTGTATGTGCTATATAAAGGATTGTTTCCATAATCTGCTTTCACGTTATGGTACCGGAGTTCCGGGTACCGAGGTTCTTTCAACTTTTAATCCACTCGACAATATCCCGGGCAATCTCATCGACCGGAACGTCTTTCACGATTTTTGTTTGCCGTTGCTGCTGAGGCAGTTTTACGCTTGCGAAGGTAACGCCTTCGGCGCCAACTTTGGCCGCTTGCGCTTTCTGAAGCGCCGGCATGATGGTCCTCATATTCACCATTCCGATTTGCGGATTATTCGGCGGTTCGGGCAGATTTCCCGTCGCCCAGCCGATAGCAATTGGAAGCGCGGAACAAACCGAAACTTGATATTGTCCGGCTTCAACACGTTCGAGAATTTTAAACGAGCCGTCATTTTGAACCGTGAATTCGTCTACGGCGAGAAATTGATCGGTAATTCCCAAATGTTCGCCGATCAATTGGATGGTTGCACCGGCATCGCGGGATGCGGAAGAACATCCGCCAAAAACCAGCAAGCGGGATTTGTCGAGGCCCGGAATTTTTTCGATTGCCCCGGCAAGGGTTTGTGCTACTTCCGCGGAGTCGGTAAATCCGCTTGAGGATCCGTCAATCGCGACGAGTTCAAATGCGGCTTTTTGCGCCATGGTCATCATTAATTGTTGAAGTTTTGCTTTCGGTCCGAGACTGACAAGCCAAACCTTACTGTCCCCACCGGTTTTTTTTGCCAAGTTGGCAGCTTCGTAAAGCGCGTGAGCGGCCCACGGATCGAGGACGGCCGGAAGCATCATTTCATTTTTGAGGGCCGGGCCCGTCGGGCTTTGAATCGGTTCAAGAGTTTGAAGCGGGTCCGGAACCAGACTTCCGCAGACGACGATATGAAATCCTTGTGCCATTGTCATATTCTCCTTATGAATGATGTTATGTAATTCTTGTTTTTTGTCATTGCGAAGCGGCAAACCGTAGAGGATATCGCTTCCGCCGAAGGCGGATCCGCCTCTGGCGGAGAAGCAATCTAAGGACCGGGATTGCTTCTCCCGCCTTTGGCGGGATCACAATGATGTGTGAGAGTGTAATTATATTCATGAAATCAAATTTGGCCAGCTTCTTTTATGGTGAATTTGGGGTGAGGCTTATTATTTTTAATGTTAAGCATATAAAGCTGATAGACGACATATTATTCAGAGTGTCTGTTTACCGTTTTGAAGTAATTATCTACCTGTTTTTCTGTCATTCCCGCGAAAGCGGGAATCCAGAATCTATGGATGCCCGCTGAAAACATGCGGGCATGACACAAGTGGGCGTATCCGCCACTTCAAAATGCTAAACAAATATTATTCGTATAGGATTTAGCTGCAGGCACAATCAATTTTATATAAAAGTGATCATGGTTTAAAAAAGGGTTCCCTTTTTATGGAATATCGCGTTGTTTTATATGAGTTGAATAAATGGTTAAATGACGAAGATGTCCTGAGAACCATCGAAAGCGTCGGCGTTCCCAGCCGTAAAGAAGTTCTTAACCTGATCAAGCGCAATCGAGTGCTTTATATTAAAAGTCTTGAAGAATCAAAAGCCAGGGCGCTTGCCGATTTTTTTAAAGGCCGAGGAATTGATTGTGATCTTGAGCCGATGGAGCTCGACGATACGGTTCGAAATTGGATTTTAGAAGAAGGGAAGAAATGGCTCAAACGGAGCTTTGTTTATCCTCATCATTTAGTGAGTATTTGGCGGAATTATGGATTAGAAGCGGCCGGTTCGGTTCTCCCGCCCGTTAAGGCAAAAGATCCTAAATCTCTCATTAAAACAATTCTCACCATCGGGGCGGTACTGATTGGGCTTGGCATTATTTTATTCATTGCTTCGAATTGGCAACGTTTTCCCAACAGCATGAAAATTATAGGCTCGACTGTTTCGACCCTTGCATTTCTTCACGCCGGTTATTATGTGAGAGAGAAATCGTTTGGTCCGAAGCATTTGACGAATGCGCTTTTTCTTATTTCCATTTTTAGCATTGGCAGCACGATTGCTTTAATTTCACAGATTTACCACGTTGAAGCCGATTCTTATATATTGCCGCTTATCTGGGGATTCTTAGCCTTGCCGGTTTTCTTTTTCTTGGATTATTTTCCGGCTATTTATATCGCAAGTGGTTTATGGCTTTTAGCGAATGTTTTATATCAATCTCTGATCGGGACGGCGCCCTGGTTTTATCCTTTATTGCTGCTTGGTTTTTTATTGCCTTATAGCGCTCGAAAAAAAGACGAAAACTTTTTTAATGTCAATTTGGTTTTTTTGATGGTGGCATTATCGATGACGACTATTGTCAAGGATTTCGTTGCAAGCTCAATTTGGGTTTTATCCCTAACGTATCTTCTTAAGCGGAAGAAAACAGAATTATATGAATATCTGGTAATGGCGGGGTTTTTTATTTGGAATATTAACTTCGTTCAAAATTTCGGACGGTTCCCGAACCTGCTCTATCTGGTTATTCTTTTCTATTTTGTGAAGCGTGCCTTGAGTTTGCGGTCAAACGAAATGATGATTGTTTCCATTTTTAATGGGTTGTACTGGCTGTCGAGTTTTTATTGGCAGGCGGAGCGACGATTTAATCTTACTCCGCCGGATGGTTCGGATATTATTCTATATTTGATGAGCGTCGGAATGATTTTTTATGGAGCCGGGAAAAGAATACTTTCGAAAAGTGAGTGGAAAACGCTCGCGAATTTTTTATGTTACGGGGGGCTTGTTTTGGTGGCGTTGATGGTCTATGTTATGTCTTTCCGTTTTTATTCGTCGAGGGACAATTTCTTCCAATCCATTCCGTATCTGTTTAGTACGTTGTGTTTTACGGTTCTTAGTGTTTATTTAGCGCTTCCTTCTCTCGTGAAGGATTTCCAGACAGATCCCAGGAAAAAAGACGAAATTGGAATTTACGCGTTTACGGCAGGCGGGTTAATTTTGACGGTTCTTGTTCCGCCTTACGCGGGCATTCATGTTGTTTTGTTTAATTTAATTCTTTTTTTTATGGCATTTATGTTTATGACAAAGGGACACCGGGAACAACGGATTGCATTTTACAATTGGGGAATTGCGCTTTTTATTGTTTTGATTATTTCACGTTATACGGATACGTTGTGGGCGTTTTTATCCCGTTCAATATTTTTTATTTTAGGGGGTGTCTTTTTAATTTGTTGGGCGATCTTTATTGACCGGGAAAAGAAACGTATGGGAAAGGCGCAATCGGATGATTAAATTCAGTTTGAAACAAGGCCTTTGGCTGACGACCCTGATTTGGGTATTAACCGTTGGCGGGGTGTGGGCTTCGCATGAATATGAACTCAGCCACGGCCGGGAAATCGTTTTAAAAACGATCCCGGTTGATCCGATAGATTTTTTCCGGGGAGAGTATGTTAACTTGCGTTACGATATTTCTTCATTGGACCGGAAATTGATGCCTATGTTTTACGGGCAATCTTTTCCAAGAATGAGCCGGGACGCAAAAATTTATGCCAAACTTATTGAGAAAGATGGCGTATGGAATTCCGAGGGGTTTGTGTTTGAACGCCCTAAAGACGGAGTTTATTTACGGGGAAGAGTTTCTCTCTATGGCACGCCGCAGCTTAGGGTTAACTATGGGATCGAAAGTTATTTTGTCCCCGAAGGTGAAGCAAAAAAATATGAGGCTGCTCAAAATCAGAAACGTTTATATGCGGTGATTAATGTTACCTCTAAAGGCGTTGGCAAATTAAAACACCTCGAAATCCGCTGAAAAAACTGCCAGAATTAATAATCAATTCTCTGCAGAATGTAATCCGCCGAAGCGCCGGCGCTTCGCCAGCCAATTTTTCGAGAGGCTTAGGTTTTTCTCGCGGGGATCCAAACCGGATATTTATCGCTTTTCGGATGGGTTGTTACTTTGAACACCGACGTTCCGTCGGCTTTCATCACCAAAATATCGTCAAGACTATTTTTCGGATCTGGCGCCTGGTAAAATGCGGAAAAAACAACAAATTGTCCGTCCGGAGAAAACGAGGGAAGAAATTCCGCCCACTCGGAATGTTTTCCGCTTTGGCTTAAATCGACGACGGATTTCCCGTCGCGGTCGACTTTCAAAATATGCCAAATCCCGTTGCCCCAATTTTCACCCTTTGAACTCGTTGCCCGTTCAAAAACAATCCATTGATCATCAGGGCTCCACTCGGGATCATAATTTCCTGCCGGAAAGACGGGCGTTGAAACGCCGGGACCGCCATCGTAGACGGTCCTGATATTTTTTCCTTGAGAATCCATGATTTTGATGACGAACCGGGGTGTCTTTTGATCGAGATACGCGAAAACGATTTCCTTCCCCGAATGCGACCATGCGGGATCCCCTTCGATTGCGGCCGGTGTGTCCGTCAATGGCGTTAACTGTGTACCGTCCCGTTTGATTTTATAAATGTCGCTTTGTTCTTTGCCCTTTCGCTTCATGAGGAACACGATCCACTCGCCGTCGGGGGAAAAGCTGTCACCCTCAGCGTGGTTTTTCGAATCCGTCAAACGTTGTTCAAGTTTGTTTTTTGTGTCAATGATCCACAGAGATCGTTTATCCTCATCGCCCAAACCTTTGGGGGCCGTTGTGTCTTCTGCAGCCCTCGAGGCGACGATATATTGAGTCGTTTGATCAACACCAAGGATGAAATGATGATATTTCGAATAGGTGATTCTGGTGGCGCCGCTTCCGTCGGTATTGATTGCGTAGATTTCAGACCGCCGGTCTTTGGTGTCGCGATTTGATGTTATCAAGATATGCGCATTTTTGGGGATGGGCGTAATTTTAGCTTTTTTCGGTTGTTCGCCGTAAAGTGTTTTACCGGAGAGCAAGAAAAGCATCAAAAATATGACAGATAGTTTTTTCATCATGATTCCTTTCTGACTTTATATTGTCAACGCTAATGCTAATTCTCTGCAGAATGTAATCCGCCGGAACCGGCACGGAAGTTGACGTTGGTGCGTTCCGGGTCAGTGTCATGGGGTTTTGCGCAAGTCCACATGCACGCGCCGCAGTGAATACATTTCTCGCGGTCGAATTGAGGCACCTGACCGTCTTCGCCGGGCGTGATGGCTTGGCCGGAGCAAATCTCAATACAGACTTTTGTTTTGCAGTCTTTGCACAGTTTTGTGTTAAGAAATGTGACATGGTCCGCAAAACCGCCCGCTGCCTGAACCTTGCCGCCCATGAGGAGTGCATCCTGATGCGAAACAAGCAATTTCCCGTCATATTGGATTTTGGGCCAGCCCGCTTTTTCCATTAAGGCGCTGTTGAGATATGTACCGGCACGAACGGTTTCCTCACGGGTTTTCGAGATTTCTTCGGGGCTGATAAGCCCTTTGTAATAGTCTTCAAGAGACGGAAAATGTTCATACAGGCGTTTTGATTTTCCGGAGAGATTCAATTTCCCACCGGTGAATCCGGAAATCGCCATTCCGATAAATCCTTTGACGAAGCCGTCATCAAATCCGTCCCGCGATTTTTCAGCCACTTTGGCTTCTTCTTCAATCCAGCTTGAGCGTCGCCGGTTCTCATACGCTTCCTGCAAATTTTCTTTTGAGAAGGGTTTACCCGCCTTACAAAGTTCAATCACACCTTCCGCGAGTTGAATGCCCGTCATCCACGCTTCATCAACCCCGGAACCCGTTAAGACATTCGTGCTTCCGGAACCTTCGCCGATTCGGGCATATCCATCGCCCACGAGGAATGGTTCGCCGCGTTTTCCGGATTCCTGAAGCGATTTCGCGCCCCACGATTTCATGGTGCCGCCTTTTACATAACGCCAAATGTAGGGATGCATGAGCCAATATTGTAAATACCGGTAACTTGTCCGCGTGGGAGTGTTCATCCACGATGGAATAAACACGCCGACGGAAGCGAGGCGGTTCGGATACACATAGAAGAACCCGAAAATTTCCGGTTCTGGATATCCGAAAGTGTGAAATACGGTTCCCGGTTTGAGCGGGCAATCCTCGGGTAGTTCAATCACCATTTTCATTCCGACGGCCCATTCGCGCTGGTGATGATCTTTCGGCAATCCAAAATGTTGATCGAGTTGTTGGCCGACGGCGCCGACGGGCCCGTCTCCCACGACCGTCAGATCGGCACGGATATCCATGCCGGGCATATAGCCTGCGTCCGGATTTCCGGCCTTGTCCGTTCCCTGATCCACTAACCGGATTCCGGAAACTTTTCCCCCGTCAAAAAATGCCGATTTAGCGGGCATTCCCGGCCAAACTTGAACGGCCCCGGAGGCCATGAGCTGCGAACCAACCCACGTATTGAATTGGCCGATTGAGAATACAAAACCGCCGTGTTTATTCATGAACGGAGGAATAAAGGGAACTTCAAATCCGTGTTTTTTGTAAAAAGGATTGATGCATTTTGTGGCGTTGATCAAGAAATCTGCGATCTTCAGGAGAGGAGACCTTCGGCTTTTTCCAATCGGGTCGAGCAAATAAATAAGTTTTTCGGAGGTCACGGGTGCGGCCATCGGAATTTGAGAAAGTTCTTCTGTGGTAAACGACTCACGGATTCCGCGTGCTTTCGTGACAACACCGGACGCGCCGAAACCGATATCGTCGGCGCGTTCATAGCAAATGACTTGTAACGGCATTCCCGGCATGGCTTTGCTTTGAAGGATGGGTTGAAGCGCCGGGTCCTGGAGTGCTTTTGAAAGGGTGGTGAGGAATCCGCCGGTTGCTGGGCCGAATCCGACACAGACGATATCGACGTTCATGCTTTGCCGTTCAATAGATGGCTCTGACTTCATTTTTTTTCTCTTTTGTTATGCGCGCATAAGTGCACAAGTGCACAGGGGCGCAAGGAAAATCGCGACAAAAAAGGGGACAGGCAATTGCTTAATATGAGTCATATGCCTGTCCCCTTTTTTGTTTCTTCATTGTTTCAACTTGTGCACTTGTGTTCTTGTGAGCCTGTGCGCTTATTCAATAACGACTTAATTACGCCGGATAGTCCAAGGCTTCGGGAATCATCACCTGGCTGACGGCAAGCGCTGCGCGTTCCTTCGCCAAGCGATATCCTTTAATGGATATGTCAACTTTTTCGCGAAGCTTTGAAAATGTCGAAATTTCTTCGTTTGTCAAATTCGGGTTGTAACCATAAACCAATTCCGCACAAATTCTTGCCGCTTCTTCACTGGCCCGTGCTGATTGAACTCTCGCCAAATCGGAAAAGAAAGTGACGAGCCCCGCCAAGCCTTCGGCGACAACCGGATTTTCAGGCCCTTTTGCTTTTAGTTCAAGCACGTCTATGATTTGACAATAGGAAGCAAGCAGCCAGCAAAGCGCATCTGCAAGCGGGAAAGTGACGCCTTGGCGCTGACCGTGGTAAACAGTTTTACCGTTCCAGTCTTTAGCGGTTTCGAGGTGTTTGAATGCCCAATACCAAACTTCCATTCCCGCGGCAAGCGCTCCGGCTCCGAGATCCGGATTCGCACCGTTGATTTTTTCAAGGTCCTTAATCCAGTTTTGAAGTTGCTGGAGAAACAGTGGGCTCGTCATGGTCACCGAAAGTTGCCGGCGTTGAACGGCTTCCGGCCCTTCATAGGTGGCCTCAAGTTGCGAATCCATCCATTTTTGGCCGAGAAATCCGGGGCAATCTTCGGTGATGCCGTATCCGCCCATTAAACTGACGGCTTCGCGCATAACGGTTGCGCCATAGCCTGTGTTCCAAAGTTTGCAGGCCGGGCAGAGAACGTTTGCGAGAGAATCTTGGACAACGAATTGAACAAGCGGATCATTTCCCAATTCCTGGAATCGTTTTGCATCGCGTTTGTTCTCCGCAAGCTGTAACATTTTTAAATATTCGAGCGCATCTTCCTGCGGTTTTTTAAGCGCTTTCATTTGTGCGCGTGCTCCGGCAATTCCTTGTGCTTTGAAAATTTCTTCTTTCTTCGTTTCAACCGGATCGAATTCATCAAAGAGCCGTGCGGCTGTGAAACCGAGAGAAGCGCTTGCTTCGCCGGTTGCCCATATATCAACAAGACGTTGCACGGCATCTTCTTTCTGCTGAAGCCCCAAATCAAAACGAGGAGTTCCAGCTGAAATTGAAGAGCCTCCCCGGAAACGGTTTCTTTGGTATCGAATCACAGGTTCAACCGCGGAAAGCAGTTTTGCAGAAGTCATAATGCCGACCGTGACGCGCGTTCTGCGAAAGACAGCTTCAATGACTTCTGAATGTGAAAAGTTAGGAATAATCACGCCGTCTTTAACGGTGTATCCGCCGATGATGCGGTTAGCGGGAACTTTGAGGCTGAAAATCGGATCATGGGTTGAAGAAAGCTGATGAACTAACTTGAGCGTTGGTGCGCCGCGATCATAAACGCCTGGATCTCCTTCTTCAAGAATGATCATGCAGCTTGTTTTAATTTTCGGATCATCCGTATCGACGGCGGCCGTGACAAAATTTGCAAAACCCATATTGGTGATAAATCGTCCGCGTTTTTCGACGTGGAGAATCGGCTCTTTTCCTTCTTTCCATTCTGCAATGCGGACTTTTCCGGAAACAACTCCGGTATCGACGCCAACGAACGGAAGCGGTTCGGTCAACGCAAAAGCGCCGCGCCAAGGTTTTTTATTTTTGTCGGAAGGGACGCAGAGGCTCATGTAGTGTTTCTTCTGTTCCGGCGTGCTTTTTTCGTGAATCGGCGAAAGGGCCAGATTTCCGGCCAAACTGCCGGTGGCAGCGCCCGCATCGACCCAGGAGAGTTCAAAAGCGACAAGCGCAAGTGCCATATTTTTCGGGCCTTCGATGAATCCGCCTTCATCCGGATCCATAAAAACGGAAGTGATACCGGCTTCATCCAGCGTAGTTAAAAGCTTGGCTTTTTCCGGCGTCCAATCATGCGTATTCCGGGCCCCGTCAGCTACTAAGCGTGCTACAATTCCGCGCGCGACTGAACGGGCGGATTGGACGACCATTTGAAGGTCGTAGCGATCCCGAAACCGCCACATAATTTGCCGGACGTCATCGCCGGGTAACGTGCTGAGTAAAGCTGTTGTGTTTTTTTCAGAACTTGCTGTGCTCATGAAAATAGCCCCTTTTTAATAGGATTAACAGTTTAAAAATTACGCTTTTAATGATGGTATCTATATGAAAACCAGGCCTTTATGGCCCGCATATATTAATGATGAATGCTTTGCGATGCAAGCGAAAAGCCACACCGGGCATATGTTTTTCCGTGACGGGCGGATAAGCTAAGATTATAATAACAAAAATTTTTGTATCTGTTTAGCGTTCTGAAGTTGACTTTCCTCCCTCACCCCTGCCCTCTCCCTCGGGGAGAGGGCAGGGGTGAGGGGGATTTGTTAATCTCTTCAAAATTTTAGATGTATTTCCTATTTTTAAATTGAAGGAAAATGAATAGGTGAATATGAGCGCGACGAATTTAATAGCGGGAATTATCTTTGGGGGAATAGGATTTGTCGCTTTTATTTATGGAAAAAAGCAAGCCAGTTGGAAACCGCTTGCGATCGGCATCGCTTTAATGGCCTATCCTTATTTTGTTTCCAATACCATTGCGCTTTACGCGATCGGAGGGCTTCTCACCCTTTCGTTATTCTTTTTTCATGATTAAATTCTACTTGAAAAGAATGCCCGGCTCTGGGAAACTTAACCTTTCATTCTGTGTCTATTTAGCGTTTTGAAGTGGTGAACACGCCAGTTCGTGTCATGCCCGCATGCTTTAAGCGGGCATCCATAGTTGCTGGATTCCCGCTTTCGCGGGAATGACAAAAAAGCGGACGACCTTTTATAGATAATCACTTCAAAGCGCTAAACAAATACTTCATTCTTAAATCGTCTCGGGAATAAGGATATATGGCAAACAATAAACTGGTTTTAGATCTTGAAACGCAGAGGACGTTTGATGAAGTGGGGCGGGAAAACCTTCACAAGCTAAAGGTTTCGGTTGTCGGTGTGTATGATTACGGGACGGATCGCTATCAAATTTATGGGGAATCCGAAATTCCCGAACTTGAAAAACGGATGCAGGCGGCGGAGCTGATCATCGGGTTTAATATTAAACGGTTTGACATGGTGGTGCTGCAACCGTATCTTTTTGCATCGGCTGAGCGATTTCCGGTGCTGGATTTAATGGAAGAAATCGAAAAAGTTCGCGGACATCGCGTGAGCCTGCAAAGCGTTGCGCAAGCGACACTTGGAGTAGGGAAAAGCGGGCATGGAATGGATGCGGTTCATTATTGGCGCGAAGGGAAAATGGAAGAATTAAAGAAATATTGCTTAGATGATGTTAAGATTACAAAGGAAGTATACGAATACGGTTGTGCAAATCAGCGGATTTATTTTGTGTCAAACCGGGACTGGAAAAAATATGAAGTTCCGATTGCCTGGGGATCGGTTCCTGAGCCGGTAAAAGAAATAAAATCAGATTTCCCGAGCAGTTTATTTTAATGGAAAACATGAACCAGCTATTTAGCGTTCTGAAGTTAGCTATTGTCCCTCACCCTAACCCTCTCCCTAAGGGAGAGGGAAAATTCAAAGCGGGGGGTGAGGGGGATTAGTTAACCGCTTCAAAACGCTACATGAACTGTTCCCAACTCTATAAAAAAATATGCATAAACCGATTTGTTTAATCTATTTGAATGAACTGGAATTTAAAGCAAACCTTAAAACTTGGGCGGAAGAGTTCGGGATCGAATGTTATTTCGTGATGCAAGGAGAGCAGCTTTATCAGCTCGTCAAAAATTGGGCGCCGTTCATGATTTTAGTTGATTTAACAGCGGCGGACACAGAGTGGCTTTATAAACACATTGCGATGATTCAATTATTCAAGCCCGGATTCCCGATGCTTGCGATTGTGCCCGAACACCAAGAGCGTCCCCGTCAGCGGGCGGAAGGTTACGGCTGTAAATTTGTTTTAACGAGAGCGGAATTTGTAAAGAAGGCTCCGAAATTGATTGAGAAAATTTTAAATAAACAGATGTAGAAATATTGTCATTGCGAGGAGGCCTTGGGCCGACTTGCCCGCCACATATCATGGCGGGCGGGCAATCTCTGAACACAGATTGCTTCTCTGCCACAGTTCTTGGCGGATCGCAATGACGGAGATGGTGAAATCGATGAAATTGCCGATTTATTTAGATTATCAAGCGACAACGCCGATGGATCCGAGGGTTCTGGAAGCGATGCTCCCTTATTACAAGGAATATTTCGGAAACGCCGCCAGCCGTCACCATCCTTTTGGTTTAAAAGCGAAACAGGCGGTTGAAGATGCGCGCGCAAAAATTGCTTCTTTCATCAATGCCGAAGATCCGGAGGAAATTATTTTTACAAGCGGCGCGACGGAATCAAATAATTTTGCGATTCGTGGCATTGCTGAGATGTATCGCGAAAAAGGAAATCACATGATTACGGTTGCGACCGAACATAAATCCGTTCTTTCGGTTTGTCAACATTTGGAAGAAAAAGGTTTCAAAGTGACTTATCTTCCGGTCGATCGCGAAGGATTGATAAACCTTTGCGAATTAAAAACGGCCATCACCGGAAACACCATTTTGATTTCTGTGATGCACGCCAACAATGAAATCGGTGTGATTCAGCCGATTGCGGAGATCGGAGAAATGGCGAAAGCGGCCGGCATATTTTTTCACTGCGATGCGGTTCAAAGTGCCGGAAAAATCCCCTTTGATGTTCGGGCAGCAGGCATTCATCTTGCGAGTATTTCGGCGCATAAAATGTATGGGCCGAAAGGAATCGGTGCGCTGTATGTGCGAAAACAAAATCCGCGCGTCCGGCTTGCGCCGCTCGTTTACGGCGGCGGGCAGGAAATGAATTTGCGCGGCGGGACATTAAATGTTCCGGCCATCGTAGGTTTCGGTGAAGCGGTTCGGATTGCGAAAACGGAAATGGCTGAAGAAGCAAAACGGGTTCTTGGTTTGCGAACCGAACTTCATTCGATGATTTGCAAAGGGCTCGATTGTGTTGATCTTCACGGAAGCCTTGAGAAAAGGCTCCCCGGCAATCTCAATGTGAGTTTTGAATTTATTGAAGGAGAATTATTATTTAAGTTGATTAACCAGGAACTTGCCGTGTCTTCCGGGTCCGCATGTTCTTCGACAAGCCTTGAGCCGTCTTATGTCTTGAAGGCATTGGGCGTGCGCGAAAGTTTGATTCATACATCCGTCCGCTTTAGTCTGGGCCGCTTTACGACTTCAGAAGAAATTGATTACGCGGCGAATAAAATTGTAAGTGTGGTGCAAGAGTTGCGGGAGAAATCGCCGTTTTATAAGAAATGATTAAAAAAAATGACCAATGGCCAAGCACGCAATGACCAAGAAAGTTTCCAATGTTTCAAATCCACATTGGAATTTAATTTTTTAGGATTTATTTGCGGCATTGGTGTTTGGCCATTGAGACTTTTGAACTGGAGGAACTAACGTGATCCAAATAACACCCAGTGCAGTCACAGAAATTAAAAAGCTGCTTGCTGAACAAAATCAGCCGAACATGGGTCTTAGAGTCGCTGTTTTTTCAGGCGGTTGTTCCGGCATGTCGTATCGGTTGGTGTTTGATGAAAAACAGGAGCATGATCAAATCCAGGATTTTGACGGCTTGAAGGTGTTTATTGATGAGCAGTCGAACACTTTGCTCGAAGGAACTTCAATTGACTTTGTCGATAGCGCGGAAGAACGGGGGTTCAAGTTTTCAAATCCCAATATTCCGAAAGAGCCCGATTGCGGCGGCTGTCGCGGATGTCATTAAATTAATTGAGCCCTTGGAAGTTCTTTAATCTTGACCAAGGGCTCATCCCAGAAGCCAGCAAAGCTGGCGACGCGGGAACTCCTTAATTTTATAAAGGGGAAAGGGGTGAGAACACCCCGACCCCTCATTTAATTCAATCATGCAAATGATTCGCATCAGGTTCAAATCCAAGTTAGCGGCGTTTGCCGTTTTTTGTTTTCTCGTCTACGGGCTTTACTATTATCTCTGGGGCC
Organism: Candidatus Danuiimicrobium aquiferis; assembly: GCA_001804285.1. Taxonomy (GTDB): domain Bacteria; phylum Omnitrophota; class Omnitrophia; order Omnitrophales; family Danuiimicrobiaceae; genus Danuiimicrobium; species Danuiimicrobium aquiferis. The sequence goes on from MHFR01000048.1 coordinate 65,950, forward strand.
GTTATACATTTTTGGTGACGGCCTACTGTAATTGTCCTATTTGTATTAATGTTCCCGAGTTTTACGACGGAAAATTTGCAAGCGGGAAAAAAATTTATTGGGGCGGAATCGCCGCTGACAAAAAATATAAATTCGGGACCCAAATGGAATTAGTCCCGTTTTTTCCGCAGGATTCACTTGCGATTTTCTCTATTCTTCGGGGGCGTCGGAACTTTATTGTCGAAGACTGCGGCGGAAAAATCCGGAACCGGCATATAGACCTTTTTATCCCAGACAAATTCGGCGGCCATCAGGAGGCGAAAGAGTGGGGTGCCCGCTGGATGCGCGTCAAGGTCAACGGAAAGTGGGCGGAGTGACGTTAGGGAATCTTGTAGCGATTCCGGATAAGAACCGAAAGAGGTAAAAGCCGTCAAATTTCATGCGAAAGGGTGCATACCACTTCATCCAGTACTTTTATGTCATCCCGAGAGAAGTCGAGGGGTCAAGATCCCTCGGCTCATTCACTTGTCACACCCGCTCGGAATGACTGGATGAAATAATAATTGTCGCGTAAAATTATTGTTTCTTTTTGGTTCCTTTATGAGGTAAGATAATTTTCAGCGGGACGCGAAATTGCGCGCCGCGAAAGGAAAAGAGAATGAAAACAAGCCTCAAAACAAAAGAAAAAACCGCATTAGCCGAGTTTGTTTCCAAGGTCAAGCGATCGTTGGGCAAAGATTTAGTCAGCCTTCATTTATTTGGATCAAAAGCGCGGAGCGCGTCTCAAAAAGGTTCTGATGTGGACGTGTTGGTGGTTGTTTCTCGTTTTTCGGCTGATATTAAGAATGCCGTTATTGACATTGCATTTGACGTCAATTTGAAATTTGACGTTTACATATCTCCCCGTGTCGTTCCCGCACGCATTTTTTCAGCTCGGGTATGGCGGATCACTCCTTTCGTTCAAAATATCCGGCGTGAAAGCATTCCTTTATGACAGACGAAGTTTGTTCTTTGATTCAATTCCGGTTTAAGCGGGCAAGAACGGCTTTTCGGGATGGTGTATCTCTCATGCGGCGGAAATCTTTTGAAAGCGCAGTGAACCGTTTTTATTACGGCGCTTTTTATGCTGCGCGGGCGCTTCTTGCGACGAAGGGATTGGATGCTTCCAAACATAGCGGTGTTATTTCTTTGTTCCATCAACATTTTGTCAAAAGCGGTTTGTTTGACAAAGAAATTGCGCGCGCTCTTTCCAGAAGTTTTGAACGCCGGATCGATAGCGATTACGGAGATTTCTTGGTTGTCAACGGTTCCGAGGCGCTTCAAGTTCAGAAAGAAGTGGAGCAGTTCATTTCAGCATGCAGAAGTTTTTATAGGCAACAAGCAAAGTAACAAAGAATAAAACCCCTCATTTTTGATCGCGTTTTTCCTTTTCAAACAGATCATCTACTCCTTCTACGGTCAATCGATCGAGTTCTTTTTTAATATTCCATTTGTCATTCGTCATTTCCCGCCGTAGATATGTCGGCGCGCGCCTCTGCGAAGCGTTTATTCTGCTACAGCGGAGCGGGGGATCCGCCCCGTTGTTTGACGGAGGCCTTTGACATTTCTTTCTCCTTATTTCGCTTTTTAAACTCCGGAAATAAGCTGAATTATTTTCGCCTCTGGTTTGCAAACCATATGAGGGGGGGGTAGACTTCAGGCAGTGATGTTAATTATTCTGAAAAAAATTCCATTTCCGGGGAGGAACTAAAAATGAAAGCATTTTCTTTTGGGGTAAAATTTTTTGTTTTAGTCGTGTTATTAAATTTTTTTTCTCCATTTCTAATTTTGGCGGAAGATCCGCTGCCCGCGCCGCAGCTTCTTCCGGGTTGGCCGATCTCGACCGGTGAAGAAGTTCGGCAGACCCCTACGCTGGCCGATTTGGATGGAGATGGCCAAGTGGATATTGTAGCGGCATCTTTTGACGGAAAAGTTTATGTATGGAATATGGCAGGGCAAGCTCTCCCGGGGTGGCCGAAAGACCGCGGCTCCCAAAACCCTCCTTCTTTCATCAATTGGGGTTCTTCTCCGGCAGTGGTTGATATGGATGGAGACGGCAGTTTGGAAGTTGTGGTTGGCAGTTATGAAGGTAAAGTATATGCATGGAAAAAAGACGGGTCAGACGTTTCGGGATGGCCAAAAGACACAGGCGAAGAAATTGTTGCGTCACCTGCTGTTGGCGATATTGATCCGAATTATCCAGGCCTCGAAACGGTTATCGCTACGAGTGCGGGGGCATATCCAAACTTTACAGCCAAAATTTATGTTTGGCATGCAGATGGAACAGAGGTAACCGGCTTCCCCAAGGTATACGAAAATATGTGGGGAGAATCGACGCCTGCCATCGCGGACTTGGATCCAAATTATTTTGGTTTTGAGATTATCCTGCCCCTATCGGATGCTCAAACCGGAGGCTCACAAGTGCATGTTTTACATCAAGATGGTACAGAGATGACGGGTTGGCCAATCGGAATTAGCTATTCCGAACGGACTCCGGTCGTTGCGGATTTTGATGGGGATGGTGATTTAGAAGTCATTACTGGCGCAGGCTCGACCGGCGGACAAATCTATGCATGGCACCACGATGGATCTGTTCTGAATGGCTGGCCCAAGCAGATGCCAAAGGCAGTTGTAGCTTCTCTATCAGCAGGTGATATTGACCCTTTGTTTCCGGGGCAGGAAATCGTTGCTGGTTTGATGGCCAAAAATATTTACAACTTAGACGGTACGATAAAGACGATAGTTCCAAACATATATGTATATCATTGCGATGGGACCATCGTTTCGGGTTGGCCCCAAGCCACGGGAAAATATATATATTCATCGCCAGCAGTTGGCGATATTGACGGTGACGGGAATTTGGACATTTTGTTTGGTTCAGATGATAAAAATCTTTATGCGTTTCATGGGGATGGAACGGCAGTCCAAGGATTTCCACTTCAAACTCAAGGACTGATCCATGCAAGCCCTGTGATTGCCGATTTGAATCACGACGGCAAGCTGGAAATTGTAACTGGTTCACGAGATAAAAATATTTACGCATGGACCATGCCGTTTCAATCTCTTCTTGATGAAAGTCCGTGGCCGACGTTTCACCATGATGCACAGCGAACGGGCCTTTATACGCCAACGAATCACAAACCTGAAATTACAATCACGCCTGCTTCTGTATCAGGATCTGAAGGTGAAGAAATTACATTTCAAGTTTCGGCAACGGATCCTGATGGTGATCAGGTTAACATTTCTTTGGACGAGAACACGAAACCGAAAGGCGCATCTTTTGAAGCTGATCCTCAAAATCCGGGGAATTATCAATTTTCCTGGACACCGATTTATCATCAGGCCGGAACGTATTCGGTCAAAATTACAGCTTCAGACGGAAAAGACACAGCGGTTAAAGATGTTTTCATTACCGTTGAGCCCGGGCCGGTGCCGCAACTTTTAAAGGCGAGCTCTGGAAAAACACATGGAACTGCCGGAAAATTTTACATTGATAGCAATACAGGGCCGTCGGAACTTGTGTTAACCGAACCTCGGCTAGGCGGTCCGACAGAAGTCATTCTCACGTTTGATAAAGCTATTGACCCTGATACGGTTAGAGTGGAGCTTTCGAGCGGTAGCGTAACTTCCAAGACGGCCATTGACGCTGGATTAATTCTCGGGATGAAAGATGTGGCGAATAATCAATGTCTCAATATTAATATCAGAGATTTTGCAGGGAATTTAATCGGCCATGCAAAAATTAAAGCGCTTCTCGGCGACGTGAACGGTGACGGCCGCGTCAACAATTTCGATATCCTCGCTCTGCGAGCAAAGTTGAATGCTGTCGTAACGGAGGGAACCTTCAAATATGATATCAATCCCACTGGAAGGATTGACAATTTCGATGTCCTTTTAATGCGGGGGAATATTGATTCCGATGCAAATTTGCAGAATTGTTAGCAATTGAAAAGAGACAAGGGAAAAGAGCTCTAGTAGGGAACAGGCATGCCTGTCCCCTACAGGACAAATTTTATTAATTCCTGGACTGATTGGCATACATAGTCCGCGCCGGCGGATTTTAAATTTGTTTCCATTTCTTTTAGCGAAGTTGAGGCAATCAGAAATCCGCACGATTTAATGTTTATTTGTTTCTTAGCTGCTTCGGCTGCCAGAATATCGTCCGGTAAATCGCCGACATAAAGATAACGTAAATTTTTCCCGAAAATTTTTGCAACCCTCAGCAATCCAAAGGGATCCGGTTTTTTCCGGCCCGGCGGTGTCTCATCTGTAGTCGTCATCGCATCGATGAATGAATCAATTTGAAACCTTCGAAGCGCGAAATTGGCTTCCTCCCGGTTCCGGCCTGTGACAATTCCGATTTTAAGGCCTTTTTGCTTCATTTTCCTGAAGTAAATTTTGGGAATCAGCAGTTTTTCGTTCCACACGTATTCGTTTAAATAATAATGTTGGAAGATTTTTGAAATTTGGGGGAGGAGGGGCAATTCATGAATTGCCCTTACGGTTTTTGTGAGCATCGTTTCAATTCCTTTTACGCCGAGCGGCCGATCCCTCACCGAATTTACAAATTCGGAAATATTCTTTTCCTTAATCAATTCGCGAACCGCATGCCTTGCCGGTTTTAGCGACAACGCATAAAGCAGAAGTCCGTAGCAGGTGTCCCAATCGTCGTTGAAGCCACCAAGCGACTTAAATTGTTCGACGTCAAGCCGCGTGAATAAGGGTTTGCGCGACGGTGAGAAGCGAAGGACTGTTTTAAGATATTCATCCACGGTTTTCCGGATGCAGTCGGTGTAAGACGCGCGTGTATCGACGAGGACATTGTCGATATCAAAAATAATAGCGTTGTAAGGCATAGATTTTAGCACTTTGTTCAACAAATTCGTACCGACTTCCATTCCCCTCACCCTAACCCTCTCCCGCGGGGAGCGGGCAGGAGTGAGGGGGATCTGTTGATCACTTCAAAATCAGAAATGATTACATTCATATTTCGACTGATAAAACAGAAACTTAACTTTTTAACCGCTTAGATCTCGCAAACTATTTAATTGCAACAAGTTAGAGTAATTAAAAAGTTTAACTTAGCCTTGTATTCTTATTATCTGTCGGGTATAATTAAACATCCTACCGATAAGGAGTACAGAGTTCATTAAATTATAGAGTTTTCGAGCCAAGGGGAAAACATTCCCGTTTCATATTTAAAGTTTTGAAAGTAGTTTAGCAAAAAATTTATCAGTTTTTTAGGAGGTAAATAACCGCCGATCTATGTTTATTTCTTTTGGAAACATGGCGGTTAAACGGTAAAGGATGCATTTTGGGATTAAACAAAAAAACAAATCATTTAATCTAAGCGTAAAACGAGCCACTCTCTCTATTTTTTCATCCCGTTTTCTTCGTTCAATTGCCCTTGTTGTGTTGATTTGTTTTGTGACGACGAATATCACATGGGCAGATGTGAGCGTTGGCGCATCGATCACCACCCTTCAAAATGAAATCCAATCGCTTGCCCTCAAGCCCTTTGCGATTCCCCGGGAAGCCGGACGGATCGAAGAATTGTTTCTTCCTGACGGAATGTCCCCGGAAACACCGCTGATCGTCTATTTGCAGGATGCTCATACCAACTTGGGCGCGCAAGAGAATATCCAAAAAATTGTGCAGGAATTAGCGCCGAAACTCAAAATTGACACGGTCCTTGTCGAAGGCGGTACGGGCGAAATCGATTTGTCGGAATTGAAATCCTATCCGGATGAAAAAATTAAAACCAACGTTACGCAGTTCTGGATGAAAGAAGCGGTTCTGAACGGAATCGAGCGCGCTGCGATATTAAGCAAAGCCAATTTCCGCCTCATTGGAATTGAAGACAAGAATCTTTATGAAGAAGCCGGAAAGCACTTTGTAACGGCCAAGCAGGAATCGCAGGCATTTCTTGCCGAACTTGAGCCACGCTTGAAATTGATCAACGAAAAACGGAAAGCAAAATTCAATCAAGATTTGATGGTGTTCGATGATTTGACAAATATGTTCGAAAAGAAGCAGGAGCTCATGCCTCTTGTGAGCGTGATTGCCAATGAAGCCAGGAACCGCCATCTTGACCGCTGGAAATACGCGCAAGTTGAGAAGTTTATCAGTTTGATGCTGTTTGAAATTCGCGGTGGCAATCAGCAGCAACTTCTCAGAGCGAAAAAAGATTTAGACGCAAAACAATTTTTCAAAGAGCTTGAAGCTTTAAAACAAGAAGTCAAAGAATCGCTGTTTCAGAATGACGAAGAACGCGCGATTGACGCAGAGGCGCAGGGACTAAAGTTATTGCGCGATTTGGTGTCGCTCGAAGCCACGCCGGAGCAATATCAAAATTTTCTGAAGGACCGCGAAAAGATTGAAAGATTGATTGAAAATAATTTTGGAATTCTGTCATCCCCGCATGCAGTAGGCGGGGATCCATGGATTCCCGCTTCCGCGGGAATGACAAAACCTCAAACGAATTCATCACTCGCCCTTGAATCCGCCATCGAATTTTACGAATCCGCAATTAAACGCGACGACATCTTATTTCAAAACCTGCAGGCGGCTCTATCAAAGCAATCTTCCAAACACATTTTTCTCGTCACCGGCGGATTTCATACGCCCGGCATTGTTGAAAAGTTGAAAAGCGCGAAGCTTTCGTACGTGCTCATTTCGCCGCAAGTGAGCGAAGAAGACAACGCCAGGCAATATTTAGAACGTGTCGCTGGCAAGCGCGCCGATTTGGAGGAATTTAAATCAAAATACGGCCCTCACCCTAACCCTCTCCCTGAGGGAGAGGGCAGTCCAAATTTCTACAGGCAGTCCTCGCAGCGAAGCGGAGAGGGGAAGTTTAAGGGGACGGGTGAGGGGGAAACGTATGCCGTGCCCTCGGTCAGCCGGGCTGAAGTTGGAATCATCCGCGAATCCTTTGATTGGGCGGCAGAGCGATCTGGGGAGATCGACAATAGTCACTGGTCACCAGTCAATAGTGCCCCTTTTTCTACGAATGTCATCCCCGCAAAAGCGGGGATCCAGCGGGATTCCCGCCTCCGCGGGAATGACACAATATTCCGCTCCGAAGCGCGAAGTACGCAGAATCATGATCAGTACGATACCCCGGCCTATAGTCTTAATTCCGGTTTTGATTCAGATGATACTGATGAAATTCAACGAATTTTGAGCGAGTTTCGCCGCATTTCCGGCATTTCTCGGAAAACGGTCCAACAATTTGCGAAGGAAGCTATTCAATCTGCAGGCAGCAAAGAGTTGCGGAGACTTCGCTTTGAATCAACGCCTCGCGAAAGATCAATATATTACTGGACTCTTTTGATTCTTGGCTGCATCACCGTCGGTTTAGGTGCCGCTTCAGCAGGTTGGGCGTGGTCCGCGGCCATCTTGCGGGATATGGGACAGAAGGATCATGTTTCATTTTGGACATCCGTTATTCCCATGGCGATTGGGCTTGGGATTTTCATTGTCGGAGTCATTGTTTTAATTGCGCTTAACAGACCGTACCCGCTTAATGAAAAAAGTGTCTATGAACTCGCGTTGCGGTTTAAGTATCTTGATGGCGAAACATTTCGAAAACCATCCGATTCGGCAAACCTTCTCGCCCGTTCCGAAGTGCGTGGCGAAAGTGAAGCAAAAAAACCGATTATTGATGTTCGCCGCCTTGAAGATCAGCACCATCGGCGATTTCAGGAACTCGTCGGGCTGTATCAAAAAATAAAACCCCAATCTGTAGCGGCTGAGATCAGGCTGTTTATTTTTGGCGCGATTTCTTTCATCAGTATGATAGTCGGTTTTTTTATGATGAGTAGTATCGAAAACCCCCGAGACCTTGTCACAATGATAATGCCGTCTATCGCCATATCTCTTACGGCGCTTATGCCCACCATTTATTTTATGTGGAAAGCTAAAAAATTGGGGACACTTTTAAATAACATTCTGGGCAATTTCAGCGGCATGGAACTGACGAAAGAGGAACGCTCACAAAAACCGAAAAAATTAGAGCAGTTTTCTTTGAGATGGGGCGAGCGGTTTGATTTCGAGAGAAAACGGGGCAAACAATATCAGACGCCCAAATTGATTGAAGGCGGGCGGATGTTTGAAGAGGAAGGAGAATTTTTTTCATTGGATCAGAGGACGATCAATGATTTGGGTGTCGAATCGCTTTTGGAAAAACAGGATAGGACAAAGACAGGATTCGGACAGTCGCGGCTCGAATGGCTCATTAAACATCCGCTTCTAACGCCGGGAAAAATCCGGGAACGGCAGGCGTCTATCGGTGAATTTATCCAAAATGAATCATTCCGGAAGATTATGGAAGAAAAATTTACACAATTGGGAGAAAAAATTCGAGACCGTGCCTTTTGGAGTTTTGACGTGCCGGATTTTCGCTACCGGCCGAATAAATGGATGGCGCTCGGGTTGACATTATGCAAATTTCTGCTGATTCCGGCGGGTATTTTATTGGCCGGCTATTCGTGGAAAATGCTTCCCGTTCCCTTTGTTTTGTTTTTAATGATTCGCAGCGCGTATCTGAATGAAAAAGTCATTCGAAGAGAATGGAAGGCGGTCGGAAAGTTTATCAATGAAATATTACCCGAACTTCGGCAAGCCGAATCGCCGTTACTTCAGAAAATTTACTCCGTGCTAAAGGATGCCGTCGATCCGCATGGCTCGGCCGGCATCGCTTCTTTTATCAACCGTCCCGGCATGTTGAATGGCGCGTGGGCGTATTTAAACAAAAGAAAAGAGTTACAGAGTGTCCTCGGCGCGATTGGCGAGCTTGAGAGCTTGTATTCCCAAGGGCAGGCGGCCGTTGACAATTTGGGATATCATGATTTTCCCGAAATATTGGATCGTGATACTTCCGTTTCTGGGCCAGAACAAGGCCGGCCGGTATTAAAGTTTGAAACGGAAAAATTGCATCATCCGGCCATTCCGTTTGAGAAATCCGTCGGAAATCCGGTCCGGTTCGCTTCGGATCATTCCTTTATGATTTTAACCGGCGCGAACATGGGCGGAAAATCGACCTTTCTCAAAACATTGGCGCTTGCGATCATTCTCGCGCAAACGGGCGGGCCGATCCGCGGGTTCAACATGAAACTGACACCGGTCAAACTCATGACGCTTTTTGATGTCAGAGATGACATTGCGGCAGGAAAGTCCAAATATGACGCACAGACAGACCGGCTCAAAGAAATGACTGATTTAGCGGCGTCAGATCCGAGAGTGATGTTATTTTTTGATGAAATGTTAAACGGAACCAACCCGGAAGATCATCTTGTGATCGAAGAAGGCACGATCCTCTACTTGGTGAAGCTCGGGATTTTCGGCATGTTAGCCACGCATGATTTGGAAGTGACGGAACTCGAAACAGTCGAAAAGCAACCCGGCGTTTTCAATATGCATTTTGACGAAAAATTGGATGCCGACAGGAAGCCGCAAGCGGATTATGAGTTAAGCCAGGGACCCGTTGAAGGTTCAAACGCGATTTCCATTCTTGAAAGAAAAGGATATCCTCCGGAAATTATTGACGAAGCCAAACGCCGCGCTCTGGTGAGACTGGAGAAAAAAGCAAAAGGGCAAGCACGGGCCGAAGTGCGCCACCTTGAAAATAGTGGCAAGGCGATTATTAATCGAGGCGCACGAGAGTCCTCGATACTTTCCAAGGGGCTTGTATCGAGGGCCGAAGTTCGTAACCTTGAGAATACAGAAGTCAGAAGTCAGAAGTCAGATATGTCATTCCCGCAGGCTTCTGGCGGGAATCTGCGTTTGCTCGCCAGAGGCGAATTTGTCTTTGGCAGAGATTCCCGACAACAGATTTCGGGAATGACACCAGAATATCGTTCCGAAGCCCGTGCGGATTCGGATTCCGACACGCCGGCTTATGTGTTGGATCCCGGTTTCGATCCAGAACAATATCCAGACGAAGTTCATACAATTCAACGAGCATTAACTAAAATTCGCCAAATCACAAACAAAAGCCAGGCAGAAGTTCAAACGGAAGCGAATAAACATATTCGCTTTAGCAATAATTATCCATACGCGCTATTGTGGCATAGCGAACCGGGATTATTTAACTTTGCCAGGGCAAAATGGAAATTTTTTCTGCTTGCCGGATTATGCCTCGCTTGTTTGCCATCTGCTGTGGCAATGTTTATATATTGGATTGCTCGACCTTTCAGTACCATACAGGAAGGAAGTGAATTTCATCACTCAAAATTCATTTTGTATTTTGGGCTTTTTCTTACTTTTGCGGGATATTATTTTTTACAAACATTTTTTGCTGCGCTGCCCGTGACGGAAGCGAATGTTTTCGCCATTTTTCGCGGAATCGATTTCATCACGAAAGATGAATATCGGGATTTGACGTTAACTCTAAAGTCGTCGAACCCTTCTGCTGAAACTAGGGCTGAAGCGCGCGCGGAACCTGATTATGACACGCCGGGATATAATTTAAGGCCGGGATTCGATGGCGACCAAATCAATACGCTTCAAGGCGCGTTAACCACAGTTCGGAAAGTAACGAAAAAGAGCAAGGACGAAGTTCAGCGGGCCGCGAACAAATATCTCTGGCCATATCGCTTCCGTTTTTTCTCTTACTATGATGAAACGGGATTGTTCGACATCGCTCGTTTTAGAAATCCGCCGGGAAAGATTCCCAATTATCTGCGTGCCTTTTTGAGTCCATCCGGACTTTTTTCCTTATTAGCCGCTTTGATTTTTGCGCTTGTTTTTGCCATTCCTGTTGCTTTAGCGCAACGCTCTTTTATGAGAATGGTCCATGATGTCATGACAACGCTTACTTTCCCGCTCGGAATACAAATAGATGACGCGGCCGAAAGATTGCCTGCCTATACGCGCATGATTACCAATCCCTATTGGTGGGGAATTGTCTTTTTTATGGCCAATATATGGGCGGCAGCAACAGTGCTGAAATTGTTACGGGTCACGGAAGCGAACATTTATACCATTTTGTACCGTGTCGGATTCCTCACGAAAGACGAATATGAAGATTTGCTGAAAACTCTGGAATCGTCGCAACCTCTTGGTCAAGAAACGCTTTCCGGGTCACGTTCTGCGGACAAACGGAAAATCGGGAGAAGGTCGCCCATTGAAGCGGCTTCCAATTATCTTTTGATGGGATTCGCCGAAGCGCGGCATCTTGCGCGCCTCCACCAACAAGCCATGCGCCTATCCGCTGCCGGGAGATATGTGCCCGCAAGAAACTTGCGTTTAAAAACGATGATTTGGCGGGGAATTGTTATTAAGGGCGGAAAATGGATTGATATTTTTCAGTTGGTCAAAGAGTTCATGCGGGGATGGTTCGATATTTTTGATCTGCCCAAGAAGTTAATTAATCAACAAAGCATTCAGTTTCTTTCCTATGAATATTTAGGCGAAAGATATCATCGAGAAATGTTTCTTGATAGCGAAGAAGGAAATGCTCTCTACGGATTATTGGATGAAATGAAAAATGATCCGAAACGGTTTCCGGGAATTGATTGGTCGAAACATTCGGCCATTTATGGACATTGGGAAGTGTCGAGTTACCGGTATGAACGTTCCGAAGTTCGTAACCTTGCGCCGGAAAAGGGGACAGGCATATCCCTCAAAAGCGAACGATTGCCTGTCCCCTTTTCTGTTTTGACTTATGCTCCTGTGCTCTCGGCGGCGAAGTCCGCCGCCCGTTCCGAAACCCGCGCAGGAGCGGAAAAAGATCCGATCGGGCTGAGGAAAATAGAACAGATTGCCAGGGGATATAAAGATATCAGACGTTCGCGGCGAATGATTTATCCGAACATTATTCTTGATCGATGGCAATTGCCACCCGCTTTTGAACCATACCAGGACGCCGTTCTCAACAGAAGAGCTCCCGAGTTTGAGGCGGGGATGGGCGTTGCTTTGATTGTGCCAGGTGAAGATATTAAAGCGGCGCTTCGAAAGAAGAAAGAACCAGAGGAACGGGTACAAGCGTTAATACGCCTCATCGAAACGATGGTAATTAAGGGGATCATGAAAGCGTGGCACGCGCGTGTTTTGAAATTCGGGTTAAAAGATGAAAAAAATCAATGGTCCGAAAAAGCGTTAAACAAGCCAGAAATCTTGCAAGTCGTGTTACAGGAATTGAGCGGTGAAAAACTGGAAATTCTGAAACAATGCGTTGATATTTGGTTCAAGCGAATTCGAGAAGGACCGGAAGGGCGGTTGGGTAGCGGCTTGGTGTTGATTCAGAAAGACGCAGAACTTCTTTATGATTACCTCCGCAACGTTCATGCGCCTCATCAAAATTTGACGGGCTATCACAATATCGCAGGAAGCATTGTCGAATCTATTTTTCGGGGTGATATAGCGGCTAAAGTTCATTCTCTGGATGAATATGTTAAACAGTCCTGGGCGATGGAATTAACGGACGCGCTGCATACGTTAGAAACGCCAGCCAATGCTTCGATTGCGGAAGCGGCCGTTGAACGAGTGACTCAAATTGCAGAACAATCGAAGAACAACCGGATCATCACGCTCGCCGGAAGTTTGGAAGATGCTTTAGCAGATGAAGAGCGGAAAAACAAATTGATTGCCAGAATCAAAACCATTTTGATAGATGAAAAATTAAAAGTGCTGGACTTTGCATTTTCCCGCCTGGAAGAAGCTGAAAAGCGCTTGCATGAAATGGAAGAATTCCAGCGTGAGCATCGGCACATGTTCACTATGCAAACCGACTATTATGCATTTGCGGATATTGCGGAAGGATATACGCGGCGCGTTGAAGAAATGTTCGGCCAAACGCCTAAGGATTATTCCGGACGCCGCATGAAGATGTTGATGAAAAATTTTGAAGAGATGGAATTCCGGAACTTGGGAAGAAGCCAGCGTCAGGGTGGGGGACTACCTTTTACGACAGGTCTTCAGGTTGCAAAATTGTTGTGGGCGAGAGAGCGAAAGCCCGTTCGTGTATTGCGGGCTTTTAATCGCCTGATCAATAAGCAAGAATTGTTGGAAGCCGTAAAAGGTGTGAAAACCAGATCGAATGGTACCGCGAGGCCAGAAGAAGCAAAATCGCCGAAAGCGTATGTCGAGTTTCTGGGAGAGCACCGGATGAGTGCGATTGCTTTAGAGCTGGTGTATTACGGAATCGGAGAGGTGGCGCAGCAGCTCAGAGAAGATCTCGGGACCCACGCACAGGATGTCCTTGCTTATTTGAATAAAATGGAAATGCCTGCATTTCAGGGTGAGGGGGAATGGAAGGAAAAGTTGCATAAGCAAACAGCTGCCATTTTGAAGGCGTTGCGAGACATCGAGGGCATATTTGAAAAAGATGATGCAGAAAAAGATATATCTAAAAAACTATCGATTAACAAACGGGCTTCGATTGTATTCGAGCACGCGGCCAGGCTTCACCAAGAAATGGATCCAAGCTGGTTTCCGAATGATCGCACGATTGATTTACTTCTACTTTACTGGACGAATACGTTTAAGGTGGGCGGAGCGGACCGTATTCACGAAGCGCTCGGCTCTATTTTGGAAAACGATTTATTCTATGATTTCGAAGACGGAAAACGGAAACAAAAATCACCGGATGAAATTCTCAAGTTACTTGACACAAACCGCGCCCTTTCCCAATTGGCAACATTTGAGAGGAGGCAGCTTAAAAGCGTGCTATTTGAATTGGGCTTGATTAATCCCGAAGACGTGTATCCCGCCATGTTTAAATATGTGATGGAAAAAATCGGAACTGCAAAACCGCGCATGGTTGTTTTTTACGACCGGCATCTTCCGCTTGAAAACTCTTCCCCCATTATTGAAAGGATCGTCAAATCCGGGAAATATTCTTCCGATGATATTATTTTTGTTCCATGGCCGGAATATACGACACCGCTTGGAGAGACGGTTGCTATTGCTGACGGGCTGATGGACTTGATGCGGCAAATGGCAAATCCGGAACGGGGCAAACAGGTGCTTCCGGTTAAAAAATATTCGGTACGAGATCAACAATGGTTTGGAGAATTTGTGATCCGGGAAATTGCCGGAAAAATTTTCGAGCCGGAGGAACAAACAGCCCTTTTTCAGCAACAACAAAGGATCGGGACGAAATCATGGGGAGATATCGGGCCAATGCTCAAGAGTAGGCTGGGGAGTTTAGTCATGAAGCCGTTATTGGCGGAAGCGGAAAAAAGAATCAAAGCAATTCATAGACCTGCGACTCAAGAAACGGGGGAAGGGGACGAGGAGACTCGAAGGTATGAGAGAGCTCTTTGGGATCGGTCTGGCGCTGTGACGAGGGAGACGAAACGGTTGATCGAAAAATTTTATGGTATGTTAAATGACGTGATGAACCGGATCGATATCGGGAAACAGGCGGGCATTGAAGATGTTGAATTTCCGCCGAGCGAAGAACAATTCATTTATGCGCTGTTCCTCTATATGATGAAAAAAAGTTATCCGGACATGTTGTTTGTTTCTGTTCACCGTGATGTCATAATCAAAAAATCCGAAGATATTCAGTGGACGCTCGAAGAACTCCAGCAAGGTTTCCGATTGGTTACGACCGACAAGGCAAAAGAAATTCATCAAGGACTCGAAATTCCGCAATTGTCGTGGAGAAAAAGATCACGGCAGGCGCATATTCATTTGGCGGTGGAGCAACTTGTTTCTGCCAGGCGTGTCAATGCAGAAGTTCCTATTGTTTTTGTTGAGCTCAAACAGGATGCGCAAAAAATAGAATCAGTGCCGCAAGAAACATTGGCAAAGGCAATTTTGGGTTTATATGCTTTGAGCCTGTCGAATTTTGCTTCCTATTTTACTATTAGAGATGTTGTCCCTTCCCGAAGTGGTGTTTTGGGTGACCCATATCGGATAGCGGATTATTTGTTAAGACCGGAGCCGGAAACAGAGGCGCAAATTGAACAAGGGGCAAAGGCTCTTGGGGAAAATTATTTCGATCGTGTTCTAACAAAAATGAAAGGGCAAGCCCGGGCCGAAGCGCGGAGTGATTTGAAGAGGCGGTCATTTGCCGAGGTTTTGTGGAATTATTTGTGGATGCCGAAGGAGGCCATTCAACTTGCAAAGTTGCATGCTGAAGCAAGAAAACTGGCACATGCGGGAAAATTTGATCAAGCCCGGGAACTTCGGATCAAGATATTTATTTGGAGAGAAGTTGTTCTCGAAAAAGATCGTTGGTTAGGACCGGATCAATTTCGTGAAGCGATGTTTGGAGATTCTTCAATCGATTCTTTATTCATGAATTTTGTTCAACATAAAATGCATCATGATGCGCCGACCCACTCAGATCAGATTGAAACGGTTGTCGATTTACTTTGGGAGGTTGAAAGCGATCACGTACATTTTCCGGGATTCAGGGTGATTGTAGATGTCCGGAAAGGCCCGCAGGGGGTTGCGTGCCGTTATGATGAAAAGAAGCGATCAGAAGCGAGAAACGGAGAAGTCGCGAAGGAAATCCCTGAGGAGTTGGATTTTTACATTAAAGAGTTTTTATCGATTTTGCCGGAAAATAAACGTCCGAATATTAAAAAATTCAAAGCCGCAAATCAAGTGATCCGGACGAACTTGAACGATCCGGTACGTATTAAATATAAATTGCCGGTTACCATTGTTTTTAGACCCGAGTTTTTTATCCGCGGATTGCCGCCCGATTTACAACCCCGGGGGATGCCGTGGCAATTGGTATATACCAATCACGATTTGGCGGATGAGGCTTTTGAGTCTTTATTGGTTATCCACGGGAATAAGGAAATTGAGGAGGTCAATCTTTCACAGGGCCCTGTGGATTATTTCATTTCTTCAAGCGAAAAGGCTTACCGGCATAAACGCCGGTCGATTTTGAGTTTTACACCGCTTGAAGGAAGAACCATGGATGACGTAAACCAGGGCACCAGTTATTTAGACGGTGCGTTTTCGGCGATTGTTGCAAAACCAATCAAAAGCAAAGGGGAATTAACAGAAAAACAACTTCAGAAAAAAACAGATGAACAGAAAAGAAAAATCATTGAGTTGTGGACGAAGTCGCTGGTAAATATTGGGATTTTGGGACAGGTATACATTGCGTCAACCGGAAACTTGATGCAGGCGGAAGAAATGGATTTGATTATCCAGTATGCATATGACATGGAATCTCTCGAGGAAGCAGAACAGAGACAGATGGCGCGTGGACAGCCATCCGGGGCAGTGGATTATCAGCCGGTATTTGGCCGAAGAGATTTACCTCCCGCGGTCGGAGTTTCCGATGTAAATTTAGGAATTCCAAAGAAGAAATGGAAAATTCAAGGAATTGGCCCCGTGAATGCGATTCTTGCGCTGATCAAACATCCTGTGATTCAAAAAAAATATTTCGGGGGACAAGAACCGCCGCAAGTCAATGTCGGATTCTTTGGCTTTGGTCGTGTGGCCGCTCAAATGGCGAGTGTGGTGATATACGATTATGCGAATATAACCCCCATTCAATTTAGCGGAATTATTGATGAAGCCCGGCAAATTTATTCGAAATGGGGAGAACTTCCCGTGCCCGTTCTTCAGGAATTGATTCGACGGGTGAATCAGCGAGCAGATAGTCCGTTGCAAAAGTTGGCGCGCAGATTCCGGCGTTATGGTGTGCGAGAGCTTTCCAGCAATTCGGTACAACAAAAAGTATTGTCGGAAAATATTGATGTGCTTGTGCTTGCTTCGCCGCCGCAAACATTTGGAGAGAAAGAGGCCGAACGTTTTGAGGGGAAAATAGTTATCGAAGCCAACCAAAATGTGGCGACGAAAAAAGCCATTCAGATATTGAATCAACGAGGGATTAAATTTGTACCTTATTCGACGGTCAATATCGGAGAATCCTACGCTGCGCGCCATGAATTTGCGAATCCCTTTATGAAAGCCCCACGTTACGATAAAGAGTTTTATGTACTTAACGGAATCGTCGGGCATACATTCGCCAATATTTGGATGGGACTCGAATCGTTTGAGAAAAACCGTCTAAATCAGTGGAAAACGCTGATTCTATGGATTGTATCAGCTGCGCTGATTGGAACTGCCAGCGGATGGCTGGGAGGAATCCTTTTATCGATTCCCTTGATTGGAATTTCTGTCGGTTTTTCCCTTGGAACGATTGCTGGACTGATTGCGGCTTATATATTCGAGCCGCAAGCCGCGAAATCCATGGTTCAAACCGTGGGTGAACTCAATGAACGGATGAATCGTGAAATCGATGCGCTTGTTGTCGAAATGTATCACTTAACGCCGGAACTACATGATTTCAAACAAGACGAACAGAATAAAACCCAGTTGAGGGCTATTTGCAATAGACTTTTATCGAGGATTAAAGAGAAGAAATTAAGCGCGGAGCAAAAGAGGCAGTATTATCGCATTTTGGGGAAGATATACTTGCTAATGAGCCAAAAGGGAAGAAATGAGACTTATATGCCTTATGTTGTGGCATTAAAAATTGCTGTGTTTCAGGAAGTTAATGCCGTGATTATCTCAAAAAGTTACGATTTAAAAAAATTGAAAGAACATCTTCGGTATCCCCAAAAATCAGATGCGATTCAAAAACGAGTTGCGGCATTCGTAATCGGACAAGCGCGGCATGAGCCGAAGGATATTCCCGAAATCGTTGAGGCGTTGGGGGATCAGCTGATTAAAAGCGATGATTATCATGTCAGAGCAGAATGCGCGAAAGCTCTTGGATTAATCCGGCATTCAAAGGGGAAATCTTATTTGTTCATGTCGTTTTTTAGCACGAAGGAAACAGATTCAAGCGTGAAGGAATGGGTGGAATGGGCACTTGCCAGATATAATGTTAATTGGGAAGCGAATGCCGAGGCATATTATGAGAAAGAGCTTTTACCGATCCAGAGAAGAATTGAACAATTTGAAAGAATAACGGATTTGCGGAAAAGCACCCAACCCCGGCCGGCTTTTTGGGAACAAATCAAAGAAGGGCTGCAGTCTTTTCAGTCTTTATATAGAAAAGCCGGGCAGACTTATTTTGAATATGCACAAATGAAGCGGATGGAAGGGGATGATGAAACGGCTCTTAAACATTATAAAGAAGCGATCAATTTGCTCGGCAAAGCGGGGTGGGAGGGCAATGCATTTCCATTTATTGTTCAACAGGAAATCGCTGAAATCTATTGGACGTTAAATCAACCGGCGAAAATGCGTGAAGCACTTTTAAAGATGATTTTACCCGGCGCAGCATTTGAATTGGTCAAAGGCAAGGAGATAAAAGAGCAACGAAACATTCAAGATTTCTTGATGCCGATTGAAATATACCAGCGATTGGCGTTTGAGCGGTTTTTCATCTGGAATGGATTTAAACCGGAAACGGCAGAAGTGATGGCGGCCGCGCTGAATCATTATATTGAGAGGAAATATAATGAACTCATACACGATTTTGGTTATGTCGGCAAAATGGACGAAGTCGATGCCAGGGAGCAACTGATTCGAAAAGATATTGAAATTCTTGAAGAAATTAATAAAAAAATTATCCCAAAACTTTACATCGAAGATGAAAAAGCAGGAAAAATTCCATTTCTCAAATTAATGATTCTGGTGACAACCAATATGTATTATCAGCGCTTTCCCAAACTCATGCAATGGATTGTTCAAACTTTGAGCGAAGAAAAAATTCCACCGGAAATTCAAAAGCCGACCAATCCGGAAGCAAAATTCCTTCAGGATCTTTTTGTGGAAATTGGGCTTATCCAGGGTTCGAACGAGGGGGCGGCCGGCGGACGTAGCGAAATCCGTTCAAAAGGGGAAGAGTATCTTAATAGGCATGCGTTGATCAATGAATTTGGGACATTCAAAAGAGCGAATTTAGAAAAAGAATTTATGCCATTCCTGAATCAGCTGAAGTCGCAAGACTCCGTGCTGATTGAACGTGGATTCGAGAACATCAAACAACATTTAAATGCGGAGCTTAAACGGGCGAAGCAGCTTAGCAGACAGGATGAAGCGAAACGAGTGCGTTCGTTTGTGGCCGGAAGACTCGTTGCGATGATCCCGAGAATGAAGGAAAGATACATTCCGAATGTAGTCGAACTCTATGAAATACTTTTAGGGTCGATGACTTATTCCGTTTCCAGGTATCTTGGGTCGGGCGTCGCGCGTGACCCGGAAACGCAGATCCGTATCCGTCTTTTAAAGATTCTGCAGAAAGGCTCTGAAACCGGCACGCGGCCAAATATTGCAATCAGTATTCTTAAAAGTGAAACATTCGCAGGCAGTCGCGGTTTATTAAAGACTGAACCGGAAAAAGAATATTTGAAAATTGTTGATCAAACTATTTTAAAACGGATCGCGAAGGCATTCCGCGCGGGAGATGCGAGGCAACGTTTGTCGCTACTTCAGGACCTGCTCGAAGGAGTGCGCGCGTCGAAAGGTTTCGCAATCGAAGTTTCAAATCAGTCTTTATCCTCGCTTTTGGTCGGGGTTCTTGGCCGTTTCCGTTTTTCAGTTGAGGAATCAATCATCATGAATGAAATTAAAAAGACCGTGGAAAACCAGGCAGCTTCTCCGCTCATCCGGCAAGTTCGTAGGGCGATGGTTTTCGGGATGCTCAATCCGCCTGTCTATCAAAATCTTGACGATATATATTTTTATGATTCCGACCGGGCCATCTATCACGCGGCTATTCTTTTGGAGCATGGATTGATTCCGTTGATTCATTTGCCTGTTTTTGCATCGGGCATACAAGACAAAAATGATTTGCATAAAGAGCAGAAATATTCCGAACAAATTTTTTCCGGGATTAAACGGCTAAGAAAAGAAAATCCAAAAGCGCTTTTGGCGGTGGGTGGAATTAAAAATTTTCAAGCCGCAATGAGAGCTGTCGAAAACGGAGTGAATGTATTATTTGTTTCAAAATCACTGTCTTCGAGGCAGATTAAAAAATTAAAGTGGTATGCGGAAAAAATTCATCCGGAAAATCCGGATATTTTGGTCCTTTCAGGTGTTGAACGGGGTAAGAAAATGACACGGGGGCTAAATCGGCAAACAGGCGGCGGATTTCTGGCGCTCGATAAGCCTGAGGAAGCTGCGGTAAACGAAGATGAGATTCAGCGGCTGAAAAGGCTTCAAGAAAAACGCCCGCAAAATGTCTTCGGTTTTTATTGGTTGTTTTTAAACCGAGCGGTTGAAGAAGCTATGAAAACACCGGCCGATTTTATAGTGGTAGATGCGGAATTTTCTTTAGGGACTCAAGCCGAGATCACTGCGCAATGGCTCGAAAATTTGAAGAATGAAACGATCCAACAGAGAATACGCCAGCGCCGACTGGATAAAAGAACGGTTTCTGGAAAACCGGAAGGACGGGCCGAGGTTCGTAACCTTGAAAGTAATTCCAATCGGTTATCAACAGGGACGAACGAAAGTACTTTTAAACTTCCGAAGAGAAGTTTAAAACGTGCCGAAGCTCGGTCCCCGATAGCTGATTTGGCGAAAAAAGGTCAAGTAGCGAACATGTTTTCCGAGGAAGATCCGTCTGTGGTTTATTTGGCGGCGAAAAAAATGAAAGATGCGGCGGGAACCGTTCTTGCCCACCGGATGAGTGCGATCGATAAAGACTTGGTTGGGCCAGTTTTTGGATTGGTGATCGAAACGGATGAGGGGCAATCCTTTCTGATTCAACGGTTGGCTGAAGGAACTTTTGACGAGAACATTCAAACCAGAGAATGGATTGCGGTTCATACGGTTCAGGAAACCCGCGCCGGACCGGAAACAGACGATCAAAGTTGGACGATTATTTCAGAGCAGCCTCAGTATCTTACCACACCGGAAGCCATTCAAAATATCCGCTTAGGCGAACATGTTCAAATTGCTTATCAGCAAAAAACAGAAAAAAATCAGGCAGCAATTATTTTAACCGCACCCAATTCAACAGATCGCCGGAAACTAACCATTTATTCAGTTGAGATTCTTCCGGAAGGAATTCAAGCGGTAGACTCGACGGCTGATGACGCGGAGGCTATAGATCCTTATTTATATGATTTTCAAGATCAAGAACCGGGGAGCGCTGTTGTAGAAGAGAGAGCGCCGAAGCGAACGGTTCCTGATTTTTCTGATACCTTAGCGCCAAAAGCCAAAAAGGCGCCTCGTTCTTTTGCTTCGGCTAAGAAAAGAATTTTCCGCGCGTTGAAACGAATTCCGTTTTTATTCTTTGTTTTTCTGATTGGCGGAAGCGTTGTCCTTTCTTATTTTTATATTCACAGCCTTGAAACAGAAACGATGCGAGGCGTTACATATCAGCATCTTCCTTTTGTTGCAAGCCAGATTGAATGGAAAGATTTAACTCGCGAAAGATATTTATCCAATAATCCGAATTCAACGGTAGATGATGTGTTGACGTCCGAACTTGCCGAGCCCATACGAATGCTTGCCCAATATAATCAGCAACGGTGGCTTCAGATTTACCGGATTGAAATTGCGAATGCAAAAGTTCCCGTATCTCAGCCGGCGCAAACCGGAAACAATTTTCGTGTCGGGGCAACTCCTGTTTCCAACGAAACAAAACCAGCCCTTCAAATCGGTGTTTTTCATGACCGGACATTGGGGGAACCCAACCCGCCATTTCCGCAGGAAACGATTGTCTCCCTTGATCCGTTAGATCGTAAAGCACTGCATCAGTTTAAAGTGGCGGTGTATGGGAAGCCGGCCGCGCAATACAACTTGGATTTTGCTCGTCAGCAAAAAGATGCCATTACCTATTGGACATATTTTTATTTATTTGCCGGTGTCATTATTTTTGCCGCGGGATTGGTCAGTGAATTTGTATTCCGCAAAAGCCGAATTATCAGGCGTGAAAATATTCGCGCGGACCGACGAGAGAGAAACGCACGCGAATTCCGGCAAGCCGAAGGTCATTCGGGGCGAACAGAAGGCGGTGAACGAGGAAGGGCCGAAGTGCGTGCCGCGAAAAACGTTTTTAGATTAAAGGTAGTTGTGGTCCCGGGGCTTAGCCGGTACCGTGAAATTGAAGGCCATCAGGTTTTTACAAAGCCTTTGGCGGATATGACGGATGAGATGAGGCGGAAACTCAACGAATGGTTTAAGCCGTTTATGGGAGAAGGCTTTTATCAATTTGTGACAACAACCGGAATGCCGGATTTTATATTTTTGACGAAAGTACAAATTGTGTCGGGAAATGTGATCAAGCAAACGTTGGAAGATGAGTCCGGCGCCGAGCCGGCGGAGGCTGACCAAAGCTATCAACTCATCACGTTTATTCCGCTAACACCTTTTGCTGTCCAGCAAACCGGTTTATTTAAAACATTGGTTCGCGAATATATGAAACAAGCCAATATAAAAGAGCCTATTTATTTTTTACGGAGCCATGTTTATCGGACAACCACTCCTGAAGTGAATATAGAACAAAAGGAAGAATCAAGAGAAATTACCATTACGCGTTCAGGGCATTCAAGCCTTGTGATTGAAGAAATGGGGCGTGCCGAAGGTCGCAACCTTGCACCGGAAAAGGGAACAGGCATATTACTCAAAAGAGAACAATTGCCTGTCCCCTTTTCCGGTAAATCCGAGCTGCGCCACATTGAAAATAGTTCCGAGTTTTCAGTTCCGAGTTTCAGGTTAGGACGAATGGATCAACTCGAAACTCAATTCAGGGCCGAAGCCCGTAACGAAATTGCTGCGGAACTCAATCCGGGATTGGAAGCAGTTTTTATCCGGGCGCCGAAGAACGTGCTGGCAGGTATTGTAAAAGAGCTTTATCCAACCGATGATGCACGCCGGACCGGATTCCTGAATTTAATCCAAAATCCGGAAGCGGATCACGATCGCTGGCTCCCCGTAGGCCATCGATTACTTCTCGGCTGGTGGAGAGAAGCGCCTTATGCGGGGACGATGGTTTTGACATTTGATTTGCGAAAATTAAATGCCGCGCAAATTCGGGAATTCAAGCGTAAACGCGAAGGAAAGCACGCACTTGAAGGTGATTTCTGGCTTTACATTAATCGGGTTATCAGACGGATAACTGGCCAATCGATTGAGTTAGGCGGGGTTGAATCTGACGATAAGACGCTTTCTCCTGAAGAATTGCTTTTGCGATTGAAAATTCTTGAGCCAACCTGGACTTCCGGGAATATTGACGCACTGATTCACGTCGGAAATTTTTTCCGGGCAAAAGGAGATTTGGGACGTGCAGAGTTTTTTCTCAGAAAAGCAGCGGAGCTTCTTCCGGAAAACGAAGATTCGTTTTGGCGGGATCAACAGGCGAAAAAAATAATTAATATTCTCACGGCTGCTTATGAAAATGTGGCAACAGAATATATTAAAATCGGGGATCGCGACAGTTTGCAAAAAGCCAGAACGCTTTTGGATTTTGTCTTCTATGGATTACTTAATCAATATCCTTTAAAGGATTCAGTTGCCCGCGTGGCCGGTCGTTATAATCAGCTCGTCGGTATTTTATATCACAGAGATTTAAGAGATGCAGGGGATGCGTTAAAGAAAGAAATCAGTTTGCTTAGGCAATATCGGGTGGCATCGCGGGTACCCGAACAGGCAAAATATGTGTTTGGAACAACCTTGAAATTAATTCGGGCATACTGGGGAGAATCGCCGTCGACATGGGGTCTTCGCACTTATCAAAATAGACACGAAGGAGCGATGCGTAGGCGTGACGATGCGATCGAATGGATGAAAATAGCGGAAACATTAACGGGAGATCCCGAATTTAGGGCTCATATGACGGATGCGCAAATCCGGGATTTTGAAAAAATGAAAACATATTATGGCGGTTTGCAAGGGGAGTTCAGCTGGATCACAAATGGTGACTATGGCACTCCCGGACATATGATGCTGGAATTCCGGGGTGCAATGCATCATCAGGATATTCAAGCGATTCAGCGGCGTTCACCTTTAGTGTTAAAGCATATTGAGTATTGCAGGAATAATAGAACAAACAGGAGATTACAGCCCCAAGAGCGGCTGATCATGCGCGAAATTCGTTCGTTTGAGAAACGGCATGAGTGGGATGATGTTAACCGTTCAGAAGACGAAACGCGGAGGTCGGAAGCGCGCGAGGAATCTGCCGAGAAACGCGAACTTCCCGAAGAAATACAAGCGGCGGTTGAATTAATTCGTCAGGCAATGGAATCATTCCAAGCCGGAACAAAAGAACGGGAGCGAATGAAATGGGCTTATCAGTATTTTACGGAATTATTTCAAAAAGGAAAACTCCGGATTGAAATTATCGAAGGCTATGAGACATTTGCAAGTAAAGGCAGTACGGATCATGACCCAATGGTGATCAAGGTCGGGGCGCAAAATCTCGCAAGCCCCGAAATTACGGCGCGGGCGCTTATTGTTGGATTTTATTTGCTGTATTTAAAGCCGGAAAATAAAACGGAACCGGTCTTTAAAAAGACGGTAATTGGAAAAGCAAAGTGGTTAACGGAAAAGACGGATTTTCATTTTCCTAAAACGCCGGCAGAAAAAAGCGAAGAAGGGGCGTTGCGGGCAATTGGGCCTCAAACGGTAAAAGAGTTGGGTGAACTTAAAGATCATTTGGCGTCGATCCGGTCGGAGTCCGCAAAAGAAGCGGCGCGTGATGCAAGGAATGTTCAAGTTGATCCTGTGATGGTTCAGGCCTTGCAACAGTTTGCGAATGAGAGCAAAGGCAATCTTACGGAGGCGTGGCGGCTTTATGCCGAAATTCTGAATGAACATCTTGAACACCGGCAATCGGAAAAACTGGTTCAGTTTTTGACGCAATTTTTAAATACGTTTTTAATTGTGGTTGCCAAAAGGAGTACATTCCAGGACCTATTCTTAGAAGTCCCCGAATCATTTGCTGAAACGCTCATTGATTATTTTAATTCTCCCGCGCCGGGGCAGGGAGGGATTGATGATTACCGTGCATTACTTCTGGAATCAATTCGGTCCATTAATCCGGACGCATTGGACCGTTTCATCGGTAACAAAGCGCTTTTGTTTGGGATTGCAAAGATGATTGAATCGGCCGAGGTCAGTGTGAAAATTGCCCGCGGAAAAATATCATCGTCCCGGATTTCGGCAACTGCGGCCGCAGGCCGGCAAACATTAAGAGAATTAGCGGCCCAAGCGGGCGGAAATTTACTCCCGTTACTCGAAGGGGCGAGAGTGATTACGGATACAGGTCGTTTGCTTCCAGGTCCGGAACCGAGTGGTGCCGGTGCTGATGGTGTGCTGGCTCCGGGGACTGTCCGGCCCGTAAAAGATCATCTTCCCGTAAACGCGGAATATAAGGGTTTTCAGGCAGCGCTTCGAAATGCGCTTAAAGCGGCTTTAAAGAAAAAACCAATTCCGTCGTTTGTTGAATTTGCAGAACGCGAAGTCCCAAGGCTCCTTGAAAATATGCATCACGCATTTGAGCAAAGAGAGAACAAGATTCGCGGAGGGCTGGACGAGCTTTCTGAGTGGCTGAAATTCTTGCATAATCAGGTTGCGGGTGGCGGCCCCCTGAATGGGGATTGGGCAACTTTTATTTCTAAAACCGAGGGAGCAGAATTTCAAGGGGCCGGAAAAGATTTGGGAAAAGAAAAATTATCCGAACTTTATACCGTTATTTTCCTTGCGCAAACGATTTATGCCTATTTGCATGCCGGCCGGTATCAAACGACTGCTGCCGATGCTCGCAATGAAATTAATAATCGTTTAAAAGCGCTGGCTGAGAGCGAAGGGCCTCCTGTTTTTAGCGCGGTTCAGCAGTGGTTTACGCGTTTTGAGCATGACGTTCAAACGGCCGAAACGCAAGCGGCAACACAGGCATCGATTATTCAAGCAAGACGGGACGATTATGAAGCGCGGACAACCAAAGTGCGAAGGCCGAAAGAAGGGGCAGGGGCGGCGGCTCACGTGGAATCAAACGCTATTCCGGTGGCGGAAGAACCGCAGGCCATTGCTCAGGAGCCGACGTTTAAAGGATTTCAGCAACGGTTGGTCCATGCGAAACTGAATGCGACGATATTAAATGCGGACCGCGAAAAAGCAATGGCGACTTTGGTTTTCTTGGTTGCGGGTGAGGAGAAAAAAGGGCTTGAAGCCATGCCGGCATATCTGGCAAGGACAAAAGACAATTATGACAAGGGACGGAGAACTTTGTTGATGCAGCTTCACCCGGATCGGTTAAGAAGAAAACCTACGGCGGTAGAACAGAAAATATATCAATTTTTTGATCAATACAAAGATTTTCCGGGAACCGGACAAGGATTTAAAACGGGCGGGGATTTCGGGACGCAGTTGGTTGACATTCAGAAATTGTTGACGGACGAAGAAGCTGCAGCAAAAGACGTAGCGGCCACCCGGGAGCGGGAACTGGCGGAAAAAATGGCGGGCCTTCCGGACCGGGTTGCGGCGCTTGAAGTTTTAGCGAAGAAAATAGAGGCTCAAGTGGCACAGTTTGGATCGCAGATTGAGACTTTCGGAAAATACGTGGCTCAAGCAACGGACATGCTTCAGCGCATGGAAGCGATGCAAACAAAGTTAGATCAATCGCAAAAACGGCGGGCAGAGGTGAGAACGGACATTCCGGTGGAAATCCATTCCGCTACGCGTTCTACGATGTCGGCTAATGTTGCGCAACAGCCCAAACGCATGATTGTGATGCTTGATTCGCTTAAATCCCCGGAATTTCGGAAAACATTTATCCAGATGTTGGAGCAGACGAAAGCGGATCGATCGCTCGAGGTTGCGGTGGTGGCGTCATATGAAAATGAACTTTTAATTGAGCCGTATATTTTTGATTGGTTCGGGGATGCGAAATTTTTTACGAAGTATCAACAAGTCCAGCTTTATTCCGTGAACCGGTTGCTTCAGGGGCAAGATTCTCAGATTTCTCCGGAACGGATGCGTCAGATGTTCGGCGTTCAAATGGAGGACAGCCGTTTCATCAGCCAGTTGATTGATCAAAAGAAGAAAGAGGCTCAAGCAAATGCGTTATCAACGCGCGTGGTTGTCATTGGAAACGCACAAATTTTCGAAAAAATTAAACGGCGTGATACGCCAAAACTTCTTGATGCGCCGGAGGCTTTAAAAGCAGCGCTGTTGTTATTTGATCTCGACGGTGCGATTGACTGGGTGAAAATGGCTCCTCAAGGTTATATTGATCCGACAACGACGATGATGCAGTCGCTTGAGAGTGCGATCGCCGGACAGATAAGGATCGGGACGGCAGCGTAACAACAAAAAGAGGCAGGCAGCTGGGCGTATAGATACATGAATTGCCCGCCCCTTTTTATTGAAAATTTCAATGTCCAAGTACCCAATGACGCAGGGAATTTCCAATTCCCAAATCACAATTGGAATTTAATTTTTTCGGGATTTATTTGGTCATTGCGTCCTTGGTCATTGGACATTTATTACGCATCTTTTCTTTCTTGTTTCTACCAGTCCTTTATGCTTTAATAATTTCCACTATGAACACCACGCCTTCTAATAAAATCCACTTTGGCCACAGCCCCGACCCTGACGATGCATTTATGTTTTATGCGATTGCAAACCAAAAAATCGATACCGCCGGATTTGAAATTGAACATGTTGTCGAAGATATTGAGTCGCTCAATCATCGCGCGATTCGCGGCGAACTTGAAGCCACCGCGGTTTCAGTCCACGCGTATGGACATGTCTCGGATCAATACGCGATTATGCGCTCTGGCGCGAGTGTCGGTGAAGGATACGGTCCCGTCGTCGTTTCTGCTAACCCTTTATCAATAAAAGATTTAGAAACCAAGACAATCGCTGTCCCCGGGATGCTCACGACTGCGTATTTGGTTTTGAAATTATGCCTGCATGATTTCCGGACGGTTGTGGTTCCTTTCGATCAAATTATGGATCATGTCTTTGAAGAAAAAGCGGATGCGGGTGTGATCATTCATGAAGGACAATTAACGTACGAAGACCGGCATCTTTATAAGGTTCTTGATTTGGGGGCGTGGTGGTTTTCGGAAACAAAACTTCCGCTTCCTCTTGGGATTGACGTGATTCGTAAAGATCTCGGGTTTGATAAAATGAAAGCGCTTGCACGCGTTTTTCGGGAAAGCATTATTTATTCTCTCGAACACCGGAAGGAAGCGCTTGAATATGCGCTTCCGTTCGGCCGCGGAATTTCGCGAACGGATGAAGACCGGTTTGTCGCGATGTATGTGAATGATTTTACACGCGATATCGGTGAAAGAGGCGAAGCTGCGATCCGAGAACTTTTAAACCGTGGCGTAAAAACCGGAGTACTTGCAAAAAAAGTGGCGCCGGAATTTGTTGGATAAGAGTTGAATGACAAATCAAATGTATCTGTTTAGCGTTTTGAGGTTGACTATCGCCCCTCACCCTAACCCTCTCCCTCGGGGAGAGGGCAGGGGTGAGGGGACGCATTTGTTATTACTTAGTTCGTCATTTCCTTACGGCACCGCTCCCGCGCAATCAACCGTATACTGATAATCGTTCCGCTCGCATTCTTCGATGAACCTTACGCCGGCTTCAAAAATTCCGGTATCTAAATTTAATTTCCGCCAGGCGATTTCTGCGAGTAACCGGTTATCGGTGATTTTCAGCAGGGCATTGTAAGGAATGAGCTTTTTCAGTTTGTTTGCGTTGACCTGAAGAATGATTTGCGAATTTCTTTCAAGCGGCGCAAGCGTTGTAATTTTAATTCCGCCTTTTCCCAAATCTTTAATTTTTGCGGTTAGAAAAATTCCGGCAGTTTTCGAAAATTTGCTAAGGTCATAAATTTTAATTAATTCGCTAAAAGGAATGCGTTTATGCCGTCTTCGTTCGGAGCCGAGGATTTTTCGGGTCACATTTCTTATTTCAGCTGTTTGAATCATTTGTCATATTTTATAGGACGAAAGCAATTAAAAATCAAATCGTTCCACTATTTTTCTAAATTTTTAATTCCTTGCCATGTCTGACGAACGCTGTGATATTTGTTTATCGGCTGACGGGTCGGGAAACTGAATGCGGGGTGGGAGGTAATGCTGCCTTGTCATTCCCGCATGCTTCCCTCGGCAAAGCGAAGGCCAACCCTGTATTTCCAGGGTAGGCGGGAATCTGTTAAGCATGGATCCCCGACACCCAAGAAAAACTGGGGCCGGCCCTTTCTTTTCCAAGGGAAGCTTTCGGGGATCAAATTCGCGCGTTCAACTTTACATTTTGTCATTCCCGCATGCCTTAGGCGGGAATCGATGTTCATAGATCCCCGACAAAAGCTTTCGGGGATTAAATTCGCACATCGACTTACGTTCCGTAAGATCGAGTGCTCATTTAACTTCAAGTACTTTCCGGTATCGGGTCAAATTCCGGCAGCCGGTTTTGGTGACGGCGACCATGTCTTCGATTCGAACACCCCCAGTGCCCGGATAATAAAGGCCGGGTTCGACTGTGACAATATGTCCTTCGCGAAGAATATGATCGAGCACTGAAATCCGGGGCGATTCGTGGACGTCTAAGCCGATTCCGTGGCCTGTGCTGTGAAAAAATCCTTGCATCTTTCCGTTGATTTGCCCGGAAGGGAAACCCATTTTGTTAAAATAGTCCGTTACAGTTCGATGAATGACTTTTGCATTGATGCCTTCTCGGATTAATTTGCATGCCAGAGTTTGAGCTTCTTTAACGGCGGCGTACATTTTTCTGATTTTTGGAGACGCTTTTCCTCTCACAAATGTGCGGGTCATGTCTGCGTGATATTTTGATTCATTGGATTGCGGGAAGACGTCGATGATGATCGGTTGGTGAGCGAGCAAAGGGCCTTTTCCGCGGTGATGAGGTTCTGTGGTCTGATTTCCGCAAGAGACAATGGTATGAGATGCCGAGCAACCCAATTCTAAAAGGGTGATGTCGATGATTTGTCTCAGTTTTTCTGACGTCAGCCGCTTTCCTTGATAAACAAGGTATTTTCCCCTGATGTTTGATTTTCTGAGTACGATTTCTGCTTTTCGAACGGCTTTTTCTGTTTTTCTTTGAGTGTTGGCAATCCATTTGATTTCCCGAGGCGTTTTGATTGCCCGTTCCTCGAAAAAAGGATCATCCTTTGGGCGGATCAAATATCCTTTTTTCCGAAGCCGGTCTGCAGAAGCAACCGGAAAATCCGAAGGGACGAGAAGATGGGAAACATGGTTCTCTGTTAAAATAAAATGAATGATTTCCGTCATGCTCGGATGATGATTTCCCGCGGCTTTCAGCTTGTTGCGGATTTCGGTACTTGAAATGATTTTGTGGACGCGCGCTTCTTTCCGCGCGCGGTCGATTTCGAGATCATTCATGATCAGAATCTTCTTGCGGTCGATTTGAATGAAAGTGAATGGATCCGGCGCCAGAAAATGCGTTGCGTAATAAAGATTTGCGTTTTCTTCGCTTGATGCAATGATGAGTTTGGCTTCCTTTAATTTGCTCATAAACTCCCTTAGTGTATGGCCGTAGTATACCGTTTCTGAATCGAGAAAACGAGGGAAAACCGCAATGACCAAATCCCCCGCCAAAAAACTTGGCGGGCAGGCAATGACGCAAAGAAATTCCAAGTAATCAATTCCCAATATTTGAGATTTGAAATTTGAGACTTCCTTGGCAATTGTCCGCCACTAAAGCGTTGGCGGAACCGACCACTTTTTTTGGCGGAGGATTTGGTCATTGCGATTTAAATGAGTTATTCCGTAAAATTCATTGACGCTTTTCGGCAAAATGTTTATCATACGCAAGCCTTCCCAAGAGGAAGCTTTACAGCAAACAGGATTTTATCTTATAAAATTTAATCCCAAGGAATGAAATGCAAGCATTACAAACGGAAGAATTGTGTCGGATAGCCAATGAAATGCGGAAGGATATCATCCGCATGCTTGCCGAGGCCGCATCCGGTCATCCGGGCGGATCTCTTTCGGTGACTGATATTCTTGCGGCACTTTATTTCAAAACCGCCCGCCACGATCCAAACAACCCCAATTGGCCCGACCGTGACAGAATCATTTTAAGCAAAGGGCATGCCGCTCCGGCGCTTTATTCCGCATTGGCCAGGTCAGGATATTTCCCGGTTGATCAATTGATGACGTTAAGGAAATTAAACAGCCCGCTTCAAGGACATCCCGACAGGCGAAGGCTTGCGGGGATTGAAATTTCAACAGGTTCTCTTGGACAGGGACTTTCCGTCGGGATTGGCATGGCTCTTGCGCGCCGGCTTGATCAGAAAAATTATTGGACGTATGTGATTACGAGTGACGGGGAAATGAATGAAGGGCAAACATGGGAAGCCGCGAGTTTTGCCTCCTTCCATAAAATGGATCATTTGATTGCGATTATGGATTACAACAAATTTCAGTTGGATGGCGCCGTCAAAGAAGTTCTTGATATGGAGCCGATGGTGGACAAATGGAAATCTTTCGGCTGGTATACTTTCGAAATTGACGGCCACAACATGGAAGGAATTGTGAAGACGATTGAGTTGGCGAAGACGATTAAAAATGCACCGGTGATGATTATCGCACATACGATTAAAGGGAAAGGTGTCTCGTTTATGGAAGGGAACAATCATTTCCATGGTGTTGCGCCGACAAAAGAAGAAGCCGAGAGGGCGTTAAAAGAGTTGGATAGTCATAAATTTTAGATCCGCCACAAAGCGTGGCGGATTCAATTCGGCCGCACAACTTGCGAATGGTAAATCTGCCGCAAGTTGTGGCCTCATTGAAGAAGCCTTAAGGGCGTTAAGAGAGTTGGAAGAAAAAAAGTTTTAAACGAACGCGGAGAACGAATTCATGCGTGAAAGAAAAATGGGACTTGCGACGCGCGATGCGTACGGGAAAACGCTCGTTGAGCTTGGAAGGAAGAACCGCGATATTTTTGTGATGGACGCGGACCTTGCGAAATCCACGAAAACGGATTTTTTTGCGAAAGAATTTCCGGACCGTTTTATAAATGTCGGCATTGCCGAAGCGAATTTAGTCGGAATTGCTGCCGGGCTTGCTGCTTGCGGAAAAATCCCGTTTATTTCGAGTTTTGCGTGTTTTCTCATTTGCAAAGGCTACGAGCAATTCCGGATGTCCGTTGCGTTTTCGGAATTGAATGTGAAAGTGGTTGTGTCACACGGCGGAATCAGCGTCGGTGAAGACGGAGCAAGTCAGCAATCCACAGAAGATTTCGCGTTGATGCTGAGCCTTCCTAAATTTGTGGTGATGAATCCTTCGGATGAAGTTTCTGCCAGAGCGCTTGTCGAACAAGCTGCGAAATATCAAGGTCCTGTGTTTATGCGGACCGGCCGGCCCAAGTATCCGGTTATCTATCATGAAGGAACGCAATTTGAAATCGGAAAAGGAATGTTACTTCGCGAAGGGGCCGACCTGACGATTGTCGCGACGGGAATCCTTGTTTTTGAAGCACTGATGGCATCCGATATTTTGGCGGAACGCGGAATTTCCGCTTCGGTCATTGATATTCACACCCTGAAACCGATTGACCGCGAGTTGCTTCGCCAGCAGGCGGAAAAAACCGGTGCGATGGTTTGTTGCGAAGAGCATTCGATTTATGGGGGATTGGGTAGCGTCGTGGCTTCCGTGATGGCGGAGGAATGTCCGGTGCCGATCGCGTATGTTGCGGTTCAGGATACATTTGCTGAATCAGGCCGGCCGGATGAACTCATCCAAAAGTACGGATTGACTGCGGCGAACATTGTTCAAACTGCCGAAAAAGTCCTTTCAAGAAAGCACAAATAATTTTTTTGTCGCTGCCCATTTTAATTTGCCAGCTTGACTCAATTCGCGCATCCCGATATCATCTTTGTCCATGAAAACCTCATTATTCGTTAAGCAAATTCAAGTCGGGCCGATGGCAAATTTCGTTTATTTGGTTGGAGACATAAAAAATCACGAGACGTTTGTGGTTGATCCAGGATGGGAAGTAGAGAAAATTATTCAAGCGGCGAAAAAAGACGGATTCAAAATCATCGGAGCTTTGATGACGCATACTCATTTTGATCATGCGGATGGTTTAAAAGAGCTTCTTCGGAAGACGGACGGGACGGCTTATATTCATGAGAAAGAAGCGGACTTTTTAACCGATGAAAAGCTCAAGCTCAAAAAAACGAAAGACGGCGATAAAATTCAAATCGGCGAAGTTGAAATTCAAGTGATTCACACGCCGGGGCACACACCGGGTTCTCAATGTTTTCTCGTTGACGGAAATCTATTTTCAGGCGATACGTTATTTATCCAAGCGTGCGGCCGTTGTGATTTACCAGCGAGTAATCCGGAAGACATGTTTTACAGTTTGAAGCGGCTTTCCGGGTTGGATGATTCAACCGTTGTGTATCCCGGCCACGATTATGCGGATGAAACACAGTCGACAATCGGCAAAGAGAAAAGGAATAATCCGTATATGCAGATTCAGAACCTGGATGATTTCTTGCCGTTCCGGATGGGGTAGGGAGGGAAAAACGGTCACTGGACACCAGACACCAGTTACCGGTTAAGGACTTTACTGGTGACTAGTGACAAGTGTCTAGTGACTTCTAATCGTTTAAGGAGTTTGTAAGAATGACCAATAAAGGAAAGAAAAATTTCCCCAACAAGAAAAAAATAGCGCGCGAGCTGCTTGAAAAAGGATACCAATTTCAAATCAGCGGGGACATCAATCACGCAATCGAGTATTACCGGAAATCGATTCTGGCTTTGCCGACAGCTGAAGCGCACACATTTTTAGGATGGGCTTATAGTTTCCAAGGGCATTATGATGAAGCCATCCGGGAATGTCAAAAAGCCATTAAATTGGATCCGGAATTCGGAAATCCCTATAATGATATCGGCGCTTATTTATTAGATAAAGGATGTTTAGACGAAGCAATTCCGTGGCTTGAAAAAGCGATCAACGCAAAACGCTATGACAGCTATTTTTATCCGCATTATAATTTAGGCAGAATTTATGAACAAAAAGGGATTTGGTCCCAAGCGGTCACGAATTATAAACGCGCGATTGAGCTGAAAACGGATTATCTTCTTGCGCGGAAAGCCTATAATCGGATTCTCGCACTACTGAATTAAGGCCGTTGTTCTCCGCCCTGGATTTGCGTTAAAGGATAAGCGATTTGAATACAATGATTCTTGCTTTGGGTTTGTTTTCTTTTTTTCTCGGCAGCGCTTTTTTATTCGGAGTTTCACGGTTGATTAGCCTTGTTCCCGGGCAGATCCAAACCTTCTCGATTTTCATCATCCCGTCATTTCAAATTATTTCAAGCATCGGTTTCTTCTTCCGCCGGACATGGGGGCTTCAGTTAACCGTTTTCCTCCTTTGTTTTTATTTGTTTTTAGGTATTTTTATTTTAAGACAAAATATTTCAGCGGTGGATTTCTTGCCGCTCGCAACACTGATTGAATATATCCCCAGCAGCCTTCTTCGAGTTAATCTTCATTTCATGACGTGGATTTGCCTGATGTTTATCCCGCTTTTCATGCTTTCAGTCTTAAGCCTCAAACAATTCCAGGCTTGTTTTGAGTCAAAACGGGTGACTTGTGCCACTCCCTTCCCTCTTGTGTTAGCGGCGGGATTTATCTTTTCATACGGATGCTTAGCCAATTCTTCGCTTACCGAATTTATCACCGGCGGATCGCGCACTATTTTGGGAATAGCTATTTCTCCTTTGCAGGCAAAAGGATTGCGTTTTCTTGAATTAAATCTTCCGATTTTTATCGCCATGGGGTTGGTTGAACAGAAACGGTTAAAAGGATGGATTCTGGCGTGGATTTTTTTCGGATATTATTGTTTGCCATTCTTTGGGATGAACCGATGGGAAGCGCTCAAACAATTCAATTTTGTATTTTGGTTGATTTTATGGATTGCCTCGCTTGGGATCATTTCTTTTTACGCCTGCTTGTATTGGGGCAAAAAAGTGGTGAGTAAGAACTTGTCTCAAGAGGCTGCAAGTCCCAAAAAAAATATCAGCATTTTACGGATTGCGCTTGTTTCGAGCGCCGTTTTATTCATTATTTTTTGGGTCCTTAAAAATGTTTTTTTGTTGCCCCCCAAAAATATTCCGGAAGTTTTAGCGCCTTCTGAAATTTCACAGTCTGCCGAAATTCCAAAACCGGACCGCGCGGTTAACTTTCGCCTCGAAGGAATATTTGTTGACCAGCACTTGAAATATGCTGTGATTTCCGGAAAAATTGTTAAAATCGGGGACTCAATGGGCGGGTTTTTAATTGAGGAAATAGAAAAATCCCGCGTGTTGCTATCCACTCCAGAGGAGCGATTCTGGCTGTCAGCATCGGATCAAACTTTTGAAGAGCGCTGATGCCGATTCATAAGACCTTGTATTTGAAGACACTCTTCGCTATTTTCGGCACTTAAATGGATATAACTTATTTTATATCAATCACTTAGAGTTATTTTATAAATTTAGTTAGATACCTTGAAATAAGGCAATAGAGCGGGTACTATTTAAAGTAAGGGGATGGGGTAGTTAGTGACTCGGGTTAGTATCAGCAATCAAAAAACCGTTGGCTTTTAAGAAAAGGAGTGGTTCTTTTTCTCTTGTTTAAAAAATCTATTCTAGAGATTCAATTTTCTTATGGCACAAAAAGAACTATTTAATGTTTTATTAATTGAAGATAACCCGCAAGATGCGCGGCTTCTGTCGGAGTTATTGCAACACGACGATTCCGTTTTTCCGCCATTTCATTTGGAGTGTGTGAACCGGCTCGCGACCGCAATCGACCGGCTGAAAACAGGGGCAACCTTCGATATCATTTTAGTAGATTTTACTCTTCCGGATAGTCATGGAATCGAAACCTTCTCGAAAATAGTTGAATATGCACCTTCTCTTCCCATTGTCGTTGTGACCGGATTAAATGATAAGATGATTGCGCTCGAAGCAATGCGACAAGGCGCGCAGGACTATTTGGTGAAAGGGGAAATGGACGGAAAGTATCTTGCGCGAGTGATGCGTTATGCCATTGAACGAAAAGAGCTTGAGCAGAAAATTGTCCGGCACGAAAAGAATTTTCGAAAGATGGCCAATACCGCGCCTGCGATGTTGTGGATTTCGGGTTGGGATGGGAATTTTACGTTTTTTAATCAGCAATGGCTTGATTTTACGGGGAGAATATTGGATCAGGATTCCGGCGTTGGGTGGTTTGAATGTATCCATGCCGAAGATAGCAAATCAATTCAGGAAGCGTATTGGGCGGCTTTTCATGAACGAGCCGGTTTGAGAGCCGAGTTCAGGCTTAGACGGTTTGATGGAATATATTGCTGGATGCTTGCGACCGGTGCGCCGAGTTTTTCCGAAGACGGTGCTTTTACCGGCTTTATCGGATCTTGTATTGATATTACGGAATTGAAACAATCCGAAAAAGAATTAAAGTATCGCCTTGAGTTTGAGAAATTGATCGCATCCATCTCCACGCATTTTATTAATTTAAAGTCAGATGAAATCGAAAAAGGGCTTAATCTCGCACTTCAAATCATAGGCGAATTTACCGGAGTTGATCGGAGTTATATTTTTCAATTTTCGGAAAACAGAGAAACAATGACTAATACCCAAGAATGGTGCCGTGCCGGAATTGAGCCTCAAATTCAAAATCTGCAATCGATATCCACGAAATTGTATGAATGGTTTATGGATCAGATTTGTAATTTTAAGAGTATCTATGTGCCAAAAGTTGAAGAACTGCCGGCGGAAGCAGGAGAGCTTAAAAAAGAACTCGAGCGGGAAAATGTTTGTTCGATGATTTGTGCCCCGCTTGTGCGTTCCGGGGCTGTCGTCGGGTTTTTGGGATTTGATGCTGTCCGGCATCCGTCGACATGGACAGACGACGTTATTTCTCTTTTGAGAATTGTCGGAGAAATGTTTGTTAATGCGCTTGAGCGCAAGCGGAACGAAGAAGCTTTGCGGCAAGGCGAGGAGCGCCTTCGGATGTTTATTGAACACGCTCCGGCAGCGATAGCGATGTTTGACCGCGAAATGAAATATATGGTGGTGAGCCATCGGTGGGTGAGTGATTTTAATATTGACAGCGAAGATTTAATCGGGCGAAGCTTCTATGAGGTTTTTCCTGAAATTCCGGAACGGTGGAAAGAAATTCATCAGCGCTGTCTTTTGGGTGCGGTTGAAAAATGCGAGGAAGATATTTTTGAGCATGCAAACGGAACAGCGGATTGGCTTGAGTGGGAAATGCATCCTTGGCGGAGTGCGACTGGTGAAATCGGTGGAGTGGTGATGTTTACGGAAGTGATTACAAAACGCAAACAAACAGAAGCAGTCATTGTGGAAAGCGAAAGGCGTCTTCGCAGTTACTTTAATTTGTCACTCATCGGGATTGCGATTATTTCTCCCATGAAAGGCTGGGTGGAAGTCAATGACAAGCTTTGCGAGATTTTAGGTTATTCACATGATGAGTTAAAAAAAATGACATGGGTTGAATTGACCTATCCGGAAGATCTTGTTGAAGATTTAAAACAATTTGAGCTTCTTTTATCGGGAAGAATTGATAGCTATTCGATCGAGAAAAGATTTGTTCGAAAAGACGATAAAGTGGTTTATGCCAAGACAGATGTTCAGTGCGTGCGG
This sequence comes from Candidatus Danuiimicrobium aquiferis, assembly GCA_001804285.1. Taxonomy (GTDB): domain Bacteria; phylum Omnitrophota; class Omnitrophia; order Omnitrophales; family Danuiimicrobiaceae; genus Danuiimicrobium; species Danuiimicrobium aquiferis. Next base: position 103,508 of record MHFR01000048.1, read on the forward strand.
AAGGCGGACGGATCCGTTAATTATTTTATTGCTGTCGTGGAAGATATTACCGCCAAAGTGGAAGTGGAGCAAGAATATGTGAAAACGGAGGAAAAATATCGCAGTCTTTACAATTCCAGCCGTGACGGAATTCTTTTTGTGGATATGGCCGGGAAAATTCTTGAATCGAATCCCGCATTTCTCAATATGATCGGTTATTCCGCTGAAGAGCTTAAAAAAATACATTATCAAAAATTAACACCGGCAAGCTGGCGAGATCTCGAAGATAATATTATGAAGAATCAGATTTTAAAGAGAGGATACTCGGATATTTATGAAAGAGAATATATCCGGAAAGAGGGATCTGTATTTCCGGCAACCATTAATTCCTGGATGGCAAGGGACAAAGAAGGGAACCCATTCGGAATTTGGTTTACGGTGAGGGATGTTTCTGAAAGGAAAAAAGTTCAAGAGCAGCTGCGGCATCTCGTCTATCACGACGTTTTAACCGATCTTCCGAACAGGACTTTGTTCATTGACCGTGTAGATCGCGCGATTGTTGCTGCGCGTTATAATCAGAAGCTGGTCAGCGTTTTATTTTTAGGGGTGGATCATTTCAAGAAAATCAATGATACGCTCGGGCATGCCGTTGGAGACCGGTTGCTTCAAGCCGTATCGGGAAGATTGAGAGGCTATTTGCAGGAAACGGAAACGGTGACGCGAATCGGCGGCGACGAATTCTCGATTTTACTTCCGAGCGTGGACCGGCTTGAGGATGCGATTAAAATTGCGGAAAAGCTTTTGCGTGCCATGCAGATTCCGTTCCTGATCCGCGGACATGAATTGTATTTGAGTTGCAGTATCGGCCTTAGTTTTTATCCGAATGACGGCGAAAAACCAGATTTATTACTTCGGAATGCCGATTCTGCGATGGAGCGTGCGAAAACCTTGGGAAGAAATAATTATCAACTTTATTCTGCCCTGATGAACGCAAAGGCGCTCGAACGGCTCGCGCTTGAAAATGGGCTTCGCCATGCGCTCGAAAGAAAAGAATTTTGTGTTCATTACCAGCCGCAGGTGGATATTCAAACGGGAAAAATTATTGGGATGGAAGCGTTGATCCGCTGGCAGCATCCGGACCTCGGGCTTCTTTCGCCGGCAGAATTTCTTAATTTAGCGGAAGAGACGGGTTTGATTGTTGACATGGATGAATGGGTTTTGAAAGAAGCGTGCAATCAGAATCGCCAGTGGCAAATAGCGGGTTTCACCCCGGTCCGGGTTTCGGTCAATTTAACGGCCCGTCAATTTCAACAAAAAGATATTTTTAAATCCATCGAGGGTATTTTGCAGGCGACAGGGTTGCCGGCTGAATTTCTTGAGCTTGAGTTAACGGAAGGATCGATCATGCAAAATCTCGAAGAAACGACGCAGATTTTGCAGAAATTAAGTGACCTTGGCGTCAAAATTTCAATCGATGATTTTGGGACAGGGTATTCTTCCTTGAGCCATCTCAGAAAGTTTCCGATTAACTCCTTAAAAATTGATCAATCGTTTGTTCGTGATATTCCCGTTAATTTGGAAGATACAGCCATCGTCAAAGCGATTATTTCCATGGCCCATAGCTTAAATTTGGAAGTGGTAGCGGAAAGTGTCGAAACGGAAGCGCAGCTTGATTTCCTGCGAACGGAAAATTGCGATAAAATGCAAGGTTTCCTATATAGCAAACCAATTTCTGCCGATAAGTTTACAGAGTTATTAATATCAGAAAAAAACGGATAAAGAACAAGGATATCTGATATGCTTCTTTCGAGGAAGAGAAAAATTGATCATCAAGCCATCAAGACTGTGGTCATTAGCCGCGATGAAAGACTGCTTCAGTGGATGCGTAAAATTGCCGCGGAACATGATCAGGTTTTTATCGATTTTGAGTATATTTCCAATTTTGATTTTGGATTAGAACTCATTACCACTAAAAAAATGGATCTTGTTTTATTTGATTTATCTTCTTTTGAAGCCAACAAGATGGACTTAATGATGAAGATCCTTGATCAGGCCGAAAATGTTCCCGTGATTGTCCTCGCTCAAATCAACGATGAAGCATGCGCCCTGGAAGCCATCGAAAAAGGGGCGCAGGATTATTTGACGAAAGAACTGCTTGATCCGAATCAAGTTTTTCGTGCGATTCGCTGTGCGGTTCTCCGGCATGATATGATTCGAGAACTTCGTGTTTTGTCCATGACGGATGAATTAACCGGTGTTCAGAACCGGAGAGGTTTTCATCATTTGGCGGAACAACAGATGAAGCTTGCGATAAGAGCAAAGCGCGGGCTTGTTTTGATTTTCGCGGATGTGGACAGGATGAAATGGATTAATGATGCTTACGGTCATCAAGCGGGAGATATGGCGCTTGCCGAAGCGACGGAAGTTTTACGGAAAACATTCCGCGGCTCGGACATTATCGGCCGGATCGGCGGAGATGAATTTGCCGTGCTTGCGATTGAGGCGCATAAAGAGAATGTTCCGATCCTGATGAGCCGTTTGAAATATACGCTTGAAGAACACAATCGCCAAAAAAAGCATAATTATGAGTTATCGCTCAGCATTGGGGCTGCATGGTATGACCCGACGGTGTCTCATGTTTCTTTTGAAGATATGATGGCGCGTGCGGATGAGGCGATGTATGCGCACAAACTTGCCAAAATGCAATCGTATATATAATGCTTCATCAATTTTCCTTTCCCGAAGAAGCGGTTAGGGAGCCGGACAGATTGATCAGATAAGATCATCCAATCAAGAAAGATTATCAGGAGGAGTTATGGATTTTCGGACGGAGAAAGATTCGATGGGGGAAGTTAAAGTTCCGAAAGATAAATATTATGGGGCGCAGTCTGAGCGTTCGCTTACGCATTTTAAGATTGGCGAAGAAAAATTCCCAAGGGTGTTTATTCATTCGTATGCAATTTTAAAAAAGGCGTGTGCCTTGGTGAACGCGGAGCTTAAAATCCTTCCGTCCGAAAAAAAAGATTTAATCGCGAGAGCATGCGATGAAGTTATTAGCGGAAAATGGGACGATCATTTTCCGCTATCCGTTTGGCAGACCGGAAGCGGGACTCAAACGAATATGAATGTGAATGAAGTCATTGCCAACCGCGCCATTGAACTCGCCGGAGGTGTGTTGGGAAGCAAGCAGCCGGTACATCCGAATGATGATGTCAACCTATCTCAATCCTCCAATGACACGTTTCCGTCCGTGATGCATATTTCTGCGGTGATCGAGATACAAGAGCGGTTGATTCCGGCATTGAAAAAATTATGGGGAACATTTGAAAAAAAAGGGGATGCGTTTAAATCGATTGTCAAAGTTGGGCGGACGCATTTAATGGATGCGGTTCCTTTAACCATCGGGCAGGAATTTTCAGGGTATGTAACACAGTTGAAAAATGGGATTGCGAGGATTAACGGGTGTTTTCCGCGTTTATATGAATTGGCATTGGGAGGTACGGCTGTCGGGACAGGGCTTAATGCGCCGAAAGGTTTTTCAGAAAAAGCCGCGAAGAAAATTTCTGAATTGACAGGGTTTCCTTTTGTGTCGTCGCCCAATAAATTTGAATCGATAGCAAGCCATGACGCCATGGTTGAATTAAGCGGTGTATTAAAAACAATAGCCGCATCATTGTTTAAAATTGCAAATGACATCCGGTTGTCGGCATCCGGTCCTCGATGCGGAATCGGCGAACTTAGCATTCCCGAAAATGAGCCGGGCTCGAGTATGATGCCCGGAAAAGTAAATCCCACTCAGTGCGAAGCGATGACGATGGTGGCGATTCAAGTCATGGGCAATGACGCAGCGGTTGGGTTTGGCGGTGCTTCCGGAAATTTCGAGTTAAATGCGTATAAGCCGCTCATGATTTATAATGTTCTTCAATCTCTTCGGTTGCTTTCTGATGCGTGCAATAGTTTTAATGATTTTTGTGTGGTCGGCATTGAGCCGAATATTCCTGTCATTCAAAATAATCTCAATCAGTCGTTTATGCTTGTGACAGCGCTTAATCCGCATATCGGCTATGATAAAGCGGCCCAGATTGCAAAAAAAGCATATCGAGAAAATATGACGCTGAAAGAAGCGGCGGTTAGTCTGGGAATTTTGACAGCAGAACAATTTGATAAATGGGTCAGACCCGATCAAATGATCGGGTAAGGGCAATTTAGTGATTATTTAGCGTTTTGAAATTATTAACAAATTCCCCTCACCCCTGCCTTCTCCGCTTCGCTGCGAGGGCAGGGGTGAGGGGCAATAGTCAACCTCAGAGCGCCAAATAAATACCATCCATAGAAGCGCGGGAGTATAATGATCCCACTTTTGATAAAGCGGTTATTTCGGCAACGTCAAAAATCAAGGTGTTTCGAACTTCGATGAAATGGAGGAGAAGTCCATGCGCAAAGGCGTGTTACTTTCTCTTAACCATTTCACTTCAATCCTTCCCGACTTTTTCATATTTTTTCCAACATGCACCAACCTTGTAGATTCCGACGGAAAAGTGTTATATGTCGAATCATAATCTTAAACCGATTGTGATTTTACTTGTCGAAGATAGTCTCGCGGACATTCGTTTGATGGAAGAAATTTTACGAGAAGATAAATTTTTATATGAACTGCAGGTGGTGAGAGACGGTGAAGAAGCGATGAGGTTTTTACGCCGGCAAGAAGAGTTTTGTAACGCGCCCCGCCCGGATTTGATTTTGTTGGATTTGAATCTCCCCAAGAAAGATGGTCGTGAGGTTTTAGTCGAAATCAAGGATGATCCAGATCTTCAAGATATTCCGGTTGTGATTTTGACAACCTCGGATGACGAGAAAGATATTTATGAAACATATTACCGTCACGCGAATTGTTATATTACGAAACCTGTTCGTTTAGAAAAGTTTATTTCCGTTGTGAAGCACATTGAGGATTTTTGGTTTGCCGTTGTCAAGCTTCCTGAAAAACCTCACCGAAGCATTTTTAATTTGGAAGAATTTAAAAAGGGTATTTCTTCAAAAAAGAAAAAAGGATTTTCCCTTTGAATCAGAATATAAAAATTTCTAATTCTAATAACTCCAAAACAGTAAACCCAAAACGGTTTACTCCCGTTTGGATAGTGATTTTTTTTGGAATTTTTATTACCACCATGGCATGTTTATGGGTGCTTCAAAGCGAGCAGTATAGGATCCGTAAAGATTTTATTGCGGACGCTGAAAATATTGCGACGTCACTCCGGAGAATGATTGATAAACAAATAGTTTTTTTGGAAGCGACCCGATCTTTTTATCTTGGTTCCGAGAAGGTGGAACGGAAGGAATTTCATGAATTTATTGTAACGTTATTACCTCATTTGCCAAGCTTGCAAGCGGTTGAATGGGTGCCGCGCATTTTGGATGCTGAACGGGGACTCTATGAAACTGAGGCGCAACAGGAGGGTCTCTCCGATTTTTATTTTACAGAAAAAGCAAAAAATAGCGAATGGGTGAAGGCATCTCGGCGGAGTGAATATTTCCCAATTTATTACATCGAGCCTCATTTGGGGAATGAAGAAGTTTTGGGGTATGATTTAGGTTCTGAATCAACACGTTTTGACATTCTCCGAAAAGCCCGCGATATGGGAGAAACGATTGTTACCTCGCGGATTCAATTGATTCAAAAATCCGACAACACATACGGTATTTTGGTTGTTTTGCCCGTTTATCAAAGAAGGGCAGTTTTGAATACGGTTGAAGAGCGCCAAAAGAGTTTTCAAGGTTTTATTATAGGAGTGTATAAAGTTTCTGAAATTTTAAAACGAGCCTTTCAATCCTTTAAAGATCCGGGGATTGCGGTTCGGCTCGAAGATGAGCAGGCACCGGTTAATGAGAGGTTATTATCTTCCGAAGGCTTTCGTATTTTGGAACAGTCAAACAGGATTAAGCCATGTTTTTTATTTCATTTTAAAGACGTAAAATATTCAGTTCCCATTGAATTTGAAGGGCGACGTTGGGTTGCTTTATTCGAAATGAAGTGTGCGTATTGCGAAAAACGTATGACATGGTTTCCGTGGGTGGTTTTGTTTGGCGGATTTTCGATAACGGGACTCCTTGCTTGGTTTTTTGGGAAATCAATTGGGTGGACGGTTCATGTTGAGCGGCTCGTGAATGATCGAACCGCTGAATTAAAAGCAAGCGAAAAACGGTACCGGTCTGTGGTTGATGATCAAACGGAATTGGTATGCAGGTGGCAACCCGACGGGGTATTGACGTTTGTTAACGATACATATTGCCGTTTTTTTGGTAACACGCGAGAAGAGTTACTTGGGAATATGAAAGTTTTGCTATCAGTTGGCAAAGAAGATTCTTCCACTAACCGCGGCTTGATTCTCAACGCGGAAAATGTGCTTGCTTTGCAGGAACAGCGAGTTGTCTTGAGTAGTGGCGAAACGAAATGGCTTCAATGGGCGACAAAAGCGATCTGTGACGATCAGGGTTCTATTTTGGAATATCAGTCAGTCGGAAGAGATGTTACGGAACGAAAGCAGTTTGAAGACAAGCTCGGTGAAGCGAAAAAGGAAGCGGAGAATTATCTCGATGTCGCGGCAGTGATAATGGTTGCTTTAGATAGAGACGGCGTGTGTACAATGATTAATAAAAGCGGGAAGGAAATTTTAGGATGTTCAAAAGATCAAATTATCGGAAAAAATTGGTTTGAAAGTTTTGTGCCTGAACATTTACGGAAGGATGTCTCTTCTATATTCAATAAATTGATGGCAGGCGAAACCGGTATTTGCGAGCATTTTATAAATCCTTTAATGACTCAAAAAGGAGAGGAGCGAATAATATCATGGTTTAATACGGTGATTCGGGGTGAAAGTGGAAATATTATTGGGACGCTGAGTTCAGGAGAAGACATTACCGATCGCGAGAAGGCGGTACAGGCCCTTCAAGAATCTGAGGAACGTTTCCGGATGATTTTTGATCAAGCTGCAGATGGAATCCTGTTGGCCGATCCGGCAACGAAAAATTTAATCATGGGAAATTCTACGATATGTCAAATGTTGGGTTATTCTGAAGAAGAAATTAAAAAGATGAATATAGCGGATATTCATCCGGCGGAAAAATTACCCGAGGCATTAGAGGCGTTTGAAAAAGCAAAGCGAAAAAAAATTGGTTTGGTTGAAAATATAGCCATGAGAAGAAAAGATGGGAGCGTATTTTGTGCGGATGCCAATTGTTCTCCTATTATATTAAACGGGAAACCCTATTTGATTGGGCTTTTCCGTGACATTACCGAACGGAAGAAAATGGAAGAAGAATTAAAACGTTCGAACACCGAATTAGAACAATTTGCGTATGTGGCTTCGCACGATTTACAGGAGCCGCTTCGGGTCGTAGAAAGCTATTTGCAGCTTCTCGAAAAACGATATAGAGGAAAGCTTGGCGAAGACGCGAATGATTTTATCGGCTTTGCCGTTGATGGCGCGAAACGGATGCAATCTTTGATTAAAGATCTTTTAACTTATTCCCGCATCGGAGTTCGGGGGAAGGAATTCAAGCCTGTCAATGTGCAATTGCTTTTAAGCCAAGTTTTAGCGGGCTTGCGAAGCATTGTCGAAGAAAGCGGAGCTGAGGTTTCATTCAATGATTTGCCGGTTGTTTTAGCGGATGAAGTTCAGGTCGGGCAGCTTTTCCAAAATTTAATTGGAAATGCGATTAAATTTCGAGGGCCCGAAAAGCCAAAAGTATCGATTACAGCGGAAAAGAAAAAAAACGAATGGGTTTTTATGGTTTGCGATCAAGGGATCGGTATAAACCCGGCTCACACGGAAAGAATATTCAAAATTTTTCAACGGCTTCATACAAGAGAGGAATATCCCGGGACGGGAATCGGGCTTTCTATTTGTAAAAGAATTGTAGAACGCCATGGCGGCAGAATTTGGGTCGAATCCGAAAAAGGGAAAGGTTCAACTTTTTATTTTACCATACCCTTTGCGGGTATTTGTTTAGCGCTTTGAAGTGATTATCTATAAAAGATCGTCCGCTTTTTTGTCATTCCCGCGTCCACCCAACAAACTGGCGGATCCGCCGTTCTGTTGGGCGGAAAAGCGGGAATCCAGCAACTATAGATGCCCGCTTACCCCTGAAAAACTGGGGCCGGCCCTTTCTTTCCCAAGGGAAGCATGAGGGCATGACACGAACTGGCGTGTTCACCACTTCAAAACGCTAAATAGGGTTCACTGAAAAAAGTTTTTAAGAGCAACAACTAAATATTTTCCAGCCATATCGTTTCATTTTCCTATCGTTCTT
>MHFR01000049.1 GCA_001804285.1 Candidatus Danuiimicrobium aquiferis
CGTCGATAGCGATGGAGAAAGAATTACGGTTTGCGATTCGAGAAGGTGGAAAGACAGTAGGCGCTGGTGTCGTCAGCGAAATTTTAGAATAAAATAAAAGCGTGGTCTTGAGAAATTAAGATCACGCTTTTTAGTTTGTTCTTCAACAGATAGTCAGAAGACCTTGAGCATTTCTTCGAATAGATGAAGAAGTCCTGCCAGGTTCAAATCAGACTACGATATAACTTATAAAACGGTAAGGCCACGATAGGTATCTTATTCTATATTTAGGTTGGGATTATGCGAGAGCAAATTATTTTAACTTGTTCTGAATGTAGTCAGAAAAATTATATTACACGCAAGAACAAGAAAAAAACAGTCGATCGGATTGAAATCAAGAAGTATTGCAAGCATTGCCGGAGGCATGTCGTTCATAAAGAGGGGAAGCTCAAATAAGCGATAAATGCCAAAGGCCAGTAGCTCTAATTGGTTAGAGCATCGGTCTCCAAAACCGAGGGTTGGGGGTTCGAATCCCTCCTGGCCTGCCAGTTGGGATGGAGATGGGAAAACAAGAATAACGCAAAAAAGTTGAAAGTTAGAAATTTAAAGTAGAAAGATAAAAGACAGTTTGAGTTGGGAGAAGAGTGGAACGATGTTTGGAAAAGTAGGTTCTTTTTTTGGTGAATCAAGACAAGAGTTAGCGAAAGTGAACTGGCCTAGCCGGGAAGAGCTTTTAGGTTCGACGGGGCTCGTGATTGTGGTTACTTTTCTTGTTGCGGCTTTTATTTTCGTTATCGATTTTGTCTTATCATATTTAATGAAAGTGATTATTCAATAGCCATGGCTTTTAAGTATTATGTTGTACACACTCAGACGGGTGCGGAAGCAAAAGCAAGAGCAAATTTAGAAACACGTGCCGAAGCAGCGGGCCTTAAAGAAGCGGTCCGGCAGGTGTTGATTCCCACAGAAAAAGTAAGTGAAGTCAAAGGCGGGAAAAAGAAGATTACAGAGCGAAAGTTTTTCCCCGGCTATATCTTAGTTGAAATGGAGTTGACGGATGAAACTTGGTATTTGGTAAAAAACACACCGGGTGTTTCTGGATTTGTGGGGTCCGGACGTAAGCCGATTCCTCTCAAGGATAATGATGTGAATGATATCATTCAGCAGCAGGAAGAAAAGAAAACAAAGCCAAAACCGAAAGTTGAATTCGAAATGAATGAAAGTGTCAGGGTTAAAGAGGGCGCGTTTGCAAATTTTAACGGTGTCGTAGACGAAGTTAATCCAAGTAAAGGAAAACTTAAAGTCTTAGTCAGTATTTTCGGGCGATCCACACCGGTTGAGCTCGAATATTGGCAGGTCGAGAAAATTTAATATGGCAAAAAAAGCGATTATTCAAATTAAATTACAAGTTCCGGGCGGGCAAGCAAATCCTGCTCCACCGATCGGTCCTGCGTTAGGTCAGCACGGCGTGAACATCATGGAGTTTTGCAAGCAATTTAATGAGAAGACGCGGGATAAACAAGGTGTTGTGACTCCCGTTGTTTTAACGGTGTATGATGATAAGTCATTTACGTTTATTATGAAGACTCCACCGGTGGCGGTACAGCTCAAGAAAGCAGCTGGGCTTGCAAAAGCAAGTTCTGAGCCGGGCAGAATCATTATCGGCAAAGTGACGAAATCCGATGTGATGGCGATTGCGAAAGATAAAATGGCAGATTTGAATGCGACAAAAATTGAACAAGCGATGCGGATTGTTGAAGGAACCGCGCGCAGTATGGGTCTTGAGGTGGTGGAATAATGGGTAAGAGAAGCAAAAGATACGAAAAAAGTTTGAAGGTCTACAATCCCACGACAGCATATTCATTGCGTGAGGCCATTAAGATTCTTAAAAAGTTTGAGCCGACAAAATTTGATGAGTCTGCGGAAATGAGTTTTCAGCTTGGCGTTGAAGCTGACAAAACCGAAGTGACTGTTCGCGGAACCGCTGCGCTTCCAAACGGAACCGGGAAAAAAGTTCGTATTATGTGCTTTGCTCAGGGAGAAACACAAAAAGCGGCAGAAGCGGCTGGGGCGGATTTTGTGGGCGCCGAAGATTACGTTCAGAAAATCGAATCGGGCTGGCTTGATTTCGACGCGGTAGTCGCGACGCCGGATTTGATGCGCGCCATTAGCCGGCTTGGAAAAGTTTTAGGCCCTCGCGGATTGATGCCCACACCAAAAACCGGAACCGTAACACAAGATGTTGCAAAGGCGATCAAGGAAATTAAAGCCGGTCGTGTGGAGTTTAAAGGCGACAAAACTGGAGGACTTCATGTGGCTTTTGGGAAACGGTCATTTACGGAAGAAGCCCTCTATCAAAATGCAAAAGTGATTGTAAAAGCAATACTCGATGCGAAGCCGGCAACGAGCAAAGGTGATTATTTACGAAGTGTTTCGGTTGCCTTATCTCAGAGCCCGGGTGTCCGCGTGAAAAATAGCGCTTTGAGCGTTGTGGAGGAATAATACTGTGCCGGCAATAGAAAAAGAATTGATGGCTAAGCAATTGGTGAAAGATCTTGAAGGAAGCAGTTATGTTTTCTTTTCGCAGTTTACTGGTTTGCGCGTCAGTCATATCAGCGAATTGCGGCGCAAGGCAGAAAAAATCGCAAAGCGGTCGGTGGTGGTCAAGAACACCATTGCTCGTAGGGCGATGGATCAGCTTGGGATGAAAGTGGCGGATGAGTTTTTTTCCGGTTCAACGCTTTTAACCATTGGGACAAAAGATCCTCAGAATGTTTCGAAACTTTTTATTGATTTTTTGAAAGATAACGAAGCATTTAAAATCAAAGGCGCTTATTTGGACGGCGCAGTCTATAAAATGGATTATATTAAGGAATTGGCAAAGCTTCCGTCGCGAGAAACGTTGATCGCGACGGTGGTCGCCGGAATCGCGTCCCCGATTCGTGGATTTGTGACTGTGCTAAGTCAGCTTTCCAGGAATCTTGTGGTGGTGCTGGATCAGATAGAGAAGAAAAAAGCCGGTACGGTTTAATTTTGGACTTTATTATAAGTTAATATCAAATAAAAATTTTAGTTTTAGAGCGAGGAAAACCTGCTCTTATAATTATTCTAAGGAGGACGAAATGTCAAACACTGAAGTAGAAACAGTAAATGAACAAAAATCATCTGGGTTTTCTGAAAAAATCCAGAAAATTATGACAGCGATTGAAGAACTTACGGTGCTCGAATTAGCGAAGCTCGTGAAAGCGCTGGAAGAGAAATTTGGAGTTTCAGCTGCTGCCGCGGTTTCTGTTGCGGTTTCGGGTGGAGCTGCTGCTGGAGCTGCTGCTCCGGCTGAAGAAAAGACTGCTTTTCAAGTCGTGTTGGCAAATGCGGGCGATAAAAAGATTCAGGTGATTAAAGAAATTCGGACGATCACCAATTTGGGTTTAAAGGAAGCCAAGGATCTTGTTGAAGCGGCACCAAAGCCAATTAAGGATAATGTCAGCAAGGAAGAGGCAGATAAGATTAAAGCAACTCTTGAAGCAGTGGGCGCAAAAGTCGAGATTAAATAATTTTGACTATGATTCTGCGTTACGTAGATACTGATCGGTATCAAAAATCTGAAGCTCATTTCGAGTTTCAACAGGCGGGAGAATAACATATGGGTGTGCTCATAGAGCGGCATAGTTTCTCTAAGATTCAGGATTGCATGGAAATTCCGAATCTCGTTGAGATACAAATTAAATCCTATCAGCAGTTTTTGCAGTCTGATCGTCCCAAGCGCAGACGGAAACGTCAGGGTCTGGAAGCAGTTATGCAAGAATCTTTTCCTATTGAAAGCTTTGATGGCAGCTGCCGGTTGGAATATTCGGGCTATAATTTAGGGAAGCCTAAATATTCTGTTTCCGAATGCCATAAACGGGGCATGACTTATGCGGCGCCTCTTAAAGTGAAGCTACGGCTTGTCCGCAAGGGAATTGCGAAGGAACAGGAAGTGTATATTGGTGAGCTTCCGCTGATGACTGAAACCGGGACCTTCATTATTAATGGTGCTGAGCGTGTTGTGGTCAGCCAACTCCACCGTTCTCCGGGCGTCTCTTTGGAGGAATCGACCCATCCGAGCGGAAAGCGTATCTTTAGTGTCCGGATTATTCCGTATCGCGGTGCGTGGGTGGAATTTGAAGGAGATGTGAATGATGTTCTTTATGCGTATATTGACCGCCGTAGAAAGATTTTGGCGACTACATTACTTCGTGCGTTAGGATTTTCAACCAGTTACGATATTCTAAAAACCCTCTACCCTTTAGAAAAAGTAAAGGATTTCGGTTCTGCATCTTTTAAGAAGCTGGAAGGTGCCATTCTCGCGAAAGATATTGCTGATCCCGAGACAAAAGAAATTATCGGACAATCGGGAATTAAATTAACGAAAGAAGTTTTAAAGACATTGGATGACCACAAAATTTCAGCGATTGAAGTGGTTCGGCCAGCCGGTGAAGATTATTCACTTGTGAACACACTCGAACGGGATCCTTATCACAATAAGGAAGAAGCGCAGATTGCCATTTACCGGCGAATTCGTCCCGGAGATCCGCCGACGGCGCAAAGTGCAGCGGATTTGATTGACAAGTTATTTTTTGACGCTCAGAGATACGATCTTGGAACGGTCGGCCGGTTTATGTTGAATCGGAAATTAGATATTGATGTTGCTTTGGATCAGACGACGCTCCGTGCTGAAGATGTGCTTCGGGTTGTTCAGGCCCTTCTGAAGCTGCGGAGTGGTGAAATGAAGGTCGATGATATCGACCATTTGGGAAATCGTCGCGTTCGCTCAGTTGGAGAGTTGTTACAGAATCAATTTAGAGTTGGGCTCGCAAGAATGAAACGGTCGGCGCTTGAGAGAATGGCGATTTATGATTTAGATGCAGCGATGCCGCACAATTTGATTAATCCAAAATTGATTTCAGCATCGATTAAAGATTTTTTTGGACGCAGCCAATTGTCGCAATTCATGGATCAAACCAATCCGTTGTCGGAATTGACGCACAAACGGCGGCTTTCAGCGTTAGGACCCGGAGGTCTTTCCCGCGAACGAGCTGGGTTTGAAGTCCGAGACGTTCATCCGTCGCACTATGGACGTGTTTGTCCGATTGAAACGCCGGAAGGTCCGAATATCGGATTGATTGCTTCTCTGAGCACATTTGCTCAGGTTAATGATGTCGGATTTCTGGAAAGTCCATATCGCAAGGTTGTGAATGGCCGTGCCACCGATAAAATCGAATATTTAACTGCTGATCAAGAAGATAAGTATGTGATTGCGCAGGCGAATAATAAAGTCGATAAACATGGACATTTTTTGGATGAGCAAGTATCAACCCGTTTCCGCGGGGATTTTCCGATGAAAGATCCGAAAGATGTTGATTATATGGACGTTTCTCCGCGACAGCTTGTAAGCATTGCGGCAGCCTTGATCCCATTTTTGGAACATGACGATGCGAACCGCGCATTGATGGGTTCAAACATGCAACGCCAAGCAGTTCCGTTGCTCGTGACAGATGCGCCGATTGTCGGGACCGGAATGGAACGGAAAACGGCTCTTGATTCAGGATCAACGCTGGTTTCAAAGACGCGCGGCACGGTGAAGGCAGTCTCATCGCATGAAGTTGTGGTTGATGACTTGGTTTATAAATTAAAGAAATTCGAACGCTCGAATGCCGGAACCTGCGTGAATCAGCGGCCGCTCGTTAATGTTGGTGATAAGGTCAAGCGCGGTGATGTGATTGCGGACGGAGCAGGAACTGAGCGAGGGGATTTGGCGTTAGGGAAAAATGTTTTGGTTGCATTTTTACCGTGGTGCGGATACAACTTTGAAGACGCAATTATCGTGAGCGAAAAGTTATTAATGGAAGACGGGTATACATCGCTTCATATCGAGGAGTTTGAAATCGAAGCGCGTGATACAAAGCTTGGGAATGAAGAAATTACGCGTGATATTCCGAATGTGAGCGAAGAGTCCCTTAAGGATTTGGATGCGGAAGGAATTGTCCGGATTGGTGCGGAAGTAAAACCGGGAGATATTTTGGTCGGAAAGATTACGCCGAAATCCGAGACGGAACTTTCACCGGAAGAAAAATTGCTCCGGGCGATTTTTGGCGAAAAAGCCGGAGATGTCCGTGATGCATCGCTTTATGTTCCACCGGGAATCGAAGGGATTGTGGTGGATGTCAAAGTTTTTCAGCGCAAAGAATTGAAAGCCAAGACGCGCGAAGAAAAACGCGATGAATTAAAAGAAATCGAACATATTAAGGAACAGTATCAAACCCGTATCGATGTTCTTCGCGCAGAGCGTTTTAGCAAAATTTCGACAATGCTTCTCGGGAAGAAACTTTCTGAGGATTTGGTGGATGATGTGCTCGGTGAAGTGTTGATTCGTGCGGGGCGCGTCGTTGAGAAGAAAGATCTGAAAAAATTAGAGCGCTGCGATTGGGAGTCTATTCGAATCGATGACGAACCGGAACTTGAAGAAAGCACCCGGAAAATTGCCCGCGTGTGGAGCGATGAAATTGATGAGTTAGTGGAAGAGCGCGCCCGCGAAATTGACCGGGTTAAAAAAGGGGATGAACTTCCGCCGGGTGTGATTAAAAAAGTCGTTGCTTATGTGTGCTCTAAACGGAAAATTTCTGTCGGGGATAAAATGGCGGGGCGCCACGGAAACAAAGGTGTTATCGCTAAGATTCTTCCCCAAGAAGATATGCCTTTTCTTTCCGATGGTACGCCGGTAGAAATTGTGCTCAATCCGCTTGGCGTTCCCTCCCGTATGAATGTCGGCCAGATTTTGGAAACTCACTTAGGTTGGGCCGGGAAAGTGCTTGGACTTCATTTCGAAACGCCGGTGTTCAGCGGTTCAACGGAAGGTGAAATTAAAGAAATGCTTAAGAAGGCTGGGCTTCCCGAGGATGGGAAAACGACTTTGCGTGACGGCAGGACCGGGAAGTCGTTCGATAATAAAATCACAGTCGGTTATATTTACATGATGAAATTGGCGCATTTAGTGGATGATAAGATCCACGCGCGCGCGATTGGGCCATACTCGCTTGTTACGCAACAGCCGCTCGGCGGAAAGGCGCAGTTCGGCGGTCAGAGGTTCGGAGAAATGGAAGTGTGGGCGCTTGAAGCTTATGGCGCGGCATTTACCTTGCAGGAATTATTAACGGTTAAAAGTGACGATGTCGTCGGGCGTACGCGAGTTTATGAAGCGATTGTCAAAGGGGAACCAGCGCTTCATTCGGGAACGCCGGAATCCTTTAACGTGTTAGTGAAAGAATTGCAAAGTTTAGGTTTAGATGTGATTACTGAAAAGAAGGTTAGATCAATACCGCTCGCGGAAATCAGCCTTTCAAAAAAAGAAGATCGCAAAGAAAAAGCAAAAGCGGAATTGGGAATAATATAAGCAGATTTTAAATCTGTCAAAGGGGTATACAGACATGGATCATGTCAATTACAGTGAAATTAATACGTTCGATTCGGTTGCGATTAAAATTGCGTCACCAGATGTCATTCGTTCATGGTCTCGGGGTGAAGTCAGAAAACCGGAAACGATTAATTACCGGACGCTGAAGCCTGAAAAGGACGGTTTATTCTGCGAAAAGATTTTTGGACCCACCCGTGATTGGGAATGTAGCTGCGGTAAGTATAAAAGAATTAAGTATAAAGGCACTATTTGCGATCGTTGCGGTGTTGAAGTAACGCAATCCAAAGTCCGACGTGAGCGGATGGGGCACATCAATCTGGTAACGCCGGTTTCTCATATATGGTTTTTTAAAACGATGCCTTCCCGAATTGGAAACCTCCTTGATTTAACAGCGCGCGCACTTGAAAAAGTGTTGTATTACGAAGAATATATTGTGATTGATCCCAAAGAAACACCGCTCAAGCCTCGGCAGCTTCTCAATGAAGAAGAATATCAGAAGGCGCAGGAGCAATATGGCGCGGGAAATTTTATTGCAAAAATGGGTGCCGAAGCCGTTCGTGATCTTTTAAGCACGCTTGAACTTGATAAGATGATACAAAAATATCAACGGCAAGTGAAGACATCGAAATCAAAGCAAACTCGTGCTCGTGGTATTAAAATTTTAAAAATTGTCGATGCATTCCAGCAATCCGGAAATAAGCCGGAATGGATGATTATGGATTGTGTCCCGGTGATCCCGCCTGATTTACGTCCGTTGGTTGCGTTGGATGGCGGACGGTTTGCGACGAGCGACCTTAACGATTTGTATCGCCGTGTGATCAACCGGAATAATCGTCTTCGAAAATTGCTTGAGTTAAAAGCTCCGGACGTCATCATCCGGAATGAAAAACGAATGCTTCAGGAGGCGGTTGATGCACTTTTTGATAACGGCCGCCATGGCCGCCCAGTGCTTGGTGCCGGGAATCGGCCGCTCAAATCATTGAGTGATATGTTAAAAGGGAAACAAGGCCGGTTTCGCCAAAATCTTCTTGGAAAGCGTGTTGATTATTCCGGTCGTTCAGTCATTGTGATTGGTCCCGAGCTGAAACTGCATCAGTGTGGTCTTCCCAAAAAAATGGCGCTTGAACTTTTTGAACCATTTATCATTCGCAAATTGAAAGAGCGGGGACATGTTCATACGATTAAGTCTGCCAAGAAAATGGTTGAACGTGTAAAGCCGGAAGTTTGGGATATTTTAGAGGAAGTGATTTGCGATCATCCGATTCTCCTCAACCGCGCGCCAACGCTTCACCGTTTGGGCGTTCAAGCGTTTGAACCCGTTTTGATTGAAGGGAAAGCAATTCGAATCCATCCGCTTGTGTGCGCTGCGTTTAATGCAGACTTTGACGGCGACCAAATGGCCGTCCACGTCCCACTTTCGATGGAAGCGCAAATGGAGGCGCGAGTGCTGATGCTTTCAGCGAATAATATTTTTTCACCAGCCAACGGTTTTCCGATTACCACTCCGTCCCAGGATATCGTGCTCGGGATTTATTATCTTACAAAAATGAAAGAGGGTGCGAAGGGTGAAGGGTTGATGTTTTCGGATGCGGATGAGGCAATGACGGCATTCCTTGATGATCAGATTGAAAAACACGCCCGCTGCAAATTGCGCCTTGAAAACGGTCAGATTATCGATACGACGATGGGAAGGATTTTGCTGAACCAGATTCTTCCTAAGGGTTTTACATTTGTAAATGAAAACCTTCAGAAAGCACGTCTTGCCAAAGTGATTTCAGAGTGTTACCGCGTATTTGGCCACAATCAAACCATCGAGTTGCTTGATCGGTTAAAAGAACTTGGCTTTGAAGAGGCGACACAGGCCGGGATTTCGATCGGTATTGATGATATTTGCGTTCCTGATAGTAAAGGGAAGATGCTCGGAAGCGCTTTTAAGGAAGTGGAAGTGATTGAAAATCAATATAAAAACGGATTGATTACCGACGGTGAGCGGCACAACAAAGTCATCGATATTTGGACGCATACCACAGACCAGGTTTCCGACAAGATGTTTGAAGAATTTCACACGTTTAACCCTATTTTTATGATGGCGGATTCGGGTGCAAGAGGTTCAAAACTTCAGATCCGTCAGCTTGCCGGTATGCGCGGATTGATGGCAAAACCCTCGGGCGAAATTATTGAAAATCCGATTACCGCGAATTTCCGCGAAGGATTGACAGTGCTCGAGTATTTTATTTCAACACACGGTGCGCGTAAAGGATTGGCTGATACGGCGCTGAAAACAGCTGATTCGGGTTATTTGACGCGTCGGCTTGTCGATGTGGCTCAAGATGTCATCATTATGGAAGAAGATTGCGGAACGTTGAATGGAATTTTTATCGAGCCTGTTTTCGAGGGCGAAGAAGAAATTGTGAGTCTCAAAGACCGGATTATTGGCCGTGTCGCATGCGATAGCGCTGTTGATATTGTGACCGATCAGCTGATTGTAAAGGCGGGCCAGGAAATCACGGAAGATATTGCTGAGCGTTTGGAAGAAGTTGGGATTGAGAAAATACGCGTTCGTTCAGTCCTCACGTGTGAATCACTGAAGGGTGTCTGCGCAAAATGTTACGGGCGAGATCTCGGAATCAATCGAATGGTTGAGCTTGGTACAGCAGCCGGAGTGATCGCTGCTCAGTCGATCGGTGAACCCGGAACGCAGCTGACGATGAGAACATTTCACATCGGTGGTACGGCGTCCCGTGTTGTCGAACAATCATACTACCGTGCGCGAAATGCCGGGACGATTCAATATCACAACTTGAAAACCGTCGTCTCTAAAACGGGCGAAATTATTGTCCTTAACCGTAATGGACAAATTACGCTTCATGATGCGACCGGACGTGAGCTTGAAAAATATACGATTCCATCGGGCGCATATATTCACTACAAAGAAGGCGCCGAGGTGAAAAAGAATGAAATTTTCGTGAAATGGGATGCCTATATGGTTCCGATTTTTACGGAAGTAAGCGGTAAAGTGCGATATGAGGATATTAAGGCCGGTGTCACAATGAATGAGGAAATGGATGCGACAACGGGTTTGATTGAGCGCGTGATTATTGAACACAAAGAAGATTTGCATCCGCAGCTTGTTATAGAGGGACCTTCCGGAGAAGTATTGGCATTCTATCCGATTCCGACGGCAGCACATATCGTTGTGAAAGAAGGACAGGAAGTAACGAGTGGT
This sequence comes from Candidatus Danuiimicrobium aquiferis, assembly GCA_001804285.1. Lineage (GTDB taxonomy): Bacteria > Omnitrophota > Omnitrophia > Omnitrophales > Danuiimicrobiaceae > Danuiimicrobium > Danuiimicrobium aquiferis. The sequence continues at coordinate 10,656 of MHFR01000049.1, forward strand.
TCGCTGATTGCAAAGACGCCGCGTAAGATAGCGAAAACACGCGATATTACCGGCGGTCTTCCGCGTGTGGCAGAATTGTTTGAAGCTCGAAAGCCTAAGAATCCGGCCATCATTTCTGAAATCGATGGAATTATCGAGTTCGGAGAAGTGGTTAAGGGCCAGAGAAAAATTATTGTTAAAAGCCCGACCGGAATGACGAAGTCCTATCTTATTCCGCACGGAAAACATTTGAACGTTTACAAGGGCGATCGAGTGGTGGCGGGTCAGCAATTGGTTGACGGACCGGTAGTCCCGCAGGATATTTTGCGTGTGAGCGGTGAACGGAGATTGCAGGAATACTTAGTCAACGGGGTTCAGGAAGTTTATCGCCTGCAAGGTGTGAAAATTAACGATAAACACGTTGAGGTTATTGTTCGCCAAATGCTTAAAAAAGTTAAAATCGAAGACCCGGGCGATGCAGATTTTCTTGTCGGAGCGCAGATCGATCGTGTGAAATTCCGTGAAGAAAATGAAAAGCTTGTGAAGAAAGGGAAACAACCGGCCAAAGCGGTTCCGATTTTGCTCGGAATTACAAAAGCGTCGCTGAGTACTGAAAGTTTTATTTCGGCTGCAAGTTTCCAAGAAACGACCAGGGTATTGACGGATGCTGCGACGAGCGGCAAAAAAGATATGCTCCTTGGCCTCAAAGAAAATGTGATTATGGGACATCTCATTCCGGCCGGAACGGGGTTCCCAGCATATCATACGTTTGATTTGGTGGGAGCTGGTGTTTCTCAAACGGCTGAAGGTCAGGCGAAAGAGGAAAAAGATGAATCAGGTGATGATAAGAAAAAGAAAAAACATAGTGAGGATGCGGAGGGATAATGCCAACGATTAATCAATTAATTAGGTTTGGGCGGAATAAATTTAAGAACCGGTCGAAATCGCCCGCGCTTGACAATGCGCCGTTTCGCAAAGGTGTTTGTTTGGTGGTCAGAACACAAACTCCTAAAAAACCAAACTCGGCACTGCGAAAAGTTGCAAGAGTTCGGTTGACCAATGGACAGGAAGTTACAGCCTATATTCCTGGAGAAGGACATAATTTACAGGAGCACTCAATCGTGTTGGTGAGAGGTGGCCGCGTGAAAGATCTTCCGGGTGTCCGTTATCACATCGTGAGAGGGAAATTAGATACAAGCGGCGTATCAAGCCGTCATCGTTCCCGATCGAAATATGGCGCAAAAACTCCAAAAGAGGAAGGGGCTAAAAAATGAGAAGGCGACGAGCTCCGAAACGGGAAATATTACCCGACCCAAAATATAATAATTTGTTAATTGCAAAGATGGTTAATATCTTGATGGTGTGCGGAAAAAAATCAACTGCAGAACGTCTGGTTTATCAAGCGTTGGATCATATTAAGGAGAAAACACAAAAGGATCCTCTTGATGTGTTTAAACAGGCCCTTGAAAATGCCCGGCCGCTCCTTGAAACAAAATCACGGCGGGTTGGCGGTGCGACCTATCAAGTCCCTGTCAGTGTCCGTCCCGATCGTGGTGCGACATTGGCTATCCGGTGGATTCGCGATTTTGCCCGCGGCAGGCGCGGATCTCCGATGGATCAAAAACTTTCTCAGGAAATTTTAGATGCATATAATAAAACCGGTTCCGTGATGAAGAAACGGGAAGATAGCCATAAAATGGCAGAAAGTAACAGGGCATTTGCCCATTATAGGTGGTAATAAAAAATGGCTGAAGTGAGATATCCAGTAGAGAAACTTAGAAATATCGGAATTGCGGCTCACATTGATGCCGGGAAAACCACCACGACCGAAAGAATTCTATACTATACCGGAAAGACTCATAAAATCGGCGAGGTGCATGAAGGAACTGCCGTCATGGACTGGATGGAGCAGGAGCAGGAGCGCGGAATTACGATTACGTCTGCCGCGACAACCTGTTTCTGGCGCGATTGCCGGATTAATATTATTGATACACCGGGACATGTGGATTTTACGATTGAGGTCGAACGTTCATTGCGTGTTCTTGACGGTTGCGTGGCACTATTTGGTGCGGTCGAAGGTGTTGAGCCGCAGTCTGAAACGGTTTGGCGTCAGGCCGATCGTTATCATGTGCCACGAATAGCATTTGTCAATAAAATGGACCGTATCGGTTCGGCGTTTGAATCATGCGTTGCGCAAATGCGTGACCGTTTGGGCGCAAATGCAGTCCCTCTACAGATTCCACTGGGCAAGGAAGAGACATTCAAAGGCGTGATTGATTTGGTGCTCATGAAAGCCTATGTTTTTCATGACGAAACGCTCGGTGCGGAATTCGAAACAATTGATATCCCCGCCGAGGATCAAGAAGCTGCTAAAAAAGCGCGTGATTTTCTTATCGAAAAAGTGGCGGAACACGATGACCATGTGATGAGTAAGTATATCGAAGGCCAGCCTGTTTCGACTGAGGAATTGATGGCTGGTATCCGGAAAGCAACTATTTCAATTCAAATTACGCCTGTGATGTGTGGCGCCTCCTATAAAAACAAAGGGATTCAACAGCTGCTTGATGCCGTTGTGGATTATTTGCCGTCACCCAAAGATGTCCCGGCAATCAAAGGGCATAAGCCGCGTACCGATGAAGCAATGGAATGCCATCCGAGCGAAAGCGAACCTTTCGCAGCTTTGGTTTTTAAATTGGCCGCCGATCGTTTCGCGGGCGGCGGAAATTTGTCCTATATTCGAATTTATTCGGGGCGGATTGATTCGGGTTCTTATATTTACAATGTGAACAGTGATTCAAAAGACCGCGTTGGGCGGCTGGTTTTAATGCATGCCAATAAACGCGAAGAAATTGAATCGGCCGGATGCGGTAATATCGTTGCGGTCGTCGGGCTGAAAAATGTGAAAACCGGCGATACGCTTTGTGATGAAAAACATCCGATTCAACTCGAGTCTATTTTTATTCCGGAACCTGTCATGTCGCTTGCGATTGAACCGAAAACGAAAGCCGATCGCGATAAATTGTCGATGGCGCTACAAAGAATGTCTGCGGAAGATCCGACATTTCGAATTCGAAGCAATGAAGAAACAGGACAAACGATTATTTCCGGGATGGGAGAGCTTCACTTGGAAGTGGTTGTTGATCGAATGTTTCGCGAGTATGGTGTTTCAACGAATACCGGGAAACCCCAAGTGGCCTATAAGGAAACGATTAACGGCAAAGCGAAAGCAGAAGGGAAATATATCCGTCAAACCGGCGGTCGCGGTCAATATGGGCATTGCGTGCTTGAAATTGAGCCGCTTGAGCGCGGTAAAGGGGTTGAATTTGTGAATAAAATTGTCGGGGGTGTCATCCCACGTGAATATATCTCTCCGATCGAAGATGGAATCCGGGAAGCTGCTCAAGGCGGGGTTTTGGCCGGATATCCGGTCGTGGATGTACAGGTGACCCTATATGACGGGTCGTATCACGACGTAGATTCTTCAGAAATTGCATTTAAAATTGCGGGTTCGATGGCATTTAAAGATGCTTCGAAACGCGCAAAATTAGTTTTGCTTGAACCCATTATGACCATTGAAGTCATTGTTCCCGAGGAGTATATGGGTTCGATTATTGGCGAGTTGAATTCACGACGATGCGTGATTCAGGAAATGGGTGACCGTGGAAATGTGAAGTATGTGAAAGCGCTCGCGCCGTTAGCCGGGATGTTTGGCTTTGCCGGTTCGATACGTTCTCTCTCTCAAGGAAGAGCAACTCCTTCACCAATGGAGTTCCACAGTTATAAAGAAGTTCCGCAGCTAATTGCCAAAGGAATAATTGAAGGGAATAGTTGATTTTTTCTAAAATTTCTATATCATATCCTGCTCATCCTTTTGGGATTTCGGGATAAATTTTGAGAAAGGAAAAAAGTTATGGCCAAAGAAAAATTTGAACGTACAAAGCCGCATGTGAATGTGGGAACGATTGGGCACGTTGACCATGGAAAGACAACGCTTACGAGCGCGATTACGATGGTATTAGCGAAGAAAGGGATGGCAGAAGCGCGTGCGTTTGATTCGATTGATAATGCGCCTGAAGAAAAAGAGCGTGGCATTACGATAGCGGTAGCGCACGTGGAATATCAGACGAACAA
>MHFR01000050.1 GCA_001804285.1 Candidatus Danuiimicrobium aquiferis
ATTCTTTCGGAGGGCTTGAAAAATAAGGGTTTCTTCAATCTACTTCACATAATACAATACTCAACATAATACCTTTAATGTGAGTCAACTCGACCCGCCAAGTGACCTTCCAAGTGTATTGTTGATTTTGTAGTCTTATGATAAAATTATCCCCTATGGCGAAAGAAAATTCTTATCCTTTTATAGACATAGAACCGAAGTGGCAAAAGCATTGGTTAGATCACGCCACCTTTAAATCTTCCGATCCGGGAGAACCGCGGAGCGAGAAACCCAAATTTTATGTTTTAGATATGTTTCCGTATCCGTCCGGATCTGGCCTGCATGTCGGGCATTTAGAAGGATATACCGCGACAGATATCATTTCTCGCTATAAACGCATGAAAGGTTTCAATGTTCTTCATCCCATGGGTTGGGATGCCTTTGGTCTTCCTGCGGAGCAGTATGCCATTGAAACCAAGACGCATCCTGAAGTTGTGACCAGAAAAAATGTCGCTAATTTCAAGAGACAAATTCAAGCCATGGGTTTTAGTTATGATTGGGATAGAGAAGTGAACACGACAGATCCCGAATATTACCGATGGACACAATGGATTTTCCTCAAGCTTTACGAAAAAGGGCTTGCTTATGAACATGAGGCACCGGTGAATTGGTGTCCTGCTTTGGGGACGGTTCTTGCGAACGAAGAAGTGATCGACGGGAAATCGGAACGCGGCGGGCATCCGGTGATCCGGAAGCCGATGCGCCAATGGATGCTTAGGATTACGCGTTATGCGGACCGGCTGCTTGAGGATTTGGAAGGATTAGATTGGCCCGAACCGATCAAGGAAATGCAACGCAATTGGATTGGGCGCAGCGAAGGGGCACTTGTTGATTTTAAGTTAGCGGCTCCCAAGAATCCTGATGCTTACAAAGATAAAGATTATGTGCTTGAATATGACCGTGATTATTTTACTGTTTTTACGACAAGGCCAGATACGCTTTTTGGAGCGACCTATGCTGTTTTGTCTCCCGAACATCCTCTTGTGGCTCAAATAGTGACTGATGCACAAAAAAAGGAGGTTGAGGAGTATCAGGAAAAAGCTGCAAGGAAGAGTGACCTGCAGCGTACAGAGCTTGCGAAAGAAAAAACCGGTGTTTTCACTGGGGCGTATGCGATCAATCCTGTGAATAATCAGAAAATCCCGATCTGGATTGCCGATTATGTGCTCATGAGTTATGGGACCGGTGCAATCATGGCAGTTCCCGCACATGATGACCGGGATTATGAATTTGCAAAAAAGTATAAGTTGCCGGTTGTGGAGGTGGTTCAAAATCCGAATGTAGGGGCGGACCCATGTGTCCGCCCGAATGATGAAGGGCAGACACATGGGTCTGCCCCTACACTAATACCAAAATCTGCATTCACCGGAATCGGGATCTGCGTCCATTCCACGACACCGGACAATTCATTTTCCATTGATGGCATGAAAAGTGATGATGCTATTAAGAAAATCACGAAATGGCTTGAAGAAAAAAAAATAGGGGAAAAGACAGTTAATTACCGTTTACGCGATTGGTTGTTCAGCCGCCAGCGCTATTGGGGTGAGCCGTTTCCGGTGATTCATGTGGATGGCAAGGCAAAACCGCTAAAAGAATCGGATCTTCCGGTTACGCTTCCTCAAGTTGATTCTTACGAGCCGACAGGGACAGCGGAAAGTCCGTTAAGTGTCGTGAAAGAATGGATTGAGATCAAAGATCCGGATACTGGAAAACCGGCGCGAAGAGAGTCTAATACCATGCCGCAGTGGGCGGGTTCCTGTTGGTATTATTTGCGTTATATTGATCCTCAAAATAAACAACAGCCCATCGATCCGAAAAAAGAAAAATATTGGATGAATGTAGATTTGTATGTCGGCGGCGCGGAACACGCGGTGCTCCATTTGCTTTATTCGAGGTTTTGGCACAAAGTGCTTTACGATTGTGGCGTTGTTTCCACGAAAGAGCCCTTTAAACGGTTGGTCAACCAGGGAATGATTCTTGGTGAGGACAATCAAAAAATGTCGAAATCGCGCGGGAATGTGGTTAATCCGGATGAAATTGTGAGCGAATATGGCGCCGATAGCCTTCGAATTTATGAAATGTTTATGGGGCCGCTCGAAATGTCAAAGCCATGGTCGACACAAGGATTGCACGGAATGTTCCGTTTTCTGAACCGGATCTGGAGGCTTTTTGTTTCCGAAGACGGGAATCTTGTTTCTACAATTGTTGATTCCCAGCCGCGGCCTGAGGAACTCCGTATTCTACATGCGGCGATCAAGAAGGTGACGGAAGATATTGAACAACTCAAATTTCACACGGCGATTTCGGCTATGATGATTTTTTCGAATGAAATTGCAAAGCTTGAGAAAATCACAAAATTGGTTATGGAACAATTTGTGCTTTTGTTGTCACCTTTTGCGCCGCATTTCGCAGAAGAATTGTGGCAAAAATTAGGTCACAAAGAAACATTGGCTTACGAAAAATGGCCTGTGTATGATGAAAAATATGTGATCGAAACAGAAGTTGAAATTGTGGTTCAGGTAAACGGAAAAATCCGGGCACGTTTGGTTGTGCCGAAAGGTTTATCTGAAAATGTGCTGAAGGAAAAGGCATTATCCGACGAAAATATAAAGAAATGGTTTGATGGGAAAACGCCTAAGAAAATTGTGGTAGTCCCTGACAGATTGGTAAATATCATTATATGAAGCAGCGGAAAGTTAAAATCCGAACAAATCAGGTTTTTGTCAATAACACCAAAATTCCTCTCATTAGCGGGGAAGTTCACTATTGGCGTTTAAATCCAAGCTATTGGAAAACCATTCTGGCCGAAGTCCGGAATATGGGAATCCGCATTATTTCCACGTATGTTCCGTGGGATTATCACGAGCCCAAACGAGGCCGTTTTGATTTTACGGGCAAGACGGATCCGACAAGAAACCTAAAAGGATTTCTGGAGCTTACAAAGAGTGAAGGTTTCTGGGTGATTATTCGTCCCGGACCGTATATTTACAGTGAATGGCCGAATGAAGGAGTCCCGACTTATGCCTATAAATATCACCGGCTCCACTCAAAATTTCTAAAATTTGCGGAAGTTTATATTAAAAAAGTAACGGATATCATTAAACCATTTCTTGCGTCCCGAAAATCCGGGCACATCATTCTTTTGCAGGCGGATAATGAAATTGATCCTTGGCCGGATGTTTTTGGTCATCAATATGGCTTGTGTGATAAACCGGGACTTTTTCAGGAATTTCTTTCAAAAAAATACAAAGGTGACATTTACGAGCTGAACCGTGCATGGCAGGCAGAATATCAAAGTTTTGATCACGCCGGGCCTTTTATTGCTTGTATGATGCAGGGAGAACACGGCCTTCCACTCAAGGGAGATCCGGAGCTCCGGCGCAATCTCGATTATTTTGAATTCAAATATGACTATTCTCTTAAAGTCGCGCGCTGGAATGTGGAAGCTTATCGGAAAATTGGAATTGATGTTCCGATTTATTTAAATTTATATCCTTTCTTTTATGCGCATGATTGGGAGCAATTGCAAAGCACGTGCGACATGGTTGGAATTGATTTGTATCCGTCAAACGAACTGTCCGAGGACGAGCACGAGCAACGGAAATTTATCGATAAAATACGTTTTCTTAACACGATTTCCACTGTCTCGTATATTGCGGAATTCTCATCCGGTATTTGGCATAACCGTCACTATGAATCAGGAGCTCTGACGCCGAATCATTACCGTCTGATTGCGTTAAGTGCTCTTCTCGGCGGGATTAAGGGATGGAATTGGTATATGCTCGTCAATCGGGATAATTGGTATATGTCTCCGATCAATGAATGGGGGCGAAAGCGGACGGAACTTTTTGATGTGTTTAAAAGCCTTGTTCATCTTTTTTATGAAATGAAACCTTATAATTTGGTGAAAAAAACAGATATCGGGGTTACTTGCAATCCTTTGCAATATGCAGCAAGAACCCAACTTGCGGGGGACCGGATTTTGTCGACACTTTATGGATCTGATATCGATTATGAAGTGTTTGATCCTCGCCGTTCGGTGCTCAATAAGAAAATTATTTTCTATTCCGGAAATCAGTGGCTGAGCCGAAAAGCACACGAAAATCTAAAAGCATACGTCAAGAGCGGAGGAGTTTTAGTTGCGTTTCAGGATTATCCCCGGAAGGATGACGAATTCCGTCCTTGTGATGTGATTGGATTCCATGATCCAGACCGCGTACTTTTTGAATTCCGGCGGCCGCTTTCGATTTCTCTTCGAAAGGGGGTTGAGGTCAAGTTAACCAGTTTGATTTACAGCTTTCAAAATGTTTCCGGTCAGCCGATTCAATCCAATTTCGGGAATTACGGCAATCACACAATTGGGTATTTGAAAACGGTAGGGAAAGGGAAAATTCTTCATCTGGGGGTTGAACCGACTAAAGAACTATTGCTTGAAATCCTTCGTTTTTTTCATGTTCCCATTTATGTGAATTCCTCCACGAAAGATGTGAAAACCGCCATTTTTAATAGCGGAAGAAAATATTATGTTGTGGCTGTCAATAATGGTCGCGAGGATAAGAGTGCGATTATTCATTTTAATATTCCGAATAAGGTTTTCGAGCATTTTCGTGTCCGGAACCTTTTGACGAATACGTCTCATCGCTATCCGCTTCATCAGCATAAAGCGTCATTTAGCGTCGATTTGTCAGCCAAGGATGGGAGCGTTTTCGAAGTGAGTTTGTCTTGATCTTGCTTTGGATAAGGTTTTGCAAGAGGAGTGCCGTAAGGTATAATAGACCACTTACAAACGGATGCTATTATGTACAATGAATATTTTGGGTTGAAAGAGACTCCATTTAATGTAACGCCGGATCCAAAATTTATTTTCTTCAGCCGGAAACATATGGATGCATTTTCGGCGCTTGTGTATGGGATTGAGTCCAGAAAGGGCTTCATCCAGATTACGGGTGATATCGGTGCGGGAAAGACAACGCTTTGCCGAGCAGTTTTAGAGAAATTAAAAGAAACCCGGGTGCAGTCGGCGCTTATTCTCAATCCGTGTCTGTCGGAGCTTCTACTTTTGCGAACGATTACGGAAGATTTCGGAATTCCGGTGAAGGCGCAAAACAAAAAGGATTGTTTTGACGCGCTGAATCGTTATTTGCTGGAGCAATTTAATCGCGGGTATAACAGTGTTTTAATTATCGATGAAGCACAGGATTTGACGCTCAAAGCGCTTGAGCAAATTCGTTTGCTTTCAAATCTTGAGACGAATACCGATAAGTTATTGCAAATTGTGTTAGTCGGTCAGCCCGAGTTGAGAGATACGTTGAATCAACCTTCGCTGGCCCAGCTTCGGCAGCGGGTTCATGTTCGGTTTCATTTAACCGCTCTCGACCGCCAGGAGGTGGAAGAATACATTCTGCACCGGTTGCATGTTGCCGGGATGGATGAACGGGCGAATTTCATTTTCACCAAAGAGGCAATTGATTTGATTTATGATCAATCGCGAGGGATTCCCCGGATGATCAATAAATTGTGCGATTGGGCGATGTTGGGGGCTTTTTCGAAAAAATTATTAACCATTGACGATAAGGTTGTTGAAAATGTGGCGGTTGAAGCCGAAGGCGTCATGTGCTGAATAAGAGATTTGAGTTAGTATTTTGAAAGGAGACCATTGATTATGAGTATTATTTCGGAAGCTTTGAAACAGGCAAAAAATCATAAACGAGAAAAGGTGAGTGTGTTGGCTGAAAGCGATGTAAATGGAACTTCTGGTGAAATGAAAGAAGGAACAGGCTTTCAAATTTCATCGAGTCTTGCAGCGATTCGTTTACCGGCTCTTGAAAACTGGGAAGTTTTTGTAACATGGGCCGTGATTATATTGTCTTGTATTGTTTTAATCTCGCTTTTCCGTTGGCCCGCTGCAAGCCGTGATTTTCTAAGTGACATGAATCCGCTGAGAAGTGTCACACATCCGCAATCTGCCCAAGGGGCCGCTGTGAAGGTGCCTAAGGCGCCCTATCAATTGACAGGAATTACCAATTTATTAGACGGTGGTTGGTTTGCCATTGTAAATAACTCGATCGTCAAGGTGAACGATATGGTTGACGGTGCGGTTGTAGATTCCATTAACGAAAACGAAGTTTTGCTTTCAACACAAAAAGGGAAATTGACGCTGAAGCTTTCATAGCCTTAAATTACGCTATTCAATCCATTCCTTTCTCCCGCTGAATATGTAATCCTTTCCTCCCGCGCAGGATCTCTATAACAGTTGTTCGGCACTTTTCTCGTGCAGGAAAGCTGTCAGGGCAGAGTCTCACGATGGATAAAAAAACGATTAATTATCAGAATAAAATTATTTTAGTTTTGGCATTAGTATTTTTTCTTTTAGCGACTGCGTCTTACCTGAGAAAAAATACTGATTCCAATGCACGGATTTGTGTCACACGAACTTATGAAAATCCAAAATTCTCAAATAATAAAAGATAACAGAAAACGCTTGTTGTCAGTTCCTCCGCTCATTTATTTATCACTTGCGTTTTGTACAGGAATTGCGTTTGCGTACAAAATTGAAGTTTCTTTTGAATTGATTTCATTTGCCGTCGCATTTTTATTTATGATTTATATCCTAACGCGATTTCGGGGGAATATTATTTTCAGAGTTCTTCTTTTTTTTAGTCTGGGGATGCTTTTTGGTATAGACAGCCGAAATGTTTCAAATTCGCACGTTGTACGGACGCATTTTGAAGGGAAAACAACGATTGAGGGTGTTGTCGTCGATGACCCTGAAATTGTTACCCGTGGGAAAAAAGAAACGGTTTCATTTGTTTTGAAACTTGATAGTTTTTATGAACAGGGCGAGATTCATCGTGCAAGCGGAAATATTCGAGTGGTTTTATTCAATCCCAGGCGAGAGATTGGTTTTGGTGAGCGAGTCAGGTTGCGTGGAATGCTCGAGAAACCAAAGCGAAGTACCAATTTTCACGCATTTGATTATTCCGGGTATTTAGCAAAGCGAGGAATTTACCGGATTTTTCAAGGTATTGGACAATATTCAGTTCTAAAACAAATAAAAGAGCCGGGTGTTTCCTGGCTTTTAACAATTCACAAGCTTCGGGTGAATGCAAAAAAGCAATTGGATCGATTGCTTGAAAAACCGTATTCGGATCTTGCGGCCGGCCTGCTTTTAGGATTCCGGAAAAACATTCCGCGTCATATAACTGACGAATTCATTAAAACCGGAACGGCACACTTTCTTTCGATCAGCGGGCTACACATTTCGTTGTTAGGAGGTTTTTTTTATCTCTTGGGGCGCTTTTTTCGAATTCCCAGAAAATTGAATTTATTCCTAACCATGGGGCTCATTCTTCTTTACTGTGTCATGGCTGGAGCGGCAATTCCCGTGCTCAGGTCCGGGATTATGGGTGTTATGGTTTTAGCCGGTTTTCTTCTCGGCCATGAACGCAACTTAGGCCAGGCATTCTTTTTTTCATTTCTTTTGCTTTTGGTGTGGGATCCCGCGAGTCTATTTGATGTGTCTTTCCAGCTTTCATTTATTTCGGTTGCCGCCCTGGTTTTCATTTTTCCGAAAATTGATATTTTTTTAGGAAATCCGCCTCAAATAAAGAATAATATCGATTTTTTGGCAAGAGTCCGATATGAAATAAGATCAACCATTCAAGCGTCTCTTGCGGTGATGATAGCGATTTTTCCCGTTTTGATTTGGTATTTTCATCTTTTTTCATTGATTGGATTTATTGCGAATATGTTTGTCATTCCGGTCGGGAATACGGCGATTATTACCACGCTTTTTCTGATGGTGATTGCGCTTACGAGTCAACCTGTTGCCGCCTTTTTTGTATTTGTTCCGGAAGCATTATTTAAATGCTTATGTATGATTGTCCATGTCTTAAGCCAAGTCCCGTTCGGCTATTTTTACTTGCCGGTACCGCACTGGTCGTTTTTTATTGTCTATTATTCGATTTTGCTCCTTTGGTTTAGCTCATGGTTTGTTCCGGTTTACCGGTCGGTCCGTTTTGGGCTCATCGGGGGGCTTGTCGGAATTACATTCCTGTATTTTATATTTTCCTCACCGAGGACATTCCGATTTGTTGTGTTTGATGTGGGAAAAACGGATGCAGCATTTGTGCAGTTTTCGAGTCGTTCTAATTGTTTGATTAATTCAGGGCGTTCTTTTCCGGGCGATCAGGCTTATTGGACCATCCAGCCATTTTTAAGCGCATCAGGGGTTCAGATTATTAATGGAATTTTATTTTCAGTGGTGGATGGAAAACATTCGGGTGGTTTGCAAACGCTGGCTAAGTATTTTCGAATTCAAAATATTTGGTATCCGCGTGATACGGCACCGGATAAAAAGATTAAATATATCGATGCTTTATCCGGGCCAAGAATAAAGAAGCTTCCCGTGGCAGAGGGGGAACGACTGGGATTTGGTGAAACAGAGGGGATCGAATTCATCGAATCAGGCTTGCGGAAAGGGAATGTATTTCATATTTTTGACGGAGCGGTAAAAATTCTTTACTTAAATTCCGTTCTTCCGGAAGTTTTTTCATCGTTGATTGAAATATATAAACAAAAATGTCAGGTGTTGATTCTTCCGGATCATCCAAACGGAATTTCTGCAGAAGAAAGGAGCTTTTTAGAGGCGGTGTCTCCCCAATACATTGTGTTGAATCAACGCGAAGGTATTTTAAGCCTTCGGCAGGATTTGAAAAAGGTGACAAAAGCAGTGCTTCTATTTATAGCAGAGACAGGCGCGATTGAGTTTTATAGGGAAGGCACGGATTTGTTGTATAAAACCGTTGTGGATTCCTCGCAAAAGGGCTGACGGAAGGTTGTGAATAAGAATTGAATAAAATCAGCTGTAAAATCAGCTGTATTTTCTAAATAGGTTTATGTAAAATACATTTACTTTCAAATTTCCTGTCGAAAGGTGTGAGCGGATGTTAGTTGAGCTTCATATCGAAAACTTCATTTTAATTGATCGGATCAATATCGAATTTTCGCCCCGGATGAATGTCCTAACCGGTGAAACCGGTGCCGGGAAATCTATTCTGATTGATGCTATCCGGTTTGTCCTGGGTGAACGGATGGACGGGGTTCGGGCCAGGTTAAAGGATAAATCCGCATTCGTCGAAGCGGTATTTGAAATCGAAGATGAAACGTTTCTTCGGAGCCACCTTATGGAGCCTTATTTGGAAAAGAATGACACTCTCTTAATTTTAAGGCGGGAGCAAAATGCAGAAGGAAAGAGCCGGGCTTGGGTCAATCAGCGGATGGTGAACATTTCCGCGTTGAAAGAGATCGGGACGTCACTGATTGATATCCATGGACAATACGATCATCAGCTATTGCTTGATCCCGCAAGTCACGTAGAAATGATAGACCGGTTTGCGGGGGAAGGCCTCGAGTCGCTCAAAGAAGCATATGGGGCGTCGTATGATGAATATCAGGCGCTTGTGTTTCAGAAGGCTGAGCTCGTATCCCTTGAAGCCGGGCGAGAGCGCGAAATGGATCTTTTGAAATATCAAATAGATGAAATTGAGCGCGTCGAACTTGAATCCGGCGAAGAAGAGGGGCTGAAGGAAGAACACAATCGTCTTGCGAATTCCGAAAAACTTCATGAATACACGGCGCGGCTTTTGGCCGTCCTTGATGAGGATGAAACAGCCGCTTCGTCAACGCTGCAAAATGCACATCGGGAATTGATGGGGTTAATCAAGTTGGATCCCTCGCTTGAAACGTTAAAAAGTGATTACGAAACTGTCCAGGTGGGCCTAAATGAAATTGTTCGAACCATTCGTGATTATCAGGAGGGACTATCCTTTGATCAAGGCCGGCTTGAAGAAATCGAAAAGCGGTTGGATTTGATTGAACATTTGAAACGCAAATATGGCGGAAGTGTTTCTGAAATTCAGCATTTTTTTTCACAGGCAAAAGAAAAATATGACAAATTGGCAAATACGGCTTTTTATGCGAAAGAGATCGATCAAAAGGTCAGTCAAATTTTCCCAAAGATGAAACAGATTGCGTCTCGGCTCACCGATAAACGGAAAAAATCCGGAAGTGCGCTTAAAAAAGTAATTGAAAGTGAGCTTAAAGATTTGGAAATTGCCCATGTGCGATTTGAATGCCAGGTCCATGAAGCTGACTTTGGGTTGTCAGGGAAAGACCGTGTCGAATTTATGATAAGCCTGAATTTGGGACAACCGCTCCTTCCGCTCCACAAAATCATTTCTGCGGGTGAAGTGTCGCGCGTGATGCTTGCCATGAAGAAAGCTTTGATGAATATTGATCCCATCGAAACGCTTATTTTTGATGAGATTGATGCGAATATTGGCGGCCGCCTCGGAAGCGTGACGGGAAAGAAACTTAAGGAAATTTCGGATGAACGCCAGGTACTTTTGATTACACATCTTCCTCAAATCGCATCATTTGCTGATAAACATTTTAAGGTGTCGAAACGCGTGCATGACGGCCAAACGGTTACGGAATATTCGGTGATTGATGGGGAAGATAAAGTCAAAGAACTCGCTCAAATGATGAGCGGGAAGGAAGAAACGGAAATTTCCAAGAAACATGCCCGCGACATGTTGAACCGCGTCAGTTCATAGGAATAAGTCAGGTCTGGTTTAGTTCGGATAGCGTGAAATTCTACCGCAAAAACGTTTCAAATCCAAAATTGACACCATTTTTTTTGTTTTCTTTCACTTCCAGACGGAGTGGCTTTGTCAGTGAAAATCCCCCTCACCCCTGCCCTCTCCCTGAGGGAGAAGGCAGGGGTGAGGGCGGAGAGTCAACTTCAGAACGCTAAACAGATGCACTTTTTTAGGCAATTTATTTACTGCCATCGGCTTGTAATTTGATGATTCAGAATCTAAACTTAAAATGAGACTACAAATTCCTTTGAATGGGTGGGTTTGAAAATGAAATACGAACGTATAGTGCTGATTGATGACGATGCCGATTTGGTTCATGTGTTGACGCATCGTTTAGCGAATTCCGGATATGTTGCGGAAGCTTTCACGGATTCTCGCGAAGCCGTTCGGTTTATTAGGCAGGCAGTTCCGGATCTGGTGATTGCGGATATTAAGATGCCGGGCCTGAATGGCTTTGAGGTGTATGATTTGATCCGTAAAGATGTGAGAACTCAACATATTCCCATCATCATGTTAACAGGTGTGAATAAGGCCAAAGAGCAGGTGGTTAGCATTAACGAAGATCATGTGTACTATGTGGCTAAAGCTGATGGGACGCAAGCGTTGATAAAAACCGTTCAGAATGCGCTGGATTTCGGACAGGATCAGTAATCGTTGATTTTATGCAGAACAACATTAACCTGCTTCAGGCATGTTTCTTTGAAAATGAAGGGCAAATCCTCCGCGAGTTTTGCGGGTTCGCTTTTGTGTAGCGGACGAGAAATCGGGAGACATTCCGTAAGAGCGTTTGAAATTACGGGATCGCGCTTTGGAAATTTAAACGATCCATTGCGCGGCAAAGCCACAAGCCCGGAATAACAATGACGAATGGAATAATGACAAATAAGAAAATAATAATGTCATTAGGTATTTGAAATTCGATTTTCGTCATTCCATTTCGGGTGGTTGGGTTGCCGGGAAGGAAGAAGACTTCTCGTGAGAAGGTTTATTAAAAAAGTTTTAATCATTACTCTTATTCTGGCCGCGCATATTTTTTTAGTTTCCTCTCAATTGTCGATGTCTCAAGAAATTGAATTATCACCGCTTGCTCCTTCCGCCAAGCCTGATATTCACGAAAAAGTTGATGCTATTTTTACCAGCGAGGTAGTGAAATATGGTGCTGCTTCATGGTATAGCGAATCGGATCCGCATATTAACCGTCATACGGCGAATGGAGAAATTTTTGATGATACTGCATGGACGTGTGCGTCGTGGGAATATCCGTTTGGAACGTTTCTCGAAGTGACCAATATCGCAACTTGGGAATCAGTCGTGTGCCGGGTAAATGATCGCGGGCCGGCTAAGCGTTTAGGGCGGCGTATCGATCTGACAAAATCTGCATTTCGCCAAATCGGCGATCTCCGAAAAGGATTAATTCAAGTCAGGGTGATTTCCCTCAAAAAATAAATAGTAATATTGATTTCTTGGCCAAAGAAAGTCATGGGTTGTGTCGATATTAAGGAACGACTCAATTGTCAGGTGCAAGTCAGAACCGGTAAATCATATGCAAAGAGACCTCAATCGAATGGCAAGAAGTCACTACGATCTCTTAGTCGTAGGAGGCGGAATTAATGGCGCGGCTGTCGCACATATTGCCCAAAAAAGCGGGCTCAAAACCGCATTAATTGATAAAGGCGATTTTGCAAGCGGAACTTCCAGTAAATCCACAAAACTCATTCACGGCGGCATCCGTTATCTTGAAAATATGGAGTTTGGTCTCGTCAAGGAGTCTTTAAAAGAACGTTACATTCAGTTGCGGAGTGCGCCATTTCTTGTGAAATCGCTTGCATTTGTTATTCCGGTTTACAAGGGGGACCGCCGGCCGCTTTGGATGATGAGATTGGGTGTTTTCTTGTACGATTTTCTGGCCGGAAAATTGTCTGTTCAGCACCATGAAGAATTGAATGTCCATGAAATTGTGCGATTGATTCCGGGGATTAAACATGAGGGTTTGGAGGGCGGGGTTCTTTATTATGATGCGCAAATGGATGATGCAAGACTTTGCCTTGAAAATATTCTGGCTGCTGCGGAAGTGGGTGCTGACGTTGCGAATTATATCGATGTTGTTTCTTTTATCAAACAAAACGGGAAAGTAGCCGGAGTTAAATGCCATGATTTGATAAAACACGCTCTTTTCGAAATCCGGGCCGAGAAAATTATTTGTGCTGTCGGGCCGTGGACGAACCGGCTTTTGAAACTGGATGACCCCAATGTGCCGGATAAAGTTCGAACCACTAAAGGAATTCATCTGGTCTATCGCGGCAGAATTTCGGATCGGGCGCTTCTTCTTCCGACGCAGAAAGATAAAAGAATTTTTTTCATGATCCCGTGGATGAAAAATACGTTGATCGGAACGACAGATACGGATTACGAAGGGGATCCCGATCAGGTGACCGTAGAAGAATCCGACATTGAATATTTGTTTGAGGGCGCCAGAAGAGTATTTCCGAACCGTGAATTTAGGAAGCAGGATATCGTTACGTCCTTTGCCGGTTTGAGGCCGCTCGTCCGAAAATGGGGCAGGCCTTCGGATGTTTCGCGAAAGCATGTTATTTTTCAATCAAAATCCGGCATTACATTTGTGATCGGGGGGAAGTACACGACTTACCGGAAGATTGCAAGAGATTGCGTCAAGAAGGCTACCGGAAGAATTTTGCGCGCGCCATTCCGGCTTTATGGAAAAGCGGTGACGGAAATTGAGCCGGCGCAGGTTGCTAAAGAATATGGAATCGAACTTGAAACCGCGAAAGCATTAATTTCGAAGTATGGTTCAAAATATGTGGATGTCCTTGCCTTCACAAAGCGAGATCCCTCACTTAAAGAAAAATTTTGCAATTGTAATCCATTTATTAAAGCGCAGATTGTCTATTCACTGACGGTTGAAATGGCCCAAACTGCGGATGATATCCTTGCCCGCAGGCTTTCAATCAGCTATTTTCCGTGCGAAAGTAACCAGTGTAAGCGCGTTGTCCAGCAATTGGTTCAAACCTACCGCCGTTAATGGGCAAGGCTGATCAATCCTTCAATTTTTTAAGAATTTTAATCTTATCTGGCAGTTTTTTTCGACAAATTTCTTGAATTATCAGACGTTTCAAGTAAACTATCCCCTCAAAAGTGAAACATATGAAACCATTTAATTTAAAAGAATGCGAAAATGCAGTTTTGAAACCCGTAACAGCCATTATGGCAAAGAAATGGTGTGCCTATCGCGGCTATCATTTTCTTTGTTCGCGAGCTGCTGGCATGGGTTTTAGGAGGTGTGAGAAGGTTTCGTAAAGTTCATAAGATATTGTAAATAAAAATCTTACAAAAAAACCCATGGCTAATCAAATAGTCATGGTTTTTTTATTTTTAGGAGGTGAAACATGGAAAGGACGAGAAATCCGGCTGGTTTCCAGTTAATCAGACGGGTGACTAGAAATCCGGTCAAATTGACGGCACTTCTGTACCTCAGGGAAGCTCTTCTCGGAGAGCGGTATGAAGAATGCCCTGAATTTATCAGAATTGCACGGGAATTTGGTGCGAGAGCAAATGAAATTCAATCGTTGCTGGAAGATCCGCGGCGTAATCCAAAAGGCTAATGATTACGAACAAACGTTGGATGATCAGCACCCATAAATTGTTTCGTTTAAAATAACGAATACGTGATTGATTTGCCCACTTTCTAAAGGATTTTAGCCCGGATTTCTCATCACTAATGAGAGATTCCGCTCGTAAGAGCTGCAATGCAAGGGGGGGTTATTTTTTTGCGACGCAGGTTTGACTTTCCATAGATAATTTTATAAGGGAGTCAAAACCAGTCCTTGAGCTTTCATTAAAAATCAAATTTCGTTTGAGAGTGGCGCAAGGGCAGGGCTTATCTTTTGCGCCCAGATTCAAAAAGGGCGAAAAACTTTGAGCGCAACTCATTGCGCCCAAAGCGACTTTCTCGTCGATTCACAAAATCGATGAGAAAGTCGGGTTAGCTATCTGTTTCAACGAGCCAGTTGATGATACAGCTAATATCGCGTTCGATAAATTTGAGCGATAATTCCCCCTCACCCCTCCCTCTCCCCCTTCGAGGGGGAGAGGATTCCGCCAAAAAGCGCAGCGGATCCGCCGCGCTTTTTGGCGGAAAAGGTGAGGAGGTGAAATCCTCATCGGATTTATCGAACAGCGTACTAACCAGTTGACTCATAATAAAAGGTAACCGAAGGAAGTAAGGGGCATCGAATCGTTGCCTCATCATCAAGGTTACTGAGCAAGCCGGTGGATTT
>MHFR01000051.1 GCA_001804285.1 Candidatus Danuiimicrobium aquiferis
GATTTTACAGGCACTTACAGCATTTCAAGGAACAACTAACAACTATGAAAACGATAACCAATTGATGCTATTCAACTTATAATGGGACAGTAATGATCCATAATAATAAATTTTCGATAGTATATAACCTGTAATGAATATACCAGACGACTTCATACGTTACTTTCATTCCGCGTTTGTGGTTCCATTTCCCAAAAGACTTCTTGTCGTCTTTTCTTTTATTGGTTTTTTCTTCATTTTATCGCATTTTACGGTGGTCTCTAAATTTGTGAAACAGCCAATCGCCCGATATTACCGACTTTTTTTATGTGCGATATTGTTTTTGGGCATTTTTTTGCGTGTTTTTTGGTGTGTTGCAATGCCGACTTATTTTGAAAATAATTTTGCTAATTCGCTTACTTGCGATGAAAGTGATCGGATGGCGATTTACAGCTATCAAATTTATAAACAAGGCATTCCAACCGAGGAGGACGGAAGTTTGTCCGTGCGGAGGCCCGTGGGATACCCCTACTTAATGGGAGGACTTTACCGTTTACTTGGCTATCGACCCAATTTGTTTAAAATCGTACAGATCGCCGCGGATTCTTTTTTGATCATTCTCGCGTTTTTTTTGGCTCAAAGTTTGTTTCAGAATTATACGATCTCAATACCTATTGCTTTTCTTTTCGCTATCTATCCGCTTAATTGGCTTAGCACGGGAGTTTTCTTGGATGAATTTCTTTTTTTTCCGGCATGGTTCGCAGCGCTTTATTTTATTTCAGAAAACATCCGTAAAAAAGAAGTTAAGCGCACGGTCTTGATCGGATTACTGCTCGGCCTTGCGACCGCGTTTCGCACGATCGCGCTTCACACGCCGCTTTTGGTTTTTATTGTATACCTGATCCAGCGAACATCATATTTAAAGGCAATCCGCAAAACTATTTTTTGTTATGTCATCATTTATGCCGTAAACGCTCCGTGGGCCCTTATTACCTATCAGCATTATGGAGTACCTTGTTTTTTTTCAAACGCGAACGCGTGCTTTTACGGAACATTAAATGATCGGGCGGGATGGGGTAACGGTTCGTCCTTGGCGGAAGTAGACAACGTTGAATTTGTTAATGAAAAAAATCCGGTGAAACAAATTTCCATGGGTGTCAGGTTGGCAGCAGAATGGGTCATAAAGAACCCCAGTAAAGCAGCGCGTTTTTTCGTTTTTAGAACATTTCAAATGTATGGCTTTAATCATGAAGACGAGGTTCTCGAACGCCATACCATTCACTTTAGAAAAGGAGTCAAACTGTCGGAAGAGAGGAGGTCTTTTATTGCTAAATATAAAAACTGGGCATATTCATTTGTCGCCATTTTGGGCTTGCTTGGTTTTTTTGTTTTTTTATGGAAAAGGAGGATTTTCTTTTTACGGTTTCCCGGTCTCTTGCTTCTCTTTCTAATTTGTGCTTACTGGATTTTAGTCTTCGGTTTTTGGTATGGGTACCGCAAATACCGCTGGCCAATTGAACTTATTTTGATATACCCATCTGCTTTTTTTCTTTATTGGATAGCATCATTGCGAATCAATTTGCCGCTTCGTCTCTTTGGCCTATTTGATTCTAAAGCTGATCACAGGAAGGAATTTCAGAAGCAGATCCGCTAACAACAACCCTGCAACTCGGCTTTACTCTTCTTTCTCACTATGTACTGTTTTCAGTTTTTGGTCATTGCTTTTGGACGGGATACGGCGTGACGTTAGCACTTTTTTGCTTTGCATCATAAGATCCCAAAAAAAACTGGCGCTCTGGATAATATTCCGTCAATTCGATATTTTTTTCTCCCAAGTCATGGGCGTACAAAATTCGCCCACTCAGATCGGGTGAATTTCGAACTGCGTCCTCCTCTGCCATGACGAGTTTGCTACCAAGGAAACCTCGAATGAAAACAATAGAGGGTTTTTTTAATGTGGCATCGGCCAAATCATAGAGCGCTTTTCTCTGGGATGACATTTGATTGCAAAAATCTCCCTGTTTAAATAATAAATAGGCATTTCCGATTAGGGCACATGTTAATGCCCCGATTAAAAATTTGCGCTTAGAGAGGTCGCCGGATTTCCAAAATGTTTTTATACCGTCCGCCAGTGTGAAAGCAAAGAAAGGCAGTCCTTCAAAATAATACCGCGGGCCATACTGGTTCCCGCCCCACGAATAATAAAAAACATAACCAATGACGGGATAAAAAAACGCGAACCGGACAAGCCATTCTTCGGGGCTGCGCTTCCCTTTTTGAAATAATGATGCGATAAAAAGGACGATGAGGAAGGGCGGAAACCAGTCACCCAGAAAAAACATGCGATTGATGATGAATTTAAGGGCATCAAAGAAAGTGTAATCGGAATGAAACCCCAAACGCTCCCAACGGTGATAGTAATGATTTGGAGCCTCAAAGAATTTTCCCGTAATGATGAAATTATAGTAAAGATTCAGCACAAACATTGCGAGGAGGGTTATCGCAAACACAAGATGGCTTCGAGTCCATCGTTGGCGCTTCAAATATAGCAAAATGATTTCATAAAGGATAAACGGAGCGGCGATAGATGCCATGGTTAAATAACGGGTTCCCAGCCCAAAGCCTATTGATAGAGCACAAATTAAGGCATTCATCACTGATCGATTTTCTCTCCACCTGAAATAAAAACAAAGGAAGATTGCTACCGCCAGCAAACAGGTGGTGTGGGAAAAATAAGAAGCATTATTAAAAAGAAAGAAAGGAGTGAATGCAATGAGTGAAAGGCCCCAATAAGAAACGGAAAACCCGAATACTTTTTCGCCGATTTTTAAAAAAAGAAAGAGTGCTATGAGCGCCAAAATGGGATTGATCCAGTCCTGAATATGAAATTGCAGTCCAACCGCATAGATCAGGGGCCAGCCGGGCGGGTAGACACTAAACCATTTTCCGTTTTTGTTTCCCACGTGCGTTACGTCAAAAAATTCCTGAAGCGGATGCGGTCGAGCGTACCATTTGCCATCTTTGATGCATTCGGCCAAGAATCGACACGAATGCTCATCGGCGGAATTCATAAATCCGTGTAAAATGTTTTTATTTACGAAAATTGAAGCAAGAAGCGAAAACAGAAGCAATGCCAGGATTAAAAGTGATCGATAACGCGTCGTGTTAAACAATGATTCAACTTGGGACAATTTTCTGTCGGGAATGACGTGATAAGCAAGCATTCCGCACAACAAAGTGATCCCAAGCCATAGCAGCGAATCGGGCAGTAGCCAAAGTCCGGATTTAAAGTTTTTTTCTACTATTGGAACCCACAAGGGTGATGCAATCAAAAAAATAGGAAGAAATAAGAGAATATTTTTTTGGGCAGATTTGAAATGATGGTCAAGCATTTATGATAGCCTGCTTTGGCATCGATTTACCGATGAATTTTTCTAAAAAAATCTGGATCAATGCGTATGCTGCGAGCAAGCAGAAAAAAGGTTCAATGGCAAACCGATATTTTCGATGGCCTAACGTGATGGCTACGATCGATAAGTAATAAGCGATAGTCATGATGATGAACCAAAAGCTTTTTTCTTTTAATGTTGGCTTTCCGCTAACGCAAAAAAGAAAAAATCCTATCAGAGATAGCAGAAAGATACCTCCGTAATAATCATTGTCCATGTTATCCAGCCCGCTCGAAAACTTGGCTGGAGGCATTTCCCTCCCTTCGCGGATTGTATAAAAATTATCTTTGACGATCCATCCTTCCCGGTCAATTCCCAACATGTATATTGTGCGGGCGATGCCTTTTTGAATGAAGGTCAACGGATGGTTCGAAATCCATTTCATTGCCTCTTTCTTTCCCGCTTGATCGCGCTCGACTTCTGTTTTTGCATTAAAGAATTCCGGGCTGCCCCCCTGTTCGAGTGTTGGCGGAATCTGAGAACGCGCATCACTCACCGGATTATTTGCATAGTAAAGAGCGAGTCCGATGATGCTGGTGTAGGGAATGGGTTTCCCCAGCTTATAATAATTGCGAACTGCCCATGGAACTGCAAAAGTTAAAATTAGCACTTGGATGACAAGAGAGCGCAGTAAACCTTGCCGGATATCTTTTCGAACCAGAGACCAAAGGAATAATAACACCAAACCCATTGCGAAAGAGTATGTCCGAAAATGGGCGCTGATTCCCAAAATTAAACCCGCTATAACTATCTTTTTCCAATTTGGCTTCTGAAAATCAGAAATGAGAAGACTGATACCGCCTAACCACAAGAGAATGAACATGTGTTCTTCTAGAATTACTTTTGATGCAAGAACCGACGTCGGATATATCGCAAGAAGCATCGCGGCCAATAGTCCGACGTATTTGTTAATCGTTTGCCGTCCAATGTAATAAATCAGGAAAACCGTTGAGACACCACAAATTACTTGCAGCCATTCTACGAGCCATATTTTTTCACCGAACACCCTGAATAAAATCGAAAGTAGTAATGGATAACCAATTGGACGTTCAGCGCTGAATTGGTTGCCTTCGGGCGTAAGAAACCCCTTACCGACCATCAAATTGTGCGCATGTTGCAACATATATTTATCTTCCGTGCCGGCCGAGGGAGCCGTATGAGGTGACCATATTATCCACCCTAATCTTAGCGAGAAAGCGATGATTAAAATCAACAATAAAAGTGAGCGCGTGGAAATTTTAGAAAACCATTCATAAAATTTATCAATTATCTTGAGTCTCCGCAAAATGAGCGCGCTGATTAATATGACAAGAACGAATGTTTTTGGTTTTCGTCCGACCATCACCATGTAATTCATCAACGTGTTCCAGATAATCAAGACTCACCTTTTCCTTTTTTGCCTGATATAACGATTAATCCACCCTGTCGCTTGAGGAAAGGTATTGATTGAAAAAACAGGTTCGTGATGGACAAACATTTCCTGGCCATTGCGAACGGAAAAAGATTGAACAAATGGGGTGGCAAAAATACGATACTTTTTGTTGTGAAATGGATGCCGTATTCATGTCCCCAACGATCTATGTCTTTCGCTTCGAGTTGAGGGTGCGTTCCCGCTTGTTCATGCCATAATTTACTTATTGACATCAGAAAATCAAAAGCGAAGCGGAAAATCGATGCGTTGTTATCATACGCATAGATTTCCCCCTCTTTTTTAAGAATGCGGCTTAACTCTCGAATTACCCTTTTGGGCTCGGTGACATGATGCAAAACCCCCGCAAACGAAACCGCTGAAAACGTAGTCGATTTAAATGGGAGATTTTCCGCTTCCGCTACGATGAATTCCACGTTGTGACGATTCAACTTCATCGATTCGATGTTGTGAATCGCTTTGATGATTGCTTCAAGACAAATATCGGAAGCGATCACTTTTAGTCCCGCAGAAAGAAATTGGATGGTGGTTCTTCCCCCGCCGCACCCGATTTCAAATAACACATCGACTTTGTCCTTACGGTTCCGTGCCCACGTTTGAATCGTTTCAGCATCAACCGCTTTCCAAAAAGTAGTGTTCGAAATTTCATGGTCGTAATTTATTACTTCCTTGGCGAAATGCTCGATTTGTTTCTGCTGTAGTTCGAGTGTAGGTGCGTCCATCTTGGCGGTGATCGAATTATTACACGAGAAATTAAAGGTTCGTTCCCATTTGGCACGGACTCTTCTGACGGCATCCTCGAATACAATCGGATTGATTGAAATGACCGGCACCGATTCCAGAATCGGAAACCACACCTTGCATCCTTGGCATGAAATGACACCTTCAACGACTTGCTCGCCGTGCGCTTCAAAAGACCGCAAATGAAATTCGCCGTCGCTGCAATTCGGGCATTTTAGGAGATTCAGAAATTGAACGTTCATCGTTTCCCGCTCCGTTTTCTCGTTATCATTAATTTTAACCTGATATTATGCACGGCCTGCCACCAGGTACTGGCATCCCATCGGCCATTGGTTCATATAGGTTTCTAAATAGTTTAATTTTGACATAAATTCAGGAAAAAAAAGAATATATTTCTGTAAAACGGTCTGAATTCCGGTTTCGGAAAATAATTGATTTACTTTTGATTTCGTCAACAAACGAACATTTTTGTCGAGTGGCGAGAGTTTGACAATTAATTGTGATACAGGATTATAAGGATTGTGCTCGAAAATCGTGACCAATCCACCCCGCTTTGTGACGCGCTTCATTTCCCGTAGAGTTTTAATTTGGTCTGGTTCGCTTAAATGATGGAACAGACAGACCGTGTAACAACAATCAAAAAAACCGCTTTCAAATGGTAAACGAGTCGAGGGCGACACAATACATTGTGCTTGATTTGGAGCACATTTTTGGCCGCTCTGTATCATATGATATGAAAGATCGACCCCGATTGTTTTGATGTTGTTTTGACAAAGATAAGAAGCGATAGCTCCTGTGCCGCAGCCGACGTCCAGACAGAGTAGTTTTCCTAATGCGTTAGAATCTTTGTTTAATTTTAATAAGGTAATCAGTTCCTGGGCTTTTGCGCGATTGACGTATGTTTTCGACGTCCCGAACCGCTGATTTAACCACCGGTTCAGTTCGTTTTCATACTCATTGGCATGGACGTCGAATTCCGCCTTGATTATATTAGCTTTCACTTGGCACATCTATTCATAAAAAATATTTATTATAGGGTATGTCATCTTTTAATAGTGTATTCGCGAATTCGGGCTTTTAAGAGATTGAAAATAAATTCAAGCGCGGCTGAAAACCGGACAAACGATTTTCTATAGATTGCACGTTGAAAACTCGTTGGGAATTCAAAAAACCTCAAACCTAAACGCCTCGCATGGATCATGATCTCCGCGTCCAAAAACCAATCATCCGACTTTAAATCAAGCTGTTTAAATGCCTTGTCGGTAAATATCTTGGGTTTGGAATTTACATCGAGCACTAAGTATCCCGGAAATAAAATATTATAGATCACGTTGAAGATATAAGAATTCACGCGCCGAATCCATGAATCATCACGTGTCTTTCGATAAGGCTTGACGATGTCTAATTGAAAATCTATGAGTAGTTTATATGCCTTAACAATATCCTCCGCATTCATTTGCTCATCGCCATCGATGAAAGCAATGGTTTTTCCCGTGCACTGATCAAGCCCTGTTCTTGCGTCCCAACCCATCCAACCTTGTTTTGGCAGTGCGACGGCCTTGATTTTTGAATTTTTTATAGCAATTTCCTTGACGACCAACGGCGTGTCATCGTTTCGTCCTTCGATATAATTTCCGACAAGGACGATTTCCCAGTTTGTAGTGATCGTTTCTAAATTATGAATCACTTTTTTTAAAAAACCATGAATTCGATGGCCGGTTTGATAACACAAAATAACAACTGAAATATCTGGGATATTTGCCATATTCATCTTGATTACACGGATAAAAGGTTCATAACAAAAATTTTTTAACAATAAGACTCATGAAAATCCCCAAATCGTATTCCAATAGATCGTGTTGCTTCAAACGAAGGACTTTGTTCCTGATTTAAAAGACTGATGATGCTGTCGCTTCGAAATTTTATCGGCAATCTGACGATTTCAGCCATTCGGATTATTGACCATATTAGAAACCAAGGCATTTGAGTAAAAATCGGACGCTTGTTTCCTGCTTTCGCTAATATCGTCAGTATTTCTCTGAAGGTTTTTCTCGTTTCAGAGGCGGCTACAATCGGATCAGGACCGTATACGCTGCTATCCGCGCAGCATTTATAGGCGAGATCGGATAAATCATCAACATGGGTAAGTGGTAAAAGTTGATTGCCTTTACCAATCAGCGGAATAATCTTAAATGATTCCGCAGCTTTCTTTAGCATTCCAACCATGCCGGCGGCATTTTTACCATAAACCAAACCTGGGCGAATGATCAAAGCCTTTACTGCGGCTGCTTTCTTTTCAATCATCAGCTTTGCCCGTCCATACATGGATTTACAGCCCTCAAACGCACTCATCGTTGAAATAAGGATGATTCGGCGAACCCCGGCTTGTTTTGCAGCTGTGAAAAGTTTCTCCGAACCGTTAACGTTAATTTCAACGATATCGCGCCAATTCGTTAAGCGAAAGTCGTACGCACAGTGAATGAGAATATCGATACATTTAAGTTTATCCGGTTCAACACCCGTATTTAACGTATATGGGACGTAATGCAAATCTGTTAGCTGATTGCCAACGGCCGATCTTCTGAGTTCGTAAACGTCCAAGCCTTTATTCCTAAGATAGTTTGCGAATGATGCACCGACATATCCGTTGGCGCCCGTGATTGCACAATTCATCATATTTTCATTCTCATTATATGGATAATAAAAACAGAGGCAATTTTTATTTTGCCGTTTTGTAATTGTTGATGATGCGTTGCAATTGATCGCCCGATACCTGATATACCAAATAAGAATAAGCAACGTGATCGACGGGTTTGAAATTCTCGCGCAGCCAGCGGTACTTATTCGGATCCTCGTTGACTCCGGTCAAATCGTTTATCGTAACAATCACTCTTCCCGCAATCGGAGCTGGTGGCGTGACGATGCTTTCCGGATGCTTTTTGACATATTGTTCTAAATACCATTGGTTTTCTCCCCAGTCGATGTTCGAATCCCCTAAAATACGATAAGTGAATTTCCGGTCCAAGACCAATTCGTTGAAATATGACAAAAAATGTGGCGTATACGAAAGTGTTGAAACGATGTAAAAGACCAAGAGCCCGATAGTTAAATTTTTGGCAGCCGGACGGAAATTGGGCCAGTTAATAAATAGCCTGCCGCAAAAAACATGGACCAGCGGAATAACGGCTAAAAACAGCCTGATTCCCATCTGCGCCTGAAAGAAAAAATTTAAATAAATAAAAAAGAAAACAACCGGAATAAGGATAAACAGTTCGTCTTGAATCGAACATCGTTGACTCTTTTTTCGAAAAAAAGTCAAAAGCGCCAAAATAAAAAATAGCTGTGCCGTGAGCGGGACTTTATACAGCCATGCAAAAAAATAGTATCCGATAAAGCCTTTTCCCTTTCTGAGGGTTTCAAAAAGATAAACATTGCCGAAACCCTTTCCGGTCTCATCATGATATTTGACCCAATCGAGTCCTTCTAAATAAGGGACCGGTGTTGGGACCGGGAAATCGGCTATCTGAAGTATTTTGGGCTGTAAACGAGTAAAAAAATCACTCTTAAACGTGTACTGGCTCAGTTTGGTAAATGATTTGTTGCAGTAAAAGCCGAGATTGATGGGGATTAAACTAATGATGATAAATAACACGGCGGTGGCAAAAAAACGGCCGGCATTTCTTAAAAGCAACAAGTAGCTTCTCTTTCTTATTAGTTCTAAAACGACGGGACTGTATATGGCGATGGCAATCAATAAAAAAATGGGGTATAAAAAAACACATGAGTACTTGGTCAGTTGGCAGAGTCCTAAGACAAAAGCACTTCCCAATGCCCTCCCCCATCTGCCCGCCTTAATAAATCTCCAATATGAATACAGCGCAATGGTTGTCATGCAGGCACCAAAAAGATCGGTTGTGATCAGTCGAGAATGCGCCAAAATATTGGGTGAGAACGAATAGAGTGTGAGTGAAATAAACCCGGCGGTTATCCCATAAAGCGCTTTGGCCCATCGAAATACGAACGTTGCCAGCAGCACGGAAAAAAGGGTTGTGACAAAACGAGCTCTCTGCATTTTTCGCAAGGATCTAAAAGGCTGGCTCCATTTGTAGGGCTCTATCATGGTCCAAATTTTTAGCGGCATCGCATTAAGCGCCGAAACAGGCATTTTACTATCATCGTAACGGTCGGATTTCAATTCGAGCATTTTCGTTCCGAATTCGTAATGGCGGCCTTCATCATAGGTGAACTGTTTGTGATAAAGCCCGATTGCGTTCAGAGCGAGTATGATTGCCAGGAAGAAAAAAACAATAATGGGTTCCTTTTTAAGAAATGTAAGGCGACTCAGATATTGATTCATGATTTTTTTAAGAAAAATTATCTATAAATGGTTCAACCCATCGTTGAAATATAGGAGAACGTTGTGAGATACGCGTCATTCGTTTTTCAGCTTAGGGCGTTTTGAAACAAAAACCGCCTTCACTTTAGCGAGCACATTTTCCCAGCGGAATTCATAGATTAAATAATAGAAAAAGACGCTGGCGCAAATTGTCATTAGCGGTTCCAGCGGATACCGGTATTTCCGGCAGGGATAGATCAACATGTGCTCTATAAACCAAAAAATAAAACAACTACCCAGAATCAGCATGGAAATTCTGTTTGCTTCCGGCAATTTCTTCCAGCGACAGCCAATTAGGATCAGAAAAAGGAGGAAACTATGAAACATAATATAATAAAAATTTAAAGATAGTTCTTCCAGGAATTCCCGCAAAACTCTCGGAATCGGTCTGCTTTTATCGTAGGACCCCTCGTAATATTGGTACCATAGCGGCCACACCCCTTCGTCTCGGTTCCAATTCATGAAATAAAGCAACCGTGCGATGCAAAATCCCGCATAATATGTTGGGTGTTGCGATAGCCGGCGCATCATTTCTCTTTGTGATATCTTATGATAAAGTCCCTCGTTGCCGGACAAACGTGCTTGTTCAAGCTCTTCTGAATAGCCTTCATCGCCTTTTTGCAGGATACGTCCGCGCCCTTTCGGCGTAGCGGTTGAATTAAGCTCGGAGTACATCCAAATTGCGGAAGCTGAATACAGAACCGGAACTTTCCACGCTTTATAATTTCTTACGACCCAGGGCAAATTTAATAGTTGCATCGTGATCACAACCATTATTACGCTGAGGAGAACTTTTCTGAGCGGGTACTTCTTTAGGAAATACGCAAGACCAACTACGACAGGCATGAAAATGGTATGCGTTCTAATCATGGTGGCATAACCAAAAATCAGTCCGTAATATAACCACGCGTGCTTAATTTTTTTAACATTTACGTCATAAAGAAGTAACGCCAGACCCCCATACCAAAATGGCAAAAACAAATGTTCATCCGTGAGTAGTTTTATACTGTAGATTGACGTTGGATCAAACGAATACAGTAAAACGGCTATCAGTGCGACTCGTTCCGAAAAAACGAATCGCGCCAAAACAAAAATCAGCCATGCCGTCAGGGCATAAAGTGCCACCTGCGCTGCCCATGCGACCCAAAGATTTACGCCAAAGATTTTGTAGAGCAGCCCCAAAAACATAGGGAATCCAATGGGACGACGTCCCGAAGGCGTTCCATCGGCATTATGGAACCAGATTCCTTTCGTGAGTTCGACTGCGTGAACATTAATGATGTCATTTTCCAGCATATGCGCTTCGTTCCAGCGCGATTGAGGTTGATGACTTGAAAAATTGAGCCAGAAAATGCGGATGACGATTCCCAGTAAAATGACAAGAATCAAAAAAGTTTTTCCCGATGTGATTTTTTTGAAGGGAATATATTTAATGGACGTCATTAAAAGAAGAACGACCAAGAAAATCCACGTCATTTGGTTGGTTTTAACGTAATCGTAAAGATATGAAATGATCGTCATTTTTGAATAAATGTTGTTTTCTGCTAATTTTTGAAATTGAATTATAAATTAATACGGACATCCCAACAATCGTTTTTATCGGATTTTTTGCGGCAAATGAATATCATTTGAGCGGCCGTTCTCCAGGGCAAATATTTCGCACAAAAATTTCCCAACCACAGCCCAAGCGAATTGGCTTCGTCGAATCGGTTTTTATCCCGGAAAAAATCCGAAAATGATACAACGGCATGGGAATGATCCAGCGGAATGATGTCGGTGACCTCGAAATTCTCTTCACTAAGAATAGCGACTAATTCCTTTTTCTTGAAATATTGTTCCCAATAATGTGTGTCCAGCGGTTTATGGAAAAGCTTCCGCAAAAAGTTATTTCTTTTGAGAAAGCGAATAGGCGCGGTTAAAAACATAAAAAGATGATATCTCGGTACTCCGACAATAAAAACGCCCTCTGGTTTCAGAACTCGGTTTGCCTCTCGAATGGCTTGGTGGGGTCCCTCCGTGAAATGTTCCAATACACCAAGCGATAAGTAAGCCCCGAAGGATCGATCGGGATAGGGGATGCGCGTCACATCGCCCGTTTGCACGGGCAGCGTTGGGTCATATGCAAGCACCTTTTTGATCGGCGCTTCATTATAATCAATACCTCTTACATCGTATCCCATCTGCCTCAAGCGGATCAGATATGGCGCCAATCCACATCCGCCCTCCAAAATCGGTTCATTCAGGGGGAGTTCTTTCAGGAAAATTTCCATTTGTTTTTTTACGCGAGGATAACTGAAAATCTCCAAAATTTCGTCAATGGATATGGAATCCCAATTTTTTTCCCAGGCAATTTTTGTGATGGAGTCGGTAGATTCATCTTTTATTGTTTTCATTTCACTCTATCTCCGGCTGTTTTGTGAAGTGGACAAACGGTTTCATTCCCTTCAGGATTTCGAAAAAAAATGATTCAGGTTTTAAATTTAGCAGTTGATTCCGATTAGCGCAAAGGTCGTCATAGGTTAGGTTCTCAATCGCGCTAATGCTCAACGTAAGTCTGTTAGAAGACGACTTTTTTTGAACGATTCCAATGCCCGTATCACAATCGATGACGCACACATCCAAATCTGGCAAGCACCTTAAACTGACAATTGCCTTCCATACGTCTCCGCACCATAACAGGTCCCAATCCGGAGGATTGCGCAGACGCGCTTCTTCTATTGAATGTGCGCGAACGGCCATTGCGTTGGTCGTCGGGGAGCAATCGTGCATAATGATAACACCACCGTCATTTAAATAATTCAGGCAATTCATAACATCCTGAAGTACTTGCTCGTATGTATGAAGCCCGTCGACGAGAGCAACATCAATCTTGTCGTCGTTAAATGTGTGATAGTGGTTTTTAAAAAAAGAATCGCTGGTCATCTCAAAATACATTTGCTCTTCCAATCCGATCCATTTCTTGAAAGTATTTAAAAGTTTTAAGGACTGATAACAAACCATTTCCCGTTTGGATGGATACTTCTTTGGATTAAATTGAAAAGCGGGATCTACGGCGATTTTCCTTCGTGCATTGATCGTAAAGAAGGAATGCCCTTTTGAAACGCCTATTTCCAGATAGGTTTTTCCTCCCAGCTTATTAATACTTTCCTGAGCGATTTTAATACGATTCATGAACGCGCCCTCAAATAGAAACGCCAAACAGGTTTTTAAGCTTCATATAACACGACGGGAAGACACACTCGAGAAATGCCAATAATCGATCTTTTGCCGTGTCGTCCCTCAAACACTGAAAATAATTCAAATAATCGATTCTGTGATTGCCCTTTCGAAATTCATATAGCTCTAAAAAACGAATTAAGCGATTATAGTCGATTGACAACTCTTTGGAAAGATGCTGTTTCATGTATTCAATGGTTCTTTCCGTGCTTTCGACAAAACTGGTATGGTTAAATTCAATTTTTTTGAGAATGGCCGTGACATTTTTCCGGTGTTGTCGATATTTGACCAAAGGTTTATCGACAAAATATATTTCCCCCAACGCGCTGGCCAACAAAAAAACGAAATGGTCATGCATCAAGGGAACTTCACCGTCTATTGCGCGTAGAAGTTTGTCAACGACGCATTTTCTGAACATCATGGCACAACCAGGAATTCTATTTTTCAAAATCGCCTCTTCCTTGGTTGTTTTCCTTGTCGGGTTCATTTTTATCAGGCGAAAAAAAGACGGATGGATTATTTTTAAATGTTCATCGCATACTTCCAAATCGCTGAACGCCAGGCATAACTTATTATTGGCGAGAAAGGAATTTAGTAGTTGTTCGATTTTATCCGAACGCCATGCATCATCCTGATCGCAAAAGCAAACCATCTCGCCCCGAGACTGTTGTAACCCCCTTAGAAAATTCAACGTATAACCAAACCGCTTATCATTGATATGGATTTGAATCCGTTGGTCTGACTTGGCAAACTCACGAACGATATCAACTGTCGCGTCTTCTGATTGGTCATCGGTAACAATGATTTCTATATTGGAATACGTTTGAGATAAGATGCTTTTTAATTGTGACGACAGATAAGGCGCGCCATTATAAGTCGCGATGACGACCGATACCAACGGATGATGATCCATCTATTTTACTCCGTTCATGCTTTTGGGCCTGGAGAATTTCTCCATCAGGATGTTCCCAAACTGGTATTTTTTATTGAGATGAATTAAAAAAGGCAGATAGATGATCATCAGGCCAATCATTTGAAAAAGCATGCGCGCAAAAAATGGCGAGGAATTAAAACGCTGATCGAGAAAAAGTAAAGCGGAGGTCATTATTAGAAAATTAATGAGAACGATGCAGTACTCTCGAAACAATTCTTTGCCTGTAAAGAGGTAATGGCACACATAAAAAAATAATATAGTGAAATTACACATCATGACGATTGTCATCGCAATCGCTACCTCGTTGATTCCCCCACCCGCGCGAATAATTAGAAATATGAACGCAAACGCAAAACCGCACATCCCCAAGGTCATGGGTAATTGGACTAAGTGTTTCTTGCTGACGATAATAAAATTATTGTAGGGTTGCGATAAGCCTATAAAAAACGCGCTGATAGCCAAATATTTCATGGCCGTTATTCCGGTTAGAAATTTTGGGATGAGCAGATGTACCATTACCGGAACCACAAACCAGCTGAATCCGATCAAAACCGGCATCAAGACCGAAAATATATGGTTTGATTTTGTTAAATATCCGGCCAAATCGTGAATGCTTTCGCTTTGAGCATACTTTTCAGAAATATTGGGAATGAGGACAATTCCGATTGAATTAGGGAAACTAAAAATAAATCCGGAGGTCATGACAGCGATGCTGTACAAACCCAGTGCCTCAAAGCCCAGATATTTTGCAATCATCATTTTATCGATGGTGGCCAAAATAGTTCCGGCAAAGGTAAGAATCATCAGAGGAAAACCGTATTGAATCAATCCCTTTAATATTTTGAAATCCAAAACCCATTGAAAACGAAAGGGTTGATGAAAGAAAATGTAGAGGATATTAAAAATAAAACTCAAACACATGGCATACATGAAACCGTACAATCGAAACATGGAAGAAAAGCCGGTGATGAGGATGAGATTAACAAGCGAAGAAAGAATCATTTGCTTTCCTGCAAATTTAAAATTTTTATCGGCACGCAGCAAGGAAATTAGAATGTTATTTAGCTGCTGTAAAATAACAAGCCCGGCGGTGATCAATAAGCCGTAGAATAATTCGTTTGGAATCTGGTGATGTCGAACAAATGCGTAGACAAGGGCTCCCAATGCAAAAAGAAGAGATGTGAGAAAAGAAAAACTAAAGATCACATTTTTCATTTGCTCCACTTCTGCCAATTTTCCCTGGGCTTTTTTGAATGGAATTTCAATCGGGATGGAATAAGTCGCTCCTAAATTTGCATAGTCCGTGTAGCTGAGAATGACCTGAATAAGCGACCAAACGCCGGTTTGAAGCGGCCCTAAAAACCACCGGATTAAAAGTGCGCCCAAGACGCTGATCATTTGGGTTAGCACGGAAGCGAACGAATAAATTCCGACTTGTCCCACGACCTCTCTAAACCGAGCCATGTTATTGCCTTTCGATTTTCTCTAAAATGTAAGAAGCAACTCGGGAGCTTGCGTGACCATCCATCGAACCAAGATAGTATTCCTGCTTAGCGGCTAACGGCCGCCGGCCATCCTTTAAACGTTCCGAGGAGCATAGTTTTTCCAATGCCTGCCTTAGACTCGCCGAATGATTAAAAATTTCACAAAGGCCGCTTGCGTGAAAACGGTTCACTTGATCGCTATTTTGATTATCCAGGTCTAAGTAAAACGTGGGAACGCCGGCAATCCCCGCCTCAATCAGGGTTGATGACCATGCACATATGGCCATGGCGTCACTACCCATGAGAAGTTTAAAGTAATCTTCATTGGCATCAACGACTTCAACTTTGCAATGATGCCGTTCATTTTCAACAAACTGACGCCACAGTGGCGCATCATCAACATATTGAGGTTTGATAGTGATCGTAAGGGGTAAATTTTCTGCTGCACGAAGCAAGGTTCGCACCGCTTGTTCCTGATGGCTCCTGTATGCAAAAATGCTCATCCCAATAAATCCAACCGTATCTGCACTAAAAGGTAAAAAAAACGCACCGCAAAATAAAATATTGACCGGTCCATGCAAAGGAGCTCTTTTTTCCCGCATCTCGATTAATCGATCATACCTAGGAATTCCAGACACAATGATTTGTTCCGGATTCCAGCCCCTGTCTGCATGAGTGTCTTTTTCGTGTTGACTGTGTACGAACGTAACCGATTGACCAAAACACTGATATTCTTGAGGAATGGAGCTGGTTAGTACCCAATTGGCATGCGAAACACAATAGACCGGGACTCCCCTGCTTTTCATAAAGGCAGCAATCCATGCATGCGTATTAAAATCTTCGTCCAGAAGAAGTGATTTGAGCTGGACGGATTGTAGAATTTCTTCATATTGTGGTCTTTCGCGTCCCACTTTATTAAAGAGTGTATCCATGCTTCCAAAGAACCGTTCTTTAATAAAGGGCCCAAAGTTAAACGTTTCAAACAAAAAATGATTTTTCATACATGGATCAGAAACAGCATTAGCAATTTCCGTTTTTAACCATTCAACAAAGTTGTCATTAGGGGGTGGCGTGATGTTCGGGAAACACTCAGGGATGAGATAAGGAATTCTGTTTTTTAACGAAAATATAAAATGTTCGTTCCGGAATTCGTCGTCATAAAATACAACGTTCGCCCCCCGTTTCTTCAATTCAAGCAGTGTGGACCCAAGGTGACGCAATGTTCCATATGCCATTACATCTATTTTTTTTGCCGGCCGATTTAAAATTCCGTAAAACGATTGGATTGCTTTTTTCACCATTGCGCGAAATATTTTTTTTAAATTTGATTGGCGGGGGCGAAAACTTTCCGCGCTCCAATTTATTTTCAGAATCCGTAGCGTTATCTTTTCATTTCTTGCTAATTCTTCAAGAAAATAATTCAAGAATGCATTACCTGAATAGTCCGGCCAATAATAATCCCTTTGCGATGAAAATGCTAAAATCTCGGCGGGCCGATAGGTTTTAATAATTTCGAGAGCGTAGAGATAGTTTTTTAAGAGGTGAGTTAAAAGAGCGGAAAACCAGAGAAAGATAATAGAGGGTAAATCGATGTCTTCGAAATATCTATGAGTTCGCATGAGACGAATGAAGCCGGCGGCTTTTGACCAGCTCCATTCATTAACGTTTGACCAGCGGTCCCTGAGTAAAAATTCATCGATCTTTTTGTAAGCAATTCCCGCGTTGTCCAAAAACGGATAAAACAGCTCGTTATCGCAAAGAACGGTGAAATTTTTGTTATCAAACCCATGGCCGACAAAAGCTTGATATTGAGCTTGATTTGATAAAACAACGATTTGGGCCATTATGATTTCGATTTACATTTTTCTGGCATTTCGCGGCATAGGTATTTTTTGATTTCATTGGCAACCATCTGATTCCCTTTATGACTGAAATGAGCATCAAACTCAAGATAGGGTAGATCCGTCATCGGAGGATTTATAGGTAAGTGGTCTGCATAATCTTTAAACGTCGAGTGCAATACAATTATTTCGATGGCATTTTGTTTGCAAAATTCTAACAGTTGCCTTATTAAAGCTAACTCGTAGTGGCTTGAAGGTGGTGGTTGGCCCAGTGTTTTTTCATAGTACACCAATGTGCGTTGAGGGAAAACAATCAGCACCATCTTCGAGTTTTGCTGAGAAGCCATTTTTTTTACTTCAAGAATAGATTTTAGTGTCAACTGAAATTCTATCGTTTTTGGATCAAAAGAAGCATCACTTGCCATCAATGTTTCGTCTCGATATATATTAAAAATGGATTTGTTTTGCAAAGTCACGCTCTTGGTATTGGCCAAGAAATGCATTTTATATTTTAACCGGGCTTTAAACATACTAATAGTAGCATTCGTTACCTTAAACCAATGATGTAGAGTTCTTTCTTCGTGCATATAATTATTGATTGATTCAATTCCCCCTGTAAAAACCTTATTTTTTTTAGCAGTCTGAATATCCACGAACTGGGACTCTCTTTTTTCAAATCCAGGGGTGTATCCGAAAAAGACATAATCTGCATCGAAATTCGTGCCAAACGATTTTAAAGTTCCCGCCATTTGAATAGGAGCATATCCCTGTACGCCGAGGTTATAGACGGGAAATCCTGTTTTTGTTAGTTGAGAAGCCCATGTTCCATCAATTGGAGAACCCATGCCTTCGGCAAAAGAATCGCCGAGAAGCAATGCCACTGCATGTTTTTCATGAGAAAGATACGGGTAATTTTTGTATCCGAGATCGTCCGTTATCCAAGCATTAATAAAATCCTTCCCCCGGTCTCCAAGACTTCGGATTGCAGTGTTGGCGCGAAACTTCACCCAAGGGTTTTCCTCAAGATATTCTAACATTCTTGTTTTCTCCCGCTTGCTATAAAGAATAGAAGGATCCACATTGACTACTACGGAGGGCAATAATTGCGGAAAGGAAGAAAAAAAGATTTCATATAACAAAACGATAACAATGAAAAAGCTGGTGGAAAAATTTAAAAGCAGTACACCCGATTGTAATTTCGTCTGTTCTCCCTTTTTAACGCATGTGTATACAGATGCGCATATCATGACTGCGAAATAAAGCAATACAAAAACAATCTCCGGACTCGATAAATGAATTTGCTGTTTAAGGGCTATCCAGCGCAGACCAAAGAACAATCCCCCGAAAAGCAGATTGAATGATAGGAAAAAGAGTACTAAGCGCTGAGGTGTGTTATTTTGCATAATGAATCGATATATTTTTTCGGGTTAGCAGAAAATTTTCCGACGGCTCGTTTCTTTTATAGTTGAAGTGTCTCTTATTTACTATACGGATTTTCATCTTTCAGGACGAGTTTTGTTTTTCTCTGTTGATTTGAAGCCCAATCTTGATGACGGAACGCATTCAATTTAATAATTTCTAAATTGTTTTTTAGATAGGGAACGATAGTTCGAAGGGGCACATCGTTGTTGACGCAATGATAATGATTGAATATGGCTTTAAAAAAATTCAAATCCTCTTCGTAGTCAAGAG
This sequence comes from Candidatus Danuiimicrobium aquiferis, assembly GCA_001804285.1. Classification (GTDB taxonomy): domain Bacteria; phylum Omnitrophota; class Omnitrophia; order Omnitrophales; family Danuiimicrobiaceae; genus Danuiimicrobium; species Danuiimicrobium aquiferis. The sequence goes on from MHFR01000051.1 coordinate 19,162, forward strand.
TCATGCGAATAGTGGGATCGAAAAAAACAGAATCGGTTACCCGAAGGGTCGAAACTTTAAACAATCCAGTATCCTTAAAATACACCCACATCATTTCTGTATCACTTGTACCTTTGATGCTGCAGACTTTTTCCAAGGCGGTTGTTCTTATTCCGTATGTAAACGATCCGCAAATAAGTCCAGCCGGAGCTTCTATAAAATCATCTCCGGTTCGTTTGAGTTGTTCAATACCCATTTCCATAAGTTCGGGGTCGCATAAAAGATCGTCACCATCCATTGTCACAAAGCAGTCTATCTGAAATTTTTTCGTAGCACCCAGCCAACGTTCCAGTTTGTCACCGAGACTGCCCCTGTAGTGAAGCACCCCGCATTTTTCCGCAAGTACGACGATCGCATCATCAACTGTGCGTTCTGTAGTGCAGAGAATAACGGCATCCGCATTTCTTACAAGTTTTGCCCGCATGATTATCATCTCTATGGTAGGCTTACCCAAAATTGGTAAGAATGCTTTATTAGGCAAACGGCTGGAATCACTCCGAACGGTGATAAATATAGCTGATTTCATAATTTTATCACCCCGACAATATTGATTTTGTGGGTTTGCTCGGCACTGTGGTGAGTGAATTCGCCACGAATCTTTGCGGATAGTCGAACCACTAGTAGCCCCTTAGTTTCTTTCTGACCTCAAGTTCCTTATTGGTCAGCTTCTTAATCCCGTCGCCTAACACAACATCAACGTCCTTGATTCTCTTGCGTAGCATATCCATTGCATGCACTTCGAGGCTTGCAAACTGATCTGAACCCCACATGGTGTGATCTATCGTCACATGCCGTTCTATCATACTGACACCGAGCGAAGCGGCAATAACCGTTGGTTCGACTTCATATTCGTGCCCACTGTATCCAACAATGCACTTGTAGCGCTCTTTCAAGAAATGAATCACCCTCAAATTAAGATCTTCTTGCGGCGCCGGATAAACGGAATTCGTATGCATAATCGCGTAGTTGCCTTTGGTGTGCTTTTCGAGAACCTCGACTGCGGTGTCGATCTCTTCTGTTGTGCTCATGCCAGTAGAAAGGATGACCGGTTTGCCTGATTTTGCCGATTCTACGATGAACTCGTGTTCCGTCAGCTTGGCAGAAGGAATCTTGATGAAGGGAATATCGTATTGGAGAAGGAATTCAAGGCTCTTGAGATCCCAAATCGAGGAGGTCCAAGCAATTGGCTTTTCGCGGCAATATGTATCGATGTAGTCATATTGTTTTTTTTCAAATTCAACGTGATAACGATACTCGAGGTAAGGCATGCGCCCCCATGGTGTGTCGCGCATGACGTTTTTCTGGTGTTCGGGAACGCAAAGTTCAGGAGTTCGCTTTTGGAACTTAACGCAGTCCCAGTTGGTTGCAAATGCCGCATCGATCAGTTTTTTTGCGATCTGCATATCGCCATTATGATTTATTCCAATCTCTGCTATCATGAAAACGGGTTGGTTCTCACCTATCAAGCGATTGTTAAACTTTATGATTTTTTTTGCCATTCTTCTCCTCTTTTTCTAAAGTAGGTCTTTGAACTTGTAATAAAGCTCTTCGATTTTTTCTTTTGAAAGTTGCGGCATATTTAGTAAGGACGAATTGTTAATACCTATTTCCTCATATATTTTATCTTCGATAAAACCGTTTTCGACGCAGAGATCACGTAATCTTGTCCCATGGTATGGTGCAAATATCGCCAAGGAGACACTCCTTGCATTCAATTTTTTTAAAAACATAGCCGTCTCAAGGATATTACTTTCTGTTTCAAAAGGCAATCCAATCATGGCATTTGCTGTCGTCCGGATATCATATTTATGGCAATTTTCAAACGCCTTTTCATAGATAGCATTGGATATGTTCTTATTCAATAACTTTTTTCTTATTTCTTCATTCCCGGACTCAACTCCTATGCCGATGGTAACGCAACCGGCGTCCTTGAGCATCTTCACGCGCTCCTCGTCTAAAAGGCTGTCAGCCCTTGTCTGAATATAAAAAGGCAGGTTGATCCTGTCCACGTATTTTTCACGGAATTCGCCAAGCCTCTCTTTCCGCATCGTCAGAAAATTCTCATCATTAAAGAATATGAGTTCTAAATCATATTTCATTTTCATGTGGGATATCTCAACAATTGCTAACTCAATGGGTTTTTCCCTGTTGTATTTACCCAAGCATTTAAATGTCTGCTGATTAAGATGGTTGATGCAATATGAGCAGTCGTAAGGGCAGCCTCTCGATATTTCAAAAAAACCTGTCTTGCGCATCTTTCCCATGAATGGTTTAAGAAGATGTCGTTTGTCGAAGATATCCCAATCCTGAAATACAAGCGGTTCCCAAGTATAATATTTTGAGAATTTGTTTCTAATAATGTTACCGTTGTTTTTTGTTATGAGGTTAGATATATATGCGGTAGTTTCACCCTCATCGATTTTTCTGGCCAATTCTTCTATGGCAAATTCCCCCTCTCCAATACATATCAAATCAACATGATTGTCTTCAATGAAAAAATTCGGCACAATGGTGGGAAACACTCCGCCGGCGACGATTGGTGCTTTTGTGATTTCTTTGGATAGTTTGAAAAGTTTTTTTGCCCATAGATAATTGTTCTCAACGATGGTGAATGCGACCAAGTCTGGCTTGAAAAATAATATCTTTTTTTTAAATTCTTCTTCAACATTTGCATTGTCACCGGAGCCCCAGATTTTTTCTACATCAACCTTGTCTACAAGTCCGGTTTTCTCTCTGGCGTTGTGGTCCAGCCGTTCAGACATCATAAAGGTGATATCAAAAAGGTCTGTTTGGTGACCGCTATTTTTTAATATGCCAGACAAGATACTTATGGCTAATGGTATAACCGGACCGCCTTCACGATTCGGGTATACAAATAATATTCTGGCCATCTTGTGTCCTATATTTCAAGTATTACTTGGAAATTCACCATTAAATTATGAAGTATCATAAATAATCACTGACGATTTTCATGTCGCAGCGGTCGGCGCACTTCATTTTTTTTGTGCCGAAGACATGGTCCTTTCGGAATTGTTGGTACTCGCCATTGTTCCAAATCTGATAGAGAGAATCTTTCTTGGTGTCACCAAGTATAATTTCATTGTTAAAATCTTCCATGCACATGGCAATCTCGCCATTTGACTTCACCGTCATCGACATCCATGGATGTTTGCAGAACTCGGACCAATGGATTGATCGGGTGCCGTGGTAATCTTTGCGGTACCATTGCTGATCTTCGCTTTTAAGATAGATGTAGACATCTAAGCCCTCAAATGCCTTACGCAACATTTCAAACTCTTGTGTTTGTGCGGTACGGTTCAGGTCTAACATCGTGATGATAACCGTTGTCTTATAGTTGTGGCGCTTCTTTAAGTCGAGCAGCTGGACGATTTTGTCATAGCTTTGGGTGAAATTCGATGCTTCCCCGCGTATCTTCTTGTGGCTCCGGTCATCAATGCTTTCGATGGAATATTTGATATAGTCCAAACCATTTCTGAACATCTCGATAGTCTTATCAACGTCAATGTTGGCTGGATTACAACTGAAGTACGATTGGATTCCACGACTTGTGAGCAATTGCACGTATTGGGGCATGTTTCTATCGAGCAAAGGGTCTCCATAGCCATGAAGCTGGATGACCTTTGGAATGATCATGAGAAAGAAATGATTCTCACTCATCATTCTTTTTGTAATACCGTATTCTTTCGTAACAAAATTCTCCCATTTGCCCCAAAGTTCGGGAGAGTGTGGATTTATCTGATCGACGATTTTCTGAAATAAGGATGACTCCATGGTTTCTATTTCACGGGTCATCATCGTTGTTCTGGGACACATTTTACACCGCATATTGCATGCATTGGTTGTTTCTATATTATAGATGATGGGATTTTTGCTACGAGCTTCTTCCAAAGCATCAAGGATAAACTCCCGATCTTTGATCGCCCCCGCTTCAAGTTTCTTCCTGAGGTCATTGATTTTCATGTAAAAATCAACATCAAACATCTCTTATATCCCGGCTTTGATCACATTAATTTGATTTAAATTTCTTGATCACCGATCTCAATATGTCGGCTTTCTTTTCTGCTAATGCGACATCTCGGTAATTTGTCTTAAACTGCATGATCTTTGGTTGTATCTTTTCTGCCAGAGGACACAAACCGGATTCATAGCGAACATTCTCGTATACCCATGGACAGCGTGCTACAAACTTTCGGTTTTTAATCATTGGCTCCAAATAGGGCACACTCCATGCGCCATATATGCCGTCACCACCGGCATTCATATATGCCTTACGAAAATCCTCCCACGAAATGCCGATCTTTTCTTGTCCCTCGTATACAGCTCCGAGTGTGTAATACGAATTGACATAACCCTTGGGCTCTTCCTGAGGCGTCAAATAGTCGCACGTTTTTATTGCTTCAATAAAGAGATTCGCCGATTTTATGCGCAGGTCAACCAATTCGTCCACCCGTTCGAGCTGCGCCAATGCAACAGCTGCGTTGAACTCTGAAAGCCGATAGTTCCAGCCAAGCACATCATGGCGTTTATAATTGGGGTTTTGGAAAATATCTTGATTGAGTCGTATTCTTCCCTCATCCGCCTTCAAATTCTTGAAACCATGCCCCCCAATTTTGCGGCACGTTTCAGCAAGGGCTTCATTGTTCGTTAGGATGAGGCCTCCTTCTCCGCAGGAAATATGCTTTGTGTTTTCAAAGCTAAAACTCGCCACATCGCCGATAGTTCCTATCAGATGTCCATGATAATAACTGAGAACGGCCTGTGCGTTGTCCTCGATAACAGGTATCCCATGTTTTTTGGCGATTTCCATAATCGGATCCATATCGGGGGACAATCCGTAGATGGCTACCGTTATGATAGCTTTTGTTTTCTTAGAAATTTTTCGGGCAATGTCCTCGGGATCAATGGTGAATGTTTTTGGGTTGATATCCGCATAGACAGGAACTGCATTGGCATGAATCGTAGCCGTCGTATCCATAATAACCGTAATCGCGGGTGAAATAACTTCGTCCCCTGGACCAACGCCTACAGCTTCAAGAGCAGCATGAAGAGTTGATGTGCCGGAATTAAAAGCCACCGCATAGCGCGCTCCATACTTCTTAGCAAAAGTTCGCTCAAGGTTGATGGTCCAGCTGCCGGCTGTTGAAGACCACGACTCTCCTTCTAAAACCTTTCTCAAATATTCGAGTTCATTACCCAGATATTTGCTTGGGTTTGAGTTTTTGAGCATATTATGCCTCCGAAAACTTAATGAAATTTAATAATTCTCTGACCACGCCGCTACCTCCAGCAACGGGTATTATGAATTTAGCCATTTTTTTTGCTTCGGGATAAGCATCTTGCGGGGCCATTGGATATCCGACGATTGCCATCACTGGGACATCATTACGATCGTTTCCGATATAAACAACTTTGTTCGGGTCAACGGAGTTCCGTTTGCAGTAATCCAGCAAGATTGTCTTCTTGTCGTCAATGCCCTGCAAGACTTGAATACCCAGCTTGAGCGCACGAGCACGAACAATTTTGTTACGCTCTGTTGAGAGGATTAATTGGCGAATTCCTTTTGACTTAAGAATTTCTACTGCAAGCCCATCCGACCTATTCACAATAACACTTTCGATCCCGTCTTCAGAGAGGAGCACACTGTTGTTTGTCATTACTCCATCAAAATCGTATACAATAAGATCAATATTAATTGCGTCGATCATCATTTTAGTCTTCCAAGTGAATTAAAGCTTTTTCCAATCAATGCTACGAGGTCATTCTTCGAGCCCTTTATGAACCCATTTGCGGGCCTTGTTATAAGCTTTTCCGACATTGTCTTCGATCGTGGGGGACAAGACGCGCAAAAGTTCCTTTCCCATGATCCGGTATTGTTTTCCGACCTTGGCGGCGTGGATAATGCCTTTTTTGATCATCCGCATGAGCGTGCTATTGCTTACCTTCAGGCATTCATGCGCTTCTTCTGTCGTGTAGACTTCGCTAGTTTTAATTTCCAATGATGGTTCCTTCATTCGACGAAACAATAAAATTAATTTATTTTTTAACAGTTTATAACACATATCAATACACGTCAATAAGCATCATTGGGTGTCGTATTGACTCAAATTTGACTTCTTGACTAACGAGGGCGATCTGATTATATTTGCTTTACTTCTGTTCAAGCAGATGGAAATCGGGCAAACAGAACCGGATTAGAAGCACGGCAGAACTAAAATGAAATCAATCGTTATCATCCCTACTTACAACGAGAAAGAAAATATTGAAGGTTTGATTCGTGAGATTCGAACCCGTTCAAAACATTTATCTTTGGACGTTCTAATCGTCGACAGTGCTTCTCCGGACGGAACAGCTGAGAAAGTGAAGCAAGTGCAGGTAAATGATCCGGATTTATATCTCATCGAGCAAAAAGCCAAACTCGGTTTGGGAAAAGCTTATTGGGAAGGAATAGAGTGGGCATTCAAGCGTAATTATGAATGCCTCATTACTATGGATGCGGATTTCTCTCACGACCCGAAATATCTTCCTGATCTGATTGAAAGAACAAAAGAATATGACGTTGTCGTTGGATCCCGCTACATCAGAGGAGGCAAACTAAAAGATTGGCCGCTCATGCGCAGGTGTTTGAGTCGGTTTGCAAATTGGTATGCAAAAACGCTGACTGGACTTCCCTTTTTCGATCTTACCAGCGGATTTCAGTGCTATCGCGTGGCGTTTTTGAGAAAAATAATGGCATATCCGATCCATGCTGAAGGTTATGCGTTTCTTATCGAACTGAAATATTTGGCAACCGTTTTGGGGGCCAAGATTGGCGAGATTCCAATTGTATTTACTGATCGAAAAAATGGAAATTCGAAGATTTCAAAGAAAGTGATACTGGAGTCTATTTTTTTTGTTTTCCGCCTTGCCCTGCAACCCAAGCCGAAAAAAATTTCTTATTAACTTGAGTACTACAAATTTAGCGACGTAATAACCACAAGTCTTTGACAACTAATAAGTTGTCATCCCCGAATGCTTTCCCTTGGGACTACAAGGGCCGGCCCGTTTTCCCTCGGGTATCGGGGATCCATGATTTTTCTGGATTCCCGCTTACCCTGGAAATACGGGGCTGGCCCTCGCTTTACCGAGGGAAGCCTGCGGGAATGACAGAAATTTGAAGAACTCAAGTTGTTAATTTTTTACAAGATAGTCCAATCACCCGTCTTGTTCGGAGCAATCCGGTTGTGATCAAAGCGAGCGCGCAGCCCACCAGCCATTTATACCAAAATCTGACCGACGATCGATAAGGAATTTCCGGTGTTTTAGACATTGTATTCCATCGCGCGGTTAGTTCCGCTATCGCTGTTTTATTAACACCGGGACGGGCATAAACTTGCATGTATTCGGTTTGGAAAATAGGCGCATATCCATTCGTGACAAACTTGTCTACCTCCTTGATCTCGCGAGGTCGCATTCGTTCCGAATCAATAAAAATTAGATCCGGAGTTTCAGCCATTTTTTCAAAAGGTGTATGTAGAAACATTTCAAAAAAAACAAACAGGTAACGCCGTCGTGATAGATGGGCGGCAAATCGTTCGCTAGTCAAAGCAGAGTATTCATTCGGGGTGCTTTCAAGAATTTTAATGACTTTCTGGTAGTTACCGTTTGATGCCAGGTCTAGATATTTATCGATTGTAAACAACTGTGGAGCACCCGCAAAAGCAAGAGTTCCAAGAATAAGAAGAACGTATAATAAACTTTTGTTTTCCGTCAGCATGTTTGAGACTGTCGATTTGTTGTTCGCCTTAAGAGATTGAATCAGGGAAAGGAAGCCATAGATTGCCGAAATGATAACCAGAGCATTAAATCCCCCCGTGTAATGTGCGCGCGTAAAACGAAATCCAGGCATACCACTTAATAATCTGAGAGTGATTGACGGTCCTAACAACCAAAACCAGCCTTTGCACTTGAAAGACAGAAATAAAAACGGCCCAAAAACGAGAATCAGAAAAGATATCGGATTGGGTTCAAGAAGCTTTTTCCACAGTTCGGGATTGAGACTCTTGAAGTGGGCGAAGTAGCTCCATTTATTGATAAAATGATAGGGGTAGCTAAAGTTTGGTTCTATCACAGCGAGAATCAGAACGAGACATGCAAGAGAAAGCATGACAGTCAACAATCCATTTTTCCGGTTTTGGTTTTGGAACGTTAAAAAAAGTCCGACGCCAAGCACGTCCATTGCAATATTTTCCTTACAAATAAGCGCCAAAGCAAAGCAAAGAAGCGAATAAGCATTTTTTTTCGTCAGTGCACAATAAAAACCGAATAAAATAAAAGGATCCGCCATCATTTGTGTGTGGAACGGAAAATTAATTCCATCGCGAATGGGCAAATAGAAGCAAACGCAAAGGCTGAATACTAAAGCGGTTTTATGTGAATTGATTACGGTTTTGGCTATCAAATAGGTCGCAATGATGCTGCTCGACATGACCAGCGTTGTAATCGCAAGGAAGAACGTCGAGTTGTCGACGGCTATATAAATTGGCGATAGAAGTGCGAGAATGGGTTTAAAATGCTCGCAAAAGATGTGAAGACCGCCACGCACGGAAGTAACTAAAAAATCACCATGTGCTGTATTCCATATGACTTGCTCGTAAAATCCAAAGTCCCATAACGCCGTCTCGAGAGAGGCATGCTTGAGGAATAAGCTTATGGTTTGACTGGCGGAATACCAGATGTACAGGATGGCAACCGAAAGAAACGGTGGCCATAAAAAAAACCGATTAATTGTTTTGATTGGTTCAAGGTTTTCGAGTTTTATCGAATTTTTTATGTACAGATAGTAACTAACAATACTTCCGCCCAAAATGGTTAACGCAGGGAGAAATGTGAAGAGATCACGACAACGTTTGAGCACTCTCCAGCCAACAAAAAAAACGCCGCCGGTTAACGCGACATATAGGCAAAAAAGTAGAAAAAGCTGAAAAGCAATGTCGAAAACTTTTGTATTCTCAAATACCCTTTTTAATCTCATACGAATCAGCAAAAGTAATATTTCAACCGGGAGCCAGTTTGAATAAAATATATTTCGAAAGTCTTGATCTGCAAGGAACGATTCTATTCTCGACAATCGTCAGATTTGATTTTTTGATTAGCGCCGTCATTTCCTGCGCCGTCCGAACATGTTTGCCTCTGTCTAATGCGCACATCAGATTGTTGGTAACGTAAAAATTTGATAAGTAAACAGAATCCCAAGTAACAACACAATCACCGATTAATGTTGATAGCTTATTCAGCAACGTGACAGCTTCTTCGTCATTTAAATGATGCAAGACTCCGTACAGGATTGCCTTGTCAAACCTTTGTTTTGAAAAATCGTATGTATTAATATCAGCGACCAAGAACTCGGTGTTAGGAATGTTTTTCTTGATTGCGGCATTGATGGATTTCGGATCTATGTCTATTCCCAAATATTTTCTGAATTTAATTTTTTGTGCAATATAGGATGAGCCGCACCCGATATCAAGAATAAGATCGGATTGATTCGTATCGAGCGAATCAATCACAGATCTGTATGGAATCCCCCCTTGCAAGAATGCTCTCATATAGTGGTACAAGAATGGATTTCCCATCACGTTATTAACAATTCTATTAATAATTCCCATTTGCATATCTGCGCACTTCTCTTATCGTGTTATCCCTTTTTTAGAATGACAGAAAATATTCGTTTTGCTAAAAACTTAATCTGTCCCCATGTCCGAATTTTGCTCAAAAATTTACATAATATGATTGGACGCAAATAAAATGACAACGTTGCATATTTCTGAAGCTTTTTAATGTCCGTACGAGAAACATTGCCCCCATCCCACGACACCTTATCATAATGAAAAGTAGACCAATCCAAGCTGTTAACGCGATTCTGCTTTTTTAATTGATCGTAAATTTCGGTCCCAGGGTAAGGTTTGAAAATATTAAATGATGCACAATTCAGAGGCAGGGATTTCGCGAACGAAATTGTTGCCTTTATGTCTTCGATCGTTTCTGTCGGGTATCCGATGATGAAAAAGCCCATGGTGTTGATACCGACTTTATCGATTAGTTCTACTTTTTTTCTGATTTCTGCCAACGTTTGGCGTTTTTTCATATCATTTAATATTTTCTGACTTCCCGATTCAATGCCAAGACTGAATGAATAACAGCCCGCATCTTTCATGACTCGAAGGAGCGCTTCATCTAACGTATTTAACCTTACCCCTTGTGGTAATGCCCAGTGCAATTTGAAATCCAAATTCTTGATCGCTTTGCACGCTTCCACGACGTAGTCTCTCCTCATCGTAAAGTTGTCATCTTCGAAATGTATTTCATTAACAGAAAAACGGTTATGGAGATATTTTATTTCACTGATTAGATTATCAATACTCCGGTATCTGATCTTTCTCCCCCCCATTCTCCAGCCACAACAGAAAGTACATTCGAAAGGACAGCCTCTGCTAGCAAGCATAGGAGCCGTCGGGAAACTCTTGAACACAAAGCCTTGAGGCGCCGGCGGATAATTACGAGGATCTATGAGTTCCCACAACGGAAACGGCAGGCTGTCAAGGTTTTCTACCGCAGTGCTTTCATTGACTACGATTTGTTTATTCTCATCTCTCCACACCAGATTAGGGATTTGTTTAAGAGCATTTGCAGCGACATTGCCATTTTGCAGCAGATCAACCAGATCACAGAGACCCATTTCAGCGTCAGAATAAAAGCAGTAATCTAAATCTTCGATTTCTTCGAGTGTTTGCGTGGGCGCACAAGAAGGATGAGGTCCACCGGCAATGACTCGGATATTTGAATTATACCCCTTAATTAGACGAGAAATCTCTTTTACAGTCGGCAAGTCTTTAGTAAATAATTTAAAACCAATAACATCTGGTTTCTCAGTTTTTATATGAGATAATAAGGTTTGATTATCGATATTTTCGTTAACACAATCGATAATATTAACCTCGTAACCTTTTTTCTGCAGAACACTACCGAGATATCCCAATCCTAAATCTGGAATAATCTGATAGGAATTGCTGAACGGTAATACTAGTAAAATTTTCATCATCCATTCCTTAGAGCCGGATTTTTTCCCAGCAATCGAATAGTCAACTTGCAGTCGAAGAAATCAATTACGTTATAATTTCATTATTCCAAAACGAATCTATTTAAACGGAAAAATCAAACGGAGTATAAAACACATATAAAAAAGCATCAAGCAATATTTGTCACGACATTTATCAAAACACAGAACTTTTACGATCACACATACACGCCTAAATGTCCCGATTTTGAGAACCGAAAAAATCTTGCTACGATATCCTATTTCACATATTATACACCGATTCGCATAACAGATTAATTCGTGATCAAAAACTAAACAAGTTGCCATCCATTTCCAAAATATATTAACTTTTCTTTTCATTTATGAAAAAAATAGTCGTTATCGGGGCGGGGCCTACCGGATTGAGCGCAGCATTTCGACTAAGAGAACTTGGACATGAAAACTTTGTCGTTTATGAACGAAATAATTATGTAGGTGGACTCTGTAAGAGTTTTATTGATAACCACGGATTTACGTGGGATCTTGGCGGGCATGTTATATTTTCGCATTATGAATATTTTGACCGCTTTCTGGAAACAGCATTGGGTACGGAATATTTGCTTCATAGGCGGAATACGTGGATACGCACGATGGGCCAATGGATTCCCTACCCATTTCAGAATAATTTACAGTATTTACCGAGAAACGTGATCGCAAAGTGTTTAAAAGGATTGCGGAAAGCAGACCGTGGGAGGAAGAAAACTAAAAACTTTGAGGAGTGGATCAATGCAACAATGGGTGAAGGCATCGCCCAATATTTTATGTTGCCGTATAATTTTAAAGTATGGGCATATCCACTCGATCAGTTAAGCTCATCATGGATTGATGAACGGGTAAGTCCGGTTAATCTTAAAGAAACCGTTTCATTATTAAAATCCCCTGCACCAAAAACCGATTGGGGTCCTAACGCGGCATTCAAATTTCCCAAAAATGGCGGAACTGGGCAGATTTTTAATCGCATCGCAAAATTTTTCGCTGCAAAAATCAAGCTATCATCGCAACTGACTAAAATTGATGTAGAATCAAAAAAAATATATCTCGCCGACGGTCAGTGTGACACCTATGACATCTTAATCAATACATCTCCTTTAGACCAATTTGTCGCATTGCTCAAGCCTCACAGCCAGGAGTTGATTGACATTGCAACAGGTCTGAAACATAATGGCGTTTTTATCGTTGGGGTGGGGATTAAGAAGCCTTGCCCAAGCGACAAAAGCTGGAATTATTTTCCCGATAGTAACTGTCCATTTTTCAGAGTCACCTATTTTTCCAATTACTCGCCACAAAATGTTCCGAATGTGAAAGAGTATTATTCCCTTCTTTGCGAAAGCGCATATTCGGAATATAAAAAAGAAGATGAATCGGAAATTGTGGAAAAAACGATTCAAGGGCTTATCAACTCCGGACTGATCTCTGCCTCAGATAAAAGATTCATTGTCTCTAGGTTTTTATTTGATATAGAATACGCTTATCCAGTTCCCACTCTTGAAAGAGAAGATAGCTTAAAAAGAATTCAACCGGCATTGCAAGCAATGGATATATATTCCAGGGGTCGGTTTGGTGCCTGGAAATACGAAATAGGCAATACCGATCATTCTGTGATGCAAGGGAAAGAAATCGTCGATAAGATTTTAAGTCAAAGCAACGAAACCGTATGGGAGTTGTAACATGTCGCTTTCAATAATTATGCCCTGCTATAACGAAGAGGAAATTATCGAAAAGGTTGTACGAAGTTACTATGCTGAAATTCAGTCAAGGATAGATGACTTCGAATTTATTGTGATTGATGATTGTAGTAAAGATAATACACTTACCAAATTACAGGTCTTATCAAAAGAACTTCCGAAGTTAAAGATCTTAAGGCCCACAGTTAATGGAGGCCATGGGAAAGCCCTACGGATGGGCTATGAGACAGCCTGTAAGGAATGGGTGTTTCAAGTTGATAGCGATAACCAATTCGAGATTAAAGAATTTTGGAAGCTTGATTCTATGAAGAATCGTTACGATTTTATTGTGGGCTATCGCAAACACAGACACGATCCGCTAACGAGGCTCATATTGACTGAGATTATCCGGATATCAAATTTCATACTTTTTGGGGTGTGGATCAAAGATGCAAATTGCCCATTTCGATTGATTAAGAACGATTTCTTAAAACAGCTCTTAAAATCTGTAGATAAAAATTTATTTGCGCCCAACATCGCTCTATCCATTTTAGCGGCAAGAAAGAATAACAAATTGACAACTTTGCCCGTGACCCACTATGAGAGAAAGACGGGAACTTGCACCATCAAGAAAATGAAGCTCATCAAATCATCACTGAAAGGGCTTCGGGAACTTTTTGAAATGAGAAAAGGATTGTCTAACACAGATCGGTCATGAATCAAATTCCGGATGAATGCAGGAAAAGAATGTGGCTCTTCGGCGGTGTTTTAACCATAGGAATCGGATTGTTGCTTTACCCGATGCTTGGCCATCAGACCATTAAAGCAATGTTTGAGCATGGCACATTTGATCGAATTTTTGCCGGCTATCCTGTAACATGGTGGTTAGAAAAGGCCGATAAACGGTTCCAACAAATATTCGGAGTTTTCGTTGTTGGCATGTTTTTTCTAATCATCAAGTGGTCAAGCTGTACCGGCAACAAAAAGACTTTCCTGTTTTTGCTTGCCTTATTTATTTTGGGCATCTCTTTCCTATATCTTCAGTTTGATGTGATAAGGTTTACCGCATTCACCGTTTCGGTGTTTAGTATTCACTTACTATGCACCGCTTTTCGCGAAAAGGAATCGAGTTCACTGAATAGCAAGAGGGTTTTATTTTTAATCATCGCTCTTGGAACTTTGATTAGGTTTTTTTTGGCTTATGCTACTGACGGCAATTTTGACATGGGCGGCTTTATTTTCATCGCTGACGTCGCACATAAAGGCGGGAATATCTATTTAGAAACGCATCGCTACAACTATTCTTGCGCATGGTTTTTGATCAGCGGATTCTTAAGCAATATTCAAAACTCATTCCCCACGCTGGGATACCCTTTGATACACAGAGTATTTCTTTCTTGCGTTGATTTGGCGACCTTGTGGCTTTTGATGGAAATCGCCCGTATCAAAGGTCTCTCCAGGCCCAAAACCGCTATTTTCTTCTATTTAAATCCCGTCTCTTTTCTCTTAACGGGGTTTCATGGCCAATTCGAAAATCTTGCGTTACTGATGATTATTTTAGGAATTTATTGTTATCTTCGTCTTGAAAATAAGCCTTTAATGAAGAAGGGGCTGTTGTGGCTTTTTTCGACCATCGGAATGATAGTGAAGCACAATATATTTTATGCAACATTGATCTGTGCAAACTTTTTAGCCAAACGACATATCATACGTTTTGTTTTATTTACGATTTCTGTGGCGCTTTTTCTTCTAACTTTTCTGCCCTATTGGAGCGTGGCCCATAAAGCAATCATCGATAATGTGTTCCACTATGGCGGGATTACTGACGTTTATGGGATTACGAGCTTCCTGCATATACCCGGCGCTAAATATCTATTTATCATTGGCCTTTTTTTATATTGTCTGCTTTTAAAGAATAAAGACATTCTTAAACAATGCCTATTAGGTTCTTTATTTTTTCTTACGTTCACAACCGGATACGGCATTCAGTATTTTGTTTTGCCTATCGCATTCGCCTCCTTACGTCCGTCGAAAGGTTTTTTACTCTATACTATCGTAGCAACTATTTTTATCATGGCCGGCCACGCCAATGTGAATATTTATTTTTTTCGGTCGTTCAATCAATGGAATTTGATGTGGCTTGCTGTGCTCTATTGGTTTTTGACAGAGCATTTTGAAATTACAATACGCAAACGATCTGAGTGAACGAGTTGCGCTGATTCAAGGCATACGGGCTTCTAAGAAAGGCCATATAGAACATATAGCTGTTTCGATTCCACGATATTGGAAGATTGAATCGAAACAACGGGTTTACAGATATTCGGATTATTCAACACTTGATCAATGGGGCGTTTCGGAAGTCCAGCTCCACCTGATTCCTTCGAGATGGTAATCTCCTTTTTCTCAAGAATGTGGGTAAATCCATATTTCTTCAGCGTAGCAGCAATTGATTGCGGTGAATCCAACTTCTGGTAATGGGTTCTGAACTCAAAATCGGGCTCGAGTACCACCGTTCGGTTAAAATAATATAAGTGGACTTCATCCAAGACCAATATTTTCGAATCTTCTGGTAGTTTAGCATTGATCCACTCTGCGATTGGAATGGTTCGTTCCATCTTGTTTAAATATTCCCCCTCGTTCCAAATTCCACACAAGGCGGGATATTGATAACGGAAATGATATCCAGTTAAACACAGCATAAAAACAGTCAATCCATACGCCGCGCTCTTTCCTGCGGTCTTAAGAAGGTTCTTTGAGTTAATAGTTTTCGCCAGTTCACTAACTCCTATTGCTGATGCCATTAGGTAGATCGGGAAAATTGGAAGCAGATAGCGCACAATTTGCCCCGTAAAATACCAGAAAATGGTAAAGAGAAAAGTGAATAACAAGCAGTATCTTGCGCTTTTAATTTTGGCGGCTGCATAAATAGCAACGGGAAGCATTAAAAGATAAACAGGCCCCAACCAATGATGATAATCAAAGAAATGAGGTCGGAAAGTGAGATTCCATGGAAGACTCAAGAAAGATCCAATAGATCTCGGAAGCCCTTGGGCGTGATAATACATAGAAAAAAAGAATCCTGGGTCTTCTTGCCCAAACCAAGAGCCGAAGTATGGAAAAATCGGATTGCCGCTGTAAATCCATCCACGCGCAAACCAATAAGCTGATGAGATGAATGTTCCGGTGGCGAAGTAAAGCATGCCTTTGATTGCGCTCATTTTATCGGTGCGATTCAGCATGCGAATGCCGATGACGACTGCGCCGGCAAAAAAAGCCGCTAAAGCCAGATAACGGATTGCTATGGCGATGCCAATGAAAAGTCCGGCATAAAAAAAATCTGATCGGTTCGATTCTTTTGGTTCTTTAATCAAAAGACAAAACTCAAGAAAAACGAACAAGGATATGCCCGCATCGATGTATGTTGTGGCAATTTGATTTATTAAGGTCGGGGTGAGCCAAAACATAAAACCAAAAAAAAGAGACAGCTTTTTATTTTGCGTGACTTCATCGATTTTGACGATCAAGGCCAAAAACAAAAGCAAACCGCAGATCCAATGAAATAATTTTGCAATCGCAACATTTTTAAAAAGCATGCCGCTTGCGTAAAGCACGTTTATGAGTAAAGGGCGAAAAGACACAAGATCATAAATTTGCGGTGAGATAGACGCGTGCTTTGCAAACAATTTAGACACATATAGCTGGAGTGCAACCGAGTCATTCGCAATTTCAGGTAGGAAGCATAGTAGCGCTGTCAACAGAATTGCTGCGAACGAGAAAATTTGAAGGAACCGGTTCGAAGCTTTCCAGATAGTTCCCATGAAACGGGACAAATCTTTGATCCCCCCCATCAGATTCGGTAACTGTCGCCAGCCCAACATTAACGAAGCGGCGATGAAAAGGATGACGATAACGGGCTTTAGCAAACCAAACGATCCGAAAAATACAAGGTAGTAGGCATAAAATCCAAGCCCACAGGCCATTGTCATGATGCCTTTTAATATTGGATTTTTTTCGTGGAGCCAAAATCCTGCGAGCGAACCGCTGATCCAAAGCGATGGGATCAACAGGACCCAAAATATGATGGCAAATAATGGAGTCTCAAGCATATCTAATCAATCGAAAATGGTTGATATCGAAATTTAATTTTATAAACACCCGCAGAATCGATCCACACAGCGCGGAACAAGCCGTGTGCTTTTAATAAGGGCACTTCCCTTCCGTTAACCCACGTTTTCCAACCAGAATCGTACGCTTCAGACGTGACAAAAAAAGCCGGCTGATTAATTTGAATTTCCCACTCTTCAAAATCATCTGCCCGGTAGATGAGCTGTATGCTTTCATCCTGTTTCTTAATCGCATCTGGGATACCGCTTTCTGTCATTCCCGAATGTTTCCCTGGGGAAAGAAAGGGCCGTGCCCAGCTTTTCCGGGGTAATCGGGAATCCAATAACTCCGGATCCCCGCTGAAAACGTGCGGGCCTGCCTGCCGGACAGGCAGCGATGACAATACTCTATCCCTGTCCTTATCTGCAATTTTCATTCCTTCGGATTTTTCTATCAGTAATGTTCTTGAAGGATCAAAGCCCGTTTCCATAAACGTCTCTTTCAAGGAATTCCAGTCGTCAAACCAGCGGACGTTCGATATGACATAACCCAAATGATGTTCATCTGTATTCCTGTACAAATAAATACCCGATGCAACTTCCCGATCAATCAATCTTAGTTCGCGCTGCTTGAGCGGAAACGCGCTCATAACATGAGAAACGTTCAGGAAGTTTAGGATTTTAAATTTGTTTTTGACAAATTCCGGTGTCGGGCTGTACGAAAAATTGGAATCGTTTATATTGCCGAACATTCCGATCGTTTCATGATAACGCCCGATGACAAGCGGTGAATATATTCCGATATCTTCAATATCGTAAAGCATATTCGCGCTAGGAACGAGCGGTAATGTTTTGCCGTAAGGGCGCATGCCGTAAAGACGAGTTAAAGCGCCGCTCTGTTTTTCCGCTATTAATGTAGAAATGATTGGGTCGCTTTTCAAGGCATGTTGATAAGTATCCATATCCAATCTGAAATCAATCCAGGAATAGGCATATAAATCCAACAAAATCAGACAAATTCCAAGAAGATGCAAATGGCGATCATTAGCACCCTTTCGATGCAGCCATAATAGAAAATAAAGGCCCGATAAAATCATCACAAACGCCCAAAGATTCCAGCACCTTACCGGGGATATCGAATTTTGTGTGAATTGAATCACCGTGATTAAGTCGTTGAAATATTTGGCTAAAGAATGCGGGTGGCCGATCTTTCCATAAATATAGTGTTCCACAAACCATTGTCCCGCGTTGAACACCGCCGGTTGTCCAAAAGTTAATATGCTGTTGGCTGCAAGATATCCGGAAAACAAGATAACGATCAGAATGATTGCGGCCAAACAGGCTCTTGCAACCGAGCGATTTGTTTTTGAGTCATCTATTGGTTTTGCCTCGAATAATTGCTGATATCCCAGACCGCTTAATATGGACAAGCCAAAGACACAAAACACCACGAACTTCGACGGAAAACGAAACGAATAAAAATGACTCGTTTTGATCAGAGCCGGATAAATGAAACCCCACTTTCCCAAGGCAATCAAAAAAGAGACGGTGGTGATGCATATCCACAATCGAAAAAGGGTGGTTTTCCGCGAATTCCTATCTATTCCGGAGAAAAGGACAAATACCAAGGGCAGAACACCGATATACAAGCAATTCGCTTTGAATACATATTGAATTGCGGGAAACAAAAACGTTAGCACCGCAAAAGGGGACATCGAACCGATATAGGTGTAACTTTCCGTCAAACCGACGCGGTTCGACATCATGGAAAGTTTAAACATGAGATATATTTGAGGTGAAGTGATTAAAAATGCACCAACGGTCGCGACTAAAATCATCGCTATTCGGAGAAAAACAAAGCCATGCCCCTCGTTTGATTGCCGGAATAAGAACAGGCGCAGGGCGATATAAAAATAGAAAATGATCAATGAAAAGACAGCGACTTGTTGATATCCCGCCAGCAGCGAAAATGCAATGCCAACTGCCACCAGAAATAAATTCCGTCGTTTATTATTTGTCAGGTACGCTTCAAAAAACAAAAGCATAAACGGAAACCATGAAAACACTTTCAGGGAAGGCATGTTGTAATAGGCGCCGCCGCTGGCGGCGCCGAACACGAAAATGAATGACGAGAGAAGAGCGGCCGTACAACTAAGCCGCATCTGTCGCGCATAAAGATATGTAAAAATGCCTGCCACCGCAAAATGAACAATTGATGAATAAGAATACGCCCAGTTGAGAGGCAGAAAAAAATAAAGGATGATGTTCGGCAGGTAAAATACGCCGATCTGCCCTTCTGCGCCGATTGGAAATCCGCACTGGATCAAATTGGACCATAACGGGAATTGAAGGTGCCTTAATGAGTTGCTGAGGAGTTTTGCCCAAGGGTAATGCTGTTCAATGTGGTCGCCGACCAAGGCGCCTGATTTAGCGAAAAAAAGATCGGGATAAACAAAAAACAACGCGGCAAGAATTCCAACTAAACACCATCTGTCATTTTTGCTTAATTGCATTTTTTGCTTCGGGAAAGTTAATCTATTTATTTGACGTTGCCCAAGAAGGCGGAAGATTGGTTAACACTTCAATGTTCGAAAAATCTTTGCTTTTTCGGGCGCCATGCATTTTGGCCCATTTTGCCATCCGGGCAAGTCCTTCGGCTAAGAAGGTTTTTGATTCGGCGCGCAGTACCCGGCGCGCTTTTTCGTGATCCGAATAAGCCTCGTCCGCTTCGTTTCGCCGGTCTAAATATTTGATATTGGCGGCAACGCCAAACATTTTCGCTGATTCATTCGCAAGATAATTCACTGTGTATGGAATGTCCGCGCCGACATTAAAAACTTGATTATACGCCGCCGGAACATCAATGGCTCCGGCGATCACGGGGGCGACATCGGAAATATAACTAAACGCTCTTTTCTGGTTCCCATCCCCGAAAATAGTCATCGGTTGACCCTGCATCATCTGATTCATAAAAATTCCAACGACATTCCTGTATTTGTCGCCAATATTCTGCCTTTCGCCATAGACATTATGCGGGCGGAAAATAATATACGGCATGCCAAACATATCATGCGACACCTTCAGGTCCTGTTCGACGGCTAATTTCGCAATCCCATAGGAATCTTCGGGGACCGGAATCATGTCCTCCCTCATCGGAAGTTGCGTTTTGCCATAGACGGCAATGGAAGACGTAAACACAAAACATTTTATGCGATGGTTGATAGATAGATTGATTAAATTGATCGAGCCGATCAAGTTGTTTTCATAATTAAAATGTTTAATAAAATGGCTTAAGCCTTCAGCCGCATAGGCCGCGAGATGAAAGACATAATCGAATGCGTATTCTTCGTACAGTTTTTTTAGAAGCGCTTGATCTAATATCGATCCCGAGACAAATGTCGCGCGTTTCGGCACATTGTCTTCAAACCCGCCGCTCAAATCATCCAGCACGACAATGCGATGATTGCGCTCCAGCAAACAATCCGCTACATGCGAGCCGATAAACCCCGCCCCTCCGGTTACAAGGATGTTAGCCATGATTTGCCACCTCAAATCTTTTTGATTTGCGAATTCCCATTTTGTGCAAAACATACCGGATCACCGTCGCCATAATGCCTATGCCGTAGCGCACGGCCTTTCCAAACGGCATCTGTGAATTTTCATCTTCGTAGCGTGTAGGGTGGGGAATTTCAGCTATTTTTGCGTGACGGATTGCCGCCTGAATCATGATATCCGTATCAAAATCAAATTTATCACTCAATAGATCCAAATTCACCTGTTTTAAGAAGTCAGCGCGAAATGCACGATAACCGTTGTGATAATCGGAAATGTTTGTTTTAAAAACATAATTTTCAAGCCACGTCAAAAGCCGGTTTGGAATAAATTTCCACATCGGCATTCCCTTTTTTAAAACATCACCCAAAACCATTCTTGTCCCTGTAACCACATCAAAACCCTCGTGGCTTATCCGCCAAACGAATTGAGGAACCAGTGTGGGATCATATTGATAATCGCCATGGACCATAACCACAATATCCGCCCCGCGCTGAATGGCTTCCCGATAGCCCGTTTTTTGAACAGCACCGTAGCCCCGGCTCTTGGGATGAGAAACAACGCTTACACCGCATTTTTCAGCAACTTCTTTCGTAGAATCCGTACTGCCGTCATTAATGACAAGAATTTCGTCAACCCAATCTTTTGGTATATCAGTAATTGTTTTTTCCAGGACAGTTGCCACGTTATAGGCGGGCATCATCACGATTATTTTCTGGTTTGGCTTGCTCGGTTTCATAGTAAAATGATTCCTATTCGGTTAATTCGTTATACCTTTTGAGCGAGAACAATCATTTCATGGCCACAGGCGATTTTCGTTTTAAAAAAACGAAATTGTATGATATAGATGAATTTCCATAAAATCAATAGTTTAGATAAGAAACTCGACAGGAAGGATTCCTGCCAAGGCGGACGTAACCCGCTTAATTTGGTTTTTGACTGCAAATCTTTTTTTGACAGAGTGTTATTTCGGGTCAATTTCATCTGCAATTGCCTCATCAACCAAAAAACCGGAAACGTAAAATCCCAATATAGAACGGGCTGGAGTCCGCAATTGGTTAGCTTTTGACGAATGTCTTCCTCGGAATACCTCCGAACATGTCCGTACATGTCATCATCCCATCTCCACTCTTTTGCGGGATTGCTGGGGATTGCTAAAATCACAAATCCGTTTTTCGCGGTCAGTTCGGCCGCTTTTTTCAAAGCCGATTCATCATCAGGAAGATGTTCAAGAATATCCATTAAAAAGACCGTTTGGTAGGTGCCGGTCAATTCATATAAATTCTGAGACGTTAGTTCGATCGAGGGGAAATGTTTTAACTTTATTCTTGCTTGATCCAGCGCGTCTGCCGAAATATCAATTGCCTTGCCCGCCCAGCCCTTTCTCGCTAAATACTCAGCGACGTCGCCGATGCCGCAACCAACGTCTAAGAAGGGTGAGCTTAATTGATGTTGATCGACAAGCTTTCCGATGCAATATAAAAGATAATTTTTAAGCGGTAAAAAATTTGCCATTGATTTCGATTCAACCTTTCTCTTTCCGGCTGAACCGAAAAATCGCCGGGATTTTAATAATAAATTCCCGTAAAACACGATCCATTTTTGTTTGTTGCTTGTTCGAAAATGCGTTTCGGATCAAACTCCACAATCTGTCCGGATGGTAAAGGAAAGATAGCGAATAAAACTGAAAGAGGCCCCAGAGTTTCAAAAACAGCAATTGTCGGCCGGTGATTTTCGGATTCCAGGATCGTACGGAGAGTAAGCTGCTTAAGCCTGTTATGACGTGACAAAATTCGTCATCGAGGTCAATAGGACTCACCTTGTTGACTTCCGTGAACAACTCCGATCCCGGAACTGGAACGAAGGTTGAAAGCGTAATTTCGTGCACACCGATTCGGGCCATACGCCTCAACCACTTCATCGTTTTTTTGATGTCGGACACTTCTTCGCCGGGAAAACCGATCACGTTAAACAGGCAGACACGCATGCCGTTTTTTAGAGATGCGCGAACAGAAATTTCTAGATTTTTAAGATTGACCTTCTTTTTTATCATTTTTAAAATCCTGTCACTGGCACTTTCCGGAGCATACGTGATGTGATGACAACCGGATTTAACCAAATATTCGACGACTTCTTCATCGATGACTTCAGACCGGGTTCCGACCGGAATTTGCCAGGATATATTTAACTTTCGCTGAATCATTTCCTTGCATAGCGCAATGATCCAATCTTTTCGAACAATGGTCGTTAAATCCTGCAGTTGAAAATCGTTTGTCTGGTATTTACTGATATAAAAC
This sequence comes from Candidatus Danuiimicrobium aquiferis, assembly GCA_001804285.1. Taxonomy (GTDB): domain Bacteria; phylum Omnitrophota; class Omnitrophia; order Omnitrophales; family Danuiimicrobiaceae; genus Danuiimicrobium; species Danuiimicrobium aquiferis. The sequence goes on from MHFR01000051.1 coordinate 41,948, forward strand.
TCCATTTCATTCACAACATCGACCGGATTACGGGGCTTCCAAGCGCGTTTCCACATGCTCGCCGCAGGACAGAACGTGCATTCATAAGGACATCCTCGGGAAGCTAATAACGGCATGCTTCTTCCGGTCACCGGCCCCATATACACGCCGCCCCGCATATAGGCGTCGGGATCAAACAAATCCCACGCCGGCCAAGGCAATGCGTCCAGATTATCGATTCTATTTCTCGGCTGCGTCTTGACAACTTTTTTGTCTTGATCAAGGTACGCCAATCCGTTGACAGAAGCAATGTCCCTTCCGCCGGTTTTTAACACATTCAAAAGCTCCTCGATCGTGTACTCCCCTTCACCCAACACACAGATATCAACGGGCGATTGCTGCAGAACGAGATCATACATCGCAGAAACATGTTCGCCGCCGGCAATTAATTTGGCGTTCGGGAAATTTTGTTTGAGAACGAATAACAATTCTCGAACCATGGGCCATGCGTGGGTAAACATACACGTGACGCCAACAACGTCAGAGTTAGCGGGAATTTTTTTTAGGATTTCGTCGAATGAGAGCCCTTGAATTAACATTTTTTTGTGTGTCGACCATCTTTCAATTCTTTCGATTGCGTCACCGACAGCATCGACAACGGCGACTTCATACCCCAGGCGCTTAATGTACGCGGCAAGATACGCAAGCCCTAACGGTGGTTGGGTTAATGACGAATAATTATCAACACCCATGAGCGCCGGAGGATGGATGAAACACACTTTCATAGGGCACTTCACAAGATGATTTTAGGCTTCGGCAGCGGAACAATAAATTGTTTTCCCGCTTTGATTGATGGATCCATTTTTTTTACTATTTCCTCCGCGAAATTCCAGGCGAAGATGAGAATACAATCCGTCGGGTGTTCTGTTAAGTGGGCGCTTGAGACAATCGGAATTCGGCATCCCGGGACGAGCCTTCCCTGCTTCAGCGAATTATCGTCCACGACATAATCGATGTGTTCCTTTGTGAGGCCGCAGTAATTGGCAATGGTTGTCGCCTTGGCGGGTGCGCCGTAGCCCGCGATTGATTTTCCATTCGCTTTGATCTCTCTTACCATTTTCATAATCTCTGTTTTAATGTTAGCCACCTTTACTGAAAATTCACGATAGTTTTTTTCGTTGCTGATTCCATGCGCGGATTCGTTCTTAAGATAATCCGTCACGGTTTCCGATATTTCGCGTCCGCCACCCGTCTTTTGAATAAACACTCGAAGCGAACCGCCGTGGGAAGATATAGGTTGAATGTCAAAAATTTGGAGGCCAAACCGTTTTGTAAAATAGTCTAATGCGGTTATTCCGATATACGACAGATGTTCATGATAGATCATGTCGAAATACATTTTTTCGAACATCGTCATTAAATACGGAAATTCGATGATGAAAATGCCGTTGTCGGGCAATAGGTCGTTTACATTGCGTAAAACCGATTGAACATCGTCGATATGCGCAAATACATTATTCGCCGTGACAATTGATGCTTTTCCGTATTCTTTTGTGATCATTTGAACGGTTTCTCTGCCGAAATAGGAATTAATTGTCGGCACTCCATTCCGCACAGAAAGTTCAGCCAAATTCTTTGCGGGTTCCACGCCAACCCCTTTTATACCCTCTTTGATAAAGAAGGACACCAATAACCCGTCATTGCTTCCGATATCAACTGCCAGCGCATTTTGTTTCGATTTTAATTTTGAGACAGCAGTTTTTGCATATTCAGCAAAATGGGTTTGAAAGGTTTTTGTGGTTGAACTAACGTACAGATAGTGAGCAAACATCATATCTGGTGGGACGACGTGCGACAATTGCACTAAGTGACACACCTGGCAATGGACAAGGCGAAGGGGACATTGAAACTCTTCAACATCTTTTTCTTCGGCTTTCGGCAGATTGTTTGCAAGTGGGGAAAAACCCAGGTCCAGAAAGGACTCTGGCAGCGGCGAATCACAATAACGGCATCGCGTTTTCTTATACTGTTTGGTTTGTTCTTCTAACCTTTCGAATGTGGCCATCTTCATAGTCATTTTTCCGGAACGGGATTAATGGCCGTGATCTTGCCATGACGGATCACGATATCGCCACCCGAATCGACCGGGATTTCGCCGCTAACGGTTTTCATAATCACATCAGCGACAAAATCGGGGGCTTGCTGTTTTTGAGCATCTTCTTTTCCGAATACTTTTTCGCGCATTTCAGTGTTCATTCCGCCGGGACAGATTGTGAAACACTTGATATTGTTTTCAATGTTTTCTTTCGCAATACACTGTGACAAAGCGAGAACCCCGAATTTGCTGGCAGAGTATCCGGCGAGCCGTGGCACAGCTCTCTTCCCCGCCATTGAAGAGATATTAATGATCAATCCACTCTTTTGCTTAATAAAAATAGGCAGAACTGTTTTACACATCAAAAATGCCGAGAACAAGTTGATTTCAAAGTTATTTTTAAATTCTCGAGCACTTGTTTTTTCAACTCTTGAAACATGATCGATATAGCCTGCGTTGTTGATTAAGATGTCAATTTTCGGAAAAGCCTTCTGAATTTTTTTGACTAATGCGGCAACGGCTTTTTCTTTCGTCAAATCTGCGCAAATTAATTTAAATTTGCTATTGCTGTTCACCTGCTTTAAAGCTTTTGGCCAATGGCGTTTTGTTTTGGTTATTCCGATGACAGTATCACCAGCTTCCATGAAACCTTTAGAAAGTGAGAGTCCTAACCCTGTACTTGCACCGGTGATGAAAATGGTTCGGTTCATGCTTTCTTTAGCTCGGGATTTAAATAACCCTCAATTACTTGATAAGCAATGGTGTCGCTTTCATATTTGCCATCTTCCCGTTGCTTCGTTGTCAGTGATAAAAACACAGAATCTTCCGTAAATTTTTGAGCGTGTGCGATATATGGCGGGGTGGAAACGATATCGCCAGCTTTTACTTTCAGCACTAGCCTTTTACTCGTATCTCTAACATCAACCGAATGAGTTTCGTAAGAGCCGCTTACGAGGTACATGTATTGAAAATCTTCTTTATGATAATGGTTCGCACGGACTGAACCTTTCTTTGACGTAATCAAAGCGATGTGTTCGATTCTTCCTTCGAAAACGTTTATAATTTCGCCGCGGTTATCAATGAATGCGGGATCGATATGTTTTACTGTTTCCATTTAATTTATGCTCCCAGTTGTTGTGTCATCCCCGAATGCTTTCCCTTGGGGCTGCAAGGGCCGGCCCGTTTTCCCTCGGGTGTCGGGGATCTGCGTTCAGAGATTCCCGCCAACAACATGCGGGAATGACACGGTTATGCTTAATATTAAAATTATTATTGCTCACTAAACCACTGAATCGTTCGTTTTAAACCGACCTCAAGCGGATATTTGGGCTTAAAATCGATAACCGATTGCAATTTCGAAATGTCCGGACATCTCCTTTTCGGATCGCTTGACGCATAAACGGCATGCGGAGGATCGATATTCACCACATCAACTTTAAAGGGCATTGTTTTTGCGACCAATTCCCCAAGTTCATGGACCGAAATTTCACGTTCCGGGTTTCCGATGTTAAATGCTTCGCCATTTACATCACAAAAAAGTATCTTGAAAATTTGTTCGATGGCATCATTAATGTAGCAAAATGCGCGCGTATTTCGCCCGTCACCGTGAACTGGCAGCGGCTCTTTGCGGAGGGCGTGTTCAATAAAATTCGGCAATACCCGGTAATCATCAGGACGTATACCGGGGCCGTAAACATTAAAGGGGCGAATAAGTTTCACCGGAACATTGTAAACCCGCCAGTATGTAACCGACATGGTTTCGCCAAACCGTTTTGATTCATCATAGCAAGCGCGTGGCCCGGAAACCGACACATTTCCGTTGTAGGTTTCTTTTGTGGGAACATGAGCATTATCCGGATCGCCATAGACTTCGCTTGAGCTCATAAAAACAAAACTTTCAACGTCTTTCATTCTCGCAAGTTCAAGCATGTTCCGGGTGCCAACGGTCCCCACGTCCATGGTTTCGACTGGATATTTTGTATAATAAACCGGAGACGCGATTCCGGCGGCGTGAATAATGTAATCGATTGGTTCATCGATTTCAAACGGTTCAATGACATTATGGCGGATAAATATCAGATTATCATCAGCAATAATTTGTTCATATCCGGTGACGAAATTGTCCAATAAAATAGCGCGTATCTTTTTGCTAAGTACGTTTTCGTTAAAATATCTCAGCAGAAGCACGATGTATTTTCCTAAAAACCCGCCCGCACCGGTAATCAGGAATGTTTTTCCTTCGAAATGTTTTTTATGAGCGTTTAAACTTTTTGCGAGTTGCTCGATATCTTCCTCGATTACGGTGGATAATTTTAATTGGCGCATTATTTTCTTCTCCCGATTAATTAAATTAAATACTGTCCTCAAAAATTTTAAAAGATGTCATTCGGTTCTTTTGCATTAAATATTGAAAAGCAGTGACAATACAACCCCATGCATATTGAATCCCCCGCATCAAACCGATTGACGATGCTTCTTTAAAGTAACGTGTCGGGCAGGATAATTCTCCGACGCGAAAGGCGTGGTAAAAAATTTGAGCGAGAATTTGATTGTCGAATACAAAATTATTTGAATTCTTATGAAATGGAACAGAGGTTAGCACCATGCGATGAAAAGCGCGATAACCGGTATGGTATTCAGACAATTTCCGCCGGAAAATTAAATTTTGAAAGAATGTCAATCCGCGGTTGACATAATACTTAAGCCGGGGCATGCCTCCCTCAATCGCTTTTCCGCCGATGATTCTCGACCCCAGCATCACATCATAAACACCGTAGCAGATAGGAGCGACCATTGCGACGAGCAGCTTAGGATCGTATTGGTAATCCGGGTGAAGCATGACAATCACGTCTGCCTGATGTTTCAGGGCTTCTTCATAACAGGTTTTCTGATTTCCGCCATAGCCAAGATTCTTCGGATGTTGAAAAATGTGTAATCCTAACTCTTTTGCAATCTCAACGGTCCTGTCGCTGCTTTGGTCATCTACAAGCAGGATTTCGTCTATCATATCAGTTGGGATTTCACTGACTGTTTTGCGCAAGGTTCTTTCGGCGTTGTAAGCGGGTAAAACAACGATAATTTTATGGCCGTTTAACATTATTTTAGATTAATGATTGACACGATTAATTAAATTTATTAACCTGTTTCGATATGAATCAAAATTTTTCAATTAGCTTTATTACCCCGGTTTTTAACGAGGAATATAACATCCCCAATGTCTTGAGGGATTTACATGAAATCCTTGATAAAAATCCTCACTGGAACGCCGAAGTCATCGTTATTGAAGACGGAAGCAATGATAATACCCGAAATAGCCTCCTTGAAGCAATAAAAAAATATCCTAAAACACAGCTTATTTTACATGATAAAAACCAGGGATATACCTGCTCGTTAAAAGACGGTATGGCGATTGCCAAAGGACAATATTTAATGTACGTCGGCGCCGATGAGGAATTCGATTGTTCGGAGATTCCGTCATTTGTCGAACCGATGCTAAGGGGCGAGGCCGATGTTGTGCTCGGCGTCCGTTGGCAACGAAACGCCTATAAGTTATTCCGCTTTTTTCTTTCGGTTATTTATATATTTTTGCTAAATTACCTGTTTAAATTACGGATCAATGACTACAACTGGTCGCAAGCATGGAGTAAAGAGCTGATTAATAAAATTCAAATCCGATCTAAATCCTTATTTGTCTTGCCGGAAATTATCATCAAAGCCCATGACCTAAAATATAAAATCAAAGAAGTCCCGTCGAATCACCGCGGTCGGCATTGGGGCAAGTCTTCAGTCAATATGGGGATCATGGGATTTGCGTTCCGGGAAGCGATTGAATTTTGGCTGATCCGGAAGTCGAAGAAGTACGATCCGCTAAAATAGCAGAATCCCGCAAACGATATATTTCTATAATCTGGCCGTTTTCCGTTCGATTGATCAGTTCCTTCCACAAAAACGGGCCGCCGGTCATTGCTTCATGGTCAAATGCCCAAGCAATCGTTTCGTCTTTGTAGGGCGAAAATCGCTTAACAAGTAAAGCGTTTTTAGTAAGCGCCGAACGAAATTCTTTATTAAGTTCAGGCTGCATTGCCGGCAAAATGACATAGTGGACTCCCTCCCTGCGAAGTGTATCGATTGAATATGGAAGCTCCGGTGAAGCAAATAAAAAACTTTCGCCGACAGTTCGGCCGGTTAGAAAAAACAATTCATAAGCCGGCTTGTTTGACGTTTGCTGGTTGTGAATCAAAATCTCCAGCCTCTTTTTCTGGCTTTCGGAAAAAAATCGCCTTTCCTTTAAACGGCCCATTTTTTCAATTAATTGTTTTAAATTCATGCCGAGGCGGGGCGTGAAAAATGGAGCCCCTAACGCAATTTTCGAATCAGCGGGAATGTTTAGCTCAACCCACCGGGCAGCTTCCGTACGGACATCTTCCCTCGCAAACAGCCGATCGGAAAGAATTGATTTCACAAGTGACGGTGCGGCAATTATTAATGCAATCAATATCATTACGAATTTACCATAGCGATTGTTGTCTTCGTAATAAGTTCCGCTGCTTCTCATTCCCTCGTTCAGCGAAGCAGCACCGCTCCGTATGTGTTGTGCGCCGGGATCCGTGGATTCCCGCTTGCGCGGGAATGACACGATATTCGCGATTCGCTCTAATGCAAGTGTGGCAAGAATGAGTAAAAAAGGAATAATCGGCAGAACATAACGGTCATAGGGTTGCCCCTTGAAGACGATCACGGCATAATAGGCTAAAACGAATGACAAAATGATTATTTGTTTTTTGTTTTTAGAAATCAAAGCAAGAATGCTTCCTGCCGCCGAAAAAACAAGGATTAAATAGCCGACTCCTTCATGTAGTGAATAAGTAAGATGGTGAAGCCACCCCATGAATCCGTGAACCGTTGATTCGCCGAGTGTTTCGGCAAGAAAAAAATGCCAGTCGAGGAAGACGTACGGATTCAGGACAAAAAACGTCACCGCGCTTATAATAAAGGCGATTAACAGATTAATTATATCTGTCATTCCCACCCGCTTCGTCCGCGAAGCGAGGCGAGCATGCTTCAGGCGGGAATCTAAAAAGCTCAAAAGGGGACAGGCACAAATTTCGTGCCTGTCCCCTTTTTGGTTAACATGCGCAAACATAAACGGAACGAGCAGAAACACGCCGTTATATTTGACTGCCACGGCAAGCCCCAGCAGAAAACCGAATTTAACATAATGGCGAAAGTTTCGTTCTTCAGAGATCCTCAAGATCAAATCCATTGCCGAAACCAAAATAAGAATCAACGGAATATCCGTATAAATATAATGAGAATCGCGGACATGCAAAAAATTAACCGCAAGAAAAAAACTGCTTAACAGCGCGATTCCTTTTCCGAAATGTTTTTTACATAATCGGTATAAAAAATAAACAGTGAACGTTCCTATTACCGCTCCGAAAACAATCCGAGCAATTAAGTAAAATGAAGTCGGGTCAGTCACAAACAATTCAAGAAAGGCATCTTTCCCTGCAATCGCACCGCTAAGTCGAAGAAGAACAAAATAAATCCCGTAGCAAATGAACAACAAATAACTCACGAACGGCGGGACCTTGAAGAAATGCGGATTGAGGTCTCCGGAACCATATGCCAATGCATGGTTTACGACAATCGGCTCGTCGGCATGGTATTGATAAGGAAGGCCAAAATTGATACCCCAAAGGCGGAGAGCAAGAGCGAGGAGCAATATGAAGAAGATTGTGAGTTGAGCTCTATTTGAAGGGTACTGATTCTCGCTTGCGATCATATTGTAATTTTATCATTCCCGTGTAGTTCTCCTCCCCCTTAATGGGGGAGGACAGAGGTGGGGGTGCGCCCCCCATCCTAACCTTCCCCCACACGGGGGGAAGGAATCTATTACGGTTCGATTTCCTCACACATCATTGATATGCATTACTCGAATTTTAATCAAATCAAAAAACATTTTTATGGGATCCGCCACAACATTCACTTTGCTGGCCGTGGAATTTCTCCAAATGACGGGGATCTCAGCGACCTTGAATCCTATCTTCTGGGCCAAGTAAATCACTTCAACGTCGAAGGAAAATCCATCAAGTTTTTGTAGGGAAAATATTTTTTTCGCGGCTTCCCGTTTAAAACATTTAAAACCGCACTGAGAATCTTTAATTCCTTTAAACGTCAATAGCCGCGCGATTTTATTGAAAATTTTCCCCATTAATTCCCGGAAAAAGTTCTGACGAATTTCCACCTTAGAATTCGGAAGCGCCCGCGAGCCAATAGCGACGTCAAATCCATCCTCTAACTTTGCAATTAACCGCAACGCTTCCTCAATCGGTGTCGACAAATCGGCATCACTAAAAAGAATATAATCACCGGTGGCCTCAAGAACGCCCCGTCGAACGCTATACCCCTTTCCCCGGTTCTTCTCGTTCCGCAAAAGCCTGTGCGTTTCATTTTCCCCGCCGCAACAATTTAGCACCACTTCGCATGTCCGGTCGCTGCTGCCGTCATCCACAACAATGATTTCATGTTCGATATTTATATTTCGAACAAAACTATGAATTGTTTCAAGAGACTTTCCGATCCGTTGTTCTTCGTTGTAACAAGGGATAACAATCGATAATTTTATCATTCTATCATCTCAACATGTCGTTTAACGTTTGCCTCAGCGGAATTCGGGGCTCCCAACCACTCAATTGTTTCATTTTGCCGGAAGCGAGTGCCATTCTTAGAATTTCATCTTTTGAAGTAAATGCCTCGTTTTTCCGCACTTTGATTTTTTCAATCTTCGAAAGTTCAATTATTTCCTTTAGGGCATGCCCGATCTTTACAGGCTTCCCGCGGCCGATATTGTAGGCTTCTCCCGGTTTCCCTTTTCCGCTGACCTCTGAAATAGCCTGAATTGCATCTCTCACGTCAATATAATCCCGGCTCGCTGAAAGGTTGCCGACGTCAATGATGGGCTTTTGTTTTCCAAGAGAGATATTTTTGATTTGATAGGCAAAATTCGCAATTGAAAATGTCTTCGATTGATTTCGGCCGACGATATTGCATGGCCGGACGACGCAAATATTAAGTTTGAAATTCTTGGCATAAATTCTCGCAAAAGAGTCCAAAGCGGCCTTGCTAATGCTATATGGATCCTTGGGTTCCAACCGGTCGCTTTCAAATACTTTTTGTTTGTGATTGTGAGTCTCGCCATAAATAGTCCCCGATGAAAAAATAATAATTTTTGACCGCAAAGCCAATTTTTTTGCGATCTCCAAAAGATTAATTCCTCCCACCAAATTAATATTGATGGTCTCGACCGGATTTGCCCAGGATAAACGAACGGAACTTTGCGCGGCCAGATAATAAATATAATCGGGCTTGATCCGTGCAACCAATCGTTCCATTCCCTGGCGGTTTCGGACGTCGAGTTGAAACATTCTAACGGAACCCGAAAGTGAAAAACCTTTTTTGTGATGGCGATGATAAGTTCCGAAAACGACTTGGTTCCGCGAACACAAGTCTTTTGCGATTTCGCTTCCCAAGAAACCGGTTGATCCGATTAGGAGGTGTTTTTTACATTTAGCCATTGGCGAGGACTTTAATATCTTCATCAACCATTAAATAAACCAGTTCTTCGAAACGCATCTTCGGCTTCCAGCCCAGCACGCGCCGCGCTTTCAAAGCGTTTCCGCAAAGAATATGTAATTCCGTTGGCCTGACAAGCTTTTGATCGGTTTCGACATATTTTTTCCAGTTAAGCCCGACGTGGTTAAATGCAACTCTCGCGAAATCCTCAACCGTGTGAGCTTCGCCCGTCGCAACCACATAATCGTCCGGTTTTGGCTGTTGAAGCATCTTCCACATTGCTTCAACATAATCGCCGGCAAATCCCCAATCCCGCTTCGCCTTTAGGTTACCGAGTGTCAGTTTTTTTTCCAGACCCAATTTGATTTTTGCAACACCCACTGAAATTCTTCGAGAAACAAATTCCTTCCCTCTCCGCGGCGATTCGTGATTAAAAAGGATTCCGGAGCATGCAAACATATGGTAGCCTTCCCGGTAAATCACGGTCATCCAATGCCCGTAGGTTTTAGCAACCCCGTAAGGATTTCGCGGCCGAAGCGGTGTCGTTTCGCTTTGGGGGGTTTCCGCGACTAATCCGAACATTTCGCTCGAAGATGCCTGGTAGAATCGGATTTTTTTGTCGACAAGCCGAATGGCTTCGAGGATTCGCGCAACGCCTTGCGCTGTAAACTCACCCGTCAACGTTGGCTGTTCAAAGGATGTCGGCACAAACGATTGAGCGGCTAAATTATAGACTTCGTGAGGTTTTACCGTTTGTATTAAACGGATGAGAGACATCTGATCAAGCAAATCACCTCGCACCAGTTCTATTCTGCCCATCAGATGGTTAATTCGCTCGAAATTTTCCGTACTCGAACGGCGAACCATGCCATAAACTTCATAATCCTTGGTCGCTAATAAGTCGGCCAAATAAGATCCGTCCTGTCCCGTCACTCCGGTGATAATCGCTCGTTTTTTCATTCTGCCCTCGCCTGAGTTTGTTTAAAATATTCAATGGCCGCCAGCAAGCCCTTTCGGACATCGACTTTCGGTGCCCATTTCAGAATTTCTTTTGCCCGCCGGATATCCGGATTTCTGACTTTGGGATCATCTTGTGGGAGGACACGATATTCAATTTTACTTTTTGAACCCGTCAACTCAATAATCAATTTTGCAAGTTCACCGATTGTCATTTCATCATGTGGGTTGCCGATATTGACCGGCAAATTGAAATTTGAAAACAAAAGCCGCTGAAGCCCGTCCACCAAGTCGTCAACGTACGTAAAACTTCTTGTTTGTTTCCCGTCGCCGAAAATGGTGATGGGGTTTCCCTTCAGTGCCTGATCGATGAAATTAGGAATTGCCCGTCCGTCATTATGACGCATTCGCGGCCCGTAGGTATTGAAAATTCGGACAATTTTGGTATCGATACCATGTGTCCGGTGATAGGCAAGCGTAATGGCTTCCGCGAACCGTTTTGCTTCATCATAAACACCGCGCGGGCCGATCGGATTGACATTCCCCCAATAATCTTCATGCTGAGGGTGAATAAGTGGGTCGCCATAAACCTCCGAAGTCGACGCGAGTAAAAAAACCGCTTTTTTAGCTTTCGCGAATCCAAGCGCGTTGTGGGTTCCGAGTGAACCTACCTTAAGTGTTTGAATCGGATATTTGATATAGTCGGCCGGGCTGGCCGGCGAAGCAAAATGGAGGACATAATCGACAGGCTCATCTACTTTGATTGTTTTTGAAACGTCATGATTTGTATATATAAAACGATTACAGGTTTGAAACGGCGCAATATTTTCCGGATTTCCAGTTAGCATGTTATCGAGGCAAATGACGCGCTCGCCTTTTTTTAAGAAATAGTCACACAGGTGTGAGCCGATAAAGCCTGCGCCGCCTGTAATTAAAAATGTTTTCATCTCAAATCTCTCTCTGATATTGTCATTACGTTCTAAAGCTCAATTTAGAAGCAGGTTCATAAAGTCTGTCATCCCCGCGAACGCGGGGATCCAGTAGAACCTAAAGACAACTTGGCTGGATTCCCGCTTTCGCGGGAATGACATAAGAACACAATTTTATTTGCATGCCCAGCATCTTTTTCATTGTAAGTATTCTCTCAACGCTTCCTGCCAAGGCCTTAAAGGTTTCCCAGTTAATGATTGATACTTCTCAAGGCTTAAAACTGAATAAGCCGGCCTCATGGCTGGCCTTGCGAGCTGTTCTGTTGTCATTGCACTGACTTTAACGTTTCGTGCTTTTATCTTTAGAATTTCCTTCGCGAAATCACACCACGACGTTTCGCCGTCATTGGCAATGTGGACGATTCCGTGAATCCTATACTCATCTGCCCGTTTGCAATAAGCCAATAAATTCTCGATTCCTTCGGCTAAATCAACCGTATAGGTTGGCCGACCGACTTGATCTGCTACGACAGCTAATTCGGATTTTAAGTCTGAAAGTTTCAGAATCGTATCGACGAAATTCTTTCCGTTTTTACCGTAAAGCCACGATGTTCGAACAATAGTATACCGTTTCGCTTTTGATTTAACATCATTTTCTGCCTCCAGCTTGCTCTGGCCGTATACACTCAAAGGAGTCGGTATATCGCCCTCGTTGTATTGCGTTTTCTTTTTTCCGTCAAAAACATAATCGGTGCTGATCAAAATGAAGTATGCATTAATCGCTAAACAAGCATCAACGACGTTTTTCGCCCCTTCAAAATTAATTGCAAATGCTTTCTCGCGATTGGTTTCGCAGCCATCGACATCTGTATAAGCGGCTGTGTGAATCACTATGTCGGGCCTAATATCCTCAATTTTAATGAAAACGTCGGCTCGATTGGTGATGTCTATCTGAGATGAAATCACACCGGACCTTGACTCGCCGCGATCGCTCAATCCAAAAAGCTCATGTTTTCCCGTCAGTTGCCTAACCAAACCAGTCCCAAGCATGCCGTCATAACCAGTAATTAATATTTTCATCATTCGAAACCTTTTTCTTCGGGAAGGCTTATTTTAAGGTATACCGATCCGCTTTTAACTTTCGCCACCAGGCTTCGTTTGCGCGGTACCAATCAATGGTTTTGCGGAGATTGTCGTGAATGGTTGATGTGATTTCGAAGCCAAGAGCTTCAAGTTTAGACATATCCAGGCTATACCGGAAATCGTGAGCGAGACGGTCTTTCACATATTGAATCATCTCTTCGCCTTTTCCGAATTCTTTTAAAATCATTCCCGTTAATTCAATATTGCTTAATTCACATCTGCCGGCAACATTATAAATTTCGCCGATTTTACCGTGTTCGAAAACAAAACTGACCGCTCTTGCCGTGTCTTCGACATATAACCAATCTCTTACATTTCCCCCTTTTGCGTATAAAGGGACCTTTTTCCCTTCAATTAAGTTCGTAATAAAGAGCGGAATCACCTTCTCCGGGAAATGATACGGGCCATAGTTATTTGTGCAGCGCATAATGATGACCGGAATGCCGTGTGTTTTGTGATAGGCAAGCGCAAGGAGGTCGCTCGCTGCTTTTGCTGCCGAATAAGGGCTGCTGGGGTCAAGTGGAAAGGTCTCAGTAAACGATCCCTGTTTGATTGACCCGTAGACTTCATCAGTCGAAAAATGGATAAATCTCTTAAGTTTCGCGTTCTTTGCGGCATTTAATAATGTGTTCGTTCCCAGCACATTGGTGCGAACAAATTCATCGGGTGAATCAATCGACCGGTCGACGTGCGTTTCTGCGGCAAAGTGAATGACGGAATCAACGCGGCTCATGAGGGATTTTACCAATTCGGCATTGCAGATATCGCCGTGGACAAATTCATAACGCGGGTTTGTTTCGTGTTCGACCGTGTTCGACCGCAGGCCGGCGTAGGTCAGTTTATCGAGATTGATAACGGAAATATCTTTGAACTTGTTCAGGAAATATCTGAGGAAATTCGAGCCGATAAAGCCCGAACCACCTGTCACTAAAACGCGGTTCATTACGATGACTCCGCCTTGAGCGCCGCCAATTTATTTGCGTGCAGCAAAGAATCGAACGTTCCGGCATCCGTCCAGTAGCCTTTGAGAATATCATATTGCATGGAACCGTCTTTAATATAGCAGTTATTGACGTCACTGATTTCAAGTTCGCCCCGTTTTGAAGGTTTTAATTTTCTGCAAAACTCAAATACACGGGAGTCGTACATGTAAATTCCCGTAACGGCATACTGACTTTTGGGCTTTTTTGGTTTTTCCTCGATATTGACGATTTTTCCGTTTTTAAACACGGGAACGCCGAACCGTTGAGGATCGGTTACTTCTTTTAAAAAAATCCGCGCACCGCGTTTTTGTTTTTCAAATTTCTGGACGGCTTCTGACAAATTGTCTTCCAGAATATTATCTCCCAGAACAACGACCACCTTGTCACCCGAAACGAAATGTTCAGCCAGGCTCAATGCTTCGGCAATTCCACCCTCGCCGCGCTGGTAGGTATAATATAAATCCTTCAAACCGAATTCACTTCCGTTTCCCATCAGCTTTAGAAAATCACCGGCCGCGTTTCCGCCCGTCACAATCATAATATCTTCGATGCCTGATTTAACTAAAGTTTCGACGGGATAATAGATCATCGGTTTATCGTACACAGGAAGCAAATGTTTATTCGTGACACGGGTCAGCGGTGAAAGCCTCGTCCCCAATCCTCCTGCCAATACAACGCCTTTCATATTTCTTTTCTCCTTATTAAAGGGGCTGTTGTGTTAACTTAGTCATTAGAGAATGCTCAAGACCGGCAAAAGTTTTTTTCTAAAATTGTCATCCCCGCAAGCTTTAAGCGGGGATCCAGCAAATCTAAAATGAACCTGTGGATTCCCGCTTTCGTGGGAATGACACCAAAGCTTTACCTAAATCTAATCATTAACAGCTGTCCCCTTTTGTTATCTCCCTATCGAATAATATCGGAATCCCAGCTTTTCCATTTCAGCGGGACTGTAAATATTCCGCCCGTCAATGACGATGGGACGCTTGAGTAGCTTCTTGACCTTTTTTAAATCTAATTCCCTGAATTCATTCCACTCCGTTAAAACGAGCATCGCATCCGCGCCCTTGACGGCGTCGTATGGATTCTTTGCGTATTGTATTCCCTTAAAAACCTTTTTGGCTTCCGCGATGGCTTGCGGATCATAGGCTTTAATTTTCACGCCGTCTTCCTGTAGCTTGTTGATAATGTCAATCGACGGCGCAAAACGCATATCTTCCGTATCGGGTTTAAATGATAGCCCAAGCACCCCAACGGTTTTTCCGGAAAGATTCCAGAGCGACTGCTCAACTAATTTTACGAAATTTATTTTTTGTGCATCGTTTACATTTAATACTTCGCGGAGCAAATTACACGGCACCCCTAATTTTTCGCCGATTCTGATAAATGCCGATAAGTCTTTCGGGAAACAAAACCCGCCAAAACCGATGCCAGGATTGAGAAATGATTTCGAAATCCGAGTGTCCGCACCGATTCCTTCAGCGACCCGCATCACGTCTGCCCCGACCTTTTTGCAAATCTGCCCTACCATATTAATAAAAGAAATTTTCATCGCGAGAAATGAATTGGACGCGTGTTTGATTAATTCCGCACTACGGATATCCGTTATGATTATCGGTGCGCGGAAAGGTTTGTACACATCTTTCAGAATTTTTTCTGCCCGCTTACTTTCGGTGCCGACGACAATCCGGTCCGGATTAAAGAAATCGTACACTGCATTTCCCTCGCGCAAGAATTCCGGATTCGATGCCACGTCAAACGGAACGTTTTTTCTGATGTTTTCGGCGATGGTCCGTTTGAGTTGCATACCGGTTTCAACCGGAACGGTGCTTTTTTCAACGATCAAGCGGTATTTTGTTAAACACGCTGCAATGGAATAAGCCACGTGTTCAACAGCAGTCAAGTCAGCATCTCCGCCCTCGCGCGGTGGTGTCCCAACGCAGATAAACAAGATCTCGGCAAACTTAACGGCTTCGCGAATGCTTGTGGTAAAAATGAGTCTTTTTTTTAAGCGGTTTTTCTTAAGAAGTTCACTTAAACCGGGTTCATATATAGGAACGCCACCTTTTTTAAGGAGTTGAATTTTTTTCACATCCTGATCCATGCAAATCACATGATTGCCCAAATCGGCAAAACATGCAGCCGTGACTAATCCCACGTGCCCGGAACCGATAATTCCAATGTTCATATGCCTTCCTTTATACTGTTGTGGTTGATTGAATAGCGGAGCGATCCGGAACGGTAGTAACCCAATCCCCCAGCCCAGTACCCTGCGATGAGCCTTCAATGGTATCGCTGATTCGAGGATTGGAATAAGAAGCTCGGTGTCCCGTGTGAAGATTGATAGCCGGGTAAGCTTTTAGGATTAATTCAACAAATATTTCTTTATTAAGCTGTTTGTCGGCGGCTGTTCTTTCTGAGTTCCGGACATTCAAGCCGAAGTCGAGCCACCAGTCGTGCAGGTCTCGGCGTGCCCGCAATTCCCATTCTTGCCAGTCAGCTTCTGTGGCTTCGTAGCGCGCATAACTGCCCAAACTCCAGCGGCTATTTAATTTATACATCGCATCCACGGTGATTTGGTTATCTTTGTTATCAATGGTTCCGGATGTTTCACGTGTCTTAATATATCGATGGCCAATGGCCAAAAAAAGATTCCCCGGCTCAAAAATTGCGTCGATATTATTAGAAGAAACATTTTGAGAAACGAAATCATAACGTGTATCCATTCGGAATGAGAGCCAGTCGTACGGCCTTAAAATGATTTCCTGACGGGCTTCCGTGAATTTATCGGCGCCCGTTCTGGAAGTTTCATTGTGCGGGCCGAATGAAAGGTCAAGGTATGTATTAAAACTGACTAAATCGACTCGCTGCAGCTGCTCCCCGACGACGTGTTTTGTTTGAATCCGGTTTTCCACACCGAACGTAATGACATCCTGAAGGCCAAGATTATCTCCGCGACCCGTCGCAACGACATCAGAAATTTTCTTTGTTACGATTTGGTTTCCGCTAAAGGAAACCAGAGGCCGCATTAAATGACGGAGTTGATTAATTTCGATTCCTCCAAATTTTCCTTTCGTATCCCATGTTCTATAAAATTTCGTATTGAGATCGATTCCCGATCCCGCAGAATACCGGTTAGCGGCGGCTTTTGTGACGCGATCTTTCGTGTAAATGTCATCACGCATATAAACGTAGGGAATGAGATTGTAATGCTTCATGATTCGAAACGGATAGGAAATTTCTTGATCCGTGTAAAACTGAACGGTGTTGGGACCATCAGGAGCAAATCTCTGTTTTTGGTTAAAATTAACAAAACCTTCTTCGTTGGTGTAATAAAATCCTGTCCCAAAAAGAGGTTTTCGCAACCAATCAAAAATAATTTCAGGTGTTTTTTCGCCAACGGTAGAGAAATCGTTCGTTCTTTTTTGGAAGTTAGCAAGTAAACTATATTGCCGTGCATTCCGGACAATGCTGATGAGAGATTTCGGATCAATTTCTTCGCGGTATTCTCCCTCGAAAAAGTCCTGCAAAAAGCGTTCATCGCTAATTTCGTTCCATTGCACATCAAGTACCGTGAGCGGATCGAGGCGCATCTTATGATTAATGGTGACTCGTCCTCGATATTCCTTTGTTTTTTTCGTGTACGGATTCGTTTCTTTTTCATCCGGAGTTTTTTTGTCATGAATTCCGTATAATTTGATCTGTCCGACTCCTGCACGCTCAAACTTATAATCAAAATCCACGCCCGCACCGAAGCCCCGTTTTTGATAATAGTCTAAATGCGCAGTGCCTTTGATATTCTTATTAATCGAGAAACCCTTAGAAGTTAAAACGTAAGCGCCAAAGTCATCGGAATAACCCGGTTGAACATTTAACATGGTGTCATGATTGAGCGGCATTTGGAAATAAGGCCACCAAAAAACCGGCGTTTCTAAAATCCGGAATGTCACGTTTGTTGCGACAATTTTATCATCGGGATAAATGGTTACATTTTTGGCGTGAATATCGTAATGAGGATGGGACATGTTACAAGACGTGAAATACGCATCGTGGGCTTTAACTTTGCCTTTGTTGATTTGTTCAATTTTCTCGGCGTATCCATACCATGGATATTGATATAGCCGCGCGTTATCAAACGTTCCCTTTCGGTCATCGAAATCAAAGTAGGCGCTCTCGCCCGAAATCAGACTATCCTTTCCTTGCCTTAGAACCACGTGCCCTTTTGACCAACCTTCTTTTGTATCCACGTTAATTGAAACATTATCCGCCGTTAGTTCGATATCGTCCTGTGTCACAACGGCATTTCCGACCCCGATTAACTTTCGATTTTGCCGATCAAACTGCAAATCGTCGGCAACTGCTTTAATCTGGTCTTGCTCGATTAAAGTTTCCGAATAAGCTTTGACTAAACAAAGAAAAGCGAAGATGAGTCCGCACAAAAACGCAAGTGCACGATACCACTTACTCTTTTCATTTAACTTCTGATTGATTCTGTCGGCAGAAAAACTCTCACGCATACGCAACAACCCTATTTCGCCCTTCTTCTTTAGCGCGATAAAGCGCTTGGTCGGCTTTTTGAATCAGTTCATCCATGATCGCCTGCTGATTATTTTCATCGCCCGATTTTTCCAGATCATCCGGAAACGCACTCGTTCCAATGCTCACCGTCATTTTAATTTCTTCGTCATAAATCCGCAAATGTTTGCGCGCAACCGAAGACCGGATACGTTCGGCCAATTCCATGCTTTTACTTTTATCAATTTCGGGAGCGACAATGATGAATTCTTCCCCGCCAAACCGGCCCAACACGTCGACTCGCCGGATATTTTCGCGAATGACCTGCGCGACCTGCCGCAAAGCTTTATCGCCCACCAGATGACCGAATTTATCATTATAACTTTTGAAATGATCAACGTCTACCATTAAAACGGATAATGGGAATTTGTAACGCAAGGCGCGCCCTAATTCTTCTTCAAAACGTTCCATGAAGTGCCGGCGAACAAAAATTTTTGTTAATCCGTCGAGAATTGAAATTTCTTTGACGGTTTCATAGAGCTGAATTTTCTGAATTTGCAATGCAAGCTGCGATGCCATGATTTCAAACTTGGGAAAATCCGACATGTTCCCTCCCTCGATTACCACGAGTGCGATTGGTTTTTGTTTTACGAGGAGTGGAAATATCCAAAGTGGCATTTCGATTTCGAGAGAGCTCTTATCGAGAGTGCCATGATCTGATTTTTTTTCAAACTTAATGACTTGGGACGACCCTGTTAGAACTTCCAGACAGAGTTTTGCAAATTCGAGATTTTCTTCGTCATTTAAGCGTTTATGGTTTCCGAAAGAAAAGACATGCCTGACCTGTTCAGAAACTCCTTCTGTATTTTCGGATAAAATGATAGTCCCTGCAGAAAAAGCCACCTCCGGTGTCATTTTGCGGTCAATCGCCTGTAGTAATTCCGAGAAGCTTAAACAATCATTAAAATCCCGGGCCATTTCGAAAACCTTGATTAAACCGCTCACCTGTCTTTCCAGATAGTTCAAGCTTTCAATCCGGGCATCATAGCGATCTTTGATGGCCTGCATTTCATTAATCGTATTTTGCTTTTTTTCCCCGGACCGTAGTATTGTTTTCTCCCAAATCTTTTGATGCAAGTAATAGGTGCATAACAAGCCGCTGATAGCCACGGGGATTACTAAATAAAAAAGATTCATGGTTTTAATTAACGAAATCGCCATTGCCAGTAAAAGCAAATTTGCCACGAATATTAAAAGGGCCATTTGTTTTCGCATCCACAGCACCAGCATGATTAAAAAAAACGGAGGCAAAAAGAAAAATAGTTTCGAGGGGTCTTTAAAGGCGGCAATTTGAGCCCACATGAGGAAAGCAATCAAGCTCGTTAAAAGACAGATGCGCTTCAACATACTTTATTCCTGCCTTGTTTCTTTGCTTGATAGAGGCGCTTATCCGCAATTTGGATTAACTCTTCCGAATCAAGTGTGTCATCCGGAATTGAAGCTACGCCGATAGAAACGGTGATCGGAATGAATTCACGACGGACGGAAATTTCAAGTTTTGAAACTTTTTCCCGGATCGATTCGGCAAGCGCAAGCCCCTCCTTGATTCCGACCTTGGGAAGAAGAATTGCAAATTCTTCTCCGCCGTAACGGGCCACAATCGCATGACTCGCTTCTTTCGCGAGAAGCTCGGCGGTCTTGATAAGAATAAAATCTCCAATTCCATGGCCATATTTGTCGTTACATTTTTTAAAATGATCAAGATCGCACATCAGAAGCGTCATGGGCGCGTTTGTCAATAAACTGCGCTTATGTTCGTCCGCGAGGCGCTCCAAGAAATGCCGGTGAACATATAAATTAGTCAGTGAATCGCGGATTGCAAGTTCTTCCGTTTTTCGGAATAGAATAGAATTTGATATGGCTGATGACGCCAACATGGACACAGCATCCAGCAGTCGCAAATCGTCGGTCGCAAAGGTTTCGGGTTCTCTCGCGTTTACACGGAGCGTGCCGACAACCTTCCCTTCATGTAAAAGAGGGGACGCAATGACACTCCTGACGTTTTCAAGGGAAGATGCTTTTTTCATATCGAAGCGGAAATCTTTCACCGTGTCTGAGATAAGCAACGATTGTTTGTTGCGCAGGATCCAATAGTCAAAAATATCCCCCATTTTCGCTTTCATTTTTTTGTCTCCGGCCGGGCTTTTGGCCGAGATGAGGGATAAATTTTCATTTTCAGCATCTGCGAGAAACAAAAAACACCAATTTCCTCGTTGGATTAATTCGATTGTTCTGGAGACGATGATATCGCTGAGTTCTGAGAGTGATAGACTGGTTGAAAACTCATTTGCGATATTTCGGAGATTATAGTAACTCGCATATTTCTCGAAAGAAACGCTAATGCTCGTCCCCTTCTCTTTATAGGAAAGCTCAAGATCATTTCGCTCATTGATTGCTTTTTCAATTTCAATTTCATCTGCAATCATTTCTGTCTCCCGTAAACGGTCGTAGTACATGAGCAACGCAAACAGGATGATTTGCCCCAGAGCGAACACCATGAAATAAACATTAGACGTGAGACTAAATGTTAAAATAGAAAAGAAAATTCCCGCGATAAAAAAAAAGATGGCCCCATTTCTCCGGAACGCCAACCATGAAAACAGGGTCGGCATCATAAATAAAAACCCGATCAAGCCCAGATAAATTTGTTGAGGCTCGGGAGAAGATCGATATTGGTTGAGTACGTAAATATTGATGACGGCCAAAACAATAACGCTGCATATTGCAAAAAGGAGAAAGATTTTGCGCTCTATATTCTGAAACTGGAAAACAACACCTTTATCCATTTGATTTAGCACCTTTGAATCGCCAATTAATTCATACTGCGTCATTCCGTCAACTTGGATTTAGAGGATGGCCTTTTCCGTTTTGGCATCGAAGAAGTGCGCTTTTGACATATCAAACACCAATTGAAGATCTTGATTAGCCGTTGCTGTATCCTGATTGCTGACGCGCGCAATAAAATTATTCCGGCCAACTGAAAAATACAAATAAATTTCAGATCCCATCGGCTCTACCAAATCAACGGTAGCGGTAATGGTAAAGTCATCGGAGGCATCCTGTGCAAACAACTTATCATAAACATCTTCCGGCCGAATTCCCAACAAGACATCTTGATTTAAATAGGGAGCAAGTAACGTTTCATGCTGTTGTAACACTTTGAGCTTAATGCCATTGTCAACGAAATACAAAACACCGTTTTTCTTAATAAGCTTCCCGTTTAAGAAATTAACCGGCGGAGACCCGATAAAGCCGGCAACGAATTTATTGATAGGCGTTTCGTACAACCGGATCGGATCATCGATTTGCTGGATCAAACCATCTTTCATGACCACAATTCGATCGCCCAAGGTTAGCGCTTCGATTTGGTCGTGTGTCACATAAATCATGGTGGTTTGCAATCGTTTATGTAATTTCTGAATTTCCATGCGCATTTGGACGCGTAATTTTGCGTCCAAATTGCTGAGGGGTTCGTCAAAGAGAAATACTTTTGGTTTCCGGACAATCGCACGCCCAACCGCTACGCGCTGCCGTTCCCCGCCGGAAAGTTCTTTTGGTTTTCGGCTCAGACGTTCGGTAATACCGAGAATCTCGGCAGCTTCTTTTACGCGACGGTCAATTTCCCGAGAAGGGAAATGCCTGAGTTTTAATCCGAATGCCATGTTATCATAAACTGTCATGTGGGGGTATAGCGCGTAGTTTTGGAAAACCATGGCGATGTCCCTATTCTTTGCCGGGACATCATTGACGATTTGACCGTCTATCTGGATGGTCCCTTTCGTTACCTCTTCCAATCCCGCGACCATTCGAAGGGTCGTCGATTTTCCGCAACCGGACGGGCCGACAAGAACGATAAATTCTTTATCCGCAATATTTAAATTAATATTATTGACCGCAACAACACGATTTGGATAAACTTTAAAAACGTCTTTTAAGACAACTTTTGCCATTAGCGGTCCTTAATTTTTGTTGACGCCAAAATGAATGATTTGTGCAATCATTTGTTTTAAATCTTTTCTCTCAACAATTAAATCGATCAAACCGTGTTCCAATAAAAACTCGGAGGTTTGGAAATCGGGTGGTAATTTCTGACGGATTGTTTGCTCGATCACACGCGGCCCGGCAAACCCGATCAAGGCTTTTGGTTCAGCAATGATAAAATCTCCGAGTGAGGCAAAGCTGGCCATCACTCCGCCCATAGTCGGATGAGTTAAAATAGATAGATATGGAAGATGAGTTTCTGAGAAGCGCGCCAGTGCAGCTGACGTTTTCGCCATTTGCATTAAACTGAGAACCCCTTCATACATGCGTGCGCCCCCGCCCGAACCCGAAACAATGACTATCGGCAATTTTTCTTTGAGTGCATGTTCGATAGTCCTTGTAATTTTCTCGCCGACAACAGACCCCATCGAACCCATAATAAACCTTGAATCAGTGACAGCAATGGCTATCGATACTTCATTGATCTTTCCGATGCCCGTGATAACAGCTTCGGAAAGGCCGGTTTTAACTTGGTCTTGTTTGATTTTTTGCGTATAGGATTTGGCGCCTTTAAAATTGAGAGGGTCTTCTGAGTATAAGTTTCCGAATAATTCGGTAAATGTGCCCGGGTCGATAATTTGCTCGAGCCTTTCGCGGGCGCCGATCACATAATGATGCCGGCATTTCGGGCAGACCGAAAGATTCTCTCGTAAAGCCTTGGTATAGATCACGTGATTACATGAAGGACATTTTACCCAAAGCCCTTCAGGCACCCCTTTTTTCTTAACAGTCGCTTGAGCCATTAAGTATCCCCAGCATCACGTTAACGTGGTCTTTTTGAGTGTGTACTTCTTACTTATAAGTTATAGGCACTAAAATAAGCAGATTATATTCAACCCTTCCCCGTTGTCAATCTTTTCATAACATTCTGTAGCACTTTCATTTAGAAAAAAAATGATGCTTAATTTCCCATAAAATAATTTTTTGCTATTTTTGACATTTTTTCAAAAAAGTGCTACATTTCTTGCATGGATGTTAAGCTGACACAAAATCAAACCCAGAAGCTTATACTAATACCCCAGTTACGGCAATTTCTAGAACTCCTTGAGATTCCATCGATTGAGCTAATCCAGAGAATCGAGCAAGAACTGGTCCAGAATCCAACGCTTGAAGAAAAAAAGTCAGAAGAACAAATCGAACTTCAGGAATCGTCTAAAGAAGAGGAAATTCCGTCAAATGAAAGAGATGAAACGATGCGTGAATATCTCGAGGCCATGGACGCGTCTTCCGAAGCGAATCACAACGACGGCTCACTTCAGGATTTGTCGTTTGCATTACCGGCAGATATTCAGAAAAAACAACTCTATCGGGAGTCTCTACTCACCAACAATCGATCACTTGCGAATTATTTAGAAGGGCAGTTGGGAGTTCTTGACCTTTCCCCCGATGAGTCTAAAATCGCGAAAGAAGTTATCGGCAATATTGATGATGAAGGCCGGTTGGTTGCGACCAACGAAGAAATAGCAAAAGCCACTTCTTCGACGGCGGAGATTGTTGAAGAAATCATCAAAAAAATTCAGCGATTAGACCCACCGGGGGTGGGCGGAAGGAATCTCCAGGAGACTTTGCTTTTGCAACTGCAAAGAAAATCCGGCGATACATCGTTAACGCGGACGATTGTCGAAAAATATATGCCGCAGCTTGAAAAAAAACAATTTGATCTGATTGCCAGAAGTCTGTCTGTTTCGGCGGAAAAAGTTAAAGCGGCCTACCGGCAAATCATTGAATTAGAACCGTATCCTGGCCGCATTTTTTTGCAGGACACCTCTCAGGTGATCGTTCCTGACGCCATCGTTGTTCCCAATCCAGAAAATGAGGACGAATTTTTAATTGATGTTACCAATGACTATATTCCCCAGCTTCGGATCAATCCCCTCTACCGTCAAATGTTGAAAGACAAGACCACGGATCCGGCGACCCGTCAATTTTTAAGAGAAAAAATTCAGGCAGGGCTCGATCTCATCCGGGCCATTCTGCAGAGGAAATCAACCATTCGTCAAATCACAGAAGAGCTTGTTCAGAGGCAAAAGGATTTCTTCTCGCTCGGGTTTTCGCATCTCAGGCCTTTGCGCTTGAAAGATATTTCCGAGAAAATTGGTGTTCACGAATCAACGGTGAGCCGGGCCATTCAAAATAAATATATTTCAACTCCGCAAGGGACCATTCCCTACAAAAGTTTCTTTTCGTCAAAAATGGAGTCTGAAAACGGATCGAATGAGTCTCAAAAAAGCGTGATGGAAAGATTAAAGCATATGATCGCGAGCGAAAATAAGTCAAAGCCTTACAGTGATGCGGAGCTCGTTAAAATGCTCGATAAGGACGGTATTAAAATTTCAAGAAGGACCGTTGCGAAGTACCGCGATCGATTAAAGCTTTTACCCACCTATTTGAGGAAAGAACGATAATTGTATGTATATGTGATAGTCTGCGGTTTTATAATGACTTGTATAGCCCACGTCTCTTCCCCCTTTGACTGAAGCTTATTTTGAGATCTTTTAGTGATTTAATAAGTGTCAGATTTTTTTCACTAAATTTGCACGGAGGCACAGGTGGTGTTAACCTTAAGATAAGAGGTCATGCTGCGGGCATTGGAAAATGAGCAAACAGTTCATTTGCTTGATTAAATGCCGATATGTTAAGTGGTAATTTTAAAAAGGTTATCCAGTGGAACAAAAACAATTTGTTAAAACACTGAATGGTTTGGCCGGGAATCAAAAGTCCGGATTTACATTAGCCGAACTTTTGGTTGTCACTGTGATTGTTGGAATTTTGGGGATCCTTTCTATTCCGAAGTTTTATGCCCAAATCGAAAAGGCGAAAATATCTCAGGCTTTGGGTGTTTTATCGGCCATTCAAAAAAACGAGAAAATTTATCGCGCTGAACATGGTTATTACAAAGCATTATATGAGATAGCAAGTACCGCAGATTGGGGAGGGATCGGAATGATGGATCCTTCTCCGTTTCTGCTTTCATCGCCCGATGGTGAGTTTAAGTATGAATTCCGCTTCTTAATGGACTCATATGGATATTTTGCGTTTGCAACACGCACAACGAAAAATGATTATAAAGGATATTCGGGTAAAAGAATTCGGGTTCGGCATTCTGACGGAAAAGCGGTCTGTAGCGCTGATCAATCTGACCACCCGTTGATTCCATTTTCAGCGTGTTGGTAGATTTGATAAAATGAGGTGATTGACAGTGAAAAAAAATATATTGTACACCGTATTAAAAAACAAAAAAAAAGCGGTGTCAGGCTTTACACTTGCCGAACTTTTAATTGTTACTGTGATTGTGGGAATTTTAGGGATTATTTCTATGCCGAAGTTTTATGCCCAAAAGGAAACGGCGAAAATATCGGAAGCTTTAAGTATTTTATCAGCAATTCGTCAAAATGAGCGAGCTTATTTTCTTGAAAAGGGCTCTTACAAAATAATAGTTCCTAACGCAAATGCGACAGATTGGGGGGAGATCGGAATGCTGGATCCTTCTCCGGATCCGCCCGCAGGTGAGTTTGACTATGAATTCAAATCCGGGGAGGAGGGGATATACTATGCGTTCGCAACACGCACGGCAAACAATAATTATATGGGATATGCTGGTAAATTCGTTCGGGTTCGGGATAGCGATGGAAAAGCTGTCTGTTCTGCTGATACCGATCACCCTTTGATTTCCGATTCAGCGTGTTTGCAGCCTTGGCCGAGTTGATAGAAACGAGGTGAATGACAATGAAAGAAAACATATTGCAGGTTTTGTTGAAAAATAGAAAACAACGACTGTCGGGTTTTACACTTGCCGAACTTCTAATCGTCATTGTAATTTTGGGCGTATTGGGAGCGATTGCGCTTCCTAAATATTTTCCGCAATCCGAAAAAAGTCGCCTATCCGAGTCATTTGAAATTTTAGGTGCCATTCGAAAAGGACAGGAAGCATACCGATTAACAACCCCTGGATTTACTTATTTGAGTATGGGCGATTGCAATAGCCCTGCCAACGCTCCGACTTCCCAAGGTAATAGTGCCAATGCGAACCAGTGGGCGCGTTTAGGAATGGACCGCCCTGCCGGTCAGTTTTTTGATTTCTGCACGAGAAGTGATTCTCCGTATACCACGTTTGTTGCTTATGCGTACAGAAAATCATCAGGGCCCTTTGGGTCTACTTATGGGACAAAATATGTCGGAATTACACAAACTGGTTTTTTTTGCGGTGATCATCCATTGATTCCGACTTCAGTTTGCCAAAGCGGTACTTGCAGTGCTTGTCCTTAATCTGAGGCTTTGCTTTTTTTGATATTTTAAAGGAAACAGAGCAAATGAAATATTTTTTAAACGGAACCAATCAAAAACTAAGGCGAACCAATTTATTTTCACCTCGGAGTTTTCACTTTGCCCGCATTTCACATTCCGGTTTTTCTTTGACAGAACTGCTTATTACCGTGACTGTGCTCGGTATTTTAGCCGCTGTATCGGTTCCTGTTTATTTGAATCACCTGGAAAAAGCGCGCATTTCTGAAGCGATTCAATTGTTGAACCGGGTTCACATAGGAAAACAGCAATTTGCGGCTATTAGGGGTGCAACAGCAACAACATGGGCTCAAGTTGGAATGGCTACCCCCACTCCGGTGCCCCCGTGTTGGAGTTATGCAACTCAAAATATCCCCGGCATAGGAATAGTATTTCGCGCAACTCTTAATAATTCTCAAAGCAAATATAACGGGAACAACATTATACTTTGTAGAACCGGTAAGTTTTGTGGTACCCATCCCCTCATCCCGGGTTCACTATGTGTCAATTCCAGTTGTTCTGATTGTACTGGCTGTTAGCCTTCAGAAGGTATGATTGGCATCTGGGCGCATCTTCATAACTCATTTCATATCAATAAGTTACATTACAAATATTTGCATTTACCACCTTGTTTTTTCATATAAGTGGGTTATACTTTTAATAGGAGTAGCGGTGTAAGGTTTTTTGAGAAGAACAAATTTTTTTTGCCCACTTTTTTAAGACTTTTTTAGAAAGACGAAATTAGGAGAAAGATGAGGAGCTAATGGTGAAGACCGGACAGTGGTTCAGTGAAAAACAGAGATATATAAAAAATGTCGGCGGAATGAAGTCTGGATTTTCACTTGTAGAAGTGATTATTAGTATGATGGTCATTGCGATCGTTGCCCTGGGAGCATTTGCTGCTATGAACTATTCTAAAAAATCCTCTAAGGATGCTGAAGAAAAAATGATCGCTGTTTCTATCGTTGAGAGAAAACTGAATGAGTTTCGAACTCTCAACGTGTTAGATCTTAACGTCTATAACGATTTCCAAAATACAGTAACCCTCGATACCAATACCATCAATGGTGACATTTCATCTTTTCTGAATAATGGGCTCATTCAGGACAGGATTGTGCAGCCAAATCCCCCAAACGACCCGGCCTATAAAGAGGTGACTGTACAAGTGACATGGCTGGATAGATTGAATTTCTCTCATGAGGTGACTATGACCGTTACTCTTTTAGCAGCGTAAAAGTTTTCTAATTTTAGGTTTGAAAGGTATTGAGATGGAACTGATTCATCGCGAAAAAAATAATGAAAGCCGTAAATGCGAAGTGAAACCCGCACGGGTTATTAGAAGCTTTCATTTGATGCGGGGGTTTACTCTTCTTGAGCTGATTATCGCGATGATATTCGTCTCCATCATTGTGCTGGGAAGCTCCGCCCTTCAATTTTCCGTTGTTCAGCAAGCGAACAAAGTCGGACTTGAAATGAGAGTCCGGCAACGGATGGATTTCGTTTTTCGACACATGGAACTCATGTTGGCCAACGCCACAAATGTGAGCGTTACTTATAGTCCTGCCGTTGAAAGTCCCACAGGGTTCAATACCTCAACCTTGTGTTTTACCTATGCAATAGACGGTATCAACTATTGTTATAAATATTGGTATAACTATGCGGACACTTATGGGAGTACGTCTAATTCTATTCGCCTTGATTCCCCGACCAGATGGATAACCATTCTGTATTCTACCGGTGGTAGCACCCCTGATCAAAAGGCTCAAACACGGATTGTGCCGGGACCGGGGACAAGAGGCTTTGAGTTATCACCAGACAAGAAAATTGTTTATGTTAGTTTGAAAGGACAGATTGCTATGGGCAAAGTTAATAAGCTCATAACCATGCCAAGCTCATATCGTTACATTGACATGCCGCCAATACGCAAATCGATTTATATGCCGATGTCGTCTTAGAAAGGAGATTGAGAACTGTATGGCAAAGGGACAAGAAGTACTCATCAATCAAAATCCGGCAATCATGAAAGCGCGCTCCAAGCGTAATAGCAGGAATGCTAATACTTTTGGATTTGCTTTATTGTATGCGATTTTCTTGGCGATAGCGGTTGAAATAGGGATTATCGGAAGTCTGTACACGATGGCCCGGCATCAAAGAGAGGTGCAGACGGATCTCAATAGAGTTCAAATGCGCATGTTGAACGTTTCTGCCGTGAATGAGGTATTGAGAAATTTTAAAGAATATTTAGGAACACATCCGAATTTTCCGCAACATGATGTCAATTCAGAGGTGCATGATTTTGATAATCCCTTATCCTCTTGGTATAACAATGCAAGTACGGGATTTAAAAATCGTTATTCTCATGTATCCGGATTTTTCGATTTAGACTTATCCAATTTAAAAGTTCGGAAAGTTGCGGAGTCCGACGGAGGAGGTGTTTGGTGGCGTGAATATGAGATTTCATCGCGTGTTAAGAGCCTATGGGTACCCATGCAATCTGAGATTAAACAAAAAGTTAGAATTTCGAACGGCAAATTGTTTGATTTTTCTATTTTTTCGAATGTGGATTTAGAAATTCAGGGCGGCCCGAGTTTTGATCTTCAGGGGCCTATTTTTTCTAACGGTAATATTTATTTGATGAACAATCCGGGAAGTCTATTAAAACTACTGCGTCCGAGCAACATTGATAGTCCGGAAAGCCGAGAACCCTATATCATGAGAGCTGCCGGTAACATCTATTTTGGCCAGAATCGGGCCTTTGCGCCTAATTATCTTTTAACTAATGCCGGATATAGCCAGAACGTCCCTTCAGAGTATACGGACCCGCTGAACAATGGACTGGAAATTAACGTTGCGATGGATTTAAGTTCATATTTACCGGTTTTCCGTTTTGCTCCCTTTATTTACCACTTTAATAATGGAACTAGTTTTAAAACTGCTTCGGGAGGAACTCCGGGAAATTCTCCCGAAGTTTGTGTGCAAAACAATCAAAATTGCGTATGGGTGGATACCGGCGGAACATTTACTAAGCTGGTGCCTTATCATCCCCCAATGAAATCAATTACATGGTTTTATCCGTCGTATGGCTCGAGGTATTACACAGTGGTCGCGGGGTCCCAATATGGAGAACCGAGTTCTCAAGGTTTTATTTCTATGTCAAATGCGGTTGATATAAATAATTATCCGGGAATTGACCCCGCTTGGACCCCCGCTGCCCCGACAACTTATTCACCCCCTGTTAATCCAAGCTGGCAGAATAGTTTATTTAACGGTTCTGGCGGACAATCAGATGTTATTGCTCAAGGAATGCCCACCAGATCGATCCCAATTGGTGATCCGGTCAATCCAAGTGGTGCGCATTTATTGATAGAACCCATCATGGATTCTGACACAACGGCAATAAAAGAAAGTAAATTTCAACAGAAGGCAATCGATTTCGGAAGCGGAATCGGCTTTAATATTCATTGTCTTAAATCAGAAATACTAGAACCGATATACGTAGCGATATACGATTGTGCAGACGCTCAATATATTTCGCCTGATTTCCAAGCCTTGATAGATCTGAATGTGGCCCAGTATCAAAATACAGCTTCATTTTTTGATTTTCGGATAGCGAGTCCCCGAACATATATTTCTATAGATATCAATAAGCTCTTACAATTTTATCCCCAAGCGAAAATGATCTATGTGAGGTTGTTGAATGGTCTTATGGCGCCTTTTTCTAAGCCCCCCCGAGCGCTTAGGATAATTAATGCCAAGCGCCTTCCCAAAACCGGCCTCACGATTGCAACAAATGGAAGAATTTATATTCAAGGTAACTATAATACTTATTTGTATGAAAATGCTGATGGTTCTTCAAGAATGGCAGCCGATGGTACAACACTTTGTCAAGATATTCCGGCTGAAGACAGTGATTCAGGTAATGCGGCTCCCTGCTATTGTACCGATACGGAATGGGATAATGATGCATGTGCCCCGCCGCCCGCCGCCATTTTTAGCGACAGTTTTGTTGCTTTGTCTTCTAATTGGTCTGATACTTATACATCTACTATGCCGCCGGTAGAAGGTCGTCTTGCCTCTGATACGATAATCAATGTCGGAATCGCAACGGGTATCCGCAGATCGCAACTTCTTAATTCGACTTATTTCTCGACTTCGTGCGTAGCAGATATGAGCAATTGTGAAGCCAATGGTACTTGGCTTAGTCCAGATGATTCAACGACCTATTATAGAGGCTCGGATAAGAGCTATTATTATGTGAATAAATGTTCTGGGAAGTATTTAACTGCCTATGCTACTTCTAAGGCTAAAGCGGGTGGTGATACGACTTCAACCAAATTGCCTCCGCCGCCCGTAACCGATTTGAACGATCCTGCTCCGGAGTGTGAGGCATACAATGCGAAAACCGCTACTGAAAAATATAATGCGGACTCTTGGCGATTACCTATTTTCACCGATATGATCCGTCAACCAGGCGGCGAGTATAGTTGGAAAGATCACAAGTCGGACTCCGCACCAGTGCCGGTGCGGGCGTTTAAAGGAGTTTATTTCCGGAGATTGAATTCTTCGAGAATATTTTTTGATGGCACTATATGTGTTTTATCCGGTCCTTGTCCGGGAGAAAATACTATCTGCCCGGATGGAACAGTTTGTCAAGGAACGCGGGGCATGATAAATAACTCGCGATGTACTCTGGTGAGTGCTGAGACGGGTGCCTATAGCTGTAATTCTTGTGAAACACCTCCCGCTTGCACTTGTTATCAGGGACAGGCGTGTGACCCAAATGCGGCTAACTTTGATCCAACGGTCGTGTATGGCGGGGACTATTATTACAATTTATATACTGTTGAATATAGCGGCGGGCTTGAAAATGTTGTTAACCTTCAGGAGAATTGGGCGGGAAAATCATTACGATTTTTGGGGACGACGGCAATCACATGGTATGCAGACGGATTGAATAGCTATCCGTACAAGACAAGTTACTATGTGGCACCGAATCGAAAGTTCAGATATAACGGCCAACGAATGGTTATGGATCCGCCGCCCGGAACTCCGGGTACGTTTGCGATGATAAAAAAAGAATCGACCGAGAAAATCTATTAGCCCGGATTTCTCATCACTAATGAGAGATTCCGCTTTGTAATGAATTAAGTTAATATGGGCTAACATATGAAAAATGACGTATTAAAAAAATGCATCAAAAAAAAAGAACATCCCGGCAAAGGCGTGACGCTCACAGAACTGCTGGTAGTGGTGGTGATCGTGGCCATTGGGTCAAGTATGTTTTTACCAAAAATTGATAAGGGGATTGAGAATCAAAAAGCGCTCAACGCGCTTAATACCCTTCGAACGATTTCCCAGGCGCGGCGGATGTATGTTATGGAAGTGAGCGGACTTTTGACCACGAACGTGCTGCCATCGGGGAACCCTATGTGTGTTGCCGGTACTTCAGCAATTGATGAATTAGTTAACAAGGGGTATTTAGATCGAAATGATTTCGCACCCGGTTTTACTTATACTTTTGGTAATACTAGTGCCTTTTTTGTCAGCAATAGAGATGTTATCGCAAGAACTCCGGAAGGAAGGCAGATTAGTTTTGAAAGTCAGACATGGTGTGCTGGTAATCCCGGAGGCATCGGAGGAGATAGCTATATCAAAGATAGTGATGGCTACATTGGCCCCACAACAGGATTAGGCTCCGACCAAGATTACTAACGAGGGCTGAGCTACGTCATACGATACCTTTTGTGGACGACGAACCAAATAAAAAAGCTGGCGGTCGGAGTCGAACCGACGACCTGCTGTTTACGAAACAGCTGCTCTGCCAACTGAGCTACACCAGCGAGAAAACTACAATAGAACTAATACCAAGAATATATATATCAAAGTTTTCGAGCAGTCCTTGCTGTGTTTTTTACAGCAAGGGCAGCGAGAATTTGTAACACTCTCCGTGCTCCGCACTCCGAGTGCTGCTACGCGTTTCGCTCCTAACGAAGTTTGCGAATTATACCAAATATTAAAAAAATCATCTACGGTAAAACAAAATGATTCACCGGCCCATAGCCATGCCCGATTTTATCGGCTTTTTCAATGGCCAGCTGAATAAACTTTTTACTCAAATCGATGGCGGGCTTCAAATCCAAACCTTTCGCCAGATTCGCCGTAATCGCGGCGGAATAGGTACATCCCGTCCCGTGAGTGTTCGTGCTTAGAATTCTGGGTGAACGGAAACATTCAAATTCAACCCCATCCCAAAAAAGATCGATTGCGTCGGCTTCTGCGAATTTAAAATGGCCACCCTTGATAAGCACGGCCGACATTCCCAACCCTTTAATTTTTTTGGCGGCGGTTTTCATTTCTTCGAAATTTTCTATGGTGTGGCCAGAAAGGCTCTCGGCTTCGTGAATATTGGGAGTGACTAAAGTAGCCAGCGGGAGCAGTTCTGTTTTTAAGGCATCGATTGAATGTTGATCGAGCAAAGCTTTGTCGTGCTTGCTAATCATAACGGGATCCACCACAAGCGGAATGTGTAGGTGCCGGATAGAGTCAGCTACGGCCCTGATAATTGTCTCATTTCCCAGAGCCCCGGTTTTGATTGCGTTAGGCGGGATATCTTCAAGTACCGCCTCGATTTGGGCTCGTACCATGGACGGTTCTATCAATAAAACATCTTTTACGCGCGTGGTGTTCTGAACCGTCAGGAGTGTAATGGCAGTCATTCCGTAAACACCAAACTGGTGAAACGTCTTAAGATCGGCTTGTATCCCTGCCCCGCCGGACGGATCAGAACCGGCAATGGTTAATGCAGTCGGTCTCATGTAGGATTTGTAAGCACAAAAATTGCGTTCAACGCAAACATGTTCGGGAAAAAATTCATTTCCTTTTTGTGGGCTAAATAAAACGATTTTAACACTTTCAGTTTTTTGTCGTGTGCGTAATCCTGAAAATCCTTAATGCTGAGAAAGTGAAGGTTTGGTGTCGTATACCAATGGTATGGAAGCGACCGTGTAATGGGTACCCGCCCGCGAAAGAAGATCCGGAAGCGTGCCTTGAAATACGCGAAATTCGGAAACCCGACAATAATTTTTGTTCCGACACGAAGCGCTTCATGAATGACAAATTCAACATTCTTGGTTTCCTGCATGCTCTGGTTCAGGAGCACATAATCGAAGGATTTATCGGGATATCCTTTCAGCCCGACTTCAATATCGCCGTGGAAAACGCTGACGCCTTTTTCGACGCATTTATAAATTGCGCCTTCGTTGAGTTCAATCCCCTGGACCTTTGCTTTTCGCTCAACCGCAAGGTGGTAAAGCAAATCGCCGTCTCCGCAGCCGAGATCCAGGACTCGCGCTTCCGGTTCAATCAAGTCGCAGATGATTTTGTGATCCAACCGCTCGATTTTATGAATCTTTTTTACGCCATCCATAAAAAACTCCTTCCGAAAAAACAGGAAAGCTACTGTTGATAGGTTGCGTGCAGAAAATGTTTAATCAGTTGTGTTTGCTCGTCGATTTCCAACAAAAACGCATCGTGCCCGTAGGTCGACTTAATTTCACAATACGTGACGTCTACATGTCTCATCCGGAGCTGTTGAACAATTTCTTTGGACTGGTAAGACGGATAAAGCCAGTCCGATTTAAATGCAATGACCAAAAACCGGGTCGATACCGTTGTTCCTTTCGGAAACAGCTTATCTTCCGACAAATCAAAGTAATCCATCGCTTTCGTGATATATAAATAGGAATTTGCGTCGAATCTCTTAACGAAATTATCCCCGCGCGAACGCAAATAGCCCTCGACTTCAAAATCCGCCTTAAAACTGAAACTGTAATTATCCGTTTTCAGTTTCCTGGAAAATTTTGCTTCCATCGATTGATCGCTCATATAGGTGATATGACCGATCATCCGGGCAACCGAAAGCCCGCGTTCAGGCTGGCGGCCGCTGTCGTAATAATGTCCTTCCTGCCAATCCGGGTCAGACATGACCGCTTGACGTCCCACCTCATCGAACGCAATCTGCTGAGGAGAATGTTTGAGCGTACACGCAATCGGAATAGAACACCTCACCATTTCCGGGAAGTTGGCCACCCATTGAAGCGCCTGCATCCCGCCCATCGACCCGCCTGTGACACATAAAAGTTTTTCAATTCCCAAATGTTCAATTAAATGTTTTTGCGCATTCACCATATCGGAAACTGTGATAATGGGAAAATCAAGCGCGTAGGGTTTGTGTGTTTTGGGATTAATGGACGCCGGTCCCGTACTTCCCTTGCAACCGCCGATGACATTTGAGCAAATCACAAAATATTTTGTGGTATCAAACGCTTTTCCGGGACCGATCATGTTGTCCCACCAGCCGGGTTTGTCGTCGTCTTCGTGATAACCAGCGGCGTGCGCATCGCCGGAAAACGCCTGTAAAATTAAAATGGCATTTGTTTTATCGCCATTTAATTCACCGTAAGTTTCATACGCGAGCGTAAGGGGCCCAAGTTTTTCACCGGATTCGAGCGTGAGCTCGTCCGGTGCTTCCGCGAATGTGAAAAATCGAGGTTCAACAATTCCAACGTTATTTTGATCTGTACGGCTCATTTTAACTTTTCCCTTTTGACTTAGCGAGAGCCTGTTCAATATCGGAAATGACATCATCAATATGTTCAAGCCCGATCGAAAGCCGGATAAAATCCTCCGTGACGCCCGTTGCTAATTGTTCCTCTTTTGAAAGCTGCTGATGGGTCGTGCTTGCCGGATGAATCGCCAGTGTTTTTGCGTCGCCAACATTGGCAACATGCGAAATCAACTCAAGCGAATCAATAAACGCCTTCCCGCTTGCAGCGCCGCCCTTAATCCCAAACCCGATAATTGCACCCGCACCTTTTGGCAAATATTTTTTTACTTTCGCAAGTTCCGGGCTCGAGGCAAGGCCCGGATAATTCACCCAACCGACAGCCGGATGTTTTTCTAAATACTGGGCGACGGCTAACGCATTCTCCGAGTGGCGCGGCATCCGAAGATGCAGGGTTTCCAATCCCTGCAAAAATAAAAAGGCATTAAACGGTGACATGGCCGGCCCCATATCCCGTAACAACGTGACGCGCGCTTTGATAATATAAGCAATGTTTCCGATCGGTTTCAATGCCTCTACAAAGTTAATTCCATGATAGCTTGGGTCAGGATCTGCGATCAGTGGAAACTTTCCGTTCGTCCAGTCAAATTTCCCGGAATCGACAATGACGCCGCCGATCGACGTTCCGTGCCCGCCGATAAATTTGGTCGCGGAATAAGTAATAATATCGGCTCCGTAATCAAAGGGCTTCAAAAGATAGGGCGAAACCGTATTATCAATCACGAGCGGTATGCCGTTTTGCCGGGCAATTTCGCTAAGTGCTCCGATATCCGTAACGTTCAGTTTTGGGTTCCCAATCGACTCGGCATAAATCGCTTTGGTTTTGGGCGAGATCGCTTTCTTGAACCCGTCCATATCCCCCGATTTGACAAACTTCACATCAATACCAAAACGCTTGAAGGTATAGTTTAAGAGTGTATAGGTTCCACCATACAAATTATCAGCAGAAACAATCTCGTCTCCGCTCTTCGCAATATTGAGGAGCGCAATGGTAAGGGCTGATTGGCCGCTCGCAACACCGAGGGCCCCGATACCGCCATCAAGCGCGGCGATTCGCTTTTCAAGAACATCCGTTGTCGGATTCATGAGGCGCGTGTAAATATTGCCGAACTCTTTTAATCCGAATAGATTCGCCGCATGTTCGGAATTCTTGAATTGGTAGGAGGTCGTTTGATAAATGGGGACTGCACGCGAGCCCGTTACCGGATCCGGTTCCTGGCCTGCATGCAGTGCCAGTGTTTCAGGTTTTAATTTTTTCTCGTTTTTTGTCATGTTTTTCTCCCAATCGGGGATGACAGACTTATTAAATTAGCATTTCCCTAAAGTCTTCAGATCGGAACGATGCATCACAACGACACCTGATTTTTTCATGCTTTCAAATGCATTTTCGACATCGTCCGGACGCAATTTAACCCCTTTTACCGCATCCTGAATCACACAGGTTTGATACCCTAAACCAGCCGCGTCAATGGCCGTGTACTTTACACAATAATCGGTTGCCAGTCCAACAATATAAACCTCCCTAACATTTTGATTCTTTAAATAATCGTCCAAGCCCGTGGCGCTTTTTCTACCATCATCAAAAAAACCGCTGTAGCTGTCAATTTTAGGATCGGCTCCTTTATAAAACACCCGCTCAATCCTTTCCGGGTTCAAATGGTCAACAAATTCAGCCCCCTTTGTGTTTTGGACACAATGATCCGGCCATAGGATGTGCTTGATACCGTCAGTTTCGATAACTTCCCCTGTTTTTTTACCGTGCGTCGATGCAAAACTAATATGATTTTTAGGATGCCAATCCTTCGTTGCCACAACGATGTCAAAGCATGTTTGCAATTGATTAATCACCCGAATGATTGAAACTCCATCCGGAACCGCCAACGATCCCCCCTGAACAAAATCTTTTTGCAGATCGACGATAATAAGCGCTTTCATAAGGCATATTCTCTCAAATTATTGTATCTATGCATTGCTCCAGTTACTTCCTCCCCTTGATGGGGGAGGACAGAGGTGAGGGAAATCTGTTAATCACTTCAAAACACTAAATAATTACCCAATATTAAACAGCTGCTTGGTGCAGTTTTTTTGTTTTTAATACCAAATTTGTTTTTAAATCAAATAGCGACTTTTCAATCCCGGCCGGATATCGGTGGGGATTAACAAAACGTTTAATCCCTGAATGAAACCGCTCAAGTTCATCGTGAACTTTTATGCGAATATCCCGAATGGATGGCATCTCGTATACGCATTTCCCGCTCCGGAAAACAGGAACTAACAAATCCGAAAAACTTGTACTGGCTTCAATTATTTTTTGCCTCGTCATATCCGTCTGATCAACAATTGTACAACCCTTCGACAAATCCGTTCCTTCGTCGTAAATAACATCGGCAATATTTTCCCCCGCTTTGAAATAGCGCCTGACCTGATGAATGCCGGGATTATTAATTTTAATGGTTTGTTCTGAAATTTTAACTTTATATTGCCATTTTTCATTCCGGTTCCGGATTGCGGACAATTTGTAAATGCCGCCGAGCGCCGGATCATCGTGAGCAGTTACAAGTTTCGTTCCGATTCCCCAAATGTCTACTTTTCCCCCTTCATGCTTAACACTGGCGATCGTATGTTCGTCGAGTTCATTGCTGACAACCACTTTAACGTTCGGAAAGCCCGCGTCATCGAGCATTTTCCGAGCCAGCCGGCTTAGGTAAGCCAGATCGCCTGAATCCAAACGGATTCCGATCAATTTATGCCCCTCGGCCCGCATTTCCTTCGCGACGTGAATGGCACGATTAATCCCATCGATTGAATCATAGGTATCTACAAGAAATATACAATTATTCGGAATTGCCTTTGCATACGCCCGAAACGCTTCCAATTCATCGCCAAACGCCATGACCCAACTATGAGCATGCGTTCCCTTGACCGGAATGCCGAACAACTTTCCCGCAAGCACATTGCTGGTAGACGAACACCCGCCTATATAGGATGCTCTGCTCGCGGCGAGTGCGCCATCAATGCCTTGCGCGCGCCTCATCCCAAATTCAACCACATCATCACCTTCCGCAGCAAGACAAACCCGGGCGGCTTTCGTGGCGATTAATGTTTGAAAATTGATAAAGTTTAAAAATACCGATTCCAAAATTTGGCTCTGAATGAGCGGCCCTTTGACGCGAACAAGCGGTTCGTGAGGAAACACAACCGTTCCTTCCGGGACAGCGTCCAAGTCGCATTCAAAACGGAAGCCGGAGAGATATTTTAAAAATTCAGAATTAAAAATCGGCTTGCCGTCTATCCCGTGAAATGACGCCAAATGATTTAAATCGTCATCCGCAAACCGGAAATGCTTCAAATAATCAATCACATACTCAAGTCCGCACGCGACGGCAAAACCGCCCTGAAATGGATTGTTCCGGAAAGTCAGATGAAAGACGGCTTCTTTGTCTTGAATGCCTGCTTTCCAATAGCCGTAGGCCATGGTCAGTTCATAAAAATCCGTGAACAGCGCGAGCGATGGATGGAAAAGCAGTTTTTGTTCGGCCATATTAAACTCCTGCGGTATTTTTTATTATACCACTTTCGATAATGATCTTTTCAAATTCCTTAATCCGTTCTGCATTTCCCCGTTTCTTCGCACCCTCGAGGACAATCTGACATTTCCGCCTAAGTTCGGCAAACGTTAATTCAACATGGGCTTGAGTGAGAATTCCCGACTGCAACATTTTCATCATCGCATAAACCCGGTAGCGGTCTAGTGTGTCAATTGTTCGGGAGAGCTGATCTTCATGTCCACCATATTTAATCACGAATGCTTCGTCAATTAATCCGACTTGATATTTTGCACTGATCCGGAGCCACAGATCATAATCTTCACAGGCCGGAAACGATTCGTCAAAAAGGCCGGTTTCATCGAAAATGGTGCGGTGCATCATCACGGCCGAAGGACTAATCACGCACAAAGAAAGACATTTTTCGTAAATCCAGCCGCCAAATTTTTGATGTTTTTTCATCGGGTTGACGCGTTTCCCGTTTCTGATCCAAATTTCTTCCGTCTGGCAAATCAGGCAGTCCGGGTTCTTTTTAAAAAACCGGATTTGTGCATCGATCTTTCCGGATTTCCATTCATCATCCGAATCCAGAAATGAAATTAACTTGGCCCTCGAATTCTGGATGCCTAAATTGCGCGCGGCTGCAGGTCCTTTATTGGGTTGATGCAGATATTTGATTTCAGAATGCTGTTTAGATAACCTGTCAATCATCGCAGCGGTTTCATCCGTAGAACCATCATCAACAATAATAAGCTCGAAAGATGAGCCTTCTTGCGTGAATACAGAATTGATTGCGCGCCGCAGAACGTGCGCGCGATTGTAAGTGGGAATGATTACGCTAACGGATGGAAAGGCCATATGAATCAGATATCTTTGGGCCGTTTTTTCCACCGACGGTGGTACCAAGCCCATTGCCACGGATATTGTTTAATAAGATCTTCAAAAAAGTGATTTATTTTAAGCGTTGTTTCGTATTCCCAATTTTCGGATGATTGATCGACCCGAAATTCGGGACTGATGACAAGCCTATATTTTCCGGGTTTTATTCGCACACAGGAAATCGCAACGATCGGCGCTTGACACTTTACCGCCAACCGAACCGGAAATGTGGTAGTGGCTGTCGGAACATTAAAGAATGGAATCCACTTTCCGTCTGAGCCCGCCCATTGGTCAATCAAAAGCGCGATCACTTCGTTGTTTTTAATTTTCCGCATAATTACCCGGATGGATTCGTTTTTATCCGCGTACTTAAGACCGGTTGAGTGGCGCAGATGTTCAATCCACCGATACAAATAACGATTCCGGAAACTTTTACCGATCACCGTACAAGTAAATTTTAGCAAATGTGGAATAAAGGCGGTATATTCCCACGAGCCCAAATGTGCCATGACAAACACAACGCCCTTTCCTTCCAAAAGCCCGTTTGACAAATGTTCTCCGCCGGAAAGCGTAAAACGATCTTTCTGATCTGCAATGGTTTTTTCCGTGCGCATGAATTCCATGACGGATGTTATTAAATTCTGAAAAGATTTTCGCGCGATTCGTTTTTTCTCGTTGGCCGGGATCGTGTTGCCGTACGCAAGGTCTAAATTGTAAAGCGCAATCTTTCGTCTCTTCCCGGCAACAAAATAAGCAAGATCACCGATCCGGCAAGAAATCCATGACGCCCATTCAATCGGAATCACACCAATTCCAAACGCGACGAGCCGGATAACGCAATAAATCAAAAATTCAAGCGGCGGCAAATCAAGCCTCCGCTTCGGCTGATTTTGTTTTTCAATAAATTTTGGTAAGCTGTTTGACATGGTTTTTAAAAAGTAGTGGATGATTTAGACGGGTTGAGTTTTTGTTTGAACCGGCACGGCAAATGTGTTTCGGATCGGTTGTGTGATTTCCAGAAATGTGGTTGCATCGGGTACGTAATTGTTTTTCATGGTTTGCGTGGATTCGAAAGTTTTCGAGATCCGGTTTAGACGGTCAGTGGAAATGGGATGCGTTTGAAGATAATCATAAACATATGCATGATTCAAATCATTCACATCCGTTAACCGTTCAAACAGTTCGATTAGCACCGTCGGATCATAGCCGCTTTTGAGTAGATATTGAATTGCGTGTTCATCCGCGTCATAGATTCGGTCTTCCTGTGATTTCACCGAACCGAGCTTCTTACTCATAAAAGCAAGCCCGATCGTTGCGAATGATCCGTAAGGGGGAAAAGCCGGTGCGACCATTGTCCCTGCATTGAGTACCCCTTGTAGAATCTTTTTCATCCTTGAGGTTCGCGGGTCGCGGTATTGGAGCGCACCGATTTCAATCGCTAAAATCGCAGCAAGATCCTGTTCGTTTTTTAAAATCCGGAAAGCGCCTGTTGTCAAATAAATATACCCACCCGGTGCGTTTAGTGCGTAAACCCGCTCATCATTGAGTAATATAAATTGGTATTGCAGATCCCTTCGTTCAGCAAAAGCAGAGACATTGCGACCGACGGTATTGACATACTCAGAAATCAGGGGCTGATCGTAAACGGGCACCATCCCCAAGATTTGCTGATTGATCGTTTTTCCGACTTCAGATTCTGCAGGCAGAAAAGAAGTGCTTACCGGCACATGATCATCAACTTGATTTATTGTGCACCCAAAGAGAAAGAAAACAATGCAGATTGCGAGTTCGTTTCTAACGATATTTATCCGGATAGGTTTATTCATCAGAATTTAATCATTGGTAATCGCCCCGTATAAGACATTCGGGACGGTTTGAAGGTTTTTAATTGATATTTCTTGTCGTTCGTTGTTTCTCAACTTCTAAAAATCCGAATTCCCGAATATCGCCCGCCACAAAGAGTTGGCGGGTCCGCCATGTTGTGTGGTGGAACATCCGAAACAAGCCCTAAATTCGAATACCTCAATATTTTAAATAACTTTTGTGATATTTGAATTTTGGATTTCGGATTTGCTTCGGATTCCGTAATTTCGTGCTTCGAAATTAACCTAACAAACCCTATGCGAATTT
Source organism: Candidatus Danuiimicrobium aquiferis (assembly GCA_001804285.1). Lineage (GTDB taxonomy): Bacteria > Omnitrophota > Omnitrophia > Omnitrophales > Danuiimicrobiaceae > Danuiimicrobium > Danuiimicrobium aquiferis. The sequence continues at coordinate 83,680 of MHFR01000051.1, forward strand.
GTGAAACAAGGTAATGATAACCTGCGCCCGCCCCGCATAAAACACGCGGGACAGGTTGTCCGCCACTAAAGCTTAGGCGGATCCACCAACGATTTGTGGTGGACAAATTTTGATCGATGTTTATTTACAAGTAATTTGCGCCCGCCGAGGATCGAACTCGGAACCTACAGGTTCGAAGCCTGTCACTCTATCCAATTGAGCTACGGGCGCACTAACGGTAATACTTTACTAATGCTTAGGTTATCCCGCCATAGAATTTTATTTGCAAGATAACCTTTATCGGCCGTCCTTTAGGGCGGGCGCTTTGAAATCTTTTATTTGTAACCCTCAACGGGTTCTTATATATGTAAGTGATTGGGTTGTCATGACTTCTTATCAATGAATTAGATTTATTTAAATGTAAGTCATGGCTATCCAGCCGAGCTACAATCTGACATAACCACAACCTCTAATTGCCGTTATTTTAACAATTTACAACGATTTATCAAACATTTCTTTCCCCTGAATTTCTTTCCTTGTAAAAAGCAAGGAACTTGCGGATCGTCTCATTTTGAAAAGCCTTATACTTGTCCGCCACTATTGCGTTGGCGGATCAGCCTTTGGCTGAAAGCGGGGATCCAAAAAATAATTCAAATTCAAATACTGGATTTCTGCCTACTGCCTGCGGGAATCTTCCTCTTGCCTTTTCCAATACTAATTTTCGGACGGGTATCTGACATCTATCTTAAAACAACTTACATGATGGTTAAATGCCGCGTCGAGATCAAGAAATCGCCTTCGCATTTCAAAGCAATCAGATGTCTGTTGCGTTGGCGTGAAATAATTCAGGCATGCATTGTTATCATCGCCGGACTCAAGATTTTATAACGACTGTAGAAATCAAACTGCGCCAATTTCTAAATACGATTTGGGGCCACGATTTGGGGAAATAAGTATCTTTTTGAAGGTTTCAGAGGTACTATTGTCTTGCAAAGTAACGCGAGAAGGCGAGGTTTTGCCGCGCGATTGGCGAGCAGACCATTCTGCAAACGGTTTTCATCTTTGTCTTGAGCCTCTTGCTTGGGTCATTCTGATTTTGTTTAAACTGCGAGTTTTATTCCTGATTTATGAGAATTCTTGCAATGATAATATCGAGATTAAGAAAGGACACGGCATGATAAAAAAACCTCATCCAGAGAAAAAATATTCTAAGGTGGATTTGGAAAAGATACGGACGAGAGCGAGGGAAATATGGAAGAGGAAATGTCAATCACTTAATACTGCGCTTGACGATTGGCTTCAAGCAGAACGGGAACTTCGGAAACAACTTGGGATAGAGCATAAAAGTTCTGCGGATTATACCGCTGAAGAAGTTAGACAAATAAAAGAAAGGGCGGAAGCTGTCCGACAAGAAAAGATCGGGACATTGCGCACGGCATTTAACGACTGGATCGAAGCAGAGCAAGAGCTCAAAGCGGAATTAAAGAAAAGGATTAATGTAAACGGCCTTTTTGATTTATGGTTTGGAGAAGCATCTTCCCGTGTTACCTTGATATTAAAAACAAATCCCGTGGCCTCTTCGATTGCTATTGATGAAATTTTGGGGCAGCAATATGTTGAATTAATGGCAAAGTGTATGACCTGAACGATATTTAAAAAATTGCGAGCGAAAAGTTGCTAACCCGACCTTCTCATCGATTTTGCGACTCAACGAGAAGGCCGCTTTTGGCGTAATATGTTGCGCCAAAAGTTTTGCGCGCTTGTTAAATCAGGGCTTACGAGCGGAATTTCTTATTGGGGATGAGAAATCCGGGCTAACAGTACGCTTTAGGGTGCGATTTTCCGCGATTCCAGAACGAGTGCCAAAACGCCGAAATCCGCAACTTTATCTTTCAATTTTGACCGGATAATTTTACAAGTTTTATAAACCGCCGGCCAGGTTTCCCTTTTAATGGCCGCAATCATTGGATCCCAAAAATAGTGAACTTCTGACATCACTCCACCGCCTAAAATAATCGCTTCCGGATTCAATAGGTTAATCACATTTGCCAGGCCAATACCTAAATAATCAGCAGCAATCAATCTGGCGCGAATCGAAAGCCGATCACCTTTTTTAGCCGCTTGGGCAATGGCCGAACCGTTCACAGACGTTTTGTGATTTAGATTCTTTTTTACATAATTCTCAATCGCTGTTCCGCTTGCATAAGCTTCAAGGCAACCGCGCTTTCCGCAATTGCATTTGATTCCGTTCGGGACAACTGTCATATGACCAAGCTCCCCTGCAACTCCCGACGTTCCTCTCACCAAACGTCCATTGGCAAAAATTCCGGAGCCGATACCTGTGCTGACGGTAACATACAAAAAATCGCTGAATTTTCTACCTTCGCCAAAATAGCTTTCTCCCAGTGCGGTTACATTTGCATCGTTATCGACGAAAACAGGTAATTTTAATTTCTTCCGAAGAATTGATTTAAGCGCGAGCCCGCGCCATCCGGGTAAATTAGGCGATTTTAGTACGATTCCATTTTGAACATCAATATGTCCGGGAACAGCAACTCCAACACCCAAGATTTTGTTTTTCGATAGATGATATTTCGAGACAAGAGAATGAATGGCGTCACAAATTTCCGAAATGGATTGAACCGGTTTTTGTCCGGATCGTGAAGAGAAACGGTTATGATCTAAAATCTTTCCTTTGGTGGTTCCCAAAGTCACAGAGGTTTTGGTTCCGCCAATATCAATCCCGATGAGATATTTTTTCTTTATGTGTGCCATCATATTAGTGCGATGCTTCTTAATTCGCAAAATGCCGAAAAATCCGAATTCGCGAATACCAAAATCCGAAATCTCAAATTCAAATATCACAAAAACTGTTTTAGCCCGGATTTCTCATCGCTAATGAGAAATTCCGCTCGTAAGAGCTGTGGCGCAAAGATGGTTTGCATCTTTGCGACGCAGGGCTTATCTTTTGCACCCTGATTTAACAAGGGCGCAAAACTTTGTGCGCAACTGATTGCGCCCAAAGCGACTTTCTTGTCGATTCACAAAATCGATGAGAAAGTCGGGTTAGAAATTGAGACATTCGAATTTAGGGCTTGTTTCGGATTTCACAATTTCGCGTTTCGAAATTAACCTTGGAAAACAGTACCCGTACTTTGGGAAGGGGTATCGTTGTTTACTCATTTTGAGAGGCTTTAATCGCAATGGCCAGGTAATTAGCCACTGCTTTTTTCTTCAAATCGGCCGTTAACTGATTTCTGAAAGAATCTGAGCCTTCATATTGCGTTCCGATTTTTTTATAATATTTTTGTAGGTCCTCATAACTCTTATCCTCGATGACGTTGATCTCTTTTCCGTCAGTATCATACTGCCAAAGCGCTGCCTGAACGAAACCGTTTTCATCAACCGCACATTTTATGTAATAAGATCCTGCGCCACCCAAGTATGTAAATGCAGTCGAAAGCTCGTTCGGCGAGACAAAATACTTGCAATCTTTTCTATCGGCCAGAGAACCGTCCGCATACAGCGGAACAGGAATTTGTTCCCCGTTTCGCACTTTACCGGTCTTGATTGCAATAAAATTATTAATTTTTTGCGCAAGAATAGACTCTATGTTTCGATTTTCGGCGCTGTCCCGAGGTGCGGCCACTTCTTTAATTTCATTTCGTCCCAATAAAGGATTTTTCGCAAACGCTTCGGGCAACACGCATATTTGCGCTATTCCCGCAATCAGCATTATTTTAAATAAAACATTTTTCATTATTTCTCCCTTTTTCGCCCTGATTTAACAACGGCGGGTTAGGGTCTGACAATTAACATGCAACCCTCAATATCCATCCGGATTACTTTCAAAAAGACATCGTCTCCTTTAAAATTCACTTTATCAACAATTCCGCCATCATCGTCATAATCAAACGTCCCGTTACCGCCGACATTCAAAAGGTCGTAGCCTTGCCTGATGGATGCCTCTTGAAAACTGTCAAACATCAGCTTGTTTTCCGGATAGAAGATTTCTTGTCCTTTTATAACGGGGCTCCCATCCGCAATTCCCAGTTGCAATTTAATCCGCCAAGATTGCTGATCTGTTTTAGAATAAATCTTCAATTCGATCATCGCGCCTTCTCGAATCTCTGAGAAGTTGAGTAACTGAAGCGCCCGGATATCTTCACTATTCGGAATCGGAAATTCTAAACCCTCTTTTAAAAGGATCCCTTGCCCCGATTTCCCCAGGGCCCTTACATTAATAAATGAATTTGATTTTCGTTCCAATTCTTTCCCGCGAAAGACGATGTTGCTTTCGACGGCAGTCACCTGGACCAACTGATTTGCGTCAAGGTGATCCTTGTCTTTTAATTCAAGGAGCCGGTCATACCCATCGTAATATTCGAAAGCAGCATCGGTGACATGAACGGAAGATCGATTCAAATCGAAATCAGCCACTTCGTCATTATAATGCCGGAAAATTGTGCTTTTTTCTTTGTCCCACTCATAACGCATAAGGGTTTCCGGATTTTTTCGATAATCCGGATGATAGGCAATCCGGACAGCATTTCCTTTTGAAATGGGGAATCCAAACTCGATCCATTCTTCCGTGCCGGAGTCACTTGTGTGAACAAAAGCTCTGTACGTATGAAACTCTGTTTCACCGCGAAATTTGACTTCGCCAATAGGCGGCGCAGACCCTTTCCGAATCCGGTTGCTTAAATAAAACCGATTTCCTTTCGTCGGCTGATCGAACGCATCGAGCCACAAAGGAACGAAACTTACCGATTTTTTTTGCGCATCTACTATTTCAACGGCATCTCGAAGGCCCTGAAGTTCGTAGTCACCTTCTGACATTCTTCGCGTCACATCTTCCGCCATTTTTGAAACAACCGCTTCTTCAATGGAATATCTCCATGCGGTAAGAGCCGTATCCAAAAGGCGCTCAATCCCAGCCGTCAATATCGACGCGATGGAAACGGCGACCAAAACCTCAATGAGTGTTAATCCTTTTTCCTTGCGATCTGTTCTCATATTCCCCATGCAAGTCATCATTATAAATCTTCGAGCAACGTCACAAAATCGATGAGCGGTTTTTTCAAATTCTCAGCACGGAAAACCTCAATATGCATTTCAAGCGGATCGGTTCCACTTACCGGCCGGCGCAAAATCCGCCATTTCATATCATTTAATTCAATGGGGGGCTTATCGACAGGAGGTTCCCAAGCTTCGCCCATCCGCATGAGTTGAGATTTAGAACCCCGGTAATTTTTGATATGTTCCATGGCATTTCGTCCAAGCTGTGTCGCGATCCCAACTTCTGTATATTGAGATACCTCACTTACAGACTGTGTAAACATTTGCAGCAGAGGGACAAAACACAATGCCATCAACGAAATAACAACAAGCATTTCAATATACGTAAAACCGCTTTCCGCCGTTCTAAATGCCTTCATAAAAAATCCGGATTCTTCTTTGAATATCATTGACTTCACCAATTCCGGTAATCGATAAGGTGTTTGGATCGTGAATCGCGAAATAGATTCCTTTTCCCAGTTTTCGCTTGGGAATCGATCCGAATCCATCACCATCTCTGTCACGCATGGACTTGACCTCATTAATTCCGGCGGCAAGGCCTGCATCGGCCAAATAAAGAGCTTGAAGACGGTCCTCTTCCAAAGTCACATGAATCGACCGCTCATAAACCGCGCTGACTAACACTCCGCCATAAATTGCAAGCGTCGCCAAAATAATGAGAACGACGATAAGAATGGAGCCCGTTTCTGAGGATTTACCATTTTGACGGATTTTGTCCTTCATAATCTTCCCATGCCTTATCTAATTTTAAATCATAATTGACTACAACGTCTGCCTTATCCGTTAAATAAAGCCAGCCGCCGGTGTTCGAAAAAGGCTGGTTGCTTGTCTGATTCTTTACGGTGTTATTTCCCCTCTTATCGGTGACTAACTCCGAAGGCATGGAATTTAAATACGGTTTTTCAACCCCGACATCATTAAATGTTTGCGTCAAGAGCCCCTCCAATGTCTCGGGATATTTCCCCTCCTTCGCACGGAATAATGAAATGCGATTCCGAAGCATGGAAAGATTGCTTTTAGTCGTTACCGCGCGGGCATCAATATCAAAACCGACAAAGTTTGGTACGATTGCCAACGCCAAAATGGCGATAATCGCAACGACGATCAAAATTTCAATTAAGGTGAATCCAGATTTACGGGCCATCGCTATCTACCTTTCTTTGGTAAGTTAAATAGTCTCTTGTTCCTTCCATCAAATAAACAGGATGAATGATGGGTGGTTGGGGATATAGAAAAGAAACAACCTCATAAGCTCCGACAGAAAATCTCCCGACAGTATTAAAAATACCGCGAATGGGATCAAGCAGAATCATTTTGTCAATACGCGTTTCGACAAGCCCTGTTTCAACCGCTCGCGGCAATTCTAACGGTGAGTAAACAATGTTATACAAACCACGCCCGAGCTTTTTTGCCGCTCGAAACACATAAAGATCCTTGCACCAACCGGTTGAACTAAACAAAAATAAAAAAAGCAAAAGCAATGAAATGAATTTATTTCCCAACCTTGCCATGAGACCGTTCCTTTCTATTATATTCAACCTGACCGATTTTTGTCATTCCCGCATGTTTTAGGCGGGAATCCATTGTACCAATAGATGCTAATTGACTTATGGATCCCCGATTCCCTGGAAATACAGGGCCGGCCCTCGTCTTACCGAGGGAAAGCATTCGGGAATGACACAACTCAAGTTACTGTTTAAAAACTTTGACCAAATTAAACACCGGCATCAAAACTGCCAATGCAATAAATCCGACGACAAATCCCATAAATAAGAGCAACAGGGGTTCCAGTGATGAAGATAAATTTCTAAGTGTGTATTCCAATTCTGTTTCATAAAACTTGGCAACTTCTCCCAGCATTTCGTCCAATTTTCCGGTATTTTCCCCCACCGATACCATCTGTACAACCATCGGCGGGAAAATTTCTGCTTTTTGAAATAGTTCTGCCAAGTCTTTCCCTTGGCTTACGCCAATCCGGATTTGTTCAACCGCAGCTTTCATGATGACATTGTTCAGAATACTTTTCGAAATATCAAGAGCCCTCAAAATCGGGATTCCGCTTTTGGTGAGCGCGCTCACGGTCCGCGTAAATCGCGCAATGACAATTTTCGTATAAAGTTCCCCAAAAACCGGAATCCGTAAAATGACGCCATCAAAAAAAGTCCGTCCTTTTTCGGTGCGGTAAAAACCATTTAACAAAACAATTCCTGTCACAGTCAAAACGATAATTAAAAACCAAAACTGGCGAAAAAACGTGCTGGTGTTAAGCAAAATCATCGTGATGAAAGGCAACTCGCTGTTCGAAGCACGAAAGATGTCTAAGAATTTCGGCACAGCACCGATTAAAAGAAAACCGACCACAAAGAACGCAACACAAAGCAGGATAATGGGATACGTAAACGCCGATTGGACCTTTGTCCGGATGTCGAGCTCTTGCATACCGATTTGTGCCAGGCGTTCCAGAACGTCGTCAAGAATACCCGCGGCCTCGCCGGATTCAATCATTCCGGTGTATAAATTCGAAAACAAATGCGGAAATTTACTGATCGCATCTTTAAACGACCGCCCTTTTTCAATGTCGTTTTTAATAGTTTCAATAATGGCTTTAAATTTCGGATTGCGCTCCTGCCATGCAAGACTTTCCAATGCTTTAGGAAGAGGCAACCCTGAACGGACAAGGGTTGAGAGCTGTCGTGTGAAGTAGATCACATTTTCCCGCCGGACGCCTGATAGAATATCTTGAAGCTGAAAAAAAAGAAAATCTAATTGAGTGGCAGGTTCAATCGAGAGAACCCGGTACTTCCTTTCACGAAGCACTTCAATCAGCCCGGAACGGTCTTCTGCTCTCGCCACCCCTTTTATGGTTTTGCCGTACGTATCTTGAACCACATATTTAAATGCATTCATAGGCACCGCAATTTAGTTGATGTCATGCCCGCACGCTTAAAGCGGGCATCCACAGCTTCTGGATTCCCGCTTTCGCGGGAATGACAAAGAAACATATGCCCTTTTACAGATAATTGCTTCAAAGTATTAAACAAATACAGTTATTTAGCCTTCTCTTTTTTTCCTGCTTTTTTACTTTCGCGAGAAAATTGACGATCAAACGTTTTGGATAAATAAAGACTGTCGGGATAATTTTTTTTGAGTTTCTGCCACATCGCAGCCGCTTCTGCATGATTCATAAAAAAGTCAGCATACAACTTCCCAAGTTGATAATAAGCATCATCGGCCCATTCAGAGTCCGGATAATTTCTCGTGATCATCTTAAAGAAACCGACCGCTTCGCTATTCCTTTGATATTCACTTTTCCCCAATGATTCAATTCCATATTCCTCTAACAAGCGAACCCCCCGATTATATAAAGCCCGGGGAGACAGTTCATCCGAAACAGGCTTATTCTCTTCCGGTTTCATAGGCCGTACGATATAGGGGGTGATAAATACCGACAATTCGCGGGTCACATATTTGGTGCTTTTATTCCGAAATGCTACCCCCACAAGAGGAATACTTCCTAAAATGGGGATCCTTTGCTGAATTACAGACTGGTCATGCCTCGTTAATCCGCCAATCACAACAGTTTGCCCGTTTTTAACCAGCACTTTTGTGGTAGCTTCCCGAGTATCAATTCGCGGGCCGGCATCGAGCGACTGATTTAACGAGCTCACCTCAGGATGTAATTCGAGTAAAATATCATCCCCGCCAACGACTCGTGGAATGACTCGTAAAGCAGTACCGATATCGATAAACTTAGTTGTTTCAGTTGTTCCCACTGCCGTTAATGTGTTTTCGCGAAACGGAAATTTTTCACCGATGATAATTTTTGCTTCTTCCCCATCGAGCGCGCAAATGGTCGGACTTGCGAGTAAAGATGCTTTATTTTTCCGGATCAACGCATCAATCGTACTGGTTGCATGACCTTTCCCGAGCGTCAAGCCGTATTTCAGCTGTCCACCGGTTAAATCGGTAGAAGTTTCGGGCATCGATAGCGCAAAATCAGCTGAGTTATTTGTGGTTGTTGTCGTCGCGGTTGAAGCGGCTCCCGGCGGAAGATAGGTGCGCGCCCCTTCGGGTGTCCAATCCGATTCAATTCCCTTAAGCATACCTCGTAAATTCGCATTTCCAGTCCAAGTCACCCCCATTGCGGTTAAATCAGAAATTTCAACTTCAATCAGTCTCGCCTCAATCAATATCTGGTATGGCGCATGGTCTAATTTTTGGGCCTCTTCAAGAAGCGTTTTCATTTTAGTCGGCAAATCCCTAATGATTAACCGATTTTCTTCGTCTACAGCTTCAATACTTCCCTTGTTACTCGAAAACGCCGACAACGACGTTTTAACAGAGGATGGTTTTACGTAGGTTACGGGAATAATTTCCGTCGCAAGTTCGTTTTCTGGCGCCACCACCGTAATAATATTATCTTTCACTCGATAGACATACCCTTTCGACTCCAAAATGAAATCCAGGGCATCCTCTAAACGGACATCTTTTAAGGTGATGGTGACGGTTCCCTTCACATCTTCTCCGGCTACGATATTTAAATCGAACGACTCCGCAAGCCCTCGTAAAGCGCCTCGAATATCAGCCTCCTGCACGTCCAATGAAATACGTGTATCTAAAATATTAACATTTTTTTCTTCTTTAATTTCCTCAGCGAAGAGGACTCCTGTTTTAACCTGGAATAGGCATAACAATAGCGATAAAAACAATGGCAGAACTTTTCTTTGTCCCAAACAGACTGTTTTTGCAATGGTTCGCAAGAAGGATTTGATTTTTGCTTTGGATTTCATTTCCATTGTTTTCTCCATATACTTTTATCTCGCCCGAGTTTTAAAAATGATTTATGATTTCTTTTTGCTGAGCGCCAGAACGTATTCCGTACCGCTTTCCGAAAACCAAACGCCATCGCGTTCGATGCGAACTAATTTTTTGTTGTCAATCAGGGCCCCCACTGACACAATCTTCCCATCAATCAAAGCAACCGGTTTTTTTGTGTTCCACACAATCATGGTCACCTGATGATTCCCCGGGAGTGTATTATCACGCGGCTTATTTCCCAAAAGAAACGGGTCTTGTTTCGGCGGAACAATCTGCGCGTCCGTTTCCTTGGCTTTTACTTTCGAATGACCGCTCAGAATCGAAAAAAGGTTAACGGTTACCAGAGGTAAAGGGTTCACCTCAGAATCGGATTCCATGCTCAACGATTGCACGCCAAGGAGAATCTTTCCTTTTTCAATTCGTTCAAGGTACGACGCAACATCAGTGTACCCGCCATAAAACTTAACTTCGATGTGAATTGCATCAGCAATCCCGCCTTCTTCCGAACGCGCGATCGTGGGTTCTACGGAAACAAATTTTGTATCCAGCCCCTGAAACGCTGCCGTGAGTCCTTCGAGAAGCTCGGCCATATCTTTCCGTGAAGGTAGTTTATCTTCCATTTGTGTCACTTCTTCATTCATTTTATTAAACTCATCATACCGTTCCGAATAAATTTTTTGATCCTTGTTATAGCCTTCTCTTTTGTTTTCCACGGTTTGCAATTCACTTTTTATCGCAAGGGTTTCCTGTCCTATTATTTTCTTTTTATGTTCGATCGGCTTCACAATGTTAGAAAAAAATACATAAAAGATAATCGCATAAAGCGCCAAGATAATCGCAGCTTGTGTATTCCTGCTCATTCGCACAACCATTGTGTCGTCCTCAAATATTTTTTAGTTCAAATGAAATCTCGAAAAAAATAACACTTTCCTTGTTGACCGTATTCGATTCGGTCCGGACAAAAGTAGCGTTTGAAAAATACTCACTCTCATTTAAATTGGCGATGAATTTGCTCACATCGGCATTGCTATATGTTCCGCCGAACACTTGACACTTTGAAGTTTCCAATATCAATTTATCCGCCCACGCCCGGTCCGGCAGTGATTGCTTGAATTCTGAAAGAATTTGTGACCATTGGGTTCGCGTCACATCTAATCGGGCTAATTGTTCGCGTTTTTTTCTTAAAACCACAATTCTGTCTTCAATATTTTTTAGCTGGTCGGCTGAACTTTGTTTCGTACTTTCGGCCTCTTCGATTTGGGCACTGATGTGACTTAGTTTTTCATCTACGGCCTGCTTCTTTTGCTTCCCATAGTTTAAACTAATGGTCGAGTAAATCGCGATCAAAGCCATAATCACAACAAGGACAACAGCCCCTATCACCGCCTGCATCAACAGCCCTGACTCAACAAGAGCTTTTTTTCCGGATGCGAACTCTGGTGGTATCAGATTAATTCTTTTCATGATTTCTGCTTTTTCCTTTTTGCTTAAAACTTATAACCCTCTTCATGGCATACCCAGTCCAAATGGTAATATTGCCCATTCGTCTATTTTCAGGGCTAATCCTAATGCGACCGGTGAAAGTGTTTTCTTTTTATCAAAGCCATTCAGGGTTTTAAATTTCTCATCAAGGTGGTACGGTTTCCATAAATCGATCGGGTTGATATCTACATTCAAACTTCCACAAACATATTCCCTGAAACCGGTCATGTCTGAACTGCCGCCTAATAGATAGGCCCGATGAACTTTCCCACCTTCGGATCCAACTTCTTTTGAGAATGAAAACTGAAGTGAGCGGTTCACTTCTGCTAATAATTTATTTATTTCGTCCAAGAGTACCCCGCTTACAGCGAAAGCTTCATCGCTTAAATTCGATTCCTTAATTCCCGCTTTAGAGATAGCCGACAAACCATAAGTCTTTTTTAACTCTTCTGCTTTTGAAAAATTGCAGTTTAATTTTTCGGAAAGTGCTACCGAAAACCGGTTTCCGGCTATCGGAATCAATCGCCCAAATAGGATGCGTTGACCTGCAACAATTAATAAGCTGGTGAAACGCGCTCCAACATCAAGAATGACGACACGTTCATTTTTTTCCCAACGCTCTGTCCTGAGCAGCGCTTGCCAGCTTGCCAGCGGATTGGTTTCGATAGAAAGGACGCGAAAGCCCGCGCTTTGAACGACTTCAAATTGACGATAGATTAATTCTCGGGGTATTGCTACCAAAAAAAGTTTTTGAATGCTGCTCGCATTATCGGAATTCTGTTCAGGAATATAATCAAAGAAATTGGTTTTAGGATCAATCAAGTGTTGATCGCTCATCTCTTTTTTGATCGATTCCCGCACTTCCTCATTTGTCCCTTTAGGCACTGCCATCTCCCCCAGAAAGACAGATTGATCATAAACACTAATTCCCACGCGTGTCTTTGGTTTTATCCTCGAAGAAATTTTAACTAAACAATTAACCACTTCTTTCATGGGATCCTCAGGCTGGCTGCCGTCCGATAATTTTTGAAGGGGTTCAACCTGATAATCTTTAATGCAGATCCCTTTACTTTTTTTGCTGAGAAGGATAAATTTAATAGAATCCCCACCGACATCAATCCCCGCAAATTCATTGTGATAAACCGCATTCTCAAACCCTGCCCGTATGGCTTGAAAAAATCCGGGCCCGCTTTTTAAAGGGGTGCTTTCAATAGATTTTGAGCCTTCCTGTTTTTTCAGCTTTCCCGAAGTGTCAGGATCAAATATCCGCGAAATCAGCTTCTTTGAATCAATTCGATTTTGTGACAAGGGCCAAAACCTCCTCGGCTAACTGCTGATACTCAATCGCGCCCAACGAAGTTGGCGCATACGTGATCACCGATTGCTGGACCATCGGTGACTCAATTAATTTCACATTGTTGTGAATGACCGTCTTGAACATTTGACTTCCGAAATAATCCCTCAGCGCATGTAACACTTCTTCTGCGATTTTGATCCGCTTATCATAAAGGGTCGCAAGAATGCCCAATGTCTCGAGTCCGGGATTAAATTGCTGTTTAACGGATTCGATGGTCCGGAAAAGCTCCTTCATGCCTTCCAACGCATAATAATGAGTCTGCACGGGAATTAAGACTTTTGATGCATAGCACAATGCATTTAATGTCAATAAATTCAATGTCGGAGGACAATCTAATAAAATGAAATCGTAATGTTGCTGAACATTCTGCAATTTAGACCGAAGGGCTTGCTCTCCTGCTTGTATATCGGCCAGCTCAAGTTGCGCGCTTGCCAAACGGCTCGCAGAAGGCAAAATATGAAGCCCCGGAATCTGACATGGCCGCATCACATCCCCAAAAACCACATTGGGATTGACAAGCAGATCGTAAACCGATCGCTGCAACTTATCAACAGATACGCCAAGCCCTAATGTCGCATGTGCTTGCGGATCTAAATCCACCACCAAAACCTTTCCACCCTTTATGGCCAAAGCAGCGCTAAGATTGACAACCGTTGTGGTTTTCCCGCAACCGCCTTTTTGGTTCATCACAGTTATCGTCACGGGCCGGCTTCCCTCCGGAAGTCCAAAAGAACTTTGAAGATCTCGCTTTAACTCCCCTTCACGGAGCCACCCAAAAATACTTCTGAATTTGAACCCTGCTTTTTTTGGGGGTTCCTCTGTAGAAATCGTACTCTCCAGTAATTCACTCATATGGAATCCTCCTTGGAACCCTTGACTTTCAATGCAGCCGCGCACAGTGTATAGCCTTCGTTCAAAAGCTGCTTAATCCGCAGCAATACGTTAATATCTGATTGCGAAAACCTTCTATATTCATACGAACCGAATTGTTCATAAATGGGCTTAACGATTCCAAGCTGTTCCCAATAATAAAGTTGCCGGCTTGAAACTCCAACGAGCTTTGCTGTCGAAGAAATACTGTAGTACAGCGCACCTGAATGGACTATGTCTAACATCTGTTGCAAATTTTGCGTCATAATAGTTAACCTTTTGTTTTACAAGTATGTCTATGGTTTGACATCCTTGTTATATGCGTGAATCGACCGAAGGCAGAGAAACTTTATTGATTTTTATTTGAAATGGGGTGTTTACCCGGAGGCTGCCATTGGTAATTGTTTAGCGTTCTGAAGTGGCAAACACGCCAGGTTCGTGTCATGCCCGCATGCTTAAGGCGGGCATCCACAGTTTCTGGATTCCCGCTTTCGCGGGAATGACAAAAAATCAGAGGCCCTTTTACAGATAATCGCTTCAAAACGCTAAACAAATACTGCCATTGAAGTGATTACTAAAATCCCCTCACCCCTACCCTCTCCCCGTGGGAGAGGGTAGGGGTGAGGGCAACCGGACTACGAGTCCTGTGTCACTCTCAGGACCTCGTCGATGGTGGAAACGCCCTGCTGGGCTTTGAGGAGGCCTTCTTCTTTTAAGGTTTTCATGCCAAGCGCAATCGCTTTTCTTTTAATGACTTCCGCGGATTCTTTTTTAACAATAGACGCGCGAATATCATCCGTTGGAACCATGAACTCAAATATGCCCGTTCTTCCCTGATAACCCGTTCCTTTGCATCGGTCACAACCGACCTTTTCATAGAACTCGGATTTAACATTCTTTGCTCCGATGTGACCGCTCACTTCCATTAATAATGCTTTTTCAGGGAGATACGGTTTTCTGCAATGAGTACACAGCTTACGAACAAGCCGCTGCGCGATGACACAGCTTAGAGATGACGAAATCAAAAATGGCTCGACCCCCATATCAAGCAACCTGGTAATGGCTGCCGGCGCATCGTTGGTGTGTAAGGTGCTTAGCACCAGATGCCCCGTCAATGCGGCTTGAATGGCAATCGTTGCCGTTTCCAAATCACGGATTTCACCGATCATAATCACATCGGGATCCTGTCGCATAATCGAACGCAATCCCTTGGCGAAGGTCAACCCGCTTTTCAGATCAATTTGTGATTGCCGGACTCTTTCCAACCGGGACTCAACCGGATCTTCTAAGGTAATGATATGCTTCTCGACGGAATTAATTCGGTTTAAACAAGCGTATAACGTGCTTGTTTTTCCGCTACCGGTCGGACCCGTGACTAAAATAATTCCGTGCGGATATTGAAGGATTTTTTCGAATTGAATCAATGCCTGTTGCTGCATCCCGAGATCCTCAAGCGAAATTACAGACTCTGACCGGTCCAAGACACGGATGACCACATTTTCACCATAAATGGTCGGGAAGGTGGAGATACGAAGATTCACGTCTCTATCTTTCATCTGATATTGAATCCGTCCGTCTTGAGGCAGCCGTTTTTCGGCAATATCCATATTGGCCATAATTTTGATGCGGGAAATAATTGACGATTCCATCGATTTCGGAGGCAGGGGCGAATAATCGTACAAAACCCCGTCAATCCGGTAACGCACGTACAATGCCTTTTCCGCAGGCTCCAAATGAATATCGCTTGCATGATTTTCGAGTGCTTTTTCAATCAGTAAATTGACAATATTAACAGCGGGCGCATTCTGGGTTGATTCGCCTATGATTTTATCTTTCGATTCTCCGGAAACTGAACCGCCATCTCCTCCGATTCCACGGATGGCTTTCCCAAGATGATCTTCCGTCCCAAAGAGTTGATTGATTTTTCGGAGAATGGCTTCTTCATCGGAAAAAACCGGAGAAATTTCGCACTTGGCATATTGTCCGAGGCGGTCGAGCAGAACGACATCAAGAGGATCAATCATGGCCATAGTCAAAACGTTCTTTTCTTTTTTGATCGGTAAAACTTTGAAGTAACGGATTAATTTTTCAGGAATCAATTTAATCGTTTCGGGATCAAGAGAAGGAATTTGATCCAAATCAAGGAATGAAATGCGGTAAAATTCACTGATCAGCTTAAGAACTTCTACTCGGGAACGACCTTCGAGACACGGCAAAACATCAATAAAACGTTTTCCTGCTTTACCGCGTTCTTCAAAAAGCTTGTCTTTTTCGGGTTGCGTTAACATATGCCCCGAGGAAAGTTTTTCTTTCAGATACGTTTCTAATTCCTTTTCAATCACGAATCAACCCGTTGGTTATGATGATATGATGAGCTTTGTGTTTCAGAATTACAATTTTGACAATTTAACCTGAACCCCTCATTAAATCAAGAAAAAAGTGCCCAATCAAAGCCATGACACCCTTGATTTAAATTTTGTGTTTTGCAAAATTTATGTCATTCCCGCAAGCTTTAAGCGGGAATCCAGAAAAAATATGGATCCCCGATAGAAACATTCGGGGATGACAAATCATTCATTGTCAAAGAGTTGTGATTATTACACCATAAAAAGCGCAGAATTCACGTTGAAATTTATTTCTTTTCCGGCGGTTTCATTTCAGCCGGCATTTCTTTCCATGTAACAATCCTCAAATTCCGGCTCCCGACGGATCCGAAATTAATAACGCCCCTCTTTTCAGAAACAGTGACGGCCGATTCCGGCATCACAGCCGCACCCACGTAAATCGTTTCAACGGCCGAAGATTTCATCTCGAAAGTACAAACTCCATTTTTCATCACAAATTCCGTTTGCTTTGGCAGCGTTAACGACGGAAGCAGCGAATCTCCGGTTTGCCCGACCGGCTTTCCTTCCGGCAAATAATATTGAACTGTCACACGCGTCGAATCGGTTTTAATCACTTGCCCCTTGGAATCAACCACCTTTATCGTCACCTTCACCGGCTCGTTCAGCGCTCCGTAAGACGATTCAATCACGATAGTCGCTTTAACCACCTCTGCTTTAGGAGACGATTCTCCCTCGGCATCAGCATCCTCGGCTGTAATTGAAAACTCAGGCAAATCTCCGGGCCCGATGATGTTGAAAACGTGGATCCCCTGATCAGAACCTGTAAATTCATATTCTTCGGGTAGCCCCAACTCGACTCCGGAAGATAGTCCAATCTTCCCGGCATAGTTCGTGATTGCCTGATTATTGAAATCAAACGCACTCACGGTTGCCGTGAATTTCTCTCCGTCATAATAAGTATAAAGATCAGCTTGTGCCCGCGAAGCATCCGCCGGCTTTGAAAGCTCGATCTGAAACTTGGAAGCAACAAACGAGACGGATTCGGATGTTCCGAAAAGCAATTCCGGATATTGTGTATCGATTACTTTCAAAGATACTTCCCCCCAGGCGTTAAACCGGTTGGTCAATGTAACGGTACCGTTTGATATTGAACTCAAATTGGTTACGGCAAGATTTTCGACTGTTCCGCCGTCTTCAGTCACAACCGTCACATCTGCTGCGCCGTCATAATTCGAAGTCACTTCCCCGCTTTGATTTACCGCCGTCACCGTCATTTCAAAATCTTTCCCGACGGCGAATGATTTTTCATCTACCACCACTTTATATTCATACGGAATAACCGTGAGATTTCCCGAGACGCCCTTAATCACCCCGTCCGCGCTGTCACTTGCCAGCACTTGAATGATTCCGGCATCGTCATATTGAAGCGAGGCCGTGGCAATCCCGCCTGAAAAGTTGGACACGACGGCCGGCACGAACTGCTTGGTCCCGGCCGTAGGGTTAATATATTGCACTCCCAAATTGGCCGTTCCGCTGTAAGACACAACCGCTTTATTTCCGCCCGCCCCGGTTTCAACAGCAGAAATCCTTACATCAAACGGCGTGCCGGCTTTTACCAGTCCTTGAGTGAGAAGTTCTATCAAATAACTCACTGAACCAAAAGTCACCGTATCCGTGCTGGTATCCGTACTGTCATTCGAATCCGTATAGGTCACCGTCACCAAATCTCCTCCGCCGCTCACCTCAAGGGTCCCGTTATCTACATGCCCCGTCCGGTTTTGTACGGTCGGAAATGGATTATACGGTACGGAACTCGTATTGATGAAAATACCGCTATCGACATCGCTTTCAAGCAAGTTAATTTCCTCAGAATCGCCTGTTGCCGGATTGCTCACCGTTACTTTGATCGCATCTTTAACTAACGGATCCCGATTCCGGTCCGCATCCAGAACTTTCACATAGACATAGTCACCGATCGAATAATTCGACACTTCGATTCCGCTCACATTCACAAAATGGATCTCCGATCTGGTTGAAGTCACAGTAATTTCACTTGATAAAACGGGGGCGATTAAATCATTCCCGACCAGTTCCGCTTTCAATTTAATCACGCCGCCTTCGTTGTAAGACACGTTTGAAAAAGTGGCCACACCGCCGGTGACGGTGATCGTGTTATCTTCATCGAGTGCACTTGATGACAAAGTCCCCGGAGCTACGGTTGTTCCGTCCGAAGCCAAAACTGCCGTCAGCTTAATCCGGGAGATTGAATCCGAAGAAATGGCGTTTCCGGCTTCGTCCAAGATCGAAACCACCGGCTGAGTCGTAAATACACTTCCAGCAAAAATCGATGCCGGGGCCGGTGCGGTCGAAAACTGGATTGCCGAGGCGGTCAGTGAACCGACCACAAGATCTAAATCATAATCGGCGCTTCCCGTCGAATCATACGTCCCGTCACTTGCATCCAAAGAGACCGTTTCGGCAGTATAGAGCGTTACATCCGTTTCCGCCTTACAACTTCCTCCGCCGCACAGAAAATCCAGCAACGTCGAAGAGCCGATATTGACCACAATCCCGTTCTTGTCCCGCGCAAAAGGCGTTTTCCCGTTCGTTGCCGTCGGGCCGCTAAACGTAATGGATTTTTCCCCGGAATAAGTCGCTAAAATCGGAACGCCGCCATTGTCGTATGGCGTGACGCGGACCGTTATCGTATTTCCGCTTGCGATCGTTCCCGGACTCGTAGACGTCACCACGAAATGGTCGAGGGATTGATGGAATAGCCAATTCGTATTATTTCCCGAATTGGTACCGCTATAGCAATCAATTATTTTTTCCGATTTTTGATCTTTGACGTCCACATCGAAACACGCAAACGTTCCTGTTCCGGACCACAACCGCTGAACGCCTTCCACCGTCGACCGGATTTTAATTACATCGGAATCTCCGCCGCCGGAAGCGCCGCCCGCGCCGTTCAGACTCACTGTTCCCGCATTCACGAGCCCGCCTTCACCGATCGTAATGGTGGCTTCGTCCGATGAACTGCCGCCCGCATGGGTCCATGCGCCGTCTGTTTCAATCACCACTTTATAAGCATTTAACTCAACATTTTCCTCCTGAACCAGTTCGCCGTCTAAAATGGTGAGTGTCCCATTCACCACCAGATTTTTTGTGGACACATTCACATCGTCCGCATCGCCAACGCCTGACTTTTCGATCACTAAATTGTAGAATGAATTCCCGGTTGATATCAGCTCGGCTGCCGCTGTTCCCGTTAATGTCACTGTTTCCGTTGTATGCGCAAAGGTCCCCGTCGCAAAATTCCAGTTACCGGACACCGTAATATCTTTTCCGTTCGGATCAAATGTTCCCGTTGATGAATTGGTAAAATCTCCGTTCACCACCAATGCATCCTGCAGCTCAACCGTTCCCGTTCCGCTTTCCGTAAAATTGTAAAGTTCAGCGCCGTTTAGTGTCATGGCAACCGAACCGCTGTCGTTCACTTCAATCGTCGAATTTCCGGGGGTGAATGTTGCATCCGGATCGATTTCAAGTTTTCCGGCAACGGTGATGATGGTATTTTCAGATCCGGCATCGGATGCGTCCAACGTTCCCGCAACCGTCAAGCCGTCAGAACCGGTAATTTCGATATCGTAACCATTCGTGACTAACGTATCCGTCTCATTAATCGTAACCGATTCTGTCAGAATGTCAGATCCGAGCTCTACCGTTTCAGGAGAAGCTCCGATCACTAATTTCCCGAGGTTCTGTTTCGTGGTGTTGCTATCCGTAATCGTCACGTTGCCTTGGACCCATGTTTTCCCGTCACCTGTCGAAGGCGTAAATGAAGCGCCGTTCGCAATCGTCATATCCCCCTTCACAATCAGATTCTGATCGTCATCCGCCACAAACGTACCGCTCGTCACCGCAAAGTCACCTTCCACCGTCATTTCGCTTGAATCGTCAAATTGATATGTTCCGCCGCCGCCAAACACGACGTCTTTAAACACATTTCCTTTCGGCGCAATCTTGTGCGTTCCTGTTCCGTTAAAATGGACAGGCGCATTGTTGTGTGTGAATGTAGATCCGTTAGCGAGAGAAAAATCTCCCGTCACGTCCATCGGTTTCCCTTCAACGCCCACCAACGTCCCGCGCATGTCCACATCCGGAAATTCGGTTTCTTCACTGGCCTTGAAAACCGTTCCCGGCCAAATAAAAAGCTTTAATCCCTCCCCAAAGAACAATTTCTTTTGGCCATTGGTTGTCCTGGGCGTAAATCCCATATATTGCCCAAAGGTGGGATTCGTTCCCGTCGCGCAACCGCCCGCCGGATTATTGGGATTCGGCACGCACGCCTCGCCGCCATTAAATCCTTGATGCATCCTGTCAAAATCGATGATCGGAATGACAGAACTGTATTCATTGCGGATAATCACGTGATTCAGGTAAATATCCATTCCGCTCTTGCTTCCTGCGTCCGTCACAAACGTTAAAACACCTTTTTTGAAATTAGACGGCGGCACATAATTTCCGTTAAACGGATCGCAACTTGTGCATGTAGGTTCAACAAAAACGGTCACCAAATCGCCGGCAAGAACAAACATATGCATTTCATATTGGCCGTTTTGATTCGTGACAATATGATTTCCCAAACCGAACCCATAAGCAAACGCGCCTTTGTCCGCCAAATTCACCCGCGCACCGGCAAGCGGCGTCACGCCCGCATCGGAATAAACCGTTCCCTGAAGTACAATCTCTACCCCGAATTTCCAATTCATATTCCGTCCGCCGTCAATCGCATGCTGTCCGTACGTAATCACCGGCGCCGGATTGACATTTAATGAATCCGTAATGCTGATCCAACTAACCACTCTCGTCCCGCGCGGGTCGATTTTCCATTGGGTTTCAGGCTCACTGCTCACCAGCGAAATATTTCCCGTTTCCGTGCCCTTCAGATCCGTCGTGTGTAAAACAATCTGCAGTTTACCGGCTTCAAACGTGAGCGTATCCGCCACCGCCACATTTTTCTTTAAATCATAGAAAGTCGTCTCGCCCAATATCGATTGGCCGGTTCCGTTTAGCGTTACCATGTTCTGCCGCGGTAAAAATACATCCCGATTAACCCAGTTGCCCGCTACATTTATTGGGAAGTTTCCGTCTAATTGGGCATCCAACGTGCCGCCGGTAATGGTTAAATCGCCGCTGACGGTTAGTGGCCCTTGCAGAATAAAAATAGCGGCCCCGCCCCCGTCATCAAACGTTAAATCATGAAATGCGGAAATTCCGGGCGCAAGTTGAAGCTGACCGGCCTGCGCATTTAACAAGACTTTGCCGGCCTGCGCATTAAACGCTCCCGCATTCAGCCACTTTCCGCCCACATTGATCTGAAAACTGTTCTCGCTCGCATCCAATGTTCCGGCCGTAATATTCAAATCACCGGCCACAACAAGAGGCGCCCCAAGTTGAAACGTGTCTTGATTTGTTTCGGATGGATCATTGACCGTTAAATGATGGAACGTCGTTGCAATATCCGTAAGAATGTGCGTCGTTGCCGCCGAATCTCCGTCACCGACAAAAGTCACGATGGAACCTTCATGGTTTGTTAAGAGGACTGAAAGGCTTTCACTGCCTTGAAGTTGAATATTGCCGGAATTATTAATGGCTGTGGCAGACGAAATGTTGTGCCCGTTCAGATCGAGCGTCCCGGCCGTCAGAGTCAGTTCTCCGTCAACGTCCAAATGATTCGTATCAAGCTGTACCGTTCCGGTGGCTTTATTAATGACAACCGTGTTGAAATCCTGACTGTCTTCCGTCCCGCCACTAATGATTTTTGTGGTATTTGGGCCGGCAATCGGATTGACGAAATTAACCACTCCCGTGCCGGACACAAAACTTCCCTGGTTCGTCCAATCGCCGGCAACAAAAATATTATAATTAAGTCCGTCAGCCGTAAAGGATGCGGCAGGTTTAATCGTAAAACTTCCATCCACACGAAGCGTGCCGCCCGCCGGTGCAAAGGTTCCGCTGATTTCCAATCCGCCTGTTCCGACAATTACATTTCCGTTCGGCGAAAATGTCGAACCGGCATTGATCAGGAGTTTAACACCATTTTCGACCGTCAGGATTTTCGGGATTCCGTTGTCCGCGTTGTAAAGCATATTCACGGCATCCTGGTCGTTGTCGTAATCAATCAGATTCGGAATCGCAACCGGATTGGCCCCGTTATCGGAACGCAGAATCACGGCATTTTGAATAAGATGTAAATTTGTTAGCGGAGAAATTCCGTCGGTGATTGTTACCGTATTCGCTTTTGCCGAACCGGTCGAATAGACGGTCAGCCGGTCACCGGCATTGGCTTTTACACCAAGCACCGTGAAACTTCCGTCCGTCGCAGAGCAGCTTGCCGTTGTTACGCTTCCGCCGTTTACCCGAAGCGAAATATTTTCCGCATTTCCGTCACAAATGCCACCGTTCCCCGACGTTGCGGGCGTTGTTCCATCTTGCAAATAAAAAATGCCTCGTAGCGTCACCCACCCCCAATTCAAATTGTTGCCACTATCGATCGCGTTGGTATGCTGGACGAATAATCCACTGCGAGCATCACTATCCTGCGCATCCACATAATCAATCGCAAACGCTCCCATCGCCGCAAGCAGCCACTGGGCTCCCGGAACATTCGACCGCAAATTAATCCGGTCGTCCGTATCCAAACCATCCAATGTCAGCGTACCCAAAATCGTTTGCGTGGCAGCATTGTCAAACGTCAATGTCACATCCGTCGAATCATTCGTCGGTTCAATCTTCATTAAATGATTGAATGTATTTGTTCCGCTGATCGCTTGATTCGTTCCGTCGAAACGAACGGTTCCGGTATTGTGATCGAAGACAGATGTGCCCGTATGTATCCAGTCGCCGGAAACGGTAAACCGGTCTCCGTTCGGCGCTGTCATCGTTCCGGTATCGGAAAGCGTAAAGTTACCGTTCACATCCGTATTTCCGGCACCGCCCGTATAAGAGCCGCTTGAAATTGTAAGGCCGCCGTTAAAGTTTTGTTGTGCGACACCCGCGGTACAAGTTCCGCCGTTAACAGTTGCAAGACCCGTTACGGTTGTAATTTGACCGTTTGCGTTATACGTTGCCGAAGTGACATTCAGTGTACCGGCAATCGTGAGTGCTCCCCCCGCAATAAATGTCCGCTTTGTCGCATTGATATCATTAATCACCAAATTGTAATAATCCGTCGCGCCGAAATCTTTAATCGTCAGATTCCCGGCTGTGTTATCGCCCGCATATGAATAAGTACCGCTATCAATATCATTCGCCGCCCAGAACAAAGTTTCGTTTCCTGTTAATTTAATGGTTCCTGCAATATTTCCACGGGTCGGCGCACCGGCGCCGGAGCCATCAATCACATTCTTTCCATTTAAATCAAAAATACCGTCCGTAACCGTCAGCGTACCGTTCACACCCAAATGATTCGTAATCAATTGCAGTGTCCCGCCTGGCTTGTTCACTGTGAAATGCTGGAAGTCGAAAACGTCCGTTGTTCCGCCGGTATTAATAGTAGCCGTGTTAGCTCCGGCAGACGGGTTGTCAAAAAATACGGTACTCTTCGTCAGCGCCGGATCCGCATTATAAACGCCTGCGCCCGAAGTGAAGGTTCCCGCATTCGTCCAGTTCCCGCCGACATTGATGTTGAATGTACTACCGCCGGTAGACAATGTAGAAGCCGCATTAATCGTCACATTTCCTTCAACATCTAAATTGCCACCCAATGTAATCGAGGCTACACCAACGATAATATTTCCAAATGACATCGTTGCTGCCGCACCTTGTCCATCCAGTGTCGATGACACATAAAATCCAACCGTCGAATTGTTTGTAATCGCATCTACCGTTCCGGCAGTATATGTCCAGTTTTGTCCGGAAGAAATGGTGCAGTTTGCGGAAGCACAAAGCGTAAGCGTTCCAGCAGTTTTATTGACCTCGATTTTCGGCAAACGGCCCTGACCTGCCGCGCCGCTGCTGGTTAACGTCTGATTACCGTCTGAACTTGCCCCTTCACCCGCACCTGCGACAATGTTGATCGTCGCCGTCCCACCACCGCCCGCAAACGTATTTGTCACGGTAATATTCCCTTTGGCATTTATTTCAATGCCGTCCGAATCATTCGTGTTAATGGTCACGCCATTATTTCCGCCAATCGTTAGCGTCCCCGGGACCGTTAATACCGTTCCGGAGGCAAATGTAAACGTCCTTGCCGAGGTAAATCCGTTAAACTGAACATCATTCAGCGTTTGGCTCCCTGTAATTGTAGAAGTGCCCGATAATGCCTGGAACGCAATGGTTGTATTGGCAACGCTGAACGTTCCGCCAACACGTGTAAATGTCCAGCTATTGTTGGAAACGATGTTTCCGGTCAGCGTCAAATCCCCGGCTGTTTTATTGATCCAAACCTGCGGCAGTCCGCCTTGCGTAATCGTTATATTGCTGGTCAATGTTTGATCTCCCGTGCCGTCAATAATCAGCTTTGCCGTCCCACCACTGGCGGCATTGGCGGCCGTATTGGTGTAATTGATAGCAGCTCCGCGCGCATAAAGATTCCCGGTGTTCAGCGTCAGTGCACCGGCACCGGATAGAGTCAATGTCCCATTCGCGATGACATTCGCACCGAGCAATGTATACGTACGCGCTGCAGCAGCGGTAAATTCCAAATTATTAAATGTCAGGTTCCCCGTAATGGTGCACGCAACACTAAAAATCTGGTTTGTCGGCGGATTGGTTAACGTTCCGCCAACCGCATCAAAATTTCCATTCATCGTAATCGTTCCGGAGCCGTCGCCGCCATTCCATGTACCATTCAAATCAATACCGCCCGTTCCCGTCGTCACATTTCCACCCGGCACAAAGATGTCACCCGCTTGAATCCAAAGTTCGGTACCCGCCACCGCACTGAGAGTCAACGTATTCGGAGAACCAGAAACCGCATCAAACAACATATTCGTCGTATCATTCCCGT
This sequence comes from Candidatus Danuiimicrobium aquiferis, assembly GCA_001804285.1. Taxonomy (GTDB): domain Bacteria; phylum Omnitrophota; class Omnitrophia; order Omnitrophales; family Danuiimicrobiaceae; genus Danuiimicrobium; species Danuiimicrobium aquiferis. The sequence continues at coordinate 108,623 of MHFR01000051.1, forward strand.
TCGGGCTCGCGCGGTCATAATCAACTAAATCCGGAATCGCAATTGCCGCCGCCGCACTGTCATTCCGGACAATCACATGCGCGCCCATAATCGCTATGTCTGTAATATTTGTCGTGCCATCCGTAATAGCAACCGTATTTCCCTTTGTTGCACCGGTCAAATAAAATGTCAGTGTCTGGCCCGCAACCGCGGAAACATTATTAAAGTTAAAAGCCCCGACCGCATCCGTTGTCGTGGTGGCAAGCCCCGTTCCGTCAATCCGCATTGCCACCGCGGCGGAGGCAATGGGCGTGACCTCGTCAGACGTATAAACCGTTCCCGTGATATTGAATCCCGCAAAGCCCCAGTTAACGTTATTGCCGCCATTCGACGCATTGGAATGTGTCATCACCGTTGCATTAATATTGTTTGAATTGGAAACAGTCACGTAGGAAATATTGCGCTCGCCCTGAGGATCGATCCGCCAGCGGCCGGTGCCGCTTGTCCAGCGGTTCAATACAATGTTATTGTCTTGCACCCCGTTTATTGTCCACGTTCCGGCAATAATATTCGCGTGCGTAGTGCTCGGCTCGAAAGTGATCGTCTTTCCCGCAGTCGTACATTTAAAATGATTAAATGTCGTAAATCCCGTCAGCACACTGGCACTTGCGCTGTCAAAGGTTACCGTCCCGGTTGAGGGCGTAAACGTACCGCCGCTGTATGTCCAATCTTCGGCAACTGTAAACCGCTCGCCGTCCGGAGCAATTAATGTCCCGCTGGTAATCGATACATCCGTTGCATCGATGGTGCCGCCTGTCGCATCAAGTGTTCCACCGGCAATCGACAATGTCCCGTTCGATGTCAATGTCGCTGTGTTGGTGCTGATATCCAATGTCCCATTCGTCAGGGTCAACGTATTGTTCACCGTCAAATTTTGTCCGGCCATCACCTGCCACACCCCCCCCGATCCGCTAAGAGTAAGGTTATTAAATGCCGACGCTCCGGGACTGACGGATTTAGTTGAAGTGGCCGAAAACACAACGCTCCCTGTATACGAATTGAGCGTAGCAGAGTTGCTCCATCCACCCGCAACCGTAAGGGTTTTAGCATTTACTGAAAAACTGCCTCCTGACATCGCAAAATCTCCGGAAACAGTTAAGTTCGCCCCAAGAGAGATGGTCCCCCCGAACCCCTCATCTGCGGTAAGGTCCTTAATCGTTGTGGCAGTAGAATTCATGCTGACAGAGCCTGCCCCTGAGTTCCCATCAAAATATGCTGATTCAGTGCTCGTATCAGGCACGCCGGCTCCGCCCGGGCCGCCTGAGGTCGATGCCCAATTGTATGAATTCGACCAATTTCCGCCGCTTGGGCTGCCGACCCAATAATAGGTGCCGGAGAAATCCCAATCCGTATTGGTTCCCGCGTCCGTACTGTTAACCGCCGGCCTTGTAATCTCAGAAATATTATTCGAATCCTTCAGATCAACATATTGAACGTTTGTGTGTGTCGGGTCAACGTTCCATTGATCGTCGGCACTATTGTCATCGTCGTCTTCACTGCTCCGTACCGATAATAGCGCACCGGCACTTCCGGTCAGGGTCAACGTACCCATAACCGTTTGAGTCGATCCCTTTTGAAACGTCAGCGTCTTTGCAGACGTAACTGTTTTTGTTAAGTTATAAAATGTATTACTTCCAGAAATGGATTGATCTCCTCCAAGCAATAATACGGCACCAGTCGATACCGTAAACGCCCCCCCAGACCTTGACCAATTTCCAGACAATTCGATATTCCTATTATTTTGTGCCAACGACCCACCGTTCATTGTAAAGTTTCCCGAAACCGTCATACCAACGCTCAATGATATCTGTCCGGGGTAATCGGCAGTAATCGTAACATTTCTCGCCGTAAGCCAACAATTAGTCTGCATTGAGCTTGAGCCTGAATTCCCATCGAATACCACATCTGTTCCCGACGTGGGCGCTCCTGCCCCGCCCGGGCCTCCAGAACTGGTTGCCCACGAAGAGCTATTACACCAACTCGCAGTACCACCCACCCAATAATAAGTCGGAGTATCCGAAATGCTCCAGTTCGTATTCGTTCCCGAATCGGTACTTTGATAAACGGTGATTGCGGTTGCATTGGAGTTATTTGAATCCTTCACATCTACATAGGAAATAGTGCGCGTCCCCGAAGGATTAATCGTCCATTGATCGGCAACATCATTATCGCCGTCATTTTCACTGCTTCGCAGAGACAATAACGCCCCGGCAGCACCTCGCAAAGTCAATGTGCCAGATATGGTTTGGGTGGAACTCTTCTGAAAAATTAATGCATCGGCTGAGGACACTGTTTTGTTCAACGAAAAAAAGGTAGTATTCCCGGAAATCGTCTGATTGGTACCATTTAAAGTGACGGTCCCGTTCCCATGCGTGAATGTACCGCTATTCGACCAATTCCTGCTGACATTCACCGCATTACCACTTGTGCTTAAGGTGCCGGCAGTAATTGTCAAATTGTTTGCAACAGTAAGCGGATAATTAGACAAAGTCCAAGTAATACCTGCGCTATTAAAATTCACATTATAGAAGGAGGCGTTATAAGTCTTAATGGTTTTTGCAGCAGTGGCTGAAAAGGTCACTGTCCCTTGTCTTGCGTTAAAAGAACCGCTGGTGCTGCCATCCCACTGAGGCACTGTCATTGAAAAATTGTTCGCCGATACATCCAACGTGCCGTAGTTATAGAAAATAGTTGTAACAATCAAATTACCACCAAGCGTAACATTGCTACCTGTTTGTATGTTCAGGCTATAAAAAGATGAATTGCCGGGAGTTAAAGTTCCAGATTGCCCGGATGCCCCCAACGCGACGCTTCCCGATCTGGCTGTGAATGTTCCTGCATTCGACCAAGATCCATAAACAGCAATGCCATAATTTGAAGCACTTACATCCAAACCTCCCGAACTAATGGTTAAATCATTTGTCACATAGAGGGCGTAACCTGCTAAAGTCAAACTTCCTGCAGATTTATTCACGACCAAGTTGTAGAATAGATTATCACTAGTACTACCCCACGCACCTCTATTCAAAGTCGGCGCAGCAACCGCACCTGTCCAAGTAACTGTCCCTTGCCTCGCATAGAATTTACTCTTATTAGAAAAAGTCCAGTTTCCTGCAATCGTAATGCCGTAATTGTTGTCACTCACATCCAAACTGCCATAGGTAACCGTCAAATTATTGTTGACCGTCATGTTACTTCCCAATGTCCAATAACCGCCATTCGTATCGTTTGTTCCGCCGCTGGGGCCATTCAAAGTGAGGTTATAGAATGCAGAGGCGCCGGGCCTTAAAACCCTTCCCGAAACAATCGAATTCAATGTCACCGTCCCCGCTCGACCGTTGAATGTTCCGCCGTCATTAAGCCAATCCCCTGTTACCGCCAATGCATAGTTGCTACTACTCATATCTAACGTTCCCGCCTTTAGGACAACATTGCCGGATACGGTCAATGCTTTTCCCAACCTGGCCGTTCCGGGAAAACCGGTATCCAAAATGATATTTGCGATACTCGCCGGCGAAAAACCGCTATCAGCAATTGACACCCCGGCCCCCGATAAAGAATCAAAAATGACAGTGTCATTCGCCGTCGGAACACCGCCACCGCCTTGCCCACCGGAACTGGTAGCCCATTTGGATGCATCAGACCAGTTTCCGCCGCCAGCACCCCCGACCCAATAAAAAGGCGCAAATGACCACCCGACGTTATTTCCAGAGTTATTACTGTAAGCAGCGTTTAAGGCAGGCAAAGTCAACACATACGAATCTTTAACATCCAGATACGACAATTGAAATGCGGGGGCCGAGACGTCAAGGAACCATTGATCAGCTGCATCCTCATCCGCGTCATCCTCCGTACTCCGGAGTGACAAAAGATTTCCCGCCGCACCGATCAAAGCAAGATTATTCGTAATGCTCTGTGTGGTTCCTTTTTGAAATGAAAGTGTTGCGGTTGTATATCCGACTTTTGACAATTTATAAAAGGAAGTGGTTCCAGCGATGGTTTGATTCGTTCCGGTTAAAAAAACCGTTCCCGTCCCGGCGGTGAAACCGCCGTTATTGGTCCAATTTCCCCCGACATAAATGTTTCGGTTGTTCGAAGAAAGAGTCCCGGAAGTAATGGTCAAGTTGTTGGTAACATACAACGGATCAGGAGACAGTGTAACCGTATTCCCCAAAGGTTTGTTGATCTCAAGATTGTAAAATGAGCTGTTCAATGCCCCCAAATTTGAATTCACGGCCCGATTGATCACGACAGTACCGTTCCGGGGATTTAAAATACCCGCGCTGCCAGTCCATGTTCCTGCGTAAATCGTATAATTATTGGGGCTCACATCAAGATTTCCTGAAAGAGTAAGTTGACCCGTCAGATTTAAATCACTTGCCAACGTTGTGTTTGCATACCAGTTGATAACGACATTATTGAAAATGGTACCCGAAGAATTTACACTTCCCACGGTAGTAAACGTTACCGTTCCGGAACGCGGAACAAAAATACCACCATTCGAATTCCAATTTTTTGTACTAATACCATAATTACTCGCGCTAACATCTAACGTTCCGGCATTGAGATTAATCGTCCCGATAGATGTTAAAGCGCTTGCAAGGGTCCAATAACCACCCACGCCATTGATATTTATTATAGAAGCATACGGGCAGTTGATTGTCTTCCCTGAACTTGTCCCTGTCATGTTGATTATAGGAGACCCCCATACATAAGCAGCATTGACTGTTAAGCTTCCTCCTACATTCAATGTGCTAGTACCAGACATTCCATAGGCGTATGCATCAAAAGAGTATGCATCGCTTTGAAAATCCCCAAGAACCGTAATCGATTTCCCGCGCATCATCCAAGACGGCGTCCCTGAACTGGAAATCGTAAAATTATTATTAGCCGTAATATCAGCCGTTTGGATGTTGTCGGTGTAACTACCGGAAATCGGTAGGACCAAATTATAAAACGTATCTGTGGTGCTTCCTCGGAAGGACGAACTCGTACATGTGGAGGCATTCGTCAGCCAATCCGCCGTTCCCGCGGTGTGTGTGTAACCTGCGCTAATGGTCGTCGGCGCGCGGAAATCACTGTTTGCATCCGAGAGCGTAAGAGACGTAAATGTCATCGAGCTTGTGCCGGAACCACCAATTAGGTCACCGCCATTTAGTGTGACTGCAGAAGCCGTTAGACTATTATTATTACCAGCATTAATCGTTCCGGAGCCGACAGTTAAATTGACAATGGTCAGTGGAGTCACATTAATGGTAACGGTGGGATTCCCGGAATTTGAATCGATGGCAACCGATTTGGTCGCGTCCGGGAGAGAAGTGGTCGCAGATCCTCCCGAGGTACACGACCAATGCGACTGGTCATTCCAGTTTCCGGAGCCGCCAATCCAATAGAAGGTACTCGCACAGTCGAACCCCCAGTTTGTATTGTTACCGCTGTTTGTGGTATTGTTGTGAGAAATAGCTGTTGCATTTGTGTTATTGGAATCTTTAACGTCAACAAAACTAATGGAGCGGGTACCCTGCGGATTGATGGACCACTGTTGTCCCGTTGTGGAACTGTGCAAGCTTAATAACTGCCCGGCAGCACCGCTTAAGGTCAATGCGTTTGAAATGGTTTGCGTGACCCCGTTTTGAAAGGTCAACGTACTCGCGGACGTTACCGCTTTTGTCAATTGGTAAAACGTAGTGGAACCATTAATACTTTGATCTGTCCCATCCAGAACAAGACGCCCCGTGCTCTGGGTGAACGTCCCTCCGGATTTGGTCCAATTACCGGCTAATGTGAATGATGTGTCATCTGCCGCAGTTGGCGCGGTCAGTGTTCCGCTGGAGAGAACCAAATTCCCGTTCGCATCAATGTCACCGCCGTCGGCGGAAAGCGTGCCTCCATTAATGGTCAAGATCCCGCCTATGGTTAATTTGCTGAAATTCGTAGAAACATCAATCGTCCCTGCTGTCACATCGAGCGCTCCCGCTGCCGTGAGATTAGCAATAGTGCGGAACGTTCGTTTATTCGCATTCGGATCATTGATCACTAGGTTGTAATAATCCGTCTGGCCGAAATCCTTAATTCTAAGATTCCCTGTCTGTCCGTCGCCAACATATTTCCATGTTCCTTTCGCCGTATCCTGCGTTAATCCCGTGATTGTTTCAGTACCCCTTAGCTGAAATGTACCCGCATTGGAGAAAGTCGCATTGGTAGCGTCAAGTGATTGTCCGTTGAGGTCAAACGTTCCGGCGGCGTTATCAATTGCGCCTGTCACCGTCAAACTTCTTCCCAAACTTACGGTTCCGGTAAATCCGGTGCTCAAATATAAACCTGTCACTTGTCCGTCAAAGCTTGCATCAACGGTTGATGTATAACTTCCATTCCCGGAACTCGCGTTAAAATAAACATTGTGAGATGCAGCAGGAACAGTATTAGATGTTGTCCCGCCTGAACTGCATGACCAGTGCGCTGAATCCGACCAATTTCCGGCGCCGCCGATCCAGTAATAAGTATCGCAAATAAATCCCCACTTTGTATTGTTACCGCTGTTAATGCCGCTTGAGGCTGCGATATTTGTCGCATTGAGATTATTCGAATCTTTGACATCGACAAAGCTGATGGTGCGTGTTCCTTGAGGATTGATGGACCACTGCTGCCCGGTTGTCGAACTTCGCAAACTCAAAATTTGCCCTGAAACGCCATTTAGCGTCAACGCACCGCTGATGATTTGCGTCGTGCCATTCTGGAAAGTGAGCGTCCGCGCCGTTTCCACGACTTTTTTCAATTCATTGAATGTCGCCGAACCGTTAATTGTTTGATCTGTTCCATCCAAAACCAACCGGCCGGTCGTTCCATTGTCGAAGGTTGCGCCCCCTGCTTTCGTCCAATTGCCTGTCACGGTAAACGACGTATCGTCCGTTGCGGATGGTGCGTGGAAAGTTCCGCTTGCTAAATTTAGATGGCTTTTTGCATGCAGCTCTCCGTTTGTCGCCATCAGCGTCCCGCCGTTAATCGTCAATGTTCCGGTTACTTCTAATGTTTGCGTAGATATGTCCAGCGTTCCGCTCGAAACGGTCAAATCACCGCCCAGGGTTTCGCTTGAAATCATTGTATAGGTCACCCCGGCGCCGGCGCTGATTTTTAAATCATGGTACGTCCAATCTTTCACATTCCTGCCGGTGGTTTGATCTATATATTCCACCATTGAACCATCGCCGTTTGTCGGCGCCGAAATGTCTTCGTTTCCGTTCAGTTTAATGGTGCCGTTATTTGAAAATCCCCCATTCACCGTCAGCGTTTTTCCGCTTAAATCCAAAATGACGCCTTCCTGTATCGTCAAACCTCCGAGCGTCGTACTCAGCGGAATAATTGGCTCATTTTCAGCGTCTACAATAATCACCGCATCCGCCCCTGCCGGAACAGTTCCGCGATCCCAGTTCCCTGCCTTATTCCAGTCTGTATCTATCGCACCATCCCATGTAAAATCAGATGCCGCCGCAATATCCCAATTGAGCGCATTCGCATCTTTTGTCGAATTTCTCGCGATCATCGTCAGCCCGTCATTTGAATCAATCCATTCTGCCCGCAGATAATTGAGGTCCATCGTCGCTTTCGGACCCGAACTGCTCGCGTAAAATTTCGCCAATGATGCCGCGCTGCTTTTTACCGTCAAAAGTTGTCCCGCAGCGCCGCTTAATTGCAGAAGACCGTTCACCCTGTTTATTCCCGCCGTGTCTAACACCAGGCTCGCTGCGCTCTCAACCGTCTTCGTCAAATTGTAAAATGTCGTCGTTCCGTTCATGGTTTGCGTCAGGCCGGTGCCGATCAATTCCACCGTTGACGTTCCGTACACAAAATTCGCGGCGCCGGCATTTGTCCACGTTCCGCCGACTTGGATCGTTTTATTTCCGGCCGTCAACACGCCGGCCGTAATCGTAAGATCATTCGTCACCTCAAGGTTGTCAGAAAGCGTCCAACCGCCGTTGACATTGTTAAATGTAATTTTGTAGAAGTCATCATTCGCCGGCGTTCCTGCTGTTGTCACGATTGTGTGTCCTGTTTCCGCCGCAGTAAATATAACTTCGCCGTTATTATGGCTGAAAGATCCGGCTCCTGAAATTTCCAAGTTTCCGCCGACAGAAATTGTATTGTTGTTTTGACCGGCTGCCAACGATCCGCCGGTTACTTCCACATTACCAGTAACCGTCAAATTATTAGTATCCATATCAAGTTGGCTGCTCAATACGGTTAAACTCTCCACAGTCAAATTCGCACCAATCAGAATATTCGCCGAAATGGTGATATCGCCCAGATTCTGGCTGCCGTTGTTGTCCGTGATCGTGCCCGCCCCGTCAAATGTCAATGACTGATCACCATCCGCCTTCACAAATGCACCGGTTGCTTCAATCGTCATTCCGCCGCCGATGGTTAGCGTACCCGTCGTCTGATCCAATGTTCCGCTTGAAACCGTCAACAGAGCATTCACATCCACATCTGCTGCTGCGCCAAGCGTAAAAGTGCCCGTTCCCGCAATCGTCAAATTCTGATAATCCCAATCTGCGATTTCCGCGCCTGCGCCTGTGTATTTCACCGTTGAACCCGCAAAAATTGTTGGGGCAGCCGGCAAATCCTGTTCACCGGCAAGCCACAATTCTGCGGCGCCAGATTCTTCACCGATAATAAAATTTCCGCTCACAGTCAGATTTTGATCGGCTAAATCCAATACTGCTCCCTCCTGAATCGTCAACGATGCCATCGAAGCAGTTGTATCTAACACGGGGTCGTTAGCAGCGTCGGTAATCGACACAACTCCTGTGGAATCGGGTGCGCGGCCCAAATTCCAGTTTCTGCCGTCACTCCAAACCGAATTCCCGGCACCTCCATCCCAAACATAGGCAGTGGTTGTCTCGCCGCCGCAATTCCAATTGTCTCCCGCTTCCATATTTGTACATTGTTCGGGAGGCGTATTGTCGGGAATCATCTCTAAACCCGGCGTTGAAGACGTAATCGCATCCACCGTCAAATAATCCAACTGTTGAACACCGCCTTCCAAAAGGCGGAGAGTAGCTTTGGCAGGACTGGTATCACTTGCCACCGTTAAACGATTATCGGCGGCACCTTGCAATGTCAGCGTTCCCGACGCCGTGAACGTATCGCCCGCGTGAAGTGTTAACGTATCTGCAACTTCTACCGTTTTATTCAAACTGTAAAAATCGACGGATCCCGTCAATGTTTGATCGGTCCCGCTTAATGTCACCAAGCCGGTTCGGGGCTGGAATGTTCCATTTGTCTTTGTGAAATTTCCGCCAATCGTGAGCGCACAGCTTGAGCCGCTGCACCCTTCCGCGCTGACATCCAGAACACCTGCTTGAAGGTTTAAATCTCCGCTTACCGTCAAAATCTTCGCCAGCAGAATTGTCGCATTGCTATTATTAAGGGCAATGCTTGCACATGTTCCGCCGAAATCCGTATCCACCGTCGAGATAAACGCCTCCGCCCCCGAATTCACATCAAAAGCCACAGGACTCAACGCCGTCGGAATCGTGCCCCCCGAAGGATCACCGGAAGCGCATGACCAGTGCGCCGTATCCGACCAGTTGCCGGTACCACCGATCCAGTAATAGGTATCGCACAAAAATTCCCAATTGGTATTGTTTCCGGAATTCGTCGAACGTGTCACTCCAATGGCATTCGCGCCGATATTCTTCGAATCCTTTACATCGACATAACTGCTTGTCACGCTGCCGGGATTGATCAGCCATTGATCTATCGGGTCACTGTCACCGTCATCTTCGGAACTGCGCAAATAAAGCAATTTCCCTTCGGCCCCTTTGAGGGTTAACGCATCCGTAATCATCTGTGTTTTTGTTTTTTCAAATATCAACGTGCAATGGCCGTCCCCGACGCTGCAGTCAGTAGCTGAAATATCTTTCGTCAATTGATAAAAAATAGTTTCGCCAGTAACGGTCTGATCGGTTCCGTTTAGAGTCACCAAGCTGTTATTCGACGTCAGGCTCCCGCCGGAATCCGTCCAGTTGCCGGCCACATTGATCCCGTAATTTCCCGTTGCGTCCGTATCCAGCGTCCCGGCTGCGAGTTCAAAATTCCGAGTCACTGTCAGAACATTTTTCAACGTTTTCGTACCCGTAGAATTAATTTTAACATCATAAAACGAATCTTCCGAAGCGCCCGTAAAAATATTTGTGTCGCCGCCGTTAAAAATAACTTCGCCGGCTCGAGCAGTAAATGTTCCGTCATTTTGCCATTCGCCGCTAACGGTCATGTTGCAGCTTCCCGCATCACAGTTACCCGCACTCACATCCAGCGTCCCGGACTGGATATAAAGCTTGCCGGACACGGTCAACGGATTCACCAAGGTCTTTGTCCCCGTCGAATTGATGGTCAAGTTGTAAAATGGATCCTCCGAATCACCGGCTAAAATATTTACGTCGCCACCGTCGAAAATAACCGTTGACGTTGCCGCGTTAAATATAGTGTTATTTATCCACTGCCCCGCAACCTGAATCGCTGCATCGGTGGCGTTAAACGTGCCTGCTGTAAGCGTAAAGTTTCCGGCCACGATTAAATCGGCCCCTCCGTCTCCACTCACATTTGACACGGAAACAGCTGTTGTATTTCCAACCTGCATATCGAATGACGCAACCGTAAACACCTGATCCATCGTCGCTGTCCCGCCGCCGGAATTCAGGTCGAAAATTATATTTGAACTTGCACCCGGGACATAATTGTTCGCCGCGCCGCCTGATTCACACGCCCAATGGCTTCCTTCAGACCAATTTCCTGTTCCGCCGATCCAGTAATAATTCGTGTCGCAGGTAAAACTCCAATTGGTATTATTCCCCGAATTGGTAATGTTAAGTCCTGAAGCTTCGATTACTGTCGCATTCGTATTATTGGAGTCTTTGACATCCAGGTAACTGATGGTACGAGTTGCCTGCGGGTCAATCTGCCATTGGGTATCTGTCAGGTTGCTTCTTAAGTATAGAAGATTACTGTCAGCACCGGTCAAGGTTAAGGTATTGGATATAGTTTGTTCCTTTGAGTTTTCAAATGTTAAAGTACAAACATTGTCACCGCCGGTGTTGGCGCAATCGGTTGCGGAGATGTTTTTGGTTAATTGATAGAAGGTCGTTTCACCGGTGATGGTTTGGTCAGTGCCATCCAGGACCACTCGTCCTGTCGTTCCGTTATCAAATGTTGCACCAGCCCCTTTCGTCCAGTTTCCGGCCACTGTAAACGACGTATCATCCGCCGCGGACGGTGCGGTTAACGTTCCGCTGGATAAAATCAAATTGCCGTTTGCATCAATATCGCCGTTTGTCGCGGTCAGGGTTCCGCCGTCGATCGTCAAGGTTCCTGCGGTAATTAAGGTGTTCGCATTCGTGGAAATATCCAGCGTGCCGGAAGTCACATTTAACGTGCCGGCAATTTTCAGTTTCTTCGCCGCCGCCATGAGAAACGTATCTTTGTTGGTTTCGGATGAATCATTGATAATCAGGTTGTAATAATCCGCGTTCGCATCTTCATCGGCACTAAAGTTTTGAATCGTAAATGTAGACGCTTGGCCCGCTCCATCACCTACATATATCCATGTACCTTTGGCCGCATCCTGCGTGAGCCCGTCAATCGCTTCACCACCCTGAAGTTGAATTGTTCCGGTATCATTGGAAAATACGGCACCAGTGGCAGTTAAATTCATTCCGTTCAAATCAAAGATTCCATCAGAATTGGTTAACGTTGTTGTGACGATAACTGCATCGTTGTTCGCATTTTTAATTAATTTCAACGTTCCTGCACCTGAATGGACGAGTTTCAGAATGGTAACCGATGAGGCGACATCGCTTAAATCAAGCGTTTGAGTGCCTTCGGCTTTGATGAATCGCATGGTGCCGCCATCTGCGCCATCTCCAAACGAAACACCTCCCGTCGGTTGCGCAACCGTAACATTGCCGCCGAAATCATTATTCTGATTGCCTACAGCAACATAAAGCACTCCCGCTCCGCTATTTGTAAATGTGACGTCGCCGTTATAAACATCCCCGGTATCATTCGCCAAAACCAGGTTCCCGCTGCCGCTATTTGTAATCGCAGTGGTACCGTTGAAAATATTTCCCCCGTTGGAGAACCGTGCCTGTGTCCCGGTCTGTTCGAACGATGCCGTTCCGTTAAACGTTGCACCATGCAAACCGAGGGTGCCGGCCTTCCCGCTTATGTTCGCAACGGGCTGTCCTTCCTCTCCAAAAATGGGATTGTTCGAAAATTCTACGCGATTATCAATTCCCGAATCGACAACGATGTCGCCGTTGTTAATGGTGCAACTGAGAAAGCCGGCATTCCCGACCACCTTTACCGTTTGCGTTCCGAGATCAATCGTTCCAGCCGGCTTATTTACCGAGAAACTATAGAACGTTTTTCCGGCAACAATCCCCCCCGATTTTAGATTAACACTATTTGCGCCGGAAGCGGGATTATCAAACGTGACAAGTCCGCCGCTATTGTGCGTGAATGTGCCGCTCGTGTTGTCCCAGGAACCGGCAACGGTGATGTCATAGCTTGTCACACCCTCGTCGTTTGAATTGTTTAATGTGGCATCCTCATTGATTGTCAAATCGCCGTCGACGTTGAGATTGCCGCGTAGTTTCGCGGTGCCGACGATGCTGACGTTACGAAATGACATCGTGGCTTCATCGCCTTGGCCATCGAGAGTCTTGTCCGTTCCATAAAACACGACCGTCGAAGTGTTAGTCGTCGCATCGACCGTACCAGTTTGGTAATACCAGCCTCCCGCTACACTAATCACACTGGCAAGGTTAAGCGTGCCGCCCGATTTAGCGATCTGAATATCTGGCAATCGTCCTTGTCCAGCAGTCCCGCTCCCTGTCAGTGTCTGGTTATTTCCCGCGGCAAAAAGAATGGTCGCCGTTCCACCGCCGCCCGTCGCCGTATTCGTAACTGTCACATCGCGGTAAGCGACAATCGATCCCGAATTTAAAGTAATGTTGTGATCTCCGCTTAACGTCAGTGTGCCGTGGATATAGTCATTTGAAGTTGAAACAGTGAATGTGCTATCCGTGGTTGGGGCAAATTCGAGGTTGTATAAATTCAATTGTTGTTCACCCGTTGTTATCGTAGCTGCAGCTGTAAACTTAATCGTTCCGGTCGCTTTCGTAAAGGTTCCTCCGGTGGAATCAAAATTACCGCCAACCGTCAATGTCTCCGTTCCGGTTTCTTGCCATGTCCCGTTCAAATCCAAGCCACCGGTTCCGATAGTTGTGTTCCCGGTCGGCTTGTAGGTTTTCCCGGTTTCTACAAATACTTCGTAACCGTCCGCGAACGTAACGGCGTCGCTTTCGCCCACGGTATAATGGATATCATCATCCGCGGAGCCGTCGGCGGTGGCCAGTAATGCATTCGTCACCGGTCCGGCCGTCTGATGGGAAATCACAACTTTATTTGTATACATTTCAATCCCCGTTAAATCGGCCGCCCCTGAAACTTGAGAAACGTAATCAGCTTCGATGCCGGCCTCATCGTCGACAAAAATTAGTATCGTGTCATCTGCACTCACAGCCACATTTGAAAATGCAAATGTACCGCCGGCGCCGGATTCGACCGTTGTCTTCGCCGCTCCGTTCACGGAAAGTGCAATGGTTTTGTCCACGCCGATATTCTGCCCTTCACCTTTCGCTTCATCCGTATAAACCGTTCCGGAAATGGCGGCTGAAACCGCAAAATTCCAGCCGGCGTTGTTTTCAGAATTGGTAATGTTGAGACCGGAAGCTTGAATAACTGTTGCATTCGTATTATTTGAATCCTTAACGTCGAGATAACTGATGGTACGCGTGCCTTGCGGATCAAATTGCCATTGGGTATCGGTCAGGTTACTGCGAAGATAAAGAAGATTACTGTCAGCGCCTGTTAAGGTTAAGGTGTTTGCGATGGTTTGTTTCTTTGTGTTTTCAAAGGTCAAGGTGCAAACGTTGTCGCCGCCGGTGTTGGTGCAAACGGTTGCAGAGATGTCTTTCGTGAGTTGATAGAAGGTTGTTGTACCAGTGATGGTTTGGTCGGTTCCGGTTAATGCCGTAGCAACACTATGCGTCGTTAAGTCTAAGCTTCCGGCTTGAATATCGATATTGTGGCTGACATTAAATTGCGCCGCAGAAACGGTTTTAGTGCCGGTAGAATTAATCGTCACATCATAAAACGGATCTTCCGATGAGCCGGTCAAAACGTTCGCATCGCCGCTGTCGAAAGTGACTTTTCCGGTTCGAGCGGTAAAATTTCCGTCATTTTTCCATTCGCCACCGACGGTGATGGTGCAGCCTGCCGCATCACAATTAGTGCTCGCGTCTAACGCTCCGGATTGGATATAAAGCGTACCGTTCACGGTCAGTGGACTCGCCAAGGTTTTCCATCCCGTCGAATTGATGGTCACGTTATAAAAGGGATCTTCCGCTTCGAACCCCGTTCCAATGGTGGCATTTCCTCCATTAAATTCAACTGTGCTCGTCCCGGCACCAAATGTATCAAAATTCCTCCACACGCCCGCCACTTGAATCGTCGCATCATTCGCATTAAACGTTCCGGTTAGAATGGCAAACTCCCCACTGACAATCAGATCAGCATCCGAACTGATGCTAACATTGGAAACAGAAACTGTAGTCGTGTTGCCGGTATCCATCGTAAATGCTGCAATGGTAAACACTTGGTTCATCGTGGCAGTTCCGCCGCCGGATGCGGAATCGAAAATTACAGCTTTGGTTGCGCTCGGTATCGTGTTTGCTGCAGATCCGTTTGATGAACACGCCCAATGCGCACCATCCGACCAATCCCCGGTTCCACCGATCCAGTAGTAGGTGTTGTTAGGACAAGTATCTATAAACGTCCAGTTGGTGTTTTGGCCGGTGTTCGTACAGCCAGTGCAGATAATCGGAGTTTCATTGATATTGTTGGAAGAATAAATGTTTGCATTTTGGACCGTCCGCGTTCCCTGCGGATCAATACTCCATTGCTCTCCGCCGTTCACGGAAAGATGAAGCAGGTTGCCGGCGCTCGGGCCCTGCAAATTCAAATTTCCGGTGATTGTTTGAGTTGTGTTCTCCTGAAAATAAATGTATTGATACGATATATTCGGAGTAAAAACGAAATTATTAAATGTGCTATCTCCGTAGATATAAATACTCCCCCAAATAGGTTCGAAGGTAATCGAACCGCCGGTTTGAGTAAATGTTCCGGAATTTTGCCAATCATATCTTGTCGTTATGTTATGGCTTGTATTGACGGTATTGCCGGAATTAATATAAAAGTAGGTCGCAGTCAGATCGCCGCTTAAATTGAAGGTGGCTGTGCCCAAACCACTGTCCAGCCCGAAAGAAATTTGATTACAGTCAAGCCCGCCGGGAACCGAATGCGTTCCCGCTGCGGCATCAAAATACATATAAAGGCCGTTTTGGCCGCCGCAATTAAAAGTCCCGTCGTTATTGACCGTAAAGTCCCCCGCCACATAAATAGCGCCGCCGGTATCTGCCGTGTTGCCCAGCGCGCCATGATTGATTGTGATATCGTTGGCATCCAGATAGGCCCAGTGTTGTATATTCCATCCACCGCCTACTCCGTCAAAAACAAGATGATTAAAATTAAGCGTTTCACCCCAGTCGCTTCCATCAATCACTTTGCCGGTATCGGTTGCGTCAAAAGTGACGGTCCCGGTCGAAAGAATTGAGTTGTTATTGAAATACACAACACTCCCGTGAATGGTGATGTCGTTGGCTTCGGAATGGAGGGCGCCTGTGTTCGCAACCCTGATGTTTTCAAGTGTTACTGTGCCGCCCGGCGTATAAGTTTTGCCTGCCTGAATCCAAAGCTCCGCGCCGTTATTAAATGTGGCGTCATAGGTTGCACCGGGCTGGGTGACCGAATACAAAATGTCACCGTCCTCACCGGAGATATACGCATTGGCTAAATCCGTGTTGGTAATAGGACCGTTGCTTGTATAGGATAAAACAATTTCGCCTGCACACAATGGCAATAAGGTAAGCGCTGTTGTGGAATCCCGGGCAATGGTAATTAAATTGGCTTTGTCGGATTCGTCATCCAAGAAAAACAGGAGTTTGTCATTGGTTTGGACGGAAGCGGACGGAAAACTAAAAACGCCGCCTTCACCTGTTTCTACCGTTGTCTTGGCGCCTCCGTTGATAGAAAGTGCGACCGTCAGTCCCGCGCCCAGCGGTGTGCTCTTTGTGTAATCCGAATAAACCGTTCCTGAAACCGCAAACGGAAATTCCCATCCGATGTTATTTCCGGAATCGGTGATATTAAGATTTTCAACCGGTATTTTTGTCGTGTTGATATTCGTAGAATCTTTTACATCAAGATAACTAATATTCCTCGCTCCCTGTGGATCTATCTTCCACGGTACGTCATCTGTATCAGACCTTAAATATAAAGCACCCCCCTCAGCCGTGCCCTGAAAAGTTAAAGCACCGGTAACCGTTTGGGTTTTTCCACTTTGAAAATAAACATATCGAGACGGCGCGTTAATCGTCAGGTTGTAAAAAGTGGAGTTGCCGTAAAAATAAAAATCTTGTGCCGTATTCGTAATCAAAAATGTGCCTGCCGTTTGAGTAAACGAACTCATTGAATCCAAATATATATTTCCACCGCCCCAAAGCCCGTCTACGAAATTCACATCATAAGCCGTGGTAACAGTGGGTCCTCCTTCAATATCAATATAGGTAGTCGTTGTGGCATCTTGAATTTCATAAGTGGCGGTAGAGGGCGTATTCCAGTCTATTGGGTAAAACGCAAGATAGAAAAGGTTTCCACCGCCGGTTTTAACGGTTTTTGTTCCGGAGTCAGCGTAGAAATAAACGATAGAGTATGTGCTGGAATTGTCCAAACTCAATCCGCCCGGATTGGCAACATTCAAATTTCCGTAGTTGTTCATATAAAAATAAGCGTTTGGATCTTTGCTAAGCGTTCCGTTTAAAATCTCGAGGTTGTTTGCGATATTGAAAGTGCAGGAGTAAACAACCGTCCATGTGCTGTTTACACCGTCAATGGTTAGGTTGTAAAAACTGATCGTTCCCCAGTCGTCGGAAATAATCTGGTTTGAATTTCCTTCGCCGCTTAAAAGTACGGTCGATGTGCCGGAGGAAAATTGATCGCCATGATTTTCAAACGAACCGCTTACCTCGACAGTGGCATCATTGGCGCTAAAAGTACCTTCCGTAATGGTGAAACTGCCGGAAACAATTAAATCAGAATCCGAATTAGCGGTTACGTCGGATACTGAAACTGTAGCTGAATTTCCCGATTGCATATCAAATGAAGCAATCGTAAACGCCTGATCCATCGTCGCCGTCCCGCCGCCGGAATTTCCGTCGAAAATAACTTGGCCGCTTGAATCCGGGACGCCATTGTACGCTTCCCCTCCCGACGTGCACGCCCAATGAGCGCCGTTTGACCAGCTACCTTCCCCACCGATCCAGTAATAGGTATTGTTGGGACACGGCTCTCCAACAAAACTCCAATCTGTGTTATCGCCCGAATCAGTACTGGTTAAAGTTGCCGCCATCGTTGTGCCACTCGTATTGTTTGAATCTTTGATGTCTATATAGCCTAACGAGCGCGTGCCTTGCGCGTTGATCAGCCATTGATCGGCCGGATCTGAGTCTTCATCATTCTCAGAACTTCGCAAGGTCAGAAGACCATTTATACCGGGGAGCCCGGGGAGGCCGGGAACACTCTTAAGCGTTAGGGCAGACGTAATCGTCTGAGTTTTCCCTTTTTCAAGCGTGAGCGTACAAACATTGTCACCGTTCGTATTTAAACAAACACCGTAGTCGAGTGTTGAATTCGATTTATATAATTCATAGAAAGTAGTTTCACCGGAAATGGATTGATCTGTACCATTTAAAGCAACCATTGAATTTCCGGCGGTAAACGCGCCGCTGGTATTCATTATCCAATTGCCGGCAAGATTAATCGCTGAACCTGCCGCCGTCGCGTCAATTGTGCCGGAAATGCTCAGGTTACCGCCTACGGCAAGCGTCAAGCCGCCCAACGTAAGCGTCCCGCCGGCAAGTGTCACATTGCCGTCTGCAATGGATGTCGAGACATTTCCGCAGGCCGCGCCGTTATCAAGAATGAAATTGGCAGTACTTCCTTCTGAACCAAACACCACATGACTAAACGGATCGCCAAAACAGAAATATTGATCCCCGGATGTTGCCGTCAGATTAACCGTTGAAGTTCCTTTATCAAAAACAGCATTCGGTCCGCCGAGATAAATCCCGGTTCCGCCATATCCTGTGACATTAATATCCGAAGCTTGTGCATAAAAAGCAACATTATCATCGTCAACACTTACAATGTATCCGGCTGTCAATGTATTCGTCGCATCAGCTGTGCTTCCTGTTTTAAAGGTACCTCTCTCTATAGCGAGAGAATTGGTCACGATCAAATCCCTCGCCATCACAATTGTCGCGCCAATCTTCACCATATAAATACTCAACACAGTTCCGCCAAAAGCTCCATCCACCGTGAATGTTCCGGTTCCGGAACTGGAATCGAAATAGACATTGTCGCTCGCACCCGGAACGCTTACGCCAACTGCACCGCCGCTTGTAGCTGACCAACACTGAGTATTGGACCATAAATATTCTGATGTTTCGTTACAAAGGGCGTCTCCGCTTTTCCAATAACGACTTTCGGCAAAAGCAATCGATGAAGAACAAAATAAAAAGGCGAGAATAAATCCAGGAAAAAGGATGTTACGAGAAGTTGACATGCGGCGTAATAAAATTGTTACACACCGGGGCAAAAAAATATTCTGCTCCCTGTTTATTTTTGAACGCGTTACCTGAAATCTATTGTGCATTTGATGGCTCATGTTCATAGATTTAAGTACAATGATTAAAAATATTGAAGCGCACTATAAATTTCTCGCTGTACTCCTTTCGCTTTGCTTGCTGAAATGCCTCAAAAAACCGTTTTTATATATTTCCCCACAAGAAAAGTTTACCACCCGCGGGCAAAACATGCCAACCGCGAGAACTTAATAATTTTATTTATTAAGTGCCTGCTTTTAACGAGTTAATGGGAACATCTTATTCTGAATAATGGAGGACCTCCTTCTTTTATTCGCTCGGAAGAGAATGACGTTGGGCGGCCCGTCTCTTCCGGAAGCAGTTCTTTCCAACTGACAATCCTTAAGTTCCGGCTGCCGACAGATCCGAAATTAACAACGCCCCTCTTCTCAGAAACAGTGACGGCAGATCCCTGCGCAACAGACGCACCCACATAAATCGTTTCAACGGCCGAAGATTTCATCTCGAAAGTACAAACTCCGTTTTTCATGACGAATTCCGTTTGCTTCGGCAGCGTTAACGACGGAAGCAGCGAATCTCCGGTTTGCCCGACCGGCTTTCCTTCCGGCAGAAAATATTGCACAACTACACGGGTCGAATCCTGTTTAATGACTTGGCCTTTTGAATCGACCACTTTGATTGTGACCTTAACCGAAGCATTTACCGCGCCATAAGCAGATTCGATTATCACTTTGGCCGTCAGCACTTCCGCTTTGGGTGTCGATCCGCCGCTCGCAACATTATCCGTTGCCGTAATTGCGAATTCGGGAATGTCCCCCATCGGTCGAACTTCAAACTCATAGACGCCTTTATCTCCTCCCGTGAATTGATATTCCGCCGGAAAGGTTAAGCCGGTTACCGGTGTAAATTTAACTATCCCTTTGTAATTCGAAATGACCTCGCCTTGTTCATCAAGCGCATTCACGGTTACCTTGATCGTTTCCCCGCTGTAATAGGTATATTTATCCGCACCGGCGCGTGACGCGTCCGAAGGCGGCGACAATACGACTTTGAAACCTTTCGGACGGAAGAGAACCGCCGCCGATTTGCCGACAGCCATTTCCGGATAACTCGAATCCTTCACTTCAAAGGTAACAGTGCCCCACGCCTTGTATTTGTTTTTGAAAGTTGTGCTTCCGCCAGAAAACGAACCGGCGCTCTGAACCAAGAGATCGGATGCCGATCCACCATCTTCCGTCAACGCCGCAATACTCACCGATCCCGCATAATTGGGCGTCACCTCACCCGCGGTATTGAGCGCATTAACCGTCATATCAATCTCGCCGCCGACAAACGCCTCCTGCGACGCAATGCCTACCGAATAAGACGCCGGGAGGACGACTAAATTTTCAGAAACGCCTTTCATACTGAGGTCTTCCGTGTCCTGAGCCATCACTTGAATGGTGCCCGCGTCCATGTATTTGACGCGCGGCGTAGCAATGCCCGATGAAAATTCCATCGTATCGACAATCTCAATATCCTTTGTTCCGTTGGTCGGGCTCACATATATAGCCAATAACGTCGCCGGCCCCGTATAGGACGTGATGACTTCGCCTGTTCCCAACGCCCCCCGGACCGCCGTAATCGCGAGCTGAAATGCCTCTCCCGCTTTGATCACCCCGTTCACCATCGGTTGAACCTTGAAGCTAATCCCGCCGAAAGTGGCCGTGTCGTTCGCGGCATCGTCCGAATCATCATTGTCCTCATACCGGACGGTGATGGAATCTCCGCCGGAAGAAATTTGCAGCATAAAATCATTCGGCACGCCTTGAAATCCGTGTTTACTCGGAAGCGCCGTTGCGGGCTGCGTTGAGCCGGTATTCATAAAAATCCCCGTGTCCACGCCCGTTTCTTCCAAGGTGACCGTTTCCGAATCGCTCGTCGTAGAATCCGTGACCGTCACTTTCACCGTATCGATCGCCGCCGCATCCACATTTTCATCGCCGTCCGTCACTTTGATATAAATGGAATCTCCGATATTGTATTGCGTGACTTCGGTACCGCTCGCGTTCACAAAGTAAACATTTGATGCGATTGAAACAACCGTGATCTCGCTACTCAGCACGCTCGGCAGAGTGCCGCTTTCGATCTTGAGCTTCATCCCTGCGGCTTCCTTATAGGTGACACCGCTGAAGCTGGCAAGACCCGCAGTCACCGTCACCGGATTCTGCGTGACCACGAGGTCGCCCGACATATCCGTGACGCCGTCCGTCGCCGAAATGGCTTTTAACGTAATCTGCGACGTTGAATCCGTCCCGACCGGATTCTCATAGATGTCCACCACGGCGCCAACCGGCTGAGTCGTGAATAGCGTATTCGCCATGATTTTCAGAGGCGCCGGTGCCGTCGTGAACTTCAGTGCCACCGCATCGAGAGACTTAACTGTCAGGTCCAAGTCATAGCCAGCGTTTCCGGATGTGCTGACTGTCCCGTCCGTCACATCGATCGATGTGCTTTCAGCCGCATACAAGGTCAGCGTACTTTCCGCTTCACAACCGGTCACTAAGCACAAGAACTGAACGGGCAGTGCTGTCCCAAAGACAACCTGCACAAGATTCTTGTCCGTCGCGATTGGACTGGTGCCCTTCGGGGACACGGAAGCGCCGCTGAAGGTCAAATTTTTATCGCCGCGGTAATTCGTCATGATTTGAGCGCCGGCATTATCGTACGGTTTAATAACCACATCGATGGTACTCCCCGCAGAAAGCGTTGTCGGCGCTGCCGTCGTAATTTTAAAATGGTCCGTTGCCTGATGGAACATCCAATTGATATTATTTCCAGAGTTCGTACTGCTGTAGCAGCTAATCGTAATGCCGGATGCTTTTTGATCCTTCACGTCCACATCGTAACATGTGTAGGTCCCTGCGCCTGTCCATGTTTGCTGGGTTCCGTCCGTCGCCGACCGGATCTTAATGACATCGCTGTCGCCCCCGGTCGAACTGCCGCTCGCGCCGTTGAACACAATGGTGCCGGCGTTGGCGATTCCGCCTGCGCCAATTGTAACGGTAGCGTTATCCGAATCACTGCCTCCGACGTGTGTCCACGTTCCGTCCGCCTGAATCGCAATTTGATAGGAGGTCAATTCGACATTCTGAGCTTGGTAGAGTTCACCGTCAGTAATAGTTAGCGTCCCGTTTACAACCAAATTTTTCGTTTCCAGGCTCACATTGTCTGCGTCGCCCGCGCCGCTCTTATTGATGGTGAGGTTGTAGAATGAATTCCCGGTCGAAATTAATGTTGAAGCGGCACCTCCCGACAGCGTGACCGTCTCGGTCGTGTGTACGTACGTTCCCGTCGCAAAATTCCAGTTGCCTGAAACGGTAATATTTTTTCCATTCGGATCAAATGTGCCGGTTGACGAATTGGTTAAACTGCCGGCGAGCGTCAGCGCATCTTGAAGTTCCACAGTGCCTGTGCTTGCATTCGTGATATTGGGCAGTGTCACCCCGGAACTGGTGACATTCACACTGCCTGTATCCGAAATGCTGATCGTCGAAGTCCCTGCCGTGAATGAAGCATCCTCGCCCACGACCACCTTGCCTTTTACATCAAAGGTCGTGCCATCCGCTTCCGAGCTGGCGGTGTCGTTGACAATGCCGTTCACGGTCAATCCGTCAGACCCTGTAAGCGTCACATCGTAACCGGCTGTTGCAAGCGTGTCCGTCGGATTAATCGTCACCGATTCCGCTGCGATGTCAGAACCGAGTGTTACGATATCGGGTGAAGCGCCGATCACCAATTTCCCCAAATTCTGTTTGGTCTCATTGTTGTCCGCGAGCGTCAAATCCCCTTCGAGCAACAGTTCCCCGGTGCCGGTGGACGGCGTAAAATCGGCTCCCTCTGCAATTGTAAAATCCCCTTTCACAATCAGATCCTGGTCGGCATCGGCCACGAACGTTCCATCGGATAACGTAAAATTGCCTTCAACTTCCAAAGGAACGTCGTCATCAAATTGATAAGTTCCTCCTCCGCTAAACGCCACGTCATTAAACTTATTGGCGGCCTTACCGGGGGCGATTCGATGCGTTCCCGAACCGGAAAACTCGACCGGCGCGAGGTTGTGGGTAAATGTGCCGCTCTCATCAAACACAAAATCTCCAGCCACCGAAAAGGTTTTGCCCGCCGTTCCTTCCAAGGTTCCGCGCACATTCATGACATCAAATTGCATATCTGCCCCTGGCGTAAACGTCGTCCCCGGCCAAATATAAATTTCCAAATCGTCTTCAAAGACAAGCTGTTCGCCGCCTGCCCCATTATCGATCGGTCTATACCCTAGAAATTCTTCTGCGCCATTATCGGGCGCTTCTTGATACGCGGGAGGAAATCCGGAACAATCCATGGGCTCAGTCTCTCCGGACGGTATAAAATTCGGATCACAAAACGGCTCTCCTCCGTTAAAACCTTCTTGCATTTGGTCAAATTCCATTTTTGCATGCGATGCATCGTAACCTGTGTCCGAAGCATCCATATCATTCCGGATGATTAGGCGCTCTAAATAGATATCCATGCAATTGCCACTGGCGGAGGTATCCGTGCAAAGTTTGTCCGTCCCATCCGACATTGCCATTAAAATTCCTTTTTTAAATACCGCCGTGCTGTAAGTACAATCTCCATCAGCATAACTGGTGCAGTTCACCCCGCCGCCAAAAGACGGTTCAACAAAAATGTTAATGGGGTTCCCGGGCGCAACATTGACGTTTCGAAATTCATATACACTACTTCCATCAGTCGACACGAAATAACCGAATCCAGCGGAACCATCCAACTCACCGGCATTTATGATATTAAGATGGATACCGGCCCCTGCCAATGTGCTTCCTTCGTCTGAAAACACCCGCCCTTTGATCGTGAAACCGAATTTCCAATTTGAATTGGTTGTGTCAAGCGGGTTGTTTGAGTCTTCAGGGCGGCGCACATCGACTGAAATTCGCGTCAAAAGCATAGAAGTTCCTGACGAGCTGCTATCGGCATTTCTCGAGGCATCTGAATTCTTAATCCGGAGATACTGGAGTAAATGGCTTGCGCCCACGAGAGTTTTATTCACATTAAGTTGCCACTGTGCCTGTGCATCCGGATCGGAACAATGCAGCGGAGCCACACCACTGCCATCGCCCGCACCACACAACTGGATACTGTTATCTTTTTGTCCCGCTAATACGAGTCTATTCGTAACTGTTGTTGCGGCATTTGTTGGAAATTTAAGGATTTTTCGTTGTATTGAACAGCTAAAGTTATAAAATGAGTTTGAGCCTGACAGCGTCGAAACGGAATTCGCCACCCCATCAATAATCACTGTCCCGGCGGAAAGCGTGAGTGCGCTCCCTGTATCGTTGGTCCAATTTCCGCTGACATACATGATACCGGACGGCGGATTTAATGAGCCGGCGGAAATGACGAAGTTGCCATTGACATCGACGGTGCCGTTTGCAGCGTTCAGGGTCCCGGTCCCGCCGCTCCCATTGCTATTGATGGTCAACGCACCCATCACGGACAGTGTTTTATCTTGCGATAGAGCGAGTGTTCCATTCGAAATGGTGAGAGAATTGACAACCATCCGCGTGGCCGCTGTCAATGTCGCATTCACGCCGTTAACAATGACATCGCCCAAATTATAAATCGAACCTGCCGTGTTATCCGTATAATTCCCTGTTCCGTCAAACGTCCACGTTCCGCTCCCGCGCGTCACGGTGCCCGCATCAATCGTTATGCCACCGCCGACGAAAACATTGGGATCATAGGTGTCCAGATCGAGAATGCCGCTTGAAAGCGTCAGAAGACCATTGACATCGAGCACTCCGCTGACAATAACATTATTGCTGAGGATCAAATGATGAAAGGCCTTCCCTCCGGTAGTGACGGTCTGGGCTTGTGTCCCATTAAACGTCAGCATCCCTTGTGAGTTATTGAATACTGCTTGTGGCACCGCCGCTATAGTCCAGTCGCCCTTGGCATAGGACGTGATTCCCGAAGGCATCGTCAACGTTCCCGTAGTCAATTCCAGAGCGCCGTCTATATTCAATGTCCCATTCAGCGCGTTTAACGTCCCGCCATTGATGAGAAGAGAGGAAGCGACCGTCAATGTGCTGGGACTGGTTGAAATGTCAAATAACCCGCCCGTCACCGAAATGGAATTAACACTCATAGAGCTCAACGTCGTAAGGCTCGTTCCGTTGACAATGACATCTCCCAAATTGTAATTCACCTGCGCGGTGCTGTCCGTGTAATTGCCGGTTCCGTCAAACGTCCACGTTCCGCTCCCGCGCGTCACGGCATCGGCCGTCTCATCAATCGTCATGCCTCCGCCGACGGTCACATCGGGATCATAGGTATCCAGATCGAGACCGCCGCTTGAAAGCGTCAGAAGACCATTGACATCGAGCACTCCGCTGACAATAACATTATTGCTAATGGTTAAATGCTTGAAAGCTTTTCCGCCGGTCGTGATCGTCTGCTCGGCCGAGCCGTTAAAAGTGAGCGAACCGTTCGAATGATTTAACGTGGTACCAACCGTGGCAACCGTCCAATTTCCCTTTACATATGAATCCGTTCCGGAAGGAAGCGTCAACGTTCCGGACGTCACCTCAACATTTCCATCCGCGTTTAATGTGCCGGCCGCCGCGGAAAGCGTCCCACCGTCTACCGTGAGCGTCCCATCCACCTCCAAGGTTTTATTTGCCCCTACCGTAAGCATTCCGGCCGTGACATTCAAATTTCCGCTCAACACCTCATTCGCTCCAAGAGAAAACGGACCCGCCACATTGATTTTCAAATGATGGTAATTCCAATCTTTAATGGGTCCGCTATAAGCTCCTCCTGTGTATTCCACCGTCCCGTCATTTGCCTCCCAACTTGTGATCGCCGTATTCTCACCGCCCTGCAACTTAAGAGTACCGTTCGCATCAATATCCATTCCGTTCACAAGCGCGGAAATTGTAAACGCCTGCCCGTTTATATCCAGCACCCCGCCGTCTTGAATCGTAAATTCCGCAACGTTGATCGCTTCATTGGCAATCGGATCGCGTTCCGCTTCGACATCTACAATAAATACCTTGCCGCTCGGGTCGGGTTTCCGGCCCAAATTCCAGTTCCCGTTTGCGCTCCACACCGAACTCACTCCGCCGTCCCATATGTAATTCGTCACCGTCGTCCCGCCGCAATTCCAGTTTAATATGTATGTACAATCACCTCCCTCGGTGCTGTCCGGAATCATCTCAAGACCGGCCGAAGAATCGATACCTCTTACCGTTAAATAATCCATCACTTGAATGACACTTCCGTTATCCTGAAGAATTAAATCAGTCTTACTCGGGTTCTCCGCTGCAGGATCATCCGTTTCAACCGTTAGCCGCTTATTATTTGCACCTCTCAACGTCAATGCCCCGACCACCGTTACCGTATCCTCATCGTCAATCTGAATCGTCGCCGCGTTTGCATTCCCTGACGCATCATAAGTAAAATTATTTAATGCGAGTGTTCCGGCCGTGCCATTCCCGGCGATATCAATCGCAATCGTTCCCGCCGCGTTATCGCGGTTAAACGTTAACGTGCTCGTTCCTTTTACGAACGACCCTTCCGCCGCCGTACTAAAACTTGTTCCGGCAAAAATGAAATTGCCCGCATCCGTAAAGGTCAACGTCCCGTTTCCATTCACTGCCAAATTCCCATCCACATCGATCGTTCCCGTTGTTGCGCTTAATGCGCCTGCGTTCGCAATCGTCAGGCCGCCTGTGATATTCACTGTATTCGCTGCCATCAAGAGTGTCCCGGCTGTCACCGTCAAATTCCCGCCGACCACAAGCGGCGTCCCTTCAGGACTAAAGGGCACACCCGATCCTGAATCATCCAATTCCAAATCGTGATAACTCACATTCGTCGTCTCGACGGTCGTCGCCACCGCAGCGGCCGGTGCGTATTTAATCTTCGAATCCGTTCCGACATTCAAACCATTTGCCGCAACCGAAAGCGGCGTTCCGGTTCCAGTGATGGTAAGAATAAATCCACTATTTGCCAAAGCAAGTACATCGTTGGCTGTTACGGTAACCGATTCGGCTGTCATATGGGAGGCCAATGTCACCGTTCCCGATCCGTCATTTCCGATCTGAACCGTTCCAAGATTCTGCGAGCCCTCACTATCGGTGTAAGTTGCGGCATTATCCAAATCAGCGCTTAAAATTAATGTGCCCGACGTGGATTTCGTGAACGCCTGTGAGGCCGCAATCGTAAAATTATCATCTATCGTAAGGTTATTATTATCATCCATCGCAAGCGTGCCGTCTGTGATGGCGAGGTCACCGTAAACACGCACTGCCGCATCCGGAAGCGTGTAGGTCGGATCGGCTGCTCCCGCTTCGTCAAATTCCAAATTGTAATAAATCGGAATGCTTGGAACGGTCGTGTTCGCTGTTCCAACATATTTTGTTAAACCTTGCGCGCTGTCCCATGTTCCGAGACCGACTGTTTCGCTCCCGAGCAGTTGAACGGTTCCTAAATTCACAAGCGTTCCATTCAAATCAAAATTCTGGTCGTTGAGATCGAATGTTTTCGTCGCGTTGACGGTCAACGTCCCGTCGACTTCAAGTTCGCTTCCCACAAGCTGTAAAACAGAACCGGAAATCTCGATGTTATTGAAATCTTTCGTCGTGTCATCAACATCAACGCCCGTTCCGCCCCCATTAATCTGTTGCGTCGTGCCGCCGTTAAACGTAATGATTCCGCTTCGTGCTTCAAAGCTGTCGCTATTCACCCAATTGCCGGCAATGTTAATCGCAAAATTTGAGTCCAAAACAACATCTACTGTTCCGCCGGTAATCGTAAGGTCCCCACCCACAGTCAATGTGCCGCTCAATTCAAATGTCGATCCTGCAGCCGCCGTGTCGTCGAATTCGATATCATGATACGTTTCATTTTCAACCGTAATCGTTCCCTCCACGGCCGGCGCAAACTTCACTTTCGAATCGGTTCCTTCATTTAATGTCCCGCTTACCAAAAACGGATTGCCGGCTCCGTCGATCGTTAACATATATCCCGCATTCCCAAGATTGAGCGCCCCGCTCGTTACGGTCATCGTCTCGACGTTCATATTGCTTGCAAGCGTGAGGCTGGTTCCATTAATCACCACATCCTGAAAATCTTGTCCTGCCGAAGAATCCGTCACAATGGACGTTCCGTCAAATGTCCAGTTCGCTGTTCTGCCGGTCACATCAATCGAACCATCCGCTTCAATCGTCACATCACCGGCCGTATTCACCACCGGGTTGTTGCCGGTCGCAGTGGAAATATCCAAATCACCGTCTGTGATCTTCAATGTGTTCGTCAACTTCAACGCACCGCTGATCACGATATTATCGCTCCCGCCGTCACCCGTATTATTAGCGGTCAACTTATAAAACGGTTGCGTCACACCTCCGGTTGTCATGCTCTGATCCGCTATCCCATTCAACGTCACTTCCCCGCTATTGGCCGTGAATACGCCGGAATTCGTCCAATCTCCGCTGACACTAACCCCCGCAGCCGCATCCGGCTTCAAGATCCCATTCGCCCCGATTGTCACATCCTTGAAACTCGACCCTGTGTGCGGCTGGAATTGTCCGTCATTCATCGCAAGGGTGTTCGTCACCGTCACTGCCGCATCCGGATCGACGTCCGCAGCATCGCCGGGATCGGCCGTG
>MHFR01000052.1 GCA_001804285.1 Candidatus Danuiimicrobium aquiferis
CGCTGATTTTGTTTAGGCCGCTCGCCTAAAATCAGCGCGCACAACGAAGCGAAGGCTTTCTACCTCTCCTTTTGGGTTCAATTGGCTAAACAGATACTTACTTCCTTCGGTTACCTTTTATTATGAGTCAACTGGCCTAAAAATCAAACCTGTAGGGACGGCCATCTTGAGAAAGTAAACAAAAAAGTCCGGCACCATACAACCGCTCATGGGTCAAAAACGACCACTTATGAGCTATTTTTGACCGCTTGGCTGAATTCTTTTGTCAATTCTTCCTTTGGAGGGTAGTCTTTTTTCAGAGATTAAAAAAGATGTCCCAAAAAAACATTGGTTACAAAAATTTAAATTCAGGAGGAAACAAATCATGAACGCGTTATTAAACTTATCCAATATTCGAAACGTGTGGGGCGCAAAAATCATCGCAACGATTTTGGTCGTTGCCTTTGCGTTTGGGAACACACCGGTGGTATTTGCGGATTCAACAGTGACGGCTGAAACAATAGTGGAAGCGCCGTCTGTTGAGGTCGCAGAATCGCCTGCGCCTATCTTGCCATCGGCGCCTGAAATAGTTTATCCTATTCCGGACGAAGCAATCTACGCCGTGAAAAAAGATTTAGTTTATCGATTAAATCTCACTCAGAATGATATGTCACTCATTACAGTTGTTGCCGCAAAACTTACAACAAGCGGCGGGTGCGTTTGGCCCGTCCCCGATAGAGACATTTGCACCATGGATATATGGGACGCTTATTATATCAAGCTTGCTATCCCATCCGGACGATCTGCGAATGAGTTCGAATATATCGTCATGGCAAGTAATCCAAACAACATGTATCTCAATCCGTTGAATGCCATGAGTATCATTGCAATCAATGATTTGGTTAAAAAAGGATCTGCATTCGCAACCCTCTCAGTTAAATCAAGCTCTTGGCAGACGCGTGAAGACGGCTCTCTGGTGTCAATAGCAGAAGTGGTTGTTTATTCGGGAGACTTGGGCTGGAAATATGTCATTGATTACGGCAAACAAGTTATCCTATCCATCGAGCGACTACTTCACGTCACTGCGGAAATACTGGCGAAAGCAGATTTGATCGATACGTTCGGTTTGAATACTGCAGAGCTCGATCTCTGGATTGCCAAAGGATTGGTTGTCTTTGGTGACCTTGAAAACAATACTGACGGTCCGCTTTCTATGCTGATTTCGTTTAAAAATTCAGACTCGGAATCGATTGTCGGGCACCGGCTTGTAGGCGGGAAGATTAATCCGCTCGGCGATTTTGCAATCCCAGAAAAATTAACCTATAAGTTCACCTCCGTTTCGGATGACACCGGAACAGTTGTGGATATTGTTAATTTGAGACAGGCTGAAGTTATTTATCCACAAATTTACTTCATCAATGAAATTCTTCCCCCGAGAGAAGTGCCCATCCGCTTTATTACCGCCAGCTATGAGTCCCCAACATATAGCTATAACGGTAAGCTTTCTAAAGTGGAAATGTATGACGGCATCCCTTGCAATTCTCTCACATGTCCCGAGCCAGCCGGAAAATTGTTAAAACGTATCGAGTTTGACCGCGTTGAGCCTTATTGTTCAGGCGGCATGTGTACGATGGTCATGCCAGATTTAAGAGCGCGCATTTACTATTCCATCGTGAAAGAAGGCGAAATAAGCTATCGTGAAGTTCGATATAATATGGGAATTTATGGGCGAGAAATTCCAATCGGAAAGATCGCTGAAGTTCTGGAATATCAAAAAGCCCCTATTGATTGGCAACCGCAGCAGCCGTTAATCGCAAATAAATTCCGTTATGGCTCTCGTCCCGATATTTACTGCGCCATTGATTTTGCACCGTGCAATGATTGGCTCATCGGAATTGAACGGTCTTTCAGTAACGGAACAATGCTGCCAATTGAAATTGTGTACGAAAATGGCGAACCTGTCGCGGTCGTCACAATTGACGGAATTGCGTACCGCATAAAATATAAAACGCTTGAAGAACTGTTAACCTGGAAAGCACCTTTGCAGCAACCTCCGATAGTCAAGGCTCCGACTGAATTCGTCGGAGAAGAAGGGGTTATGCTGTCTTTCAACGTGGATGCTTATGACCCTGACGGCCAAATCGTGGAGTTAAAAGCATTTGAATTGCCGGAAGGCGCAACATTTTATTTAATCGAAAGGACATGTCCAATGATGCCCTGTGTTTTGGGCGAGCCTTGTCCTCCATGTCCACCACAACCAACGACAGGAATATTGCTATGGGGAAAACCAGTCGCGGGTGAACACAAATCCAGTTTTGTTGCCTACGATAACAGTGGGTTAAAAACGGTTGTTTCAACACTCATTAAAGTTGCTCAACCAAACCAGCCGCCTATTGTTAAGGCACCTGCTGAAGTTGCGGGGCAAGAGGATTCCTCGTTGTCCTTCCAGGTAAGTGCTTACGACAATGACGGCCAGGTGACGGATTTGCGCGCCTTCGATTTACCGGAAGGCGCAACGTTTATCATAAGCAAAGAGGTCGTGTGTCCAATGATGCCTTGCCAGATCGGAGAGGTATGTCCACCGTGTCCGCCGTCACCGGTTTCGGGAAGTCTGCTCTGGGAAAAACCGGTCGCAGGCGAATATAAAGTTGGCTTTGTCGCTTACGATAACGGCGAAGCGAAAACGGTTGTTTCAACGCTTATTAAAGTTGAAAAACCAAATCAACCGCCTGTCGTCACTGTGCCGGCAAGCTCTGTGTCAGTCCAAGTGGGGCAACCGTTGCTTTTGGAGAATGGCGCACCGGTTGATGTGCGGGCCATTGACTATGACGGCTCAGTAGCAAGCCTTCAAGCGATGTGTGTTCAAAGGAATAGCACAACTCAAACAGAAGTTGTCGTTCCCTGTCCCGAAGGAATTAAGTTCGACATACTTCCGTCGATCCTCCAAATCTGGCCGTTGCCGATGATTGGACGGGTTACTTGGACTCCAACAGCGGAGCAAGTGGGCGATGTGAACATGCTGTTTATAGCAACTGACAATCAAGGCCTTCCGAGCTCCCCTCACATTGAGCAAGCTCGGATGACCATTCACGTAACCCCAAAGCCAAATACGCCTCCAAAGGTCGAAGCGCCTGCTGAAGTTGCGGGGCAAGAGGGTTCCTCGTTGTCCTTCCAGGTAAGCGCTTACGACAATGACGGCAGGGTAACGGACTTGCAAGCTTTCGATTTACCCGAAGGCGCAACGTTCCTCTTAATGGAAAGGATGTGTCCGATGATGCCCTGTATTGAAGGACAACCTTGTCCTCCATGCCCACCACAACCAATGACAGGAACTTTGATATGGGAAAAACCGGTCGCGGGCAAACATATCGTTCAATTCGCGGCGTATGATGATAAAGGTCTAAAAACCGTTGTTTCCACCATGATTTCTATCAACGGTGCTCCGAAAATCTCCGCGCCGGATGTGGTGAAAAACGTAACCGGAACTCCGCTAAGTTTTTCGGTCAGTGCTTTTGATGCGGATGGTCAAGTTGTAGCTTTAAAAGCTGAAGGCTTGCCGGAAGGATCACAGTTTATCACAACGAGCGAGGTGATGTGTCCAATGATGGTTTGCCAGGTCGGAATGCCGTGTCCTCCGTGTCCGCAGACGAGGGGGACGTTCTATTGGGGGAAACCGGTCGCAGGCAAATATGCAGTTCAATTTGTCGCCTATGATAACGAAGGATTGAAGGCCCCTGCTTTCACGACAATCCTTATTGCTCCGGCAAAAGTGGTGGAGAAAGCAAAGAACTTGGCAGAGCATATACGTGCCAAAAATTACGATCTCAATGACGACGGAATAATCAATACGTCTGATTTTACTTTCGCAAGAGGCTTTGACATAATTATTCCATATGCGGCCTACTTGCCCGAAAGTGATTTTACAACCTTGGATCTGAACAAAAATGGCACGTTAGACAGTATGGATCGTACGTGGCTACTGCTCAGAGTTCGAGGAGCGATGAGCCGTTGATGTGAAGAACGGCATATTGTGACATTTGCAAAAACGGGGCGGATCGAGTATTGATCCGCCCCGCATTATGTTTGCGCAAATTGATTTCTATGTCCATCCCCAAAACTGGTTTTTATTTCTTTTTACTTTCCCTTTTCACTTTTCCGTTGGAATCAATATTAACAATTTCTTCAATTTTGATTTTGCGCTAACCCGACTTTCTCATCGATTTAGTGAATCGACGAGAAAGTCGCTTTGGGCGCGCAATCAGTTGCGACCAAAGTTTTGCGCCCTTGTTAAATCAGGGCGCAAAAGATAAGCCCTACGTCGCAAAGATACAAACCATACTTTGCACCGCAGCTCTTACGCGCGGAATATCTTATTAACAATGAGAAACCCGGGCTAATCAACTGGTTGTTGTTATTTATTTCTATTTATTCGTATCTCAATGCCTCGATCGGATCAAGGCTTGCAGCCTGTTTCGCCGGCCAGAGACCGAAAATAATTCCAACGCCTGCCGAAAAAAGGAAGGCCAGCAGAAACGCATCTAAACTAATAATCATTTTCCAGCCGGCAATCGCCGCAATCAACCATGAAAGGCCCAACGCCAAAAAAATTCCGATCAGTCCGCCCAAAAAGGTAATGACAACCGCTTCAACTAAGAACTGCATTAAAATATCCCGGGGTGTCGCGCCGATGGCTTTGCGAAGTCCGATTTCCCGGGTTCTTTCTTTCACGGAAACAAGCATGACATTCATAATTCCGATTCCCCCGACAAGAAGAGAAATAGCCGCCACGCACCCAAGTAAAATGGAAATTGTTTTTGTGGTACTTGTCAGTGCGGCTTGAATATCGGCAAAGTTTCGGACATTAAAGCTGTCGTAGCGGTCCGGCGTTAGCCGGTGCCTGCGGATGAGCAGGCTTGTAATGGCTTCTTGCGCTTCGGGCATTTGCTTAAGCGTTTCAATTTCGACATCAATTTGATCAAAAAAATCTTTGCCTTGAACACGTTTCATCGCCGTCATCAAAGGGATGACCACCACATCATCTTGATCGTGCCACCCACCTCCTCCAAGTGACGGCAAAAGTCCGATGACTTGAAAATTAATCCGGTTGATTTTGATTGTTTTTCCGATTGGACTTTCTTCTCCGAAAAGTTCGCGCTGAACTGTTTTGCCGATTAACGCAACTCGACGACGCGATAGATTTTCTTCTTCCGTAAAAAAACGCCCCATTGCCGGTTCCTGATTTTTCATCGACGCATACGCAGGCGTAACCCCTAAAACAGCCGTGCTCCAATTCTTATTCCCATAAACCGCTTGCCCTTGTCCCGTCACCTGAGGAGAAATCCGTTTAACACCTGAAATGGTTTCCTGGATCGCACGCGCATCTTCATTTGTAAATCTTGTCGCCGCCTCTTCAGCCGTCCCATGGACTTTGGTCGAACCGGGACGGACGGAAAGAAGATTGGAGCCAAGCCGCGATAATTGCTCAGTGATCGACTGCCGGGCGCCGCGGCCAAGCGCAAGAATGGTAATCACGCAAGCCACGCCGATCAACACCCCTAAAATAGAAAGCGCTGATCTTAATTTATTAGACATGATCATTCGATAGGCCTGCTTGAAATGCTCTTGAAATTCCTTCAAAGAATATTTTTTGTTTTTTACTTCATTTTCCGGAAAAATTTCGGATGGGGCTATCAATGGTTGTTTTGGATTCGATTTTCTCTCGTCCGCGATGATTTTTCCGTCCTGCATCCGAATGATTCTTTCCGCAACAGCTCCGACCTTCTCATCATGCGTCACCATAACAATCGTCATCCCTTTTTCATTCAAATGTTTAAAAATAGCCAAGATTTCATTGCCTGATTTTGAATCAAGGTTTCCTGTGGGTTCGTCGGCTAAAATCATCAAAGGCTGATTCACCAAAGCACGGGCAATCGCAACGCGTTGTTGTTGTCCTCCCGAAAGTTCGTTCGGCCGATGCTGGATACGGTCTTCAAGCCCGACTTGTTTTAACATTTCAAGCGGCTTTTTTATTTCTTCTGTTTGATTTCTTGAATAAATCAAGGGCAATGCCACATTTTCCAAAGCGGTCGAACGCGTCATTAAATTAAACTGTTGAAATACAAAACCCGTGACACGGTTGCGGAGGAAAGCGTATTCTTCTTCTTTTAACATCGTCACGTTTTTATCGAGCAAGCGGATGACACCCTTATCAGGCGTATCTAAAAAACCCAGGAGATGCATCAAGGTCGATTTGCCGGAACCCGAAGGGCCCATAATCGCAATAAATTCTCCGGCGTCAATATCGACCGAGACTCCTTGGAGCGCATGGATATCAACCTGGCCAATGCGGTATGTTTTATAAATATTTTCTGCTTCTAATAATTTCATGATTGTGGTTTTCTTTCATTTTTTCTCGCTCCAAAAGCAGAAAATGGATTGGTAGACAGTGCTTGTTGCTTCTTTTTTACAATTTCGATCCGCATCCCTTCCGTCACCCCGTTAAGAATTTCTGTCATCCGTCCGTCGGATTCTCCGATCCGGATCGGAACCGGCGCCAATTTTCCGCCAAATTCCTTCCTGTAAACGGCAAATTCCATTCCTTCCGGTTTTTTTAAATTTTTCGGCCATTCCGAAACGGCTTCCGACGGAACCAGTAGAATATTTTTTCTTTCTTTGACAATAAATGTAACATCTGCCGTCATGCCGCTCCGGAAGGCAGAAAGTATTTTATCGGGAACAATATCGACACCGTAAACGTTTACATTATTCACAAGCTGGCTTTCGTATGTAATGTGATCGACCTTTCCCCAAAAAACATCTTCCGGATACGCATCTAAACGAATTTCTGTTTTTTGTTCTAACGCAATAAAAGAAAGATCCGTTTCGTCTACAAGCGCTTCAATAATTAGTTTGTCTGAAATGACGACGACGGGGTCCGCCGTCGACACGGTTTGCCCAGGTTCCACGGCACGAACGATAATCATCCCATCAAGCGGTGCAAGCATCGGCGCCGGCTTGTATGCCTCCTGCCAACGTTTAAATGCCGCGTCTCCTTGCGCTCTGGCAGCATCCAAGAGAGCCGCGCGTTCGACAGAGCTCATCCAAGCGACTATTTGTCCCTGCTTAACAGCGTCTCCTTCTTTGACTAATACTTCCTCAACGCGACCTGCAATCGGAGGTTTAATCTCTACTCGATTATACGGTTTCACGGTTCCCATAGCCGTAATTTTCACGTCGAGATTCCCTTTTGTGACTTGAATTGAGCGGACAATTTGAAAAGCATCTTTAGAATGAGTGCACGATGAAATTAATTTCAAAAAAATAAATAACCCAACGATCACCAATCCGATTTTCACAAGCCGAGACGATATCTTATTTTTCATTTAACGCGTCCTCCAAAGTAGACCCTTTGACAAATTCCCAGTTAGCTTCTTTCAATAAAACATTTGATAAACTTTGCACATAAGCAACTTCCGAATCGGCAAGATCCTGTTCGGCAATATCAAAATCCTGAAAATTAACAAGCCCCGTTGCGTATTCGGCACGGATAATTTCCGCGCGTTTACGCGCAGCCAGAAGAAATTTATTTTGAACATCCACGATTTCAACAGCATCTTTCAGTTGCGTCCACGCATCCGCAAGTTGTGCGATTGCGTCATTTTGCGCGCTTCTTGCTTTTTCAAGCGCTGATTTATAATCCGCTTTTGCTTTCAAAATGGCCTCAACATTTTTACCACCGCTGAAAAAAGGCATCGAGACCTTAATCCCAACCAAAAAAGCGTCCCGCATATCGCTCCATTGATTGCCCGAATATCCATAATCAAGTAATCCGCTAATTTGAGGCCAGGCGGTTGCTTGAGCTGAAATCAACGCGGCTTTATACGATTCCGCTGTGCTAATCAGTTTATGAACCGTGGGTACTTTCTCCGCAAGCTCGGAATAACCGGGCACTGAATCGATATTCTTTGGAATCATTTTTTCTAAATCCCCTTCCACGCGAATCGGCATTCGAAATTCATTACCAATCTGCCGGCAAAGCAAAAGCGATTCGCTGTCGATTTGTCTTCGCGTCTGTCTGACACCAAAAGCCGCCCGGTCCGAAATCGCTTCGGCGCGCAAAGCGGATCCTAAATTTTCCCGGCCACCGTCATAACGAAGCCGGATTAATTCCGCATTGTTTTTCCGCCGTTCCGCAATCCCGCCGTTTGTTTCGAGTAATCTTTCCAGCCTTAGCAATGCCACATAAGAAGATCTCAATTGGTTCCGGGCGTTAGCACTCGTTTCCTGATAGCTCCATTTGCTTGTTTCCAAATCTTTTTTGGCTTTTAAGAATTTGCCGGTATTATCAAATCCGGTAAAAAGAGGTTGTTCGCCGGAAATGCCGGCTTCTATGCTATCATGCATATCCGCTGTTGACGTTGTTCGTAACCGGTCCCGCTCAAGACTCCCGCTTACCGTGGGAAGAAAATTGCCCACAACCTGATTGCGGTTTTGTGCGCTCGAAGAAATATCGTAACGGGCACTTACAAGATCGGGATTATTTCTGAGGGTTTGGTTGACAACTTCTTTCCATGTTAGCCGGGTTCCCTCTTTGGTTTCTTTAATCTCAACCTTGGGGAGGCGGACCGTCAAACAGCCCGAAATGAAAATTACTGAAAAAAAAATAATAGCCGTTTTTGAAATTGTGGGTGCCGATCGTTTCAATTCAATACCACTCCATTCACGCAAATAACCATTCAAAGGCCTTTTACTATACCGTTTAGTGTCATTCCCGAAAACTTTTGGCGGGAATCTACCACACTGTTTCATAAGTTTTAGGACAGGTATTCGTATTCAAATGTCATCCTGAGGAGCGTAGCGACGAAGGATTTAAGATTTTTTGCTTCGCTCAGAATGACACGGAAACGTGGATCAAATACGTCATGATTATTTTTTATTCTCTCTGTCTAAAGATGCGCTCGCTCTATTTTTTCATTTAGGTGCCGGAAATTTTTCGTGTCCTTTCCACCGCGCTTCCATTTTAGCATGAATTTCGTCGAATTTCTTCTGTTGATCCGCATTCAAAAGCGCCCGGATTTCAGCATCTGTTGCATTGCGCAATGTTTCAAACTTGGGCCGCATTTCGGCTTGTAAGGCAAGCATTTGAGGGTGCCTTTTTTCAAAAATAGCCGAAACCTGATTTTTTTGTTCTGCGGAAAGATGAAGCTCTTTGCTAAAACGTTCTAACATATATTGCTTCATGCCTTCTTTTTTCCAATGTCCGCGCCCTCTTCCCCCGAAATGCGATTGCCCGAAAGTCATCCCTAAAGCAATTCCGATCAAAAGCGAAATAATAATCTGATGCCATTTTATTTCTAAGAATTTTTTCATACATCCTCCTTTAAATTCAATAACGTATCAATCTCGGGCATTTCTTTAGAAAAAGTCCACTGTGTTTT
Organism: Candidatus Danuiimicrobium aquiferis; assembly: GCA_001804285.1. Taxonomy (GTDB): domain Bacteria; phylum Omnitrophota; class Omnitrophia; order Omnitrophales; family Danuiimicrobiaceae; genus Danuiimicrobium; species Danuiimicrobium aquiferis. The sequence continues at coordinate 9,417 of MHFR01000052.1, forward strand.
TTGCGGTGTGTCCGCTAACAAAACAGTTTCCGTATCTATTAAGGGTTCTCGATTTGATATTGCAATCAACATGAGCAATAACGCAAAACCATATCCGATGGCTGGGAATAGCCATCTAAGAAAAGGCGTTGGCCGTTCGACAACGGCGGGAGTAAGTTCCTCTAACCGCTCAAGCCGGTCCATCACTCCTGTTACAAACTTCTCCGAAGGTTTCGGCAGTGTTGCGCGGGAAAACATTTTCGCCGCATGTTCACAACGGTTTAAAACACCCCGGCAGTCTTCGCATGATTCGAGGTGTTTAGCAATCTCGAGACGCTCTTCAGATGGCAACTCGGGATCATGAAAAGCCGTTAGTTTTTCTCGAATTTGCTGATGGTTCATGATTTGTCTCCTCTTGTTTAGACGCTGCTGATCTTTAAAATGTGTCGCGCTTTTAGTTCCATGTCCTGTCGGGCCCGCTTGAGTCTTGCTTTGACGGCATCAATCGAACATTTGAGTGTCTCCGCCAATTCCTGATAGCTCAATCCATGCATCTCTCTCAATATCAGAATTTCCCTGTAATTTTCGGGAAGATGCGATAGTAATTTTGTAATTAAATCAGAATCTTCTACTGATTGTTCGTCGCCGGAAGAAGCTGTCAATAGCGCTTCAACCTTTTCACCCTCTTTTTCCAAAAGCGCTTCCCAGGATTCTGTTTTGCTCCGGGCTATTTTTCTCAGGACATCCGTGCAATGATTAGCTGCGATTCGATAAAGCCAGGTAGCAAAAGACGATTTTGCGTGAAATTGATCGAGTGCTTGATAGGATTTGATAAAAATTTCTTGTGCTGCGTCCTCGGCAAGCGTTTCGGTAGATAACATTGATAGACAATAACCGCGAACTCGCGTTTCATATTTGCAAACAATTTCCGCATATAAATCGCGTTTTCCGGCAAGAACATTTAATATAATCTCGAAATCTTCGATGGAATTCTCTCTTTCTTATTTCTTTCTACTATTATATATACGGCAATAAGCCAGCGCGAGCTGTACTTGCTCGCACTGGCCGGAAATAAGATCTTTAAGAAACTTTTTATCTCCCCCGATTGCGCATTGGGTTCTTTTCTTTATCCTCTTTGCTTAAACCACCTTTCCAAAGTTTTCGCAGTTTTTCATATTGCTCTTTCGTCAAAATGCTTTTCAATTGGGTAATCGCTCCAACCACGCTTTTTGCTTTCGCTTTCTTTAGTTCATATTGTTGATCCACCAATTTATTCACAGTTTCTACATCCACCGGATATTCGTGAAGCTTGGCCGCCAGATCAAGCGAAACAATTTCAATCTCCGCGTTTTGCCTAATCACTGCTTTGTTGGTTTCCAGCTGCAAGTTTTTAGTTTTTTCAACAGTTTCCTCGGGGATTCCTAATTCGCTATAATTTTCTAAGATCATATGCGCTTTTTTGTAAAACATCCCATCTATCTCACCTCCGCATTTCTGTTTTGAATGGCGAAAATCATATGCATAAACATTTGCCATTGAAATTCCCATCGCTAACACAAATATTCCTAAACATGCGCCTGTTAATTTTTTCTTCATGGTTGCTCTCCTTTTTTGATTTTTTGATTATGTTAATGTAATTATAGTTTTTCTTTTTTAAATTCTATGATTATTTCTTGGCATACCGTTCCCTCAATTGCTCAACTGTCGGGTGATCTGAATAAAACTCGCCTTGCGGTCCTAAAAAGCCTTTTTCGGTTTTTCTAAGTGTTACAAGTGTATAACTTCCGTTTCCGTTTGGAATATAAATATCAAATACGTCTTTGTTGTTTTTTTCCTTTATTTCTGTCGCCGTCGCATTGCTCACATTCATCTGAACAAGCTGCGCAGGAACAGGTGCGGCAGCTGGCACAACTGGTGCTACGGGCGGCGCTACCATCATTATCGGTACAGATACCGCTGGCGGCGCCGCTGCCACCACATAACCGCCTGGAGCAGGTGCATAATACGTATATCCATAAACATAATATGGTACCCCATTCTCGATTATCATCGTATAACCCGGGGGGAGCCCTGGGACAAGAGCCCCCATCGGAGGCTGAACAATGACGTAACCTACAGGCGTATATCTATAAAACAATCCTTCACAGTAAAGATACGTCAACCCCGCTACCATCAGTGAAATATATCCTGCCGGCAAACGATGAGCGACGAACTCTCTATGAAAATCTCCGCGCCCTCCTCCGCGTATTCCTCCCCGAAATTCCGGCCTGCTGCCATGAGCAGCGAATGCCGGTAAAGGTTGGGCTAAAATAGCAATAGCTGAAATTGCAGCAATATATTTTTTAAACATGTTTGCATCGTGTCTATTTAGCGTTTTGAAGTGTTGAACACGCCAGTTCGTGTCATGCCCGCATGCTTTAAGCGGGCATCCATAGTTGCTGGATTCCCGCTTTCGCGGGAATGACAAAAAAGCGGACGATCTTTTATAGATAATCACTTCAAAGCGCTAAACAAATACTTTGCATCCTCCAAATTAGATTATTTTAGTTATTTATTATTGCCCTGAATATTTCCTCTGTCCTTTAGACGTTATCGGAAACTGAAAAGTGTCGCGATTATTTCTGCTGGTTTTTTGCAATCGAAAATAAGGAGTAAAAAATTAAAAAGGTGGCGTTTTTAAATGAAGCAACGGCATTGCCGCTCTTGATGAATTAGATGAGGATTTTTTTTGGAGGTAAATTTAAAAAAAATTATTTTTGTGTCTATTAAGGTTTTGAAGTGGCAAACGCACCAAGTTAGTGTCATGCCCGCATGCAGCGAAGCAGCACTGCTCCGCCGTACTTTCCCTCGGTAAGACGAGGGCCGGCCCTGTATTTCCAGGGAAGCGGGCATCCATAGTTTCTGGATTCCCGCCCTTAACAACCTATGGATATTGGATATTTCAATAGGAAGTTAAGGACGGTACTGACTACCTATCGATAGCATTACCGTCTTCAATGTATGTCAGTGCCGCTTCCGCGGGAATAACAAAAAAAGATGACCTTTTACAGATAATCATTTCAAAGCTCTAAACAAATACTGATTTTTATCTGAAGTTATCAACTAAGCTACTCTACTTCAGCGGATACTTCCGGTTTAGAAATTTTCATTTTTGAATTTGTTCTTCCGGAAACGGATTCATCCGCGCTTTTTCCCAAAACAGCGCCAACTTTCAACGGGCTTTTCCCAATGTCTCTTGCCATCCCGGTGATTTTTAATTCACCGCGCAGCTCATCAAGATCTTTCGGAAGAATCAGTTTGTTTTTAATCAATGCCGCACCGGCAACGCCTTCAAAAGCTTGTTTTAACATCCAACCGGCAGCGCCGGTGTAACCGTGCCAAATCATCCGTCCTTGATCAAAATTCGTTAAAAGGTCGGCTGATTGTTTATTCGGCTGGCCTCCATAAATTTCGATTTCTTCCGGTGTCACATGCGGGATCGGAGACACTTTGAGCCAAAGCCGGTATGCAATTGCGCGATATTCGCTTGCCTTGACGGAATTTTCCTTGGCTTCAAACTGTTCCGCAAGAATGCGAGCGGCTTTGACAAGCCACTGAACGCCATGGCAATACATTCCGTTTTCACGCACGCCTTCCGGATATTTACTGCTTCTGCCAAGATAAGGTTTCGTATCTTCACGGAGAGCCGGCCATCCGAGCAAAATCGCGTTTTCTTTTTCGAGAACACTGAGCGCTGTATTGAACACGGTGAGCCCTCTCTCAAAATTGATTCCTGACATCACCGCCCAAGCCGCGGTCAATGCGTCAATTTCCCAAATTCCGCTTCCCTTTACACCGATTTCTGTTCCATCATCATGAAAGGCGCGTAAATACCGGTCTTCGCGCCATGTTTTTTCGATGGCTTGTTTAAGATCTTCCATTTTCTTGGCATAATATTCTTTGCGTTTCGTGCCTTCTTTTTTCTCAATCAACCCGATCATATCTTTCAGGATGTAATAAAGAAAGAACCCGAGCCATACACTTTCGCCTTTTCCTTCGCTCCCGATTTCATCCAATCCGTCATTCCAGTCACCGGTTTGAATCAACGGCAATCCATTTTTCCCCGTGCGTTTTTCGAACACAAGGTCTATGGATTTGAGACAATGCCGGTAAATAGAATCTGCTTTTGTGGAACGGTGATAAAGATGTCCCCACCCATGTTTATTTTTAGGAAGTCCGCCATACGGAAATTCAGAAACTACATATGAAGTCACCTCATCCAAAAGCGATTCATCGCCCGTTGCTTTGACATATTCCACCACCGCCCACGGAACCCAAAGCGGATTGTCAGAAGCTTGCGACCGGCAGGAAAACGCTGTTCGTCCGTCGGTCAACGTAAAAAACCAGTGAAATACATCGCCTTCAAGAAATTGCTGGGATGCATGTAAAATAATTTGTTTTCGCGCAAGAGACGGATCGACCCACATCAGGTTAACCGTGTCCTGTAATTGATCGCGAAAACCGAAGGCACCGCTCGTCTGATAAAACCCGCGGCGCGCCCAAATCCGTTCCGCAAGCGCCTGATACTTAAGCCAGTTTTGATAATAATCAAACTCCGGCTTATTGGTTTTAATTTCCGCGGTGCTCATCAAGCTAAGCCACCATTTTTTGGTTTCTTCAAGACTCACTTGAACGGTTTCGATCATTTTATATTTCTGAATGAGCCGGGCCGCTTCTTTTCGAGTATCAGCTTGTCCCAGAACAATGGCCACGGTTCGCTCTTCATGCGCTGGAATTTCCATCGTTCCCACAAAACCGGCAATCGTTCGATCATCAATAAATTGCGTCACATCCGGTTCCCCTTTTTCGACTAAAAACGGCCGATCGACGCCGCGGCCGGTTCCAAAAAATCTGCCGCGTTTCGTTTCTACACGTTCCGTAGCAAGCGACATAGAAGCAAACGCCCAGCCCGAGCGGAATATATTGCGGGGATTTTCGAAAAAGAGAGCTTGTGACGCTTTGTCATGTTTAATGATTAACGCACCCGCCCGCTCCGGCATAAAAGCAAGCACCATCTCGAAGAAAGGCGCGACGCGCATACGTCGGAGTTGATCCGAATTATTTTTGACGGTTAAAAGATACACACCCATCGGATCCTGTGGCGGTACAAACACGGTTAATTCGGTTGAAACCGTTCCCCTCGACATCCGGAATATCGCCGTTCCGTCAACACCGAACTCCGATTCATATTTCGCGCTTTTTTCATTCCGCGGATGATAGGTTGGTGAATACCATTCCTTTTGATCGACATCATAAAGATAAATGGCTTCTCCCGGAATTTCTTTCGTCACCGTATCAGACCAGTCCGGCGTCAACCGATTCTGTTGAGAATTTCCATTACAGGTTGTGTGAAGTCCGCGATTCGTCACCATCACAGAGTGCACAGCATTCGACATTGCGTGGTCATAAGGACGCGGCGTATAGGGAGTATGAATCAGTAGCTTCTTTCCATGATCCATGTATTCCGAATACGGTTGAGGCGTTCCGGGAAGAATTTCTCCATGACCGATGAGCGGTATTTTCTTTTTTGTTTCTTTTGGAAATGCGATTTTGGATATTTGCGGTTTGATCAATTTCCCAATCAACTCAAGCGCGCTTTTTCTATTTTTTGCATAACCGATCGCAAGCCGGATTGTTTTTGATGCGTTGGCACCAATCGCAACATCAAGCAACAAGCTTCCGATCGGATCAAATGTCGGATAGGGCGCGGTATCCCGGGCTTCTAAAAAGTCCATGGTTTCCAGCAAGCGCGGTTTCCAAATGCTTTGAGCGCGGCCGATAAAATCCATGCGCGAAGTTGAAAAGGCTTCAGGCACAATATCGGACGCTAAAACACCCATTGATTTGGTTGTTTTCTGCCAGGAAAGAACCGCGTTGGCTTGGCTGACGTATTCCATTTCGGGATAAAGCCTCGCATACTGTGTATGGAATCTGTCATCCAGCGGCCGATTAAGCACCCACTCAAGATACGGAACTACTTTCAGTTGCCGTGCTTTTTCGGTTAAGTTATCAACTTTAATTGTCCAGATTTCCGCCGAAGTATCTTCATCCTGCAATTTAATATCAATAGTTGTTCGAATCCCATTAACAAGATTGGTGATTTTCAGAAAATTTTCACCTTTTTCAATCCGAGATGGTTCAAATCGGTCTTTCGGAAAATTTCCAACCACGGGCCAGAATCGGGTTGCGCTTTCGGGTTCTTCGTGCGTATCCACCACATAGAGCGCTCTGCCACAAGGGTCAATAATGTCGTAGGAACGGCGGCTGACGTCAAATCCCGCAGGAACTTCGCTATACATTTCACCGCTTCCTTTCAACGTCACTTTGTACTCGCGGTTAGCCAACTCGTAAACTTTTTCACGCCGTCCTTCGGCTCGCCGACGGAACGACCGGAACACAAAAGAAATTCCCGTGCAAACCAAAATAGCGACCCCGATCACCGCAAGTAATTCCATCAATGAAAATGATTGTAACGTTTCGATGATTCCACCTTTTCTGCCGGCTTGCATCGCAAGAGAAGTGTTCCATGCATAATCCCACTTTTCGCCGCGCGGAAGATAGAAAGGAATAAGAAGAGGTGCCCATGTCGTAAACCGTTTCACACCTTCCGGAATATACCGCTGCGCGGCCGCCGGCCCGATGAAACGCGACAGCTTTTCATCCAATTTATCCATTCCCATAAAACTTAGATTCACGAGCGTCGCAACGCGAAGGCCCATATGATCCATCCAAATCAAAACTCGGAAAAAGTCAAACGCAAGCACCCAAACAAACATTTTCAAACTCCAATCCTGAAAGGCTTCGGGTGACATGGTTAAATTGTTGTAAATCGAAAATAAGGTTCGAATCCCGCCGTCCTGGTTATACCAAGTTGCGTGCGGCATCATCCGGAGAAAAGTAAAAATAATCGGGGACATCCAAAGTCCCCACCGGAGCACATAAAGCATGTGTGTCATGAGTTCCGCAAAACCGGCCCGTGAAAAGAAAAATTTGATCGGGGCTTTATCTTTTTCAAAATACGCCTGCATAAATACTTTGTTAATCGCAAAAAGCCATGCCGCAATCGACCAATTGATGACGCCAGCCAAAGATTCGGTAAAGAGAAGTTTCGCTCCGCCGGTGCAAAGCCCCAGATTCATATGCCCCCATTTATTGACCAAAGGATAGGTGTGGTAAAAACCTTCGGGCGAAAAAGTCCCGGCATTGAATTGGTTCAATTGGCTTCCCGTCAGAACCGGACTGATATAAAGTTTAAACTTCTCTACCACGACCGGAACTTGTGCGGCATCCATATAAAACGCCATCGCGCTTCCCACAAAACCGCCGAGCAGTGAATCGACAAAATAAAGACGCCATGATTGAATCTTCCCCTGTCCACGCATTGTATAGAACGTATCTCTGAGAATGCTTGCCCCGCCAGAGGCAAGAAGCCCGATGATCAATCCGAAAAGAATCCGATGAGGCATATCCCACTCAAACAGATTTCCGGTCACCATATAAGCGAACCCAAATCCGACAATCGCACCTCTGGCATAAAGAGTTTTACTTCGGTAGCTATACGCCGTTCTTTGGAAAAATGGCAAACTGCCGTCAAACGTTTCGATGATCGTTTTGATAAACGGGAAGCATAAAGCGCCCGCAACCGTTCCGAGGATTAACGGAAATGCTTTCATGATAACTTGTGACACAGGAAAATTAAGCAGCATGTTAAGAAGATATAAAAGTGCCATCAAAATTCCGCTGTACGCCATCCCTTTTTTTGACCCGGTCATAATATTAGTGGAAACAGTTTCATCCGAAGGAGCCGTGTGGCGCATCCCGTCGAGAATAACTCCCGTAATCAAATAAACTTCCCCCCACAACCCAGCGTAAGAAAACATACTGGTTAACACAACAATGACCGCGCTCATCACAACCGGAAGCGAGCTGACAGCTTCGATCGATCCTAAATCTGCAATCACCGGAGCGATAACAACGCCCAAAGAAACCATCGCGGTAAACCAATGCGCTTTGCCTGTCTTAACCATTTTTCCTTTTGTGGCAAGACCGATGCCATTAATTACCGCTTCATTAAAACCAAACATAATCAAAAACCGTCCGATATTTTCAAGAACAGCAGGCCATGCAGCAAGTAAGTTTCCGGTTATCGCGTTGATGGTTGTTTGAAGAAGAATGGAATTTTCTACCAATAACAGCCAGTTGAATAAATAAGGTGTCCCGACAATCATTGCAGCCGTAATGGATTTCAACTGTTTTCCGGAAGATGCGATCGAACAGGTATTCGCAATGTGATAAATCAAGAAAGTAAGCGTTGCAATCAAACTGTTTAATGTGAATACTTGTCCCCACGTAGCCGGTGCCTGTAAAAGTTCCAGCTTGCTTGATCCGGCGGCAAGCAGCCCCGTCAATAGAATATTTTGAAAAACTTCACCGCTTGTCAGATGTTTACCCGTCAACCTCAACTTAAACAATTCCGCAATGACCACACCCATCAACCCGACAACCAAGAAACTAAAATTAATATCGATCGGATTTTTCATCCCCAAGGAATAAATTCCCAGTCCGACAAAGGCAATCAATACCGCGCCCATGCCATAAAACAAATCCCGTTTGAGTCTCTCAAAAATTGTCGTTTCCGAAAAGTCGGCTTTGTTTTTATCGATGCCGAACCGGCCAAAAAATTTGCCAAGGAACATCATCGCGAATGACACAAGCAAACTGAGGATAATAACCAATCCAACTTTGATAAATGCAAAGTTTTTCTGGATAAATGTCAATTTCCCGAAATCGAGATCAAAACATAATGTTCCGTTGACCGGATCTTTATCTCCCATCGGACTAACAACAAAAACTACTTCTTTCAAATCACCGATGACATTCCAACTGATCGGTTCCCGAAAGGAATTCCATCCCGCCTTCAACTCAAACGGAAGGCTCTGCATGTTTTTGGTTCCCTTGATCTCGATTTTCACCGCTGCTTGTTTCGCCTGTTCAGCATCGGCCGCCTTGATGCCGATCCGGACCACATCAGCAGCACGTGCATCAAGCTCAGAAGGGTAATTTTGTGTCCAAACCCCGACAAATGAACCCTTCGGTGCAGAATAATCAAATTGCCAAATATCTTTTCCGATTGTGTCATCAAAAGTCGTAATCACATTTCCTTTTGATGCACCGATGTTAAAAACACCTTTCGTGCCGGCATCCATCAAGTTAAAAGATGCGGGAAATGTTTCGGTTGGAGTATCTGCTTTTTGTGAAGAATCGGTTTTTACGAAATCAAGCACGAGATATAATGTGCCGCGCACTGACTCGCGGTTCCCGATCGGAGTGATAACAAAATCCGCTTCATTCAAACTGCCGATGGATGTCCAGTCAATTGCAGTTTGAAAGGAATTCCATCCACGTTTACTGGAAAGCGGGATTGTTTGTGTCTGATTGGTTCCCTTCAGTTCCAAGTTCATAGAAATCTGACCAGTCTGCGCAAAATCCGGAACTCTGAAACCGATCCGGACTGTATTGACGGCATTCGTTTCAAGCCCGGTAGGAAATTTTTTCATCCAAACATGCACGGATGATCCTTTAGGCAGCGTGTAGCTAAATTCAAAAACATCTTTCCCTAACGCTTCATCAAAAGTGGGTGTAATAGTCCCTTTCGCTGACCCCGTTTTTAATACGCCTCTTTCGCCCGCATCTAAAAAGCTAAAGGAAGAAGGGGCTGGAGCAGGAATGTTTGTGTTTGCAGGAAATTCAATATTTTTGGGGGAATCAACGTTGGCTGTTGCTTGCGCACGGATATTCTTCGAACCGGAAACGGATAAAGTTTCTGCTGAAACGGCCGCTTTGGGCAATAAAATCGGCTTCACGAAATCCATCGAAAAAAGCAAGGTGCCTCGCACCAGTTCCGCATTTCCTTTTGGGCTAACCATAAAAACAACTTCTTTAAGGTTCCCTATCACTTGCCAATTGATAAATTCTTGAGCGGAGGTAATACCCGTTTTAAGATTGATCGGAATAATTTGTGTGTCATTCGTTCCTTTTATTTCTACCTTTGCCGAAATTTGATTCACCTGCTCTGCGCTATCCATTTTAACGCTCATTTTGACCGTGCTGACGAGAGCTGCTCCGAGCTCGGCCGGAAAATTTTTACCCGAAACATTAACCGCAGAACCTTGGCGCAGGGAATAATCAAATTCCAGAACATCTTTTTTCATCTGTTCGTCAAATGTGGGGATAACCGTCCCTTTGGCTAAACCGCTTTTGACAGTCGTTCGCTCGCGTGCATCGAAGAAACTGAAGGATTGGGTAGTGCTGGCTTCCGGTAGATTATGATTAACAATTTCTGTTAGGCTTGCTGTTTGCTCGGCCGAAGAGGAATTTGCTGCCTCGGCTCTGGTAGTCGAAACAAAAACCGCCATTAAAATGATAAGGATTGCTGTCCGGCAATGGCTTGATTTCAAATTTGGAATTTTACTAAGAATGCTTTTGTCCTGCTTTCTCGGAAATAATTCAACGGCGCGTGACTTTGATAACATCTCTCGCATCCCCCTCTTCATTGATTGATTAAATATTTTTCAAAAAGTTTTCATTCATATCAAAAAAAGAATAAAGACAATATTCTTCAATCGTTGATTTTGGGGAAACGTATTATATCAAAAGAATCTTTTTTCCCAAGTTTTTTATCTGTTTAAAATGAAAGAGGTTCTTCTGTATCTATAACAACCATTCGGAGTTATTTCAAAGCTTTTGCGGATCATCCGTCTAAATAAGGAGTGAAATTATTGTGTACAACGGTTAAATTCGCAACAATAACCCCGGCAAGCGCCCATAAAATTGTTCCTCCATATCATAAGTTCCCTCGACTTCTAACCCGACTTTCTCATCGATTGTATTTGTTTAGCGTTTTGAAGTGATTATCTGTAAAAGGCACCCGTTTTTTTGTCATTCCCGGAAAAGCTGGGGCCGGCCCTTTCTTTCCCAAGGGAAACATGCGGGCATGACAGGGTTTCTATGTGTGCCACTTCAAAACGCTAAACAATTACCATCGATTTTGTGAATCGACGAGAAAGTCGCTTTGGGCGCAATCAGTTGCGTCCAAAGCGGAATCTCTCATTAGTGATGAGAAATCCGGGCTAATGAGCATGGTAATTGAAAACCCGGCAACCAAATGGGCACACTTCAAACGATTAACATCCATGACAAAATTATCCTTGTCTGAGCCGGTTTTTTAAAGTAAAAAGGCGTAGAGAATAAATTCAATCAATATCAGCAATTCGCGCATGATTCAAAAATAGCTTTTATGATCTTGGCCTTTCATAAACCATACGGGGTTCTTTCACAATTTACAAAACAGCACCCCGAACATCGCACACTTTCAGAATTTGGATTCCCAAAACAAGTCTATCCGATCGGTCGACTTGATTGGGACAGTGAAGGATTGCTTCTTTTAAGTAACGAGAAAGAATGGAATGATTTTTTGCTTCATCCGCGCCATGCGCATGAGCGAACTTATCATGTACAGGGGGAAGGCATTGCAACAGAAGAAGCTATGACCAATCTTCGGAAAGGCGTGTTGATTCAAGGACGAAAAACAAAACCTTGTCACGCACGGCTTCTTGCCGAATCCAATTATTCTCCGCGCAATCCTCCCATCCGTTTTCGCCTTTCTGTTCCAACCAGCTGGATCGAATTGAAACTGATTGAAGGAAAAAATCGTCAGGTTCGGCACATGACAGCAGCGATTGGATTCCCCACGCTTCGCTTGATCCGTACGGCAATTGGAACATTTCAACTCGGAAACCTTATGCCCGGAAAGTGGCGAGAGCTTAGCCCTGGCGAAAAACAGCTTTTGAAAAAATAGTAACTTTTTCTTACGCGGGCTTTTTATCTTTTTGCGATTTTTTCTTGTCAGGTAATTTTTCTCAAATACGGTATTTTCTGAATCAGTAAAATGACAAAAAAAGAAAGCAAATAAATGACCGCCGTCGTAATTGGAATCATATAGAATGGATGCAGCACATCCCCCTTAAGCTTAAAACCCCAACGCCCGACGGCCAACGCTTCAAGGATGATGGGATGAATAAGGTATATCCCAAAACTTGCTTTGGAAAAATTTGTAATTAAATTTCGCAAACCGGAATTTAGATGCCTTTCAATGACCGGCCCCGCATGCTTCACAATTATAAAAAAGGTTGCCGTGTAAAACACAACATTCGGCGCCATATTGTCGTAAAGCAAACTTTGAAATGAATGGAAATGACTTGATAAAAAATAAGATCCCATCGCGCAGATAAGCAGGCTTGTGACCCACATCACGATTACCGCCGGTACAAACTTTTTTGTATCGGATTGACGGATAAAATGTCCGAGCACAAAATAACCGATAAAACCTTGCACTGGCTCGATCGGAAAACTAAATCTAATTTTTGTATTGGCAAACACCTGAATTAACTTTTCTGAAAACGGGAAAAATGAGGCGACAAAAAAACAAAGAATCAAAAAATAAAAAATATGTCGCCGAGACATATGAGCCATTAAAACACGGAACACCGGCGTAATCATATACAGCCCGACAATTACGTAAAGAAACCATAAATGAAAATGAACTTTATTATTCGCCGCTCTGATGAGTGCTTCAAAAAATCCTAAATCCGGCTCGTAAAAATGCTTTTTCCACAAAAGATAAAAAACCGTCCACGCAACAAAAGGAATCATGACCCTTTGAAATCTTTTCCCGAAAAAATCCCGATAGCTTTCGATTTTGGGCAGCAACAGAGCGCCGCTTAGCATGACAAAGGCGGGTACGCAACCGCGCGCCAATGAATCGTAAATATTCGCCGCCCACCACCAGCTCCTGGGAAATTTACTCCATTCGGTAATCACATCCGCGGACACGTGCACCAAAACAACTCCAAACACAACAATCGCCCGAATAAGATCCGCCCAAAAAAGAGTTTCTTGCGAATTTTCAATCGTTTGATGTGAATGTACCATATAATGTTTATCGACCGTTTTTCAGCAAAATATGGTGTTTTGAGGCTGCGGGATAGGCATCTTGTACATTTAAACAACTATAGACGGTTTCACAAGAGCTGTCATTCCCGCATGTTTTCCCTCTGTAAAGCGAGGGCCGGCCCTGTATTTCCAGGGTAGCGGGAATCCATTGTACAATTACGTTCTAATTGACTTATGTATCCCCGATTAAAGCACGGCAGAGCAGTGCTGCTTCGCTGCATTCGGAGATGACACTTGTGTGGACTTATAAAACCGCTTTTATCTTGTCTGGCAATAATCGGATGATGAAAAACCGAGGTGATTCGCAAAAACGATGAGAAAGTCGGGTTTGTTAATTTCGGCCTTTTCGCCGGGGGAAAAATTGCTTTTCCTGTTGACCAAATCCTCGATTTCCGCCGCTGTGGCGTTTATCAAAACGGCGTTCTTGAGAAAAGCTATTTTCCCTGGGCCTATCGTCTCGCCCTCCTCTGGCATGATAGCGAGGTGGGCCGAACCCTCCCGGCCGGAATGGTTTTGAAAAATGATTTTCTTTAAAAGGTCTTTCGGAAGATTGTTTGATTAAAATGTCTATTTTCTTCTCCAAAAAACCAAGCTGTTCTTGTATTTTTTTAATTGCTGTCATTACATTCGGTTCAGCTTGCGGCGAAACTGAAGAAGTGTCGTCTTTAAAATGCTCGTTCATTTTGCTCCTTTTAATCTTCTCCGGCATGTGTAAGAGCAACTAAAACCAAGGGATTGATTTTCGATGTGTTGCCCAGGCTTTTTTGGACCCTTGCTGCGGTTTCTTTTAAAGTACTCTTGAAAACAAAAGCAAGCTCTCCAACAAGGCCTTTGGCTGAACGCTCCAGGCTTTGACGTTTTCTCTGGTCTTGTGCTTCGAATTTCTCGTGAGAGAAGGTTAAGATCGCCTGGGCCATGCCCCATGCTCGATTTTGCCACGCAACGGGGGCGACGGCCTTGGAAGTAACAACCGGTGGGGTTACCGTTTTATGTTCAACTTTCAAGTAATTCAGAATTTTATTTGCTTCCTTGAGTGAAACAGGCTCGTGAAATCCCGAGGCTTCCATATCAACGGCTGTAATGATGAAACGCGCTTTCATTTGATTGGCCACTTTTGGGACCAATGAATATCGCAGGACTTGCTTGCCCGATTCCTTTTCTTTACTAACTTCATCTACGCGGCAGACTCCATGAACCGCATGGTACAGTAAATCTCCTTTAACAATTTCTTCTTGTATCATAAACACCCTTTAAGCTGTCAATTCTTGGTTCATTACAGCAGTAGTATATACCTGTTTCCCCTGAAATAGTTATTTATTAAATCTATTCCAAAACCGGAGGGATTTCAGGCGCAATCCTGCCAGCACCATCGGTTATTCATCTGCAAGATCCCATCACCAAAATGTTTGATAATTGCTGTTTGAAAGGAACTTACGTATTGCCGGGTATTTCTTGAGCGCATTTTTGTATAGCCCCAGCACTTCGTTGTTGAATTCTCTTTTGGAGTTGTCTAAAACAATCAATATAATATTATCATTAAACAAGACATCGTTTAATTAAAAGGGTTTTTCCCTGAAATAAAAGGAAACGTTAACCAAGCCAATAAGAACAGGCACTTCCACAAGCGGACTAATAACAGGTATTTGTTTAGCACTTTGAAGCGATTATCTGTAAAAGAGTATCTGTTTTTTTGTCATTCCCGCGAAAGCGGGAATCCAGAAACTGTGGATGCCCGCTTTAAGCATGCGGGCATGACACGGACCTGGCGTGTTCGCCACTTCAGAACGCTAAACAGATACAATAACAGCGGCAAAAGCCGCCCCTGAATTTCTATGATTGAAATCATTAGAATAGGTCAACGATAGAAAAAAGAAACCACGCAAACGGAATTGACTTTTAGTAAGCCCTTCCTGCCCTTTAAGTTTTTAAGAATGATGCGGTTTTTGAACCCGCTTTACCGGAACAATTCTTTTCTATCGGCCCTTATCCTTACGCTTTGAGAAGCATTCTTTGCAGTAAACCGGGCGATCTCCGCTGGGTTTAAAAGGAACTTCACACTCTTTTTTGCAATCCTCACATGTCGCCTTGTGCATTTCTCTCGGCCTTCCGCCGAATCCACCACCATCTTGCCCTTGTTGAAAGCCCATTTGATCTCCTTTTTTTGGTACCGTTTGGTACCGGTTTGAATAGATAGAAAAAAGTTACCTCCCTTAACAACTATTAAATAATGCTTGGAAGCTAAGGACCGCCCCAACTTACCTAATTAAATTTTCAGTGGAAGGCTGCAGGCAACCTTTCTCTTTGATTATCGACAACAACAATGCTTATATTCATTTATAATATTTTTTCCTGTACGTTTGATTTTGGAATCCGTTACCGTTTTTCATTTCTGAAGGGCTTGAACGACCATATCCCCGACCTCGGCTGTTGAGAATCCCATTTTGCCTGCCGCAAGACTTTTCAATTTTTCGCTGGTGATCTTGATTACGCTCTTTTCAATAGCTGCCGCTGCCTGAGTTTCGCCCAGGTAATCCAAAAGCATTTGCCCGGCACAAATGGCCGCGAGTGGATTGATAATGCCTTTGCCCGTATATTTCGGAGCGGAACCGCCGATCGGCTCAAACATGGAAACTCCGCCGGGGTGAATATTACCGCCGGCCGCAATTCCCATCCCGCCTTGAATCATCGCTCCTAAATCGGTGATAATATCCCCAAACATGTTATCCGTTACAATCACATCAAACCATTCCGGATTTTTGATCATCCACATACACGTCGCATCCACGTGAGCATAATCACGTTTAATATCCGGATAATCTTTTTCGCCAATTTCATGAAAAACGCGTTCCCAAAGATCAAAGGCATACGTCAGCACGTTGGTCTTGCCGCATAAGGTCAGCTTCTTCGCTTTGTTCCGGTTCCGTGTATACTCAAACGCATAACGCAGACAGCGTTCCACGCCACGGCGCGTGTTCCGACTTACTTGAATGGCAACTTCGTTTTGAGTGCCTTTGTTAATAAATTCACCCTCTCCGACGTAAAGACCTTCGTTATTTTCTCGCACGACAACAAAATCAATATCTTCCGGTTTCTTATCCTTCAACGGACAGTCAACGCCCGGAAATAGTTTCACCGGCCGAAGATTAATGTATTGTTCGAGATCAAAACGAAGTTTGAGCAGCAATCCTTTTTCCAAAATCCCCGGTTTGACATCCGGATGTCCCACGGCTCCCAAATAAATAGAATCAAAGGTTCTCAGTTCCTTGAGCACAGAATCCGGAAGCACTTCGCCCGTTTTCAGATATCGGTCACCACCTAAATCATACATCTGCAAATTGGTTTTAAAATTAAACATTCTAGAAACCGCTTCCAGTACCTTCAATCCTTCCCGAATCACTTCTGGCCCGGTTCCATCACCGGGAATTACTGCAATCTTGTACATCTTCATAAACTAATCTCCTAAGTTAAATGAACGCGCAATCTTGCGGCACGCAAGTTGCTGCCCTTGTCTCTCATTAGGGTTCACTGAAAAAAGTTTTTGAGAACAACGATCAAATATTTTCCAGCCATATCGTTTCATTTTCCTATCGTTATTTCTGGTTTCTCATA
>MHFR01000053.1 GCA_001804285.1 Candidatus Danuiimicrobium aquiferis
TTGAAAAATAAGGGTTTCTTCAATCTACTTCACATAATACAATACTCAACATAATACCTTTAATGTGAGTCAACTCGAATGTTGGTATTTTAAATGAAAGGATTGCTTCTGATAAAGGGGTGTGCTACATTAACAAATAATATTTTAAACATACCATTTACTCATTGAGTTTTCAACACGGAATTTTCAGGTCTTGAAAAATCTGCTCTCAAAGATATTGGGGGATCAGAAGTTCCTAATCCTTGTCACTATTTGCTTTGGGGTAGTGTTTGGCGTGGGTGGATTTATATTCATTTATGCCAAGGGGTATTCTTATTTAAGTAATGATCCGCAAGCTTGCGCGAACTGCCACATTATGCAGGATTATTATGACTCATGGGTAAAGTCCAGCCATCACAAGGCAGCGGCTTGTAACGATTGCCATGTGCCGCACGAGTTGATTGAGAAGTATTATGTGAAAGGCCGCAATGGTTTTAATCATTCAAAGGCATTCACACTTCAGAATTTTACAGAGCCGATCCGAATTACGAAAGCGAACCTTGAAGATTTGCAATACAATTGCATCGAATGTCATCAAAATATGGTGAGCGACATTGCTGCGCACAAAGATGTGAAAGAAAACAAAGCCCGTTGCACGCAGTGCCATCGATCCACGGGACATTTGAGTTTAGATTGATCTAATGATAAAGGCTGAATACAATAACACTTCAATATTCTAATGAAAGCGAGAAACTCTGATGAAAAGTTTTTTTAGTTATCTTCTGGTTATGGTATTGGCCGCATTAGTAACGGGTTTGTTGATTGCTTTTTTGCTTAATATCCGGGATCGGAAAGAGGAAGCTAAATCACGTCATGTTGAAGTGGCACAACTATCAGAGGATACAATTGATCCTAAGATTTGGGGGCAAAATTTCCCGAGGGAATATGATGGATACAAAAAAACTTCAATCGGCACTCATACACAGTATGGTGGCAGTGAAGGGATTTCGAAATTAGAACAAGATCCGCGGCTCAAGATCATTTTTGCCGGATATGCGTTTGGTGTGGATTATAATCCGCGCCGGGGTCATTATTATTCGCTGGAAGATCAAAAAGAAACGCTGCGGACTAAGAAATTTAACCAGACTGGTTCTTGTCTTCATTGCCATGTGGGCGGCATTAAACAAATTTATGAGAAAGTGGGTAACGGCGATGTTCAAGCAGGATTTGAACAGGTAAGCGCTATGCCATTAAAAGACGCATGGCAATACGCAGATCATCCGGTGGCTTGCACAGATTGTCATGATCCAAAGACCATGGAACTGAGAGTGACTCGGCCTGGGTTTTCGAAAGGGATTAAAGCGCTTAAAGAAAAGGAAGGCATTAAAGATTACAATCCGAACACAAGCGCGTCGCGCCAGGAAATGCGCACTTATGTTTGCGCACAATGCCATGTTGAATATTACTGTGGCTCCAAGGAGACATTATTTTATCCATGGAATAATGGTTTGAAGGTTGAGGAAATAGAAGATTACTATAACAATTACAAATTTAAAGATGGCCACAGGTTCTTTGACTGGAAACATGAAATTACAGGTGCAGAGGTTCTAAAAGCGCAGCATCCTGAATTTGAGTTGTGGAGCCAAGGCGTTCATTCCAAAAGCGGTGTGGCGTGTGCGGATTGTCATATGCCTTATGTGCGCGAAGGAGCCACTAAAATCACAGACCATTATGTTCGCAGCCCTCTTTTGAATGTTTCCCGCGCTTGTTTGCAATGCCATCACTTTACGGAAAAGGACATGTTGGACCGGGTAGAAAATATTCAGAATCAGACTCGCAAGCTTCTGGATCGTTCTGAAGATGCTCTGGTCGCTCTGATTAATAAAGTAGCTGAAGCCAAGAAGCGTGGGGCTTTGGAAAAGGATTTGGCCGCAATTTATGAACTGCAGCGGAAAGCACAATGGAGAGAAGATTTTATCAATGCCGAAAACTCTATGGGATTTCATGCGCCGCAGGAAGCTGCTAGAATTCTTGCTGAATCCATCGACTACGCACGGCAAGGTGAAGTCCTTGTGCAAACTTTGCTGAATCAAGCGCCAGCTCAGCAAAAAGAGGAAGCGGCTAAATAGATCCTTCCATGCGAATTAGAGGATTTTAAAAGAGGGCGTAAATTGTCATGAGCAGTGTACCAAAATCATTAAAAGTACGCATCAGCATCTTTGGCTGCACTTGCGCCGACGCGCAAGTACTATTCATGAAGGACTTGAAGTCCTTCTGCGAATTTATGTTTTTAGCGAAGAGAATTAGGTTATGACTTCAAGTACCCATAAACTGTTAAAGGTTTGTATTTCCACATTCGGATGTCCTTTTTTGCCTTTTGACTTCTTACCTTTGACTTATTTTATTACCATTTCAGGATCTTTTTGAGCTGCTTTGCATACCGGCGCGAAAGAGGAATGCGAACCTGATTTTTACCTTTTAAAAGAATCTCAAAGTTACCGCTGAAAAGCGGAATTACTTTTTCGACTTGGTCCAAATTCACAATAAAAGCGCGGTTCGTCTGCTGAAACTGAGCCGGATCAAGAATCTCAAAAAGAGATTTCAGGGTGGTATTGACCAATAAATCCGTTCCGTCAAACAGATGGGCGGTTACGTCCGTCAACTCGACATGAAAAAAAAGGACGTCTTTGGGTTGAATAAACATCCGTTCACGGCTGTTCCGCCGATGCCCCATAATTTTTACCGGCTTTCCTTTTTCGTAGTAACTATTTAATGACGAAAGTTTTTCTTTTGCTGCAGAGCGATCTATCAGCGCGCTTTTCGCTTTTTCACAAGCCTTCTTAAATCTTTCCTGGTCATAAGGCTTCAAAATATAATCAATCGCGTTCACCTCAAAAGCTTGAATCGCATATTCATCGTAAGCCGTCACAAAAATAATCAGGGGCGTTTCCGGCAATCCCGCCAACGCTGCGGCTACTTCCAAGCCGTTCTTTTTGGGCATATGAATATCTAAAAAAACAATATCCGGCCGCAAGCGCTTAATCATTTCAAGGGCCTCTTCCCCGTCCGCTGCCTCCCCGATCAACTCGAACGCATCTTCTGCCTGAAGAAACCGTTTCAGTTCGTTCCTGGCCGGTATTTCATCTTCAACAATAAAAGTAGAAATCATGTTAATCCTCACTTCGTGGAAAAATAATTTTAACATTAGTCCCCTGTCCGGGAACACTTTCTACAAAAATTTCGAATTGGTCACCGAAAAGCTTTTCCATTCTTTCACGGATATTAGAAAGCGCGATTCCGGCATGTTCTTCTGATTCTAACGGAGCAGCTTCCTGATCCTGAAATAAGGTTAATCTTGTAGCTTCATCCATGCCGATCCCGGTATCCCGGATTTCAATGACAACGTTCGTCTCCATTTCCTCCGCTTTGATCGTCAATATCCCGCCTTCGGCTTTTCTAGAAATTCCATGCTTAACGGCATTTTCTACAATCGGTTGCAAAACCAGTATCGGAACCTGTGTTGCAAGACCGTTTTCCGAAAGGCGAATATCCTTTTCAATCTGTAGGCGATCTCCAAACCGAGCCTTTTCAATATTGAGGTATGCGTCAATGTAGTCGAATTCATCTTTTAATAGGACAAAGTCCCCCTCACCTTTGGATAATCGGCGGAAAAGGGTCGAGAGTTGAATGATTAATTCGCGTGCCCGCCTGGCATTTTCTTCGCCGCAAATAGCGGCAATCGTATTGAGCGTATTAAAGAGAAAATGGGGGTTGATTTGGGCCCTGAGAAATTGAAGCCGCGTCCGGAAAAGCTGCCTTTCGGTTTCCTTCCGGCGATCTTCTAATAACATCTGACGGCTCAATACAAAAAAGATAAAAATGATTCCTCCTTCAATAATCGACAAAAACGCAATCGCAAACAAAAAAGTCCAACCGGGCAGATAATGATAAATCGGAATGTACACGCAAATACTGTGAAGGAATCCAACGAAATACCCCGCCACAAGTAAATAGACAAGCCCCATCGGGCGGCGCCGCTGAAGGTGGTAAAACAAGGCTGAAATCAAACCGGCAAAAAAAGGCAACATAAAATAAATCCCGAACTGGGGAATCACAATCAACCGGAACAAACTGTTGGCGAGCCCCACAATCAGCCCTACCCAAATCCCGCCAATCAGCCCGCTAATGCCCACCCAGATCACCTGTAAATCCACAAATGACCAAGCTGATTTTCCATAACGGATCAATCCGAAGGACGCGGAAAAGATAGAAACAAAACTGATTGCAAAAATAATTTTCCAGATAGACCTCCAACTTGGCGCCCCGGACATCAGGCTTTCTTTAATAAAAGAAAATCGCAACAGGATAAGTCCCAACACAATGAAGATGGCCATCTGCTGGATCAGATCGCTATAAACTTCAAGCCACGCGAGACGTCTCTCGCGATGCATCGATTCCGGCCCTTTGGCTTCAATCACCTTTAAATTCCTCTCTATCTCACTTAACAAGCGCTCTGCTTTATCAAGTTTATTATCCAAAAGGATTTGAGTCATGGTTTTCAATTTAAACGTCACCTCTTGAAGGTCATATCCGTAAACATTCATTTGATTAGTCTTCACAATAATTTGCTCATACCGGCTGAGGATTTCTTCCTTAGACATTGCCGCAAAAATTTGTGAATGACAAAAAATAAGGCATCCCGCAATCAATGATCCCAAAAATATCAGGCGGAACCATCGAATTGGTTGTGATTTGAATATCATTTTATGAAGAGGGGGTTGAGGTTTTCAGTTGAGGTTGACTCGTTAAGGCTCCACGCAAAGGATTCATTCCCCTTTCCGGCACCATGACAAGTTCATAGGGGCCTTCGGCCTGATCGGGCCAAATGTAAACGGGCGTTTCCATAATTTTATGATTATACCGTATTTTCAACTTCCCTTCGCTTCGGGCTGCCAATAAATAAATCTGATCCCGTTTCGCAAGTGCCTTATAATAAAGATCAAGCATGGCCGGCGTAATACGGCTTGCATAAAAAAGCCATTTAAGCCACGGATGCAATTGGCTCGGCGGATTTAAAAGTGCGTGAATCAATTTGATTCCTCGCGTAAATTCAACCTCATCCAGAACAACAAAATCTTGTTCGCGGTTTTTCTGA
The DNA here is from genome assembly GCA_001804285.1 of Candidatus Danuiimicrobium aquiferis. Taxonomy (GTDB): domain Bacteria; phylum Omnitrophota; class Omnitrophia; order Omnitrophales; family Danuiimicrobiaceae; genus Danuiimicrobium; species Danuiimicrobium aquiferis. The sequence continues at coordinate 5,135 of MHFR01000053.1, forward strand.
GATGCATCCATCGCATTGCGCGCTTTTTCCGACAAATTCATTGCTCCCGGTTGTTCAAGAGACCAACGATCCATATCGTCGGCCATGGTTTTTTGCAAATTCTGTAACGGTTGGTTTTGGTTGATGGCGTCATTTTTTCGGATAAAATCGAGCAGGCTTGGAATGCCGGTTGGATCGTTTTCAAAATTTTCCCGCCCGGAAAATCCGCCGTCAGACTCCCGCCTTTCATTTCCCTGACCGATTTGCCAGCCATTAATCAATTTGTCGATTGGCGGCAGATGCGCTTGATCGACGGGATCTATTGTGCTATCTCTCTGATCCGGCAAATCATCCACCAATGGTTTCAATTTCAAAACGCGTTTCAATTCATCGGGTGTCAATAATAACGGTTCCGGCACCGAATTAGCGATAACGGTTTCAACCGGAACAGAATGTGAATCAGGTTCCCTATAATATTTTGGGTCATGCGGATTGAACTCTTCTATGGCCCACACAAACGGAGCCGAAGATAAAACCGTTAGAATCGTTATGACGACAATCACTTTCTTTGTTGTGAACATAATTATGGACCTCTGAAATAAAAAGTACCCGCGAAAGTCAGTTTTGTCAAGAAAATATATTCATAAATCCTTAATAATAAAAGGGTTACCGCCTATATGGCCTAAACAACCGCTTATGGGCGGTTTTCGACCGCTTAGCGGGTTTTTTTTGCAAATCCCTCAAATGACAGGCATTATATAAGTAGAGAAAAGTATAGATTCTATATAAGCGAGGTATCCAGAAAATGAAAACGACCTATCGAAATCCACAAATCAGACAGTGGCTTACAACCGGCTTTATTTTAATTTGCTCTTTGTTCTTACTTTCGACTTATTTGAACGCTCAGGATTATCAAGCCGATCAAAAGACCAATACACAGCAAGCGACAAAATCAACGGCCGAAAATCCTGAAACGGAAGCTGCTTCTGTTTCCATTGATAACGCTTATGCGCAAACGTCCCCCGGATTTTTAAGTCAAACCACCGATTTAAAGGAATTCAAGACTAATACCGCGGAATGGAAAGAGCTGATGCGGCTTAGCGACGAGTTGGTTCGTGAACGTGTCGCACGAGCTAAAAATCTGACAGACAAACCTTCCAAATCAAACTGGATCGAATACATCGCAAATTTCTGGAATGCCTTTGAGAAAGAAACACTGACCGAACAACAAGTGAACGATTTTAATTTGATCGAAACACCCAAAGAACTCAAAATCACGGACGAAGACGCCTCTGTGGCCTATGAAGTCCTCCAGACAGATTATGATTCGATTGTTTCACAAGAAATCATGGAAACCGCAACCAATGTCAGGTATCGTGACGCATTTGAAACCTCTGATACAATCTACGGAAATGCCGACGGAAGAACAACGGAAAAAGAAATGTTAAATTATTATTCGGCATTGGTTGAAATGGAAACCACTGCGGTCACGGAAATAATCGCAACCACACCCAATGACACGCTAACAATTTCTGATACTCCGTCCCCGGAAGTAAACATGATTCAGGAAAATAGCGAAACGATGGGAATCGCCATGGTTCAAGAAAAGAGCAGAACGATGGGAACAACAATGTCCGTAAATAGCACGCTAACAGAAATGCCCGGACCGTCCAACGATCTCGACGTGCCACTTTCATGGACAGCGCAAGCATTAAAAGACTTCATGGGCTATCTTGGTTTCAGTGTAGACTCCGAGGAACAGGACGAAGCCGCTATTGCCGAAGCAGAAAAGGAATCGAAGGAAAAACTAATAGCCACACATGAAAAAGTCAAAACAGAAAATCCGATCCAAACAGGAAGAGAGAAACTCCGAAAAACAATTGTGGATACCCAGACCCAACAAGGAACGGGCCAAAAGAAAGGAAATGAAATCGCCCAAAAAAATAAGCGGGATAAAGAATCGGACCTGATTACAAAGTTTGCGAGATCGAAAAATGAAATGGTGGAACTATCACGAAATAAAAAGTCGAATGAGGAAAAAGTCCGGAAACAACGAAGCGAATTAGAATCAACCCGGAAACGCCTTTACACCGACACCTCAACAACGACAGCAGAAGCAAGTCCTATTAAAAACACTGCATCGGAAAAATTAGTTTCGGATTTAACTGTCGTTCGTTAAAAAAAAGGACAGGTCATAATTTCATGGAACCATGACCTGTCCCTTTTTCTTCTTGTTTACTCTCAACTACTACCCTTGAGCTCTTTTTTCCGGCTCAACAAATGACAGGCATAACGGGATTGAAAACCTCCCATAGTCTTCTCGATATTTTTTAATTCTTTCTCGACTTGTTCAATTGTCATGCTTGAAATTTTAAGCCGCTTACTCGCCTGCCCTTCGGCAGGTTTTTCCGCAACCGCTTGTTCTGCTTTTTCCTCTTTCGCCATAATCAAACACTCCTTACGTTAGCCCTGATTTCTCATCGTTAATAAAAAATTCCGCTCGTAAGTGCTGCGTTGCAAAGATGGTTTGTATCTTTGCAACGCAGGGCTTATCTTTTGCGCCTTAATTTAACAACGCCGCAAAACTTTGGGCGCATCTTATTGCGCCCAAAGCGACCTTCTCATTCGATTCGCAAAATCGATGAGAAGGTCGGGTTAGTTCAATATTGAATTAAGACAACTCGTAGCTCCCATTAAAAACAAAATGCGGACATTTCTCAAGCATTATTTTAGGCAAAGCTCGGCATCCAGAGCCTGCCGGCGGGATTTAATTCGCATAATCAGATAGGAAACCGGATCAAGATACATACCCGGTTTCGGATTTACATACTCTTCAAGCTGTAAATGCTTCCATAATACCTTCCGGAAGGTATCATTTTCCTCCATGGCAAGCGACAACCGTTTTCTCAACTCCCATAAGGTATTGGTGTCTTTCGGGCATTTCTCTTTATTGACCAGAAGATCAATCGCGCGGATAGAGTGATCAACCGCTGCCGTATTCCGGCGAATTTGAGAACGGATCATATCGAGCTGGCGTGAATTGAGCAACCCGATCTCGGCTTCTTCTATTTTTTGCTCGTGCGAATTTACTTTTCTTCGATGCATCATCAATTAAAACCTCTTTCAAAACATACCCGATGGCCGCAAAAAAGTCAACCCTCAACCTCAAACAAAACCGCTTCCGGCCGGCAAGCGATCCGTGGCAAACAATATTTACCGGCACCCAGCCCACGGGAAACAAAAATAGTCATTCCTTCATATTGATTCAGCCCGTCCACATAACAACGCGGTAATTTAAGTCCCGAAAAAACCGGCCCGATCACGGGCAAACGGATTTGTCCTCCGTGGGTATGTCCGGAAAAAACAAGGTCGACATCTTTGGTCGGTAATTGAGTAATGCAATCCAAATGGTGGGTCAATAAAATATTGAGCCGTTCGGGTGTAATCCCTTTAAAGGTTCGTTTGAAATCAACTTTTTGTGTGAGCGGATCGTCCGTCCCCGAAATAAAGAGCGCGTTTCCATGCACGCTGAGTTCAATCGATTCATCGATCAATACTTTCACTCCGACTCGCTTGACCGCTTCGAAAAAACGTTTTGAGTCATTCCGGTGCACGGAAATCTTGCTCACACCCATATGATAGCGGATATGATCCATCAATCGATAATCGTAATATTCATGATTCCCCGGAACCAAGAAAATGCCGTACCGGGCCCGGAGCCCCGAAATCCACCGGACCGCGGTCTCAATCCCGGCATCCGATTCAATCGTATCTCCGGTGATAAAAATCAGATCCGGATTTAGCATCGCAAGTTTTTGAAAAAAAAGCTTCTTTAAACCCACTCGTTTTGTGAAATGCATATCCGAAAGGTGAAGAATCGTAACCGCCGTTTTAAGTTTTCCGGGAATCCGAAGTTTCATTCTGCGGAAGCGATACCAATGGGGTTCTATCAAAATGCTCCAAATCGCTATCCCCAATAGAACTATTCCTATCCAAACTAAAACACTTAGCATGTTTTTCCTTGTCCTTTACTATAAATTTTAGAAAATCAATCTAAACCGACTTTATATGCCACAACAAGTATCATTCCCGCGAAAGCGGGAATCCACGATTCATGGATCCCCGCTTTCGCGGGGATGACAGACTTATTCAATAGCATCTACCGTTATTTCGTCTAATATCAGCGATTCTTTAAAAAAACTCTCAATTCCCCGTTTTATTCTTACGATAATAGAAGCGGCGAATATTTGTATTTATTGTGAACCAAGCGAACTATCAATGCAACATGAAATCTTTATAAAGCACCGATGAAAAAATTCCGGTTTCTTTTCTTTTCAATATTCTTCATTTTCATCAGCGCATCGGATAGCGCCCACGCTTATGCGCCTGTCAAGAAAATGAATTCTCAGCAAATCATTGTCGAACGCTATAAAGCTGCTGTCGAAGAAATCTTGAAACGAGCCGACCGTTTTAAAAAAGAACTTGCGCAAATGTCTCAGCAACGCGCAGGCCTTTCGCCCTTTCAGAACCGAAGAAATTCGCTCGGGCAAATGGGATTGATTCAACACAATGCCATCCTGTTTAAAAGCCTGGAGCAATCGCTTAGGAGCCTCATAGCGGGAGGAATCCTTTATTTAAAAAAAGAAAATCCACCGGAGGCCGAACGGCTGCTTAAAAACGCAACCGATTCTTATGCCGAGAACGCCGCCGCACATTTGCTCTATGGAGACATTCTGGCTGAAGCAGAAAAAACAAAGGATGCGGCCCGGGAATATCTTGCTTTCTGCCAGTCCCTCGAACAACCGGACCGGCTGGGCGTTCGTCAAAAACTGTTTAATTTAAACGACGCAAAAATCATTACCTTTCACGTCCGTTCCCAGCTCACAGCCCAAGGCATCACGCCTCCGGAAGAAAAAGTGCTGATCAGCCGCCTGACCCAAGCCGATTTCAAATACCGTCTTCAAGTCATGATGGAAAACACACTCACTTTCACGCTTCCGTTTCTTGTCATCGGCGGAATTACTTTTCTTATTTTACGCCGCCTTTTCGGAATCGAAAGTTCGGTCCCGACCGAACACATGTTTTATCATATTTATTTGGTCATTTTTTTCTGCTATTTATTGTGGATCGGTCATCTTTTCCTGAACCTTCCGCCGCTTTTTAGGCCTATCGAATGGGAAATCTTTTCACTCCTGCTGGCAGGAACCCTGATAGCCATTATCGTAAAATACCTGAGACAAATATGGCACTATGAAAAAGAACGGCGCAATTCCGAATCGCTTTTTTGCCCGTATTGTAAGAAAGCAATTCTAAAAATTGCGTGTATATGCCCGTTTTGTAATCACAAGGTTACACCGGAGAAAGTATGATAAGTTAGGGTGAGGGGGCGCGTTTCCGATTTTCCCGCATTTGATGAAGGGCTTCAATCATGCGGGAACGGATTTCTCCCATAAAGATATCTATTTCGTGGACTTCCCGGGTGATTTTAGGCGGCTCACAAGGTTCTCCGACCACCGCTTCAACCGGAACCCGTTTTCGCGGAATCAAATGTTTCCCTTTCGAGATGAGATCTTTCGTCCCGTCAAGAACGATCGGAACCACCGGGATTCCCAGCTCAACCGAAAGGCGAAACGCTCCGCGTTTAAAATTTTTGATGGTTCCATCCGGACTGCGCGTCCCTTCGGGGAACATCAAAACCGACATCCCCCTTGAAAGATAGGCTTTCGCCAAGTCAAGTGCGTGTTTTCCGCTTTCGCGGTTGCCCCGCACAAGAGGAATATATCCGGTAAGCTCCATCCCCCACCCGAAAAACGGAATCGAAAATAGTTCTTTTTTCGCCATAAATTTGAAGGGATATTGAAGGTACAGAACCACCAAAATATCGGACAGGCTTTGATGATTGACCACGAAAATATAAGTCCGTTTGGGGTCCAAATTCTTTCCGCCGGTCATTTTAATTTTCAGCATGGGACAGATCAGCAACGAAAATTTAGCCCAGAACGAAATGAGGAAATGCATACTTTTTCGATCGGGATCAGGCAAACAAATGATCAGGTAAGTGATCCATACAAAAAAGAAAAAAACGATGACTCCGATTCCAAACACAAACCACATGAACGTGGAGTATGAAAAATCATAAATCCGAACGATTAATTTCCCCATGTCACACCAATTGTTTGATAGCAAGCTCCAAGACTTCTCTTTCACCGGGATAAGCGGCCCGGCTCAAGACTTCTCCGACCGGCCACCATTTAGCCGAAGTCACTTCATCGTCATGATCCGCCAAATCACCCGAAGAATAATTCATCAGAAAAAAATGAACTGTTTTTGAAACCCGTTTTTTATTTTCCCGGTCATAAAATGAGTAGGTAATCGCGCGGAGCGGTGAAACAATCGACGCATGAACACCGGTCTCTTCCCGAACTTCCCGGAGAGCCGCTTCGGCAAAACCTTCCCCTGCTTCCAAATGTCCTTTGGGTAAACACCAAATTTCCCTTCGATTCACAAGGCGCATCACCATGCAAATATCAATATTCGTCCCCGTTTTTTTATAAACAACACCGCCGGACGAAACTTGCTCGGATTGGAAACCTTGAGCGGCTGCTGGTTTTTTTTGTAACGGCCGATTATCACCCTGTTTTTTTCCCCCGCCCGACAACCATTCCCATATTTTTTTAATCACGATATAAGCCTTTTCCTTAAATCTTCTTTGCCCTGTGTCCGGGACCTGGGTTCAAGCTCACGCAACAAATCATCCGCAAGCCCGTTTTCGATCATCGTGGATGACCGCGCGTCTTGAGCAGCACCAGTTTCCTGATTTTGGTTTTGTTTTGTATTTTGGGATTTTTCAGACGTCTCAAACTTGCCTGAAAGATGCGTTTTTAACTTTTCCCATGTCTTCGGACCGCAAACTCCATCCGCAAGAAGCCCGTTTTGACTTTGGAATTCACGGATCGCACGCCGCGTTTTGGCGCCGATAATCCCATCAATCGACCCGGTATACAATCCGGCTTGATTCAACGCTTTTTGAATTTCAGCCGGATTCAGTTTGTATTTGGCCACTTCTTTCGGTTCCGTTTTCGCGAAAAGAGGCGGAACGAACCCCACCACCAAAATGAAACTTAATCCAAAAATAAAAGCCGGTTTTGGCCAAAACCTTCCGATCATAACCGCCCGGCCTCCCGCTCTTTGGCTTCCCAATACTTCGCGTAACTGAGCAATTGATAAAACGCGCCGTTTAGCGCGAGCATGAAACCGATCCATCCGTCACGAAAACCAGATTGGAGAAAATATGCCTTGAAAGACCGGTGCAACATTTTCCTCACCAGCGTCGGAAATTTAATATTCCGTTTTTCGCGCACCCATTTTTTTGCTTCGAAGGTTGTCTGATGATTTAATTTCCCGATCATGTTCGAGAAATTATCGATCGCAAGATGGATCAGCTCACCTTTCAGCAGCCCCCGCTTGCCCTCCATAAACATCGGAGGATGATATTCGGACTCTTCATAACGCATTTTTGATTTCCGGAATAATTTTGTTTTTGCATTCGGATACCAGCCGCCGTGCCGGATCCAAAAATCCCCGAAATAATTCCGGTGCGGAATATCATAACCGTTAAATTCAAAACCTTTTTGCACGAGTTCCTGAAGCTCGCGCGCAAGTTCGGGCGTGACGCGCTCATCTGAATCCAAACTCAAAATATATTCATTTTTTGCCTGATCGTAGGCAAAATTCCGCTGAACGCCCTCGAGTTCCCATTTGCGTCTAAAAATACGATCCGTATATTTTTTCGCAATGTCGAGGGTTCGATCCGTGCTCAAATCGTCTACGATCACAATGTCATCCACCCAGACAACACTTTTGAGCGCATCTTCAATTTTCTTTTCCGAATTATGAGTCAGGATGACCACCGAAAGCGGGACTTTCTGAACAGCCCCTTCACTGATCGCTTCTTTTGTTTCTGCGGTTTCCGGTAAATTTTTCATAAGCCAAACGCCGACTGAATCAAACTTTTCAAACGCTCCTCCGGCTGAAAACCGACCACTTGATTAACCTTTTGGCCGTCCTTAAAAAGAATCAGGGTCGGAATTCCCTGAATCCCGTACTGCTGCGGAATTTCCGAATTGTCATCGACATTGACTTTTCCAACTTTCATTTTTCCCTTATAATTTTCCGCTAATTTATCGACAATCGGAGTTAACATTTTGCACGGTCCGCACCACTCCGCCCAGAAATCAACCAATACCGGGACTTGCGATTCCAGAACTTCCGATTGAAAATTTGCATCTGTAATTTCAACGACTGACATGTCTTGAACTCCTTTTCTGCCGCACCGGAATCTGCCTCCAAAATGCAACACGTTCGGGGTTTCTTTTCAAAAAATTTCTGATAAGGAACGTAATATACAACACCTGCTTTTGTTTGTCCATCACCTAACCCGCCTTTCTCATCGATTTTATAAAACGCAGGACACGCCGGCCCGCATGCCGTTTAAAACAAGAAAATTTAGCTGTTCAGGAATATTTTTTCCATTATAATAAGCCAAATTACTGCAATGATCATAATGAATAATCAAGCAACATCCGAATAAAACCAACCAAGAGGTTCAACATGGTATCGTATAAACAATTAGGATTTGTCAATACCCGGGACATGTTTAAAAAAGCCATGGCCGGAAAATATGCCGTTCCCGCCTACAATTTTAACAACATGGAACAGATTCAAGCCATTATGGTTGCCTGCACCGAAACACAGTCACCGGTCATTTTGCAGGTTTCAAGCGGCGCCCGGAAATATGCCAACCAAACCCTTCTCAAATACATGGGGCAAGGCGCAGTCGAAATGATGAAAGTTCACGCAAAAGAAAAAGGGGTAAAAGAAATTCCGATCGCACTTCACCTCGATCACGGAGACACGTTTGAACTTGCAAAATCCTGCATTGAAACCGGGTTTTCGTCCGTCATGATTGACGCGTCCCACCATCCGTTCGCGGAAAACATTAAAATCACGAAACAAGTCGTCGAATATGCGCATCAAAATGATGTCACCGTCGAAGGCGAACTCGGCGTACTGGCAGGGATTGAAGATGAGGTTTCCGCCGCACATTCAACTTACACCGATCCGAAAGACGTTCAGGAATTCGTGAAAGCAACCGGCGTTGATTCTCTTGCGATTTCAATCGGAACCAGTCACGGCGCAAATAAATTCAAGCCTTCCCAGTGCACGAAAAACGCGGACGGCATTTTTATTCCGCCGCCGCTTCGTTTTGATATCCTGGAAGAAGTCGAAAAACGTCTTCCCGGATTTCCAATTGTGCTTCATGGCGCATCCTCCGTTCCGATTGAAGCGGTCCGGATCATCAATGCAAACGGAGGCGGGCTGAAAGATTCTGTGGGAATTCCCGAAGAACAACTTCGCCGCGCCGCGCAATCGGCTGTTTGCAAAGTCAATATCGATTCCGACGGACGGCTTTGGATGACGGCAGCGATCCGAAAAACATTCGCGGAAAAACCGGCAGAATTCGATCCTCGAAAATATTTAGGCCCGGCCCGCGACGCACTCATCACGATGTATAAACATAAAAACGAACACGTTCTCGGTTCGGCGGGAAAAGCGTAACAGCAATAAATGGGACGGGTTCTGACTCCAATAAACCAAAACCTGTCCCCCATCGGAAATGGTAGTTCTGCCCCCTTTTTTATTTTTCCATCTGCCGGGCTGTTTCTAAAACCTGGTATACGCTGATTGGAACAATGCCACCGAGAATTTTTATTCGCCCTTGCCGCGTCACAATCACATAAATATTTTTTTGTTTCGCAAACGCTGATTACTGTAAATGATCGACAAGAATTTTCCGGAGCTGTCGCGACGCACAATCGATATAAGATATCCTTGCCGGTTGTAATTAAAAACACTTTTTTGGGGCATTCAAGCCGATCCTCAAGGTATACGGGGTATCGGATCTCGGATTTTTATACTACGAGAACCCGTTTCAAATACCCTTGGGCTTCCATCCGCGGGAGTGAAATTCTTTCTTAGCTTGGGCGTGACGGGACCTGGGATTTGCGACTTCTCCCTGGCTGTAACTCTCGAGTTTTGCAACTTCCTCGGGAAGAAGTTCCCTGGATTTCCCGGGGGGAAGGCCTTTTAGGCCAAGCGGTCCATAAATTTTACGGTGTAACTCCAGGACTTTGTAGCCAATCGATTCAAACATGAGCCGGATTTGGCGTTTCTTGCCTTCATGAAGAACAATTTCGACAATGCATTGGTCGCCGCGAGCGCCTAAAAATTTAATCCGGCACGGGGCGGTTTTCCCGTCTTCGAGTTCCACTCCCCGTTCGAGTTTAATCACATCGCATTGCGGAATCCGTTTATTCAGCAGCGCTTCATAAATTTTCTTCACGTTGAATTTCGGGTGTGTAAGGCGGTAACTTAAATCGCCGTCATTCGTCAGAATGAGTAATCCCGTTGTGTCCTGATCGAGCCGGCCAACGGGAAAAATTCGCTCTTTCACATGCTTAAAAAAATCGAGGACGGTTTCCCGCCCGTGCGTATCTTCGACGGTCGTAATGACACCTTTGGGCTTATGAAACATATAATATACTTTTGTCTCTATCCGGACAGGTTTACCTTCATACGTCACATAATCTTTTTCGGGAAAAATCGGATAGGAAGGAATCCGGACAACGTCACCGTTAATGGAAACTTTCCCCGCTTCGATTTCTTCAAGCACGCTGCGGCGGCTTGAAATTCCGCATTTTGATAAAAAAACCTGAAGTCTCATGTGTTCCTCCTGATTTATAAAAAGGGGACAGGTCCTGCGTCACTTGAGTCAGGACCTGTTCCTTTTTTCTTTGAGAACCGGTCTCAAGTACCCGGTTCTGCTGCTTGCTGCTGGGTCACGCAGTGAATCGCACCGCCGCCGACGAGCAGCGCGCCCGACGGGACACCCACTACGCGCCGCTTCGGGAAACATTCCCGCAAAATACCGAGCGCTCTCGAATCATTCGAGTCCCCGTAAACAGGAACCAGAACGACTTCGTTTCCGATATAAAAATTGGCATACGACCCCGGGAGTCTTTTTTCACCAGCCATGATTTTTCGAGGCATCGGCAAGCGAATGAAATTGAGCATCCCCATATTTCCGGCGCGGTTTTCTTCGAGAATCCTCCAATTCCGCCGGATCATGTCACAATTCACGTCTGTCCGGTCATCTTCGTCAATCATCACCAGGGTATTTTCATTCACAAACCTTGCTACATTGTCGATATGCCCGTCCGTATCGTCGCCGAACAACCCGCCGAGTAGCCAAATGAATTGCTCAATCCCCAAATGTTCTTTTAAAATCCGCTCGAGTTCTTCGCGCTCCGTTCCGTAATTCCGGTTCATATTTAAAAGACATTGTTCCGTCGTGATGAGCAACCCTTTTCCGTTCACGTCAATCGAGCCGCCTTCCAGAACAATTCTCGGCCGAAAACGCGGCATATAAAGATCGTCCGAAAGAATCTCGGGAATTTCATTATCGGCAAGCTGGCGATCATATTTAAAACCCCACGCATTAAAAATCCAATCGCAATAAGCGGATTTGCCTTCGCCGTTCAGTAAAAAGGTCGGGCCATAATCCCGAATCCACGGACCAACGGTTTCAATTTGGTGGAAGAAAATATTGCTGACAATATCATGCCTCTTCAATTTTTCCACCACTTCATCTTCTTCAGATTGATCATCCACCAAAAGGTGAACTTCTTCCGCCTGGTGAAGCTCCTGAATCATCTTGAGATAGATTTCTTCCACTTGAATGAGTAATTCATCCTGCCAGGTTTCGTGGTCATGCGGCCAGGCAAGCCACGTCGAAATGTGGGATTCCCACTCAGCCGGCATCCGGTAACCGAGCCTTTTAGGAGTTGACGTATTTTCGTATTCAGGTAATGACATAAAATTGATGGTTTCTATTTTTTCAACATTCGTGCTTAAATGTCCAATGTCCAAATCCTCAATGACCAAGGAAGCTCCAATGTTTCAATCCCCAATTTTGACTTTAATTTTTTGGGATTTCCCTGCGTCATTGCGTGCTTGGACATTAGGATTTTCATACAAGTGAACTATTTCAGTTCCAGTCAGTCAATTTAGCCCATAAGGTAACCTTAGGCGGGAATACTTGCAAGCGAAAAAGGGAACAGGTCCAGACTCAAGTGACGCAGGACCTGTCCCCTTTTTTTTGCTTCAAACCGGTTTCAATTATGCGGCAGAACCGGTCAGCTGCTCAGAGCGGATACCTTGAGCGAGAACGTGAATCACAAGATCCAATGCGCTCAGCGCGTCCCGGCTTTCCACCTGAATACGGTCGTCATGCCGCCTGAGCCATTCAACGGTCTTCTTGGAAAGCGCAACGAGTGCCGCCGTGAAAAGCTGTGCGGCGGTCCCCGTCTCTTTCTCGCCGCGATAGCTGAACGGGACTCCGTTCGCATCCTGCCCCGCGTCAAACATGAGGCCCTTGATGCCGGTTACCGCAGTCGCAATGGTAATCGCAGGGTCATTTCCGAAAAATGTTTCCGAGTTGGGAAGCATTTTATTCGTGAAAATAACCTGCATCTGTTTTCCGGTCACCGAAATAATTCTTCGCACCGGATCATCCTGATTCACCGGAATGTTATCCATCACCGGCTTCAGCGATGACGGCATTGAAATACGCGGAATAATATGAAGGTTTGAATTTGCCGCCTGGCTCGCGAAGTCATGCAATTTCCGGACCACCGATTCGGCCCTTGCAGCGGCAACTTTTCCCCCTCGCCGCGACTGCGAGGACAGGTCGCGCGCTTCGGATGACATCATGGCTAAATCTTCTTCGCTGATTTTGTAATCAACCATTGTCACTTCTTTGATTGACTGAATGGCTTCGGCAAGGTCCGTCGCACGGGCGAGATTTTCTTCGGTAAACGGATCCGTAGAATCATTCATCCTGTTGATTTCACTCACAACCGCTTGCCGCAATATGGACAACGCTTCTTCGTAAGTCATTCCGGAATTTCTTAAAACTGCCAACGCTTTTGTAAAACCCGAAATGTCTGTTGCGTCCGGCGTGCGGAGGAAAACCCGGTCGATAATCTCGCTAAATTGAGTTCCGGGTTCCGAGTTTAAAGTTTCGAGTTTACCGAAAAAGGGGACAGGCAATCGCTCAACTTGAATCATATGCCTGTCCCCTTTTTGTTTGGAACCCGAAACTCGAGACCCGAAACTGTTTTCATTGCGCACTTCCGATCTTCCTAAGTCATTATCCGACAACGGCTTAGCGCTCCATCCCAATTTCTGAAGCGCCGCCTCCGATTTTTCATCCTGAACCTTCCGGTACATCTCAACCAAACGGTCGGCGTTCGCCGGATTAAATTCAAGGAGCATCGCATTCCCTGCAGGACTCACATGAACATCCACCAATTCCCGGAGCCCGTCGAGCGGTTCATCGAATGTCGGAAGTGACATCACGTCCAGAATCCATTCAAGGCCTTTGACCAGGCTGAGAGGAGAAGGAAAAAGATTCCGGAAATTCTCGGAAGCTTGTTGAAATTGATCGAGAGGAATGTCATACAGCACAAAATGCGGCTGAAGTGAAAATTCAGGGAAGGCCCCAACCAAAGATTGATTCATGCTTTCAAGGCTTTGAAGCAATGCCTCCGGTGTCCGCAATTTCTTTCCTAATCCCCGGTAACGTTTCCCCACCAAAAATCCGTCGGGAGGAATCCGGCTGACGAGTTTCGGCGCCCGGGCTTCGCGCAAAAGATCTTCCTTCACCAACTCAGCAAGTTTTTGAAGCACCCGGTTTCCGTTCTGATATCCAATGCCATCCTTTTTGCCGTCCCCGCTCTGAAGCCTATGATATGCGCGGCCGGCCGATTTCTTTTCTAAAATCGCGTGCTCCGCAAAATAATCCCGGACGGACAGCAACATGAGGTTGTTCATCCTTCCATGGGCTAAATGATGTTTAAACGTATCCATATCCAGCGTCTTCGTTAGGGGATCCGGGTGAGCGCGAAGCATCCCTTCTTCGGCCTGTTTCGCTAACTTTTTCTGTTCAAGCGCTTCTCTTAACTCAACCACTTTCTGACTGAAAGCCTCGGAGGATAACCGTTTGCCTTCGGGAACGATATTTCCGATCCATCCTATGGAAGAAAGGACATAATTTTGATTCCGGCCGTTTTGTTTTGCTTTTGAAAGCGCATCGTTCGCGAAGCGCAATCCCCATATATAGAATTCATCCAGCCGGTCTTCGCGAAGCTTACCGGCCTCGTCGACCCAATAATTCGAACCGGAAAAGGGGACAGGCATATTACTCAAAAGAGAGCGATTGCCTGTCTCCTTTTCCATATCCGTCGTCTGCGTGACCAAATAATCAAGCACTTGCTTGGCGGAAACAGCGCCGAGAGAAATGGTGAGGATATTTTCAAACTCAACTGCGAGCAACCGCCCGGACGGAAGTTTTAATTCGTTCATGAGTCGCGCAAGTTCGACGCGTTGAAAAAACGTGCTGTCAGGGGAAGATGTCATTCCCACGGAAGTGGGAATCCAGCTGGATCCCCGCGTACGCGGGGATGACACTTCTGAGATTGCTTCGACAATATTCTGACCGCCATCTCGCAATGACACGCCGGGGCCTTGTTTCCTGACCAGCAAATTAAACCCATTTCCATGCCGGACCGCCGCGACGATATATTTCAATCCCATGGTTCGGATCATTTTCTGGAATTCCTGGATGTCTTTTTCTTTGTAGCCTTTTAAATCAAGCCGGTAAATCGCATACCGGTTTTCAAATGCCTTTGTGTATAACCCGACCGGTTGAGAAACAAATTCAGATCTTCCCATTTTGGGACCGGCAAACTCCAGCACCGCTTCGTCTCCGCCGACATAGCGATGGATCTGCCCTTGCATGACTTGATTCAGGATTTCCCGCGCTTCACGGTATAACGAGACATTCGCGATGATGACATCCGGCGACGGCTCGTTTCCAAGCGTTCCGAAAAAGCGTTTCCCGAGCGCATCATTCCGGGCACTTAATAGATCGGAATCGATCATTGAAAAATAAAATTGGTCAAGCGTACCGGCTTTTGCGTGCATTTTGAGTTTCTTAAGATGCTCGACTTCACCCTCCGCCTGTGATGTAAGCGGATCCGAGGATTCAGTGCGGACTTCAGCTCTGAATTGAGTTCCTAGTTCCGAGTTTAAAGTTTCGAGTTGATCTGTTTGTCCTAACCCGAAACTCGGAACTCGAAACTCTGAACTATTTTGCAGACGCACCTCTCCCCGTTTCCTTATTGGTTCTGTCACCCCACCATTGCGCATTCCCGGTGGAATAAACGCATCAACAACGCCGGCTTCCATGCCAATGTTCTGATAAAACCCGTGGTCCGGCTGAAGTGGAACGCGAAGCGTAACGACATTTTTCGGCGTCGCCGGCGCGAGATATCCTTCGTCCATTTCCCTGAAAAATAAATATTGCCAACCTGCCCCATTTTTCTGAACAAGCTTAAGAAAATTGGTTTCATTGGGATCAACTGCTTGCAGTTCGCCTTGGGGATCCACCATGCCAAGCATTCTTAATGCCTCCCCGGCCAAAGCAAATTCAGGATAACGAAAGGATACCGGCGTCAGCATCCGATGCAAATCCCTCAGCGCTTCCACGGACCCCGCATACGCTTTCACGAAATTCATCACGCTCGGTTCGGCTGCTTCGCGCTTTTTTCCTCTTCCGTCCGGCCCTACATCATACTTTTCATCAATCGCTTTTTGAATGGCGCCAACTTCATTAAAGACGACGAGTACTTTTATATTCGCATGCACAAATTCTTCTATCCTCACCACTGGTTTCGCCAGCAAGCCCTCAATCAGTTTAATGCTTTCGCGCAAACTGGTAGTAAACCCCGAACTTACGCCGACTTTTAATTTACCGGCCCTTTCCCCCAAAGAAACAAGATTTCCACGGAGCTTGAGCAACTCTCTCTCGGGAGTCACAACCTGCTGCTTGAAATACGCAAAAAGCGCTTTCTCGGAAATCGCCGGATCGGCGGGCTCAAAGAGTTCGGAATCAACAGGAGCTTCTGCCGCCTTTTCCGTTTCAGAGAGGGAACCAAATCGCCGTTCGTAATTTCGCATCACAAGTTCTTCCGCGATTTTCCAGTTGTCACGAAGCTTGAATAAAATGGTCCGCGCACGCGCGCGTTTTGCCCCGTCTTTCTTGAAAAATATGCCGATGAAACGCCCCACCTGCGCGAATTCGCTTTCCGAAAGCCCAATGGTTTTGATCTGAAAAAATTCACGCGCTTGATTATACGCTTCACGAATAAAGCGATATTCGTCCAAACCAAGTACGTTAAACGCCGCATTAAACGAAGCCATCACCAACACTTGCCTCTTATCAGGACGAACCTGTAAACTCTCTTTCCCAATTTCCGCGGACCGATAAAACCGGCTATACGATTCATTCAGGTTCTTCCTCAGAGCCGCTTTCCCGCTTTCAGATTTATCCAGGGCTTGATACATCGCAGGAATTTCCTGCTCTAAGTCTTTCAGAAAACGGTCAAATTGTTCTTCGGAAAAAGACAAGTCCAACGATCTCTGCTGGTTCGGCTGTTTGTATTTGCTGAGCAATTTGAAAAATCTATCCTCCATGATAAAGACGCCTTTCGCCAATTCCACTCCGAAAGCCGGGGGAAACAATCCGGAAGGCTGCATGAGCTTCTCTGCGGGCGACCGCGAAAGAACAACACCGACCCCTCGCTGAATTTCTCCCAACTCGGGAATCTGCATCACTTGAATCAATTCCGGCGCAACAGGATTTTCCGACAAATATTGTTTTTCGGGCATCAATAAATAGGAATAGCCGGTATGTGCCATCAGCTCCGGACCCGAGAGGGGCTGGGGATACGTTTCAAGATTAACACGCAATCCGGTCTCTCGAATAGACCGGAAAAAACCGCGCTCCGGAGTGGCAATCAAATTGTCCTGCTTATCTCCGGAAACAATCCCGATCATCAGATGCGGCCCTTTCTCCGGGACATCGACTTTCAATAATACCGGTGCTGTATCAAACACCAACTCTTTCGAGAGTTCGCTGAGCGCGTTGTAAGCACCCACATATCTTTTATTGACCACAAGCATTTGCATTCTCGGCATAAAACTTTCCGGTTTATACCGTTTGTTCATCGATTTGCGTGCGCTGGCGCCAAGTTTTCTCAGATTATTTTCCAAACGATTAAATTCCGATAAAGCCACATCCCCGGAGCTTTGCGATCGTATACGATCAATCATCTCCGTGCTTTCTTTGTAAGACGCTCTGAGGCCATAACGGTCGTCTAATCTTCCGGATTCCGGATAAATTCGCATTTCTTCACAGGCGTTTTTCAATTCTTCTACGGCTTTCGAAACCACTTCCAATTTGTCCTTGCTCACCGTGACGGACTGCGCAAAAAAGGCATCGATTGCCGTTCTTGCCTCGTCAGCATTTGCCGTGTCAAAAGTACTGCCTGCCGGAATTTTGGTCCGCACGGTGAAAACTCCGGCCGGAAATGAAAACGTTGGTTTTTCCCGTTTCGCGTCCGCAGCAGACGCCGCTTTAGCCTGTTCGAATGCTTTACGATTTAATACAAAAATATTTTTCGGCGAAATATCCGGAAGCGGAAGTTCATGCCCCATCACCAAAATTTGCCAACCCGGCGTCGCCTGAAACATTCCATCAAATCCGCTAAACCGGACCTGTTTCGATGAATCTTCAATATCGGTATAAACAAATGTTTCAAAATTCGCCCGGTAAATTTTCCCGGACGAATCAACAAGACCCATGATAAAGACCGGTTTATCGGCTCCCAGGGTGGGGATTTCAAATCCGGGAGCACGGTACTTGATAAAAACGCTGGCGATGTGGTCTTGATACTGCCGGGTCAACGCATTATCTCCCGCCTGAAACAAATCGATGGCGCGATGATCCATAAACTGTTTGCTTTCAAATAACCACGCTGCTTCGCGGCGTGCTCCGGTCACATATTGATTCATCTGATCAAGCACTTGAATGATCTTGAAAAACGACGCATGCCCCTTTTGGTCGATCAGCTTCTGTAATGCGGCCGATGCGACCGCGAATTTTTGATCGAGAGAATCTGTAGCATTCGGATTATTTTTCCGGTGCCAGGCATTCATTTGCCCCATCGCGGTTTTTATAATTTCCAATGCGTTTTTGGGAACAGAAAAAGGCAATCCATAATATGAATCAAATACCCTTTTCGCGACAACAGGAGCTGCGGGCGTTAAATAGTCAGAAGATTTTTCCGCTGCTTTATCTTTGTCCAATTCTAATCGCAAATTGACACTTTGTTCAGACGCTTCAAGCCCGACGACAAAACCGATGGCTTGCATCATTTGGGCCGGTTCACTGAGCGAAATTTGCGTCACTTGAGAATCCGACATGAAATAATCATTCCAAATGAGTGATAGCGAAGACATTCCGAGCGGCGTAGCTTCCCGATCGAACACTTGATGATCGTAAATAGAGGGACTCGCCCATAAAATCGTGTGCATTTTCCCGTCATCAATAATTAAAAAGAGCGGCTCGGACTTTCCCTTCCCCTGCTTCGATCGCCAATAGACTAATTTTGCGACGGCATTTTCCGGAACCTCGAGGGCGAGCGGACCGGTCAATTGTTTCGCATTCAACTCAACCACTTTATAAAAAACTTTTTGCTGTCCACGCGTTTTTGAAGAGACCGTGTACGTTCTCACCTTTTCGACCTGATCAATTTGGAGCCTTTTGGCCGGTTTCTTCTCTGCCTCTTTCGCTTGAAAGGCTTCAAGAATATCGGCTCCCCACAAAGGATACCGGGAATCCGCCTCTCTTGATTGCGTGAGCCATATGGCAGAAAAAGCTTGTTGAAGCACCCCTCCGGCATCGTGTCCCGGTTCAAGGAAAGATTTCGCAACGGAGTCCACCACGTAAGCATACATCCCGGAAAAATTCAATATAGGCGCCGGCGCACCGGTCAAAAGTTCGAGTTTCATTTGGCGCAAGACTTCGTCGGAAGGCCTCGATAATCCGGCCAAAGCTTCATGCAATTTAGGTAAAATTTCTTCTTTCGTCACAAAAATTTTCTTCGGGGCTTTGGCCATCATCTCTTTCACAGAGACATACCTCCCTGCAAGAACGTCTTTATTCAAAGCACCGGCTCCTTCCATATTACGGGCTAAATTAATTTGTTGCGCTATCTCCTCCGCCGTTTTGTTCTCTAATTGATCGAATAGCTGTCCTTGCTCCGGCGTCAGGCTTTCACGGGGAATCATTAAATTCAATAATGCGGCTGCGTCTTTGGCCCGGTCCGACAAAAGTACCAGAGGGCCTTTCGAAACACTCGCACCGATGGTTTCAAAAAAGACATTAATGGAATCCCAGAAATCAAATTCAAATGCCGGCGAAGTGGCAAAATATTCACGGATAATACTTTGATCCGTTTGAAATTTTTCGATCACAATCGATACAAATGCCAGGAGCGCAATGGCATCCGCTTCCCACCGTTCGAGCAGCGTCCGTTGATCGGGAGAAATCTGTCCTTCGCGAATTAACTTTTGCAGATTCCGCACCGTTTTTTCCATGGTTAGGAATATTTCAATGTTTCCTTCAAAGCCTCCGGCCTCATCGTTTCTGTTGAGCACTTCAAAGATCGATATTTCCTGTAAATTGGTCTCGGCGCGCAAAGACGGATCGGCAACAATCCGGTCCATGTGAGCCGCATGCATGGCCATCGGCGAACCGGTTTCCTTTAATTCGTCGACGGACTCTGAAATGGCCGTTTCGATCGCACCGATCGCCTGCGTGGCTTGCGTTTTTAATGTTTCAAAATCATTCGTCTCGCGGCCCGCAACTAATTTTCCGATCATGGCTTTGGATTTTGTATCAAAATTCAGGATATCATCTTCTAATGTAGCTATCCGCGCCGGATCTAACGTTAACAAAGGATGAACCCGGGACTGTATGACGCGAAGTTTCGCATCCAAACTTGTTTTCGCTGCGGCAACACGATCTTGCAATTCGCGAGTCAGTTTGCGATTGAACTTCTGGGAAACCACTTGGGCGCGCTGGCTTTCAAATTCCCGCGCTTTGTCTTCCGACACAATCCACTGCTCCGAAATATTTTTGCTCTTGTCGCCGATCGCTTCATTTAATTTCGCGACAAATTGAACCTTGGCGTCCCGGCTTAATAATCCCATAACACCCACCGGCAGGTTCTCCATACGGACTCTTCCGCCTTCAATATCAGCTGCCAATTCTTTAATCCACGCAAGATGATCAATCCCTTTGCTGCGTTCTTTTGCGGCTTGCGCAGCAGTCCGGAAGCGTTCGGGAAACTTCGTAAACGTATTCGCATTTGCCGCCACCAACGTGATTTCAGAAACTTGTCCAAAATACGGAATCTCGACCGGCTGCTTGAACCGGAGCATGATCCGCTTCAGCCAGTATTGTTCGTTTTCAAGCACGACTTCAATATTTCCGAAATCCGTTTGCCTGCGAAGCGCCGCGGGGACAGTTTGATTGGTATTCAATCCGGGAATTATTTCCAAGCCCAGATTAAAGGCCTGATTAATTTCATTCCACCACACAAGCTGCTCGGCCGACCGGACGGGAATCCGAAGGACCGACCGGGGATTTCCTTGCGAACCGGCTGCGGATCTCAACTGTTCGGGAAGCGTGACCAAAAGTTTGTCAAAAGCTTCGTCCTTGGACGTGATCGAATCAAGCTCCATTACCCGGATGTTGTCAAAAGAAAACCATTCAAGAAAAATTTTGATGAACCGGTCCGCATCGTGATGGAAAAAACCCGCCTCTTTGATGAATGATAAAACACCAAAAAGTGTACGACCGATTTCCCCTTCGCTGTGCGAATCAATCCATGAGTCCGTAAACATTTTCCGCACCATTTCAATCAATAAATCACGTCCGGCATAGTCACGGGAGATATGTTGATCGAGGAAACGGTTCAGGTCTTCCGTGAAAAGTTTTGCGTTAAATTCCATTTGCTGGAAAGCGGCGTCCATCCCGCTCTGAGCGGAGCCGGGCAATGCGAGCGCGATGGTCCGTAAACTTCTTGCGATATAAGGAACCAAATCAGGTTGCGCCTTGGCCAGCGCCATGAGCTCATCGAAAGAGGCCCGGACTTCGCTGCGCTGTTCTTCCCGAATTTTTTCGGCAAGTTGATCGACCTTTTCTAAACCATTACGATTCTTCGGCGAAGCCAATAAATTAATCGCGGCCTGGTCCAGCTCATCACCGGCCGAAATTAATATGTGTTTTAATTTTTTCGTAAGCCGGTCCACCTTTTCTCCGCTTAAAAACCATAAAACGTCGACAGCCGTTCGAATGCCCGAAGCAGGCTCCCCGGACGCGGCGAACCGGCTTAATCTTTCCTGGATTGTTTTTTCAATTGAATCCCGAAATCCGGAAAAACCTTTTTCACTGTAGATCGATCTCAGAAAAATAAGTTCGGCTGCTATCGGCGAACCATCTTCATTCTGCTCAATCGCTTTTCGAACGTCCCGAATCACTACGATGCCAACCCCGGCGCTGAGCGGTTCGAGCACTTCGTCAACATACCGGTGGACCGTTTCTTCTTCGGTAAAAAGATGCGCAAAAACCCTCACTTCTTCAAAAAGTTTCCGGACCTGCTCGAATGAAATGTCCGGCTTAGCCGCAAGATCATGAACATACCGGTACATCTCTTTCAGCGTCAGGGAATCGACCCCGCTATAAAGCTTGAACCAGTCAACCTTATACCGGTCTTCCGGATGCTCCAGATAATGCTTGAAAAATTCCATTCTTAGTTTTGACAAATCATCCCCAAACCACGACCGGTCTCCTCTAAACACGGCGTTAGAGGTCGGCCCCTTTTCCGAAAAGCTGAAGAACGAAATCAAAAGCAGTTGAGCACTCATTGATAATTCTGCGTCATCAGACCAGATGCTTTGATAGACCAAATCCGCGAAATGCGCCCCTTCTTCAAATACAAAAGCGGGGATATTGTCTTTTGTCGCTTCCCGGGAGAACATTTTTTGTTGCAGCAACGAAACCGTTTGTCCGAGCTCTACCGTGTAGAACGACAGCAATCCCTCGCCCACCGTACGAATGACGTTGTTCAGCGTTGCATCCGATTGTGCAAAAAAATCATCGGCGCGAATGATCGCGTCTGCTTCTTTCAACCGCGCCGGTAAAGAAGAGCTCCGGGTATCCGGCACGAGCGCCGCGACAAAATGTTCGTATTGCGGATGGCGAGTCCCGACCGTCTCGGCAAATCTAATTTTCGGATCGCCGGCTGTCCGCCGGATCGCTAACATACACAAAAACTTCAGATAAACCTGCACATTCTCTTTGACGTACATCTCATCAAAATATTTTCTGATTTTTTGGAACGCTTTATCTCCGAAGTTTTTGTTGATGGCGGCAACAAACGGGACTGAAATTTTATAATTGATGTTTCCGGCATGCCGGTCCACCAGATGCACATGAAACAACACTAAATATTCGAGTAACGGATTCGGCGCGCGGGAAATATATTCGATGATCGCGTCCGCGGCATCACGCGGCCCCAGGTCCGACCTGATAAACGCACGGGCTCTTTCCACCGAAGCGTCAATATCTCCAAAGAATTCGGAACGGTCCGCTGTGGCCCCGCGATAAATCGTCGCCATGATACTGCGTTCGGCGAGCAAATGTTCCGGGACCGGTTTTCCTTGTTGGTCCGCAATTAAAAATTCATTCACTTCCGCGTTTAAATCTAAAATTCCGTTTCCGCTTTTCCCCAGATCTCCGAATTCATTAATGATATATTGAACGACGGCCGGCTTTTCGCGCGGGCCCTCGGCTGCTTCCGGTATCCCGGAAGAAGTCATGCTTTCGGCAGGAATGTGGAGCCGTAATCCCCTGGGATCCTGAATCACCGCTCCGCCTTTTCGTCTTGTTTCCGCTTCAAGTTCATCACGCGGGTCCTGCATGAATGAACCCGGCCCCATTTCAAAGACTTTCACATCCCGCGGGAAACCCCACCGATCCGCCAAAGCAGGATCGATTTTTCCGATCACGCGTCCGCCTTGACCCATATTGGGACCGTCAGCCGGTGTCTCCGATACCGGTTCTGGCCCTAAAGGACCGCTTTGCGGGAGAACCGGAGTTGTTTCCCCGCTCGACGCAGCAACAGTTCTTGTATACTGATCATAATTTGCAACAGCCAACTCGTTAATAGCGCGAGCAACTGCCTCGATTTCCTCGACAAAAACTTCAAGTTGAACGTGCAACGCCGGATCAACATTCGGATTATCGGCCCGCGCAGAACCAACGCTTAGCTGCAAGGATTCCCACTCGGAAAGCGAAAGAAATCTCCCCTTTCTGATCTTTGCATATAACGATTCCTGGCCTAATGCTTTAAAAAGAGGGCCGACAGAACGCCGTCTTACCACTTCAAAGAAAGCAAGGCCACGAGAAAACTTTTGCAAACTTTGTTCAAGAAATTGCGGCTGTCCTCTCACCATCGTCTCGGCAAACAGAATTCGTTCTCTCCCGCTATTGAGCGCCTGATTTAACTTATTCCTTCCGCTTTCGGTATTTTGACCGATATTTTTGAAATATTGTGCATGGGTAACCGGCGACAAATCATTGAGCGCAACTAAAAACTGGTGATATTCTCTTTGCGAAAGATTCCGGTTTTCATATAGTCGTGTTTTCTTAAAAATCCCGAGATTCGTCAGCGCGGTATTCACCGCATCGTTCATGATAAAGAAACCGCGGCTCAACTCAACTCCTAAAGCAGGATCTAAATGGCCGGAGGGTTGAAATGGTGATAAATCAATTTTCGGAAGAATATGACTTACTGCAGCCGGTAAGGTTGTTTCGGGTGTCATTGCGAGGCGAGAATCTGCTGGTTGCCGCGGCAATCCCTGCTCTAAGATTGCTTCGTTCGCCTCCGGCGAACTCGCAATGACGGGCGTGGCCGGTGCTTCAGGCTCAGCTTCTTCGGCTTCTATAATAGTCTCTGCTCCCGATGCGGCAACTGAAGGAGCTATCGGTTCAGCTATGGATTCTGGGAGGACTGGCACATCAACGCCGGACCTTGGCGCTTGGGCAACCCGTCTTCGCATGGCCAAAGTTCTTGTTTCTTCTTCAGGATAAATTTCGCGGGGCAATATTTCTTTCAATAGAAGCAACGACTCCTCGATCAACCCGCGAATTTCGTCAAATATTTTTTCATGCTCGGGCAAATTCGCCCTAATCCATTCGCCGTCAGGAATCGCACCACGAAGCCCGACCAACCTTTTCACCAACCGGACATATTGCTCGTTGATGTATCTGGCTTTCGTCTGTTTTGTGTGTTCCGCAACACGGTTTTTTGTACTCCGGACAAAATCCCGCACCGTTTCCGGCTGGGTTCGAAGAAACCCGTGCAATTCCTGCGTGGTCAATTTGGATTTGACGGTCTTTCTGGTTACGATTGATTCGGCGTGAATTTTTTCCCCGAGCTTTTTTCTCCACTCGTCTAATGCGGGAACCGTCAATTCATTGATCCGCAGCCTTTCAAATTGGCCTACCAATTCTTTTCTGCTCCAGGATGAAACCACAGCGTCCTCCGGTAACACTTCCGCTAAAAATTGATTGATCTCGACGAACCGGTAATCTTTCCCTTTCACGTATCCCGGCAAACTGAAATCTTCCAGCTCCTCGCCATTCAAAACAATCAGCGTGACCGGTTGTGCGGGATCGAAAAGGTCGGGATGTAATTCTTTGAGCAATGTATATTTAATAATGGCTTGCCCGATATCCGCAATGTCCGAACCCAGCTTTGCGTCATAAATTCCCCGGTTCCATATATAGTCGGGAGCGCGATATTCCGACAAAAGCGGGTCGGACGCCACAAATCCGTCATAATCAAAGCGGCCCTGGCTCACGTGATGAAAAACAAGCGCAACCAATCGTTCGAACACATCTCCCTTCAGCTGCGCGTAATCCTTGGGTTTCCGCTCCGCCGTGCTTGCGGTTCGCTTCGCCGGCGTGTCTTTCTCCGTTGTGGTCGACGCAATCGCCATACTCCACTCTTCGGGTTGTTCCGAAAGCTTACCCATTTTGCGAATGACGATCGCTCCGACAGAATCCGCATTCTTTTTCACTTCCGAAACAGATAGGTTCTGGGCCACGGCCGGCGAATCTTCGCCGAGCAGCGCGGAACCATTTCGCGGGACATAGATCTGTAAACCAAAACTATTCGTATCGGCATCGTAAAACGGAACAAGGTAATATTCGAGATGCCTGTATTTTGCTAAACCCGAAAACCGGACAGGAGAAATAGATTCTTCCTCACCTCTTTGAATTTTCAACACATAAGCCACATCCTCCAACCCTCGCTGATTGACGGTCACGGCCATTTCCGGCTGCGCAGAACGGATTCCCGCTAACCATTCTTTATACTCTTGGGGCAAATAGCCTTGAGACATGTCTAATGCATAAGTTTTCTTGACCGGTTTCGGCCGTGCGGCTGGCTTCGCGCTCTTTTCAATAATACCCTTCCCCCATTCGGCCATCAGCCGCGGAAGTCCCATCCCGAGGTGTTCGGCTATAAATTGAAGCGTCTCCATCGCCCCTGTAAACATACTACGTAATTCATCGGTGCTCGGTTCGTTTGCTAAGGGTTCGGGTTCAAGCCGGACTTCTTCCAAAACCGCTTCTTCGGGCGCCGAGACAACCAGCCCCAGCCCTTGCTCCAAAAATTCGCGCGTTGCCGCTTCCGTTTGAACCGGATAAGTGCCGAGGAATTTTCCGCCGGAAATTAAATTTGTTTTGTCGGGAGTTCTTCGAATAGCTTGTGCAATGGATTGCAATTTTTCATGATCTTTCAGCGTTGTCTCATTCTTTTTTTCGCTGACCGACAGGATATAAATATGTTTGCTGCCGGGCGAAACATAATACACAACGCGAAGGAATCCCTTCGTTCCGCTCCCCAATGGAAAATCTCGAAGTGGATTTAAGTCCGCAAACTTCGGCGTCTCGCTGCTTCGTCCTTCGAGCAATGTCACCAATTTGGCCCGAATGTCAGGCCCGTAGGCTTGTGCCCGCGCCGTTAATTCGCGAAACGCCTGGTCCGTCAGAACAAGGCTCCGGTCCGTTTCAATCCTCACCCGGAGCGGGGAAATTTCAAGAAGCTTGATGTGTCCCTTCCGCAATTGACCGTTTGCGCGTAAATGTTCCAATCCCGGAGGTAAGTCGTCAAAATGGCGCGTACGGATTTCGAACCGGTCATTTCTGAAATCGTTTTCCAAAGGCCCGGCTGCCCGTTCGAAAGCCGCCGTTAAACTGTGCTCCGTCAATTCAGGACTTACCTGGATCACCCGGACATTCCGGTTGTGCCTTAAAAGTAAACGCATGGCCGATGAAATATTTTCCGGCAAATTTTGCCAGGCACCGGTTCCGACGCTATATTTTGTACTCGT
This sequence comes from Candidatus Danuiimicrobium aquiferis, assembly GCA_001804285.1. GTDB lineage: Bacteria > Omnitrophota > Omnitrophia > Omnitrophales > Danuiimicrobiaceae > Danuiimicrobium > Danuiimicrobium aquiferis. The sequence goes on from MHFR01000053.1 coordinate 31,607, forward strand.
CAAATAAACGGTTTGACTACCCTGATTTTTTTCCCGGATAAAATGAACCAGCGGTACCGTGGCAGTACGGGCTTCGGACCTGAATTGAGTTCCGAGTTCCGAGTTTAAAGTTCCGAGTTTACCGAAAAAGGGGACAGGCATATGACTCAAGTTGAGCGATTGCCTGTCCCCTTTTTGTTTGCTGTCATTCCCGCGGAAGCGGGAATCCAGCTGGATCCCCGTTTGCACGGGGATGACACCCTTGTTAGCTTTAAAGTTGCGAACTTCCGCCCGACCGGCACCCCCCAAACGTTGGGCACGATCAAACACACCCACGTTATGTTTTGCCCATCGCCTGATTTCAGGATCCGTCGAATTTAAAAACGTTTCCGAGTCCCAAATATTAATCAAAATGTCCTGCGCACGCGAAATCCCGACATTCCGGCGTTTCTTCCCGTCCACCGGGTCCGCCAGAAATCCGACCGATCCGCCCTTGTTTGAACGGACCCACGATAAAATGACTGCTTTGTATTCCGATCCGATCGACGAATCAACGGTGATCACTTTAAAAGCGCCGCTTGACACATCCGCCGAAGGAACAAATGAATTCCCAAGGTCAAGATCACGGAGAAATTGCGTAGCCATTTCCTTGGTCGGCTGTGCGATAAAGCGCCGGACATCCGCATCAAATAATTTCATTTCTTCCTGAATTATTTTTTCCCGCTCGGGATAAGCTTTTTGACGAAAAGTCGGATCTTCACGGCTGAACTCCTGGAAAAGATTTTCATGCATCCGGAAACGGACAAATTCTGATTGGAATATCAAATTCAACGCAGCGGCAGATTCTGCGGAAATCGCCGGCGGTCCTTGCGCAGAAATAACAGATGAAAACGCTTCATGAATTTTCGAAAAATGAAGCAACGCATCCGAAATCATGTCAACCTGCCTCTGATAAGGCGAAATGACGGCAATGTCCTTCGCCGCGACACCCTGTCGATTGATAAGCCGGTTCACCCAGCTCACAGCTAAGTTAATTTCGCCGCGGTTAAAGCGGCCCATTTCATCCACTTGCCCGGTCTTCTCTTCCCGGTAAATTCCTCTTGTATCTTCTTCAATGACGGTACCGTCGACATCACGCCCGGCAATTAATTTCCCATGATAAAAATAATTAATGAGATCCACGATCAAACGGCCGGACCGGCGTTGAATATCGAAAAAATAAAAGGGCGGCTGCGTCACGCGAAAAACTTCCGCATCCCGGGTGAAAAATATATTAATCATGTTCTCAAGCAGAGAAATTTTAAATCGCCCCAATTTTGCGGGATCGAAGATTTTCGAAAGCTGCCGTGTCCCAAACGGGGTTTGAATGTCCCGTATCTTCCAGATCAGAAACTCGTTCATGGCAAATTTAATGTCGTCGTCCCCCAATCCATAGGCCGGCAATTGTTCGTGATCTCCGACAATCAGTACTTTTTGCCGACCGCTGGACGACCCCTTAAATTTATAAACGGGGAGGAGCGTTTCAGGAACCGTTCCGCGGCTCGCCTCATCAATAATAATCACATCGGCATTCCATAACTGGGGCCTCTTTTGAAGGTCCGAGTCAAGCGGCATTCCGTTTGTCGTTCCCAAAGTCAATGTCCCTTTTCCGGCCGCGCGCAAACGAACTAATGAATCCAATTTCTCTTCTTTCACATTCCACAAAAGCTCCAACACTTTCTGGTCAATCGGCTCTTCGTTATTTCCAACGCGGGCAATCGGTCCTTGCCCGTCTTTAAGAAGTTCCCGGTCCATCAATTTGAGTGCCACATTGTCAACGCCGGGATTGGTTTGTGACAAAATCAGCACTTTCCGTCCCAATTTTAAAAATAATTCCGCAAGCCAAACAATCGCTGTTGTTTTTCCGGTTCCGGGGGGCCCTTGATATAACGCGATCGGAACGGAACTCATCAGACCTTCGATAACACCCGCCTGTTGAGCTTTATCAAGCTGCTGTTTTTCGGCTTGTTCCTTGGCTTCAACCGTCGTTTCAATTAATGCGTGTTCATCGCTCACCCGCCCGTTTTGTGCAGGATCCGAAATAAACAAAGAAAGTCCCAGCAACAAATCAAACCGGGGATCTCCCGTCGTTGCTTTGGAAACTTTTTCGGAAATACCACTCGCTCCCAATTTTTTTAAATCAATAGCGATATGTCCGTGTGCTGTCCGCCCGAGATTTGAAACTACATCATCCAGCATATCTTTTTGATTCACCCACGATGAATTCTTGATCCGGATGAGAGCTCCTCCCTGCTTCAATGCATCTTCAAGCTCGGATTTGATATAATCGTAACCTGCGGACACCTTCGGCAGTTCAAATTCCAGAGAATCGGTCCCGGTCTGCTTCACGCGGAAAAAGGGCTGTAACGCCTCGGTTTTCCCTTTCGGCTTAATCCGGAATGTATCGCCCCGCCAAACAAATCCTTTCAATTGTTCTGCCGGAATACCATGCGCAATAAACCCATTATGCGTAAACTCGATGGTTTGGAATGTAAATTCAATCGCGGCAGACGGTGGGAGCCCTTTGGCTCGTCTCTCCCGTTCATCGCGTTTGTTTTCCGCTTCGACCATGGCCCCAATCATAAAATCATCGTCAATCAATTGCGGCATCCAGTAATTCGCCATGGCGTGTGAAATCACAATCCTTGCGAGTTCCAAATAATTCTCGGACGCCGGATAATCCGCATTCAACTCAAACACGAGCCGGCTCCATTGAAAGGCTTTTGTATAAAGCCCGTCATTCAAGGACCTCAACGCTTCCTCTAAAATGCTTTGATACGCTTGGTCCCGATGCTCGGGAAATGTAGCAAGTTTCTGAACATTTTCAAAGAAAGAGGCAATCGGTCCGTCTTTTTTAATTTGTTCTTGATATTGACGGACCAGGCTTCTCGATTTTTCGATTTGTTCAAATAAATTTTCGACATCCGTCCGGTTCCGCGCAAATGGCCAAGATGTCTCCGCGACGGCAACAGCCGCCTGAAGCTTACGTTCCGCTTCTAAATACCGGCTTTCGTCCATCAATCCCGAAACCTCGTCAAGGCGGCTCGCAAATGCTTCAAACGCTCTCACCAATCCTTTAATGACGACGTCTCCCGCCGGTCCGGCCTGAAGTTCTGTTAAAATCCCGATTCCCTCCGGTCCTTTTCCCTGCTGAACCAAGGTTCGCGCTTGTTGAATTTTTTCGATATTCGAACGGATTCGCGCGGCTTCGGGATTCTCCGGATTTACACCCATCAACTCATCAATCGTTTTAAGCGCTTCTTCAAAATTCAAATGTTTATATTGATCGCGCATTTGTTGAAGAAGACCCTTCGCCTTCGCAACCCGTTCGGAAAGTTGAGCGATCGCTGTTTGAACCTCTGGCTCCGTCGCCCGAGGATTGATCTGACCCAATAACCGGCCGGCGTCATCATAACGGCCCTGATCGTAAAAATCGCGCGCGATTCGAACCAGATCCGGGCCGCTCAGATCATGCATCCATTTTTTCAAAATCGCTTCCACCTTTTGCCGGATCGCCGAAGCCATCTCCGGCCGCCTTGATACACCGTCCAAAAATAAATAATCTCCGGAATTGGGCGTAACAGCAGCTTCGTATTCGGCCAATATTTTACTTTCCCGCGAAACGGATTGTTGCCCCGGCTGTTCGGTCAGTGTTTCGATATGCGATCGAATCATGGTTCTCAAAAACTGCGGATTGATTATTTTGATGTACCACAGAATTTGCTCGATTTCCCACTCTGCGAGCGGCTCATCCGGCGCAGACAACAATAAACTCGCCCATAAATTGAGAATACGCTGAATCTGCTCCGCGGGAAGCATTAAAACAAAACTGGCAACCGATGACCTCATCGTCTCCGGATGGTCGGATGAATCAAAATACCGCTTTAATTTTTTCCTTATTTCACTCACGGGAAGCAAGGTTTCGCGAATTGTCCGGAGCGCGTCTTCTTTCCGCTGATTTAAATCATACGCAACGGCAAGCATGGGCGAAATATATATACTGCGATAATAGTCCGCCGGATATTCCTGCTGCGTGGCGACCAGAACCGATTCGAGCGCCTTGTCATTTTCCCCCTGCACCAGATGGGAAAAACCTTTCGCCATTTGAAACGGGACTTGAGCGCCCCGGCTTTTTGATTCCTTAGTCAACCGTTCATATTGGGGGAATAATCGCTCCAGTGCCGCCTTCATTTTTTCAGCTTCGGACAACCATCCATTTGAGCGCGCAATATGGTAAGCCATAATCAAAAATTCAACACTGCGGATATATTGCCCGGAAGAACCTTCTTTGATTTTTTCCGGTTTTTCCGCAATCGGAATCATTAATTTAACGAATGTTCCAAATTCCTCCAAATCCCAAGCCAGCCCGGCCACTTGCATTAAATCCTGAGCATCGTTTTCAGAAAGAACAAAATCAAGAGAACGATTTAGAAATTCCGTTAACGCGCGTCTCCCCTCCTCATCCGACTGGAGCTTTGCATAGAACAACCCAAGCGAAATATAAGGCAGTGAATCTATCAAATCCCGGAAAGGCACTTTATTTTTTGCAGGCAGCCAATCTGGTTTTTTTTCTACAAGTTCTTTGACCCGGCTAAACCAATGATCCAAATATTGAGCGCTCTCCTTTGTTTTTCCCGTCATCATCGCACCCATGGAAGCCATCGCCGTCATTTGAAAGAAAGAATCATTTTTCAAAAAAACTTTTCGCGCTGAACTTACATCTTCTGTTTTTCCGCTCCCTGTTGCTTTTTTAACTAATTCGGCTGCTTTCCTCTGGTATTCCTGATGCAATCCTTCCACCGATTGCCAATCGCCCGCATCAGTAAAAACCTTGGTTAATTTCATCAATAGTTGCAGACTTTGTGCATCCGCAGAAAATATTTTAATTTTTTTAAGCAATGTTCCCCGTTCAGCTGCAATAAATTCTCTGAGTCCCTCGACCATCCGAACCTGCAACCAATTGAGCCGTCCGGATATTTCGAGAAAAGAGTCCAAAGCAACCACCCCCATTAAATAGAAAACCGGATGCATATGAGTTGCCCCCATCATCTCGCTCATCTTCTGTTCCAGGCTGCTAATTTGTGAAAAAAACACTTTGGCGTCATAATCCGCCCGAATAAATTCTCCGGTGAGCCACTCCGTAAACTTAATTTGCCGGCGCTCGTGAAGCCTCATCGTTGAGATGGGCCCGGCAATAATTGAATCGTGGTACATGTCGTCATAGCTGACTGTCCTGGACGCAATTTCTTTGGCTTTCGCCTGAAGCCGCGCATACGTAACTTTGTTTTTTGCGACTCCCATCATTCGGTGAATCCGCCTCAAAGCACTCAACCTGTTTTCGTCTTCTTCACCCGCTAAAAGAAATTCCAATTTTTCCCAGTCTTCCTCGCTCATGGTTTTTTGATTCAAGACCTCCCATGTCTGATTCATCAAATCACTCATTTCAATGTCTGTATACCGGTTAGCAAATTTATACAAGGCGAGGAATACAGATTTTTCTTTCGGCCATTCGTTCAACTTCCCCAAAATGGCTGACACCAAATCAGAAATCTCATCGCCGTGCCCGGACCGGTTGAGTAACGCAAGTTGATTCAAATGAACCTGCTGATCAATCTCCGGAAGCCGCAGCAAGACTTCCAAAAACAATTTAAATATCTGATGCGCCTGTTCGTGACTCCCTGTAAGTTGATATAGACGCGCCAAATCAAACAGGACATACATCAGGAAAATATTTTCTTTGGTGTTTCGATATTTTTCTGCAAGTGCGCTTAAAATATTGATCGCTTTCTGATACTCTTTCTGATACAGGGAAAGAGACGCGAAGAAATAAAACCGCCAATCCAACGGGTCTGTGTCGCCCAAATCGTCCGTCAGCATTCGGAAAGCCAAAACATCTTCACGAACAATATCCGTTGCCTTGGCAAAAAATGAAACCGCGCTTTGGTCCGCCGTATCCTCGTTTAGCAGCTTTGTCGCCAACATCCGCAAAGCCGCAAAATGAATCGTTTTGACGATCGGAAGACTATTTTTTTCTCCCACTAGCGGAGTCGTGATCTCAATCGTTTTGACCAACTCTTCATCACCGGCCAGCAATAAAAATACTGCCTTCTCAGATAGCAATCTTTCCTGAATTAATTTTTTAGATTCCTTATCTTTTCGAAAAAATGATGACCGCTCCACTAAAACCAGGGCTTGATCAAGCCATTTTATTGTTTGGGTGATTTCATCGCTTTGAAGCGGCAGATTAAATTTTCGCAAGACTTCCGCAAAATCAAGGGTGGCAAAAGCGCGCCGCTCTTCCAGGAAGTCAGGCTCTCCAAGCAACATTTCAAGTTCCACCCGCATTTTATCGTACCGTTTAAGGTCCCTGAAAATATCCACCAGCAGCAAACGCCGGCCGATCAACAATTGAGGCTGATTCTGAAATACAATCAAGGTTTCATACGTCATATGAATGAGCTCTTCATAATTTCCCTGAATCCTTAAAATAGCCTCGGCCATATAGTAATAAAGAGGCAGTTCCCTGCTGATAATATTTTCCTGCGAAGAGAGTCTCACTCTAGGGTCATGCATCTTTCCAAGTGCAAGACGGGCCGGTTTTATTCGCTTTTTCAATTCATCGAGAATCAGATTGAACTTGGGCTCAACATCGGCGAAATGAATATCGGGCTGATCGAGTCTGAACTGATGAGCCAGTTTAAGCCGCTTTAAGTCTTCTACAAGTTTCTGAATCAAAGCGTCACTGGGGATTTTATCTTGTTGATATTTTTGCAAGGCCACCAAAAAAGAACCCGCGTCCACTGGTTCGGATGCGCGGGCTTCGGACCTCAATTGAGTTTCGAGTTTACCGAAAAAGGGGACAGGCAATCGCTCAACTTGAGTCATATGCCTGTCCCCTTTTTGTTTGTCATTCCCGCGGAAGCGGGAATCCAGCTGGATCCCCGTTTGCACGGGGATGACACCCTTGTTAGCTTTAAAATTGCGCATTTCCGATCTTCCCGGAGCTCCGAGATATTTAAAGATAGAAGAAATTTGATCTTTGAGATGATTGACTCGCCCGTTTTCCACAGATCCCTCAAGTTCTGTTACCGCAACGATTACTTTTCGAAGACCGCTCTGCAACCGTTGATAATAACGCTCACGGATTTCCGTAGAAAAATAAACGCGTTGAATTTCCGCAAGCCGTGAACGGAACGACTCCAATCCCAGGGGAAGAATTTGAACCAGTGGCGTTGTTTTCAAATAATCTCTCAACCCGCCAAGCGCTTGGCGGACAAGCTCATCCCGGTATAACGTATAAATGTTGACCCGGTCTTGTTCAATTCTTGACCGGATTCTCAAAATCTCATCGATCCGGATTTCAATATACCGTTGCGCGGTTTCGATCGACGTTCTTGCGCCTTCCATATGTCCTTCGCTCAGCATCGTTAACGATTGCTGTAAACTGTCCCCGGGTAGCGGGAGCACTTTCCCGCCGGCATCTCTATCGTGAACGGGAGTTTCCCGCCCTCCCAATCCTTTTTTGCCATCCAAAACTTTACGAATGTCTTGCCGGATCATTTCTGTGATAGTCGGTTCAACTCGTCCTCGTTGAAGAAATGCGGCATACCTTTTCATATTTTCAAGTGCTTCACCCAAAATCTGGTGTTGTCCGAAAAACATCCCGAAATCTTCATGGTAATCCCGTAAAATATCATTCCGGCTCCGCAACGCTTCTTCCAAATTATCATAATGAATGCCGGTTAAAACGCTTTCGCGTGACGTTCCGCCTCCGGCGACCGGTACATTTTTCCAAACATGCTGCCAAATAATAATTTTGCCGTCCGGAAGGATTTCGATCCGTTCAACTGTTTTTTCCCTCGGCGAAAAATTTTTGTTCCGCCATTTGTATTCATAAGAAATGTCTTCGTAGGTTTTGATGATCTGATCGAAAAGATCGATAATTGAAGCCTGCTTCGGAATCGGAACCAATAATTTTTTTCGAAGCAACAATAATTGTGCTTTTAATTTCCGTTTCAGCCATCGGACGTTTTTCTTGCTCAATCCGTCGATTTCCAAAAGATTACCGATTTCTTCGGGAAGTTTAAATTGAGAGTTGATATTTGCCAAGATCGGATCGAACTCCGCGATTTTTGCTTGCAAAGCAACCGCATCATCAACCAAATTGCCCAACTCCTTTAGCGGTTCTATTTCTTCCGGAATATCAGGAATGATCTGGCGGATATTGATGTCTAATTCGGAAATAATTTCCGCCATGTCGGCAGCAAAGGCCCTTTGAAGTAACACCCGGCTCGATGAATCGGGATGATCTGCCCTTGCACTATTCCATTGGTGTAATAAGGCCAAAACTTTCCGCCGGCGCCTGTAAAATTTAATAATATTACCATCCGTCACTGCTTCCGCCGCCTTTGCTGATTTCACCGCGGCGCGGGCTTCAGCCCTCGATACATGTCTCTTGGAACGTATCGAGGACACTTGCGCGCTTTGACCAATGTCTGCTTTGGTACTATTTATATTGTTGCGCGCTTCGGAGCGCGTCCCCTGTGTCATTCCCACGGAAGTGGGAATCCAGCTGGATCCCCGCGTATCCGCCACTAAAGCGTTGGCGGATCCGACCGCATTGTTTGGCGGACGCGGGGATGACAATCCTTGGGCTGTTCCATCGCCTCCGGTCGCTCGCAATAACGTGCCAATTCCGCGGACTTCGGATCGTTGTGCACCTTTCACCCGCTCGTGGAGACGGAGAAGCGTCTCGCGATTGAAAGAAATGACATCTTCAAGCCGTTCGCCAGCTAAAATTTTCTTTTCGATTTCTCCGCGGAAAGAATCTTCGATTCCGCCGAACTCATCGTCCGGCATGTGTTTGTAAATCACATCATAAATTACCATTTCAAGCTCGACGAGCTGCTTCACATATTGTTTCCGCATCCGGTTATTTTGAGTCTCATCCCTGCCAAACAAAATCGTCCGTCCATCTAATGCGTTTAACGTGTCGCGAACATTGCGCAATCGTTTTCGCAACCGTTGATAACCCGGATCTTCAAACTGCGGCGGGAAACGGTTCCGCAACTGATCGATTTCTTTGACGGTTTCTGAAATCTTCGCGCCGTCAAGTAGCACCTGCACGGGTTTCCGGACCACATCCCGCACTTCCATCGTTTTCAGGGCGATGTATTTCGAAATCCTGATATTTTCATCCACATAATTTTCAATATGAAAACGGGCCCAGCGAATCGCACGAGCGAGCACCTTGTCGTCCGTAAACAAAAACGCGAGCTCCGCCCCGACCATGTCATCAATCACGATCCTTCTCGAAGGTTTTTTGCCGCGAGACGCCCATTCCAGCACATTCGCCAAATTGTCACGGATGTGTTTCCGGGCTTTCTGCCTTGCGTCCGTCACGCCCGGAATATCTTTGTCGAGTTGGCCTTTTTGAAGTTCTTTTAAACGGCCCAGGGCATCGTCCAAGTATCCCAACATATCGTAAGCCGCCATGTTCGCTTCCGCATAACTCCAAAGCGTGTGATCAAATGCGCGCAAAAGATCAAAAACATTATGATACTCGGCCCCGATAAGATCAGCGGAAACGGTATCAATATCGGCTCTTCCATATTGATTAAAATTCGCTTCAATATTTTCTTGCTCTTTTTCATCATCCGCTTTCGATAAAAGAAATTCCTCAATATCATCAAAAATAACGCCATGAAGTCCGTTCTCTTCGATGACCCCGCTTGTGAACACTTGAACGACAGCATCTACCGAAACCTCGCTGGCTTTGCCTTTGATTTTTCCGCCTTCCTCACGAATCCGCGAAACCACGAAATCCTTAAATCCCGGCAATTCCCAATATGGCTGAATCAATTTCTCGACGGAATTTTTTAAATAAGCCCGCTGCCGCCGGTAACCGATCCGCTCGACCACCAGCACATCCCCTTTGAATAATTTCCGGATTTTCGCTTTCACATCCCCGCGAATTTCACCCGTCGCCGAATCAAGAAGTTCTGAACGGACCTCCTCCGTGCCGAGCACGCTGCGGAAGAACTCCTTACTTAAAAGATAATTCCCGATACTCCATCCCTTGATGTCTTCTTGTGTCATATAGCGAATGACTTCCCGCCGGCCGGCTTGCCTGACGCGTTTCCACAAGAATTCGCGCTTGAGTGCGTTCATGTGATAACGTAGCTGGCGGAAACGTGAGAATAACACTCCGAGCTTCGGCGAATCCGCCGTCAGATCTCCCTGATTCATTAACTGATCCATCCACGCCGGGTGAAGTTCCATTAATAGAAGCCGGCTGAGCACGTCCATCGCTGCCTGGTTCAGGCGTTTCATCCGTTCCGCTTTCGTATCGTCTCCCACATGTTTGGAAAGCCGCCTGACAATGTCTTCGTATTTTTCAGAATACCGTTTGATTTTTTCTCTTAAGACGCTCACGCTCGTGATCTGCTCAATCCCCCGAATGGTCCGAATGGACAAAAAGTTGAAATTTTCTTTTGTAAAATCTTCGCGCAATGTTGCGAATTGGCCGACAAGCCGGACACGGTTTCTTTCGATCTGTTGAAGCTTGGTTTGATCGGGACGTTTCTGAGATGCCTCCTCCTGATACTCTTTCCGGTTGTAATAATATCCGCGTGCGACGACACTCAACCGGTGAATCAGCGTCCCTTCTCTTTCACGTCCTGCTTGCGGGCGGGCCGGCTCCTCCATGAAATCTCCTTCTTGTCCCAAAATCCGTTCCTCTCGCAAAGGCTTGCTGCGAACCATCATCGGCGTTCGCTCGGCGGCGGCTTGCCGGTCAACACGATTGAAATAAATGAAAGAACTTGTGATGTCGGAAAGAAACGTGGCGTCGGAGGAAACTGTTTTGGCGAGTGCAATCCTTGACTTGCCGGCCGCTTGCTGTTCATAAAGAACCGCTATTTTTTTAATTTGCTCGTTGATCGTTCTGTTTCTTCGAATCCCGTTTTGTCGAAGAACGTCCCGAAGGTAATCGGTCACGGCAAGGCGAATGAGGAGCGAGGCAATCAATCTGGTTTTTTGGGCGTCTTTTAGTTTTAAAGTTTCTAGATATTCGTAAAATTTATTCAGAATGACGAAGCGTCCTTCATCATCGATCCACGCCAGTTGACTCAAATCCGTATCCGCATCAAAATAATTCTGGTAAGCGCCGGCCGGAATATTTACTACAATCACGCCTTTCGCATCGATTTTCTTTTTCAAATGATCCAGGATTTTTTGCTTGAATGGCCCGCGGACCGTTTCGCTTAACACCGCGCGCGCTTCCGGATTTAATTTCGACGACAACCGCTGCGGCAAGTTTGAAACCCCTCGCATGCGTCTCGCGGCTTTCAGCGCTCCGGCTAAAGTCTCTTGAGTTAATTCTTCAAAATTGTTTGCGGCTTCAATTAATTGCGTTCTTTTCTCGCGCAATGCCTGCTGTTGGTTACGAACTTCGGCCCTGGGTTGAGTTTCGAGTTGATCTCTTTTTCCTAACTCGAAACTCGGAACTCGGGCCTCGGAACTGTTTTTCAGGCGCGCTTCGCTTCGCGGGACGGCAATCGCCGAATTCACCTGCATCTTCTTCGTCACGTTCGAAAATGCCATGTAATTGCCGATCTTCCCCGGAGGCGTATGATTCGGAACCGCAATCCGATGTTCCTTGCCATCTGCGTTAAACGTTACCCTGTATCCTTTTCCGTCCAAAAGCCACGAACTACCCTGTTTGATTTCAAAGGAAAATGAAACGAGACCGCCGGCGTCGCTTTGAACCGTCAAAACCACTTTTTCATATTGATCAAAATCCGGAAGATATGGCGACAGCCATCCCCCGGCCCAATTGCTTTCCGCATTCATCGGAATTAATTCGATTCCGGCACCCTCCGAAAGCTGAGCGGCATTCAAATTCCCGTCACCGTGCATCACGGTATAATTGTTTAATAATTGAGTCCCCGTGCCCGCGGGAACTTCCGGCGCTTCGGGTGCAACCGGGGGCTCTTCCGGCATTTCACCCGGAGGCACCTCAGGTAAGAACAGCAAATCCGGCAAACCGGGGACTAACTTCGCGCACGCGCCAACAAATCCGGCTAAACCGAAATAAGCAGCGGTCTTTATTAAAAAAGTCCGGCGGGTAGTATGTTTAATGTCGCGCATCTTCGGAAGAGACCTCAATGTCTCATCCGAAGAAGTGCTTGCCGCAACCGGCGGCAAGCGCGCTTCGGATCTGCTGGGGCTAACAATTTCTTCAGCCGTCAGATTCCTAAGCTCATCATGGTCATACGAATGAAGTGGTTGATACATATTGCCTGGCGCAACTTGAACGCTGCCAGTCCGCTCAATCCAGCGGCTCGCGTGAATCAAACTATTCCACAAAGCCATTTCAACGCCGTTGAAAATATAGGCTCCCCTCTCTTTTGCTTGAATGAGAAGCGACGTTGCAAGTGGCATCCGAACCATATCAATCACATACATTCCCTCTGATATCCCGTTCAAGTCTGAAAACGGAAGCTCTTTTCCAGATGCGTTGATCAAAACATCAGCATCCGCAAGCAAACGATAAAACTGCTCCTCATTTCCTGTAGCTGCGGTCATGCGGATTCCGGGATAACGTTCCCTCAAAGTTTGTGCGAATGCCTCTGCCTGCTCCAAATTCTCTTTGGTTTCAACAAGTCCCAAACTACTGACACCTTCCGCCGCTAACGCTTCCCCCGTTTCCCGCCCTGCGCCTCCAGCGCCACCCAACAGGAGAATTTTTTTTCCTTTAAATCCGCCCACTGCATCTCCATACGCATTGATAAAAGCAATACCATCGATTGCATCACCCAGCAACCGCCCATTTGATTGTTTAGTAACATGATTGACCGCTCTCACCATTCGAGCTCGCTCAGTTTGCTCGTCAAGATATTTCCCAATCGTTCGCTTCCAGGGCTGTGTCGCAACCGCGCCTATCACACGAGGATGGCTTCTCACTATATCAATTAATTCCTTGAGTTCTGTTTCACTTTTAACTGCATATGAAATCCTAAGCATATCAAGCGGAGTTTGGCCCGTGACTTGCGGATAAATTTGCCGGAAGATGTACTCATATTTTTTGTTTGCATTTGTTTTCATCACGTTCGCTTCGTCGCCGATAAATAATGCAACTTTTGTATCTTTCGTATACGCCAGTCCGTGTTCTTTCGCGGAAGCTTCCAACCGTTTCTCAAATTCAGCTATTGATATTGTGTCCCTCGCTTCGGCCCGGTTTTTCCTCGATTTTCCCTCCAATTGCTCAAGAATGGCTGCAAACAAATCAGGCTCTGAGAATAACAAAAGTTTTTCTTCTCTGAAAATTTCATCTTCACCTGTGCGTTTTACCTGCAGACTTAGCTGTCCCCCAAGATGTCCCCCTGAAGGAATAATTTTATAATCGAAACCATCTCTCGCCCATGTATAGACATCGAGTGTCGCAACAGGCTTTCGAGAAATATCTCCCGGTTTTAACAGCTGCAATTTCCGAAGTATATCTTTGAAAAATGAAGCCTGGGCCCGTTCATTTGCTTCTTGTTCAGTCGTTGTGTCGAGCAGTTCCGCCACCAACTTCTGGCCTGTGAGACTCTTGGGATCATCATCTCGTTCTATGCGATATGTAACTTCAAAGTTATGCCCATCAACCTCATGATCTTCTAATGCATTTAATTTTTGTTCTAAATCCTCGGTCCATTTACGAGGTTGCTCACGAAGCAAGAATATAAACTGTTTTAACGCTGTTGAAAAAAAACCAAACCAAAGATTCCACGTTGACCCAATGTCATGCCCTTGAGTCAATGCCCGGTGGATCCGTTCTAATTCTTCTCGTGACGCATCTATTTGTGTTAAAACAAAATCACCTGTCTCTTGGGTGCTCAAATCACTGGGTTCAGCAAACGCAATGCTTATTTTCCCTTCTAAGATATCACCCTTTAGGAAACGAACGACTACCCTTCCAAACCCTTTTCTTGCAGCTGCTAAAATAAATACGGAATGGAATTGTTCTCGAATTTCTTCCGAAGATTGATCTTTTCCTACCCGCGCTTCGGCCCGGCCAGCCAGAAAATCAAATCCGTACGGCCTGTATGCCTTTGGATACGGATAATCCTTTTCGAATAAGTAACGGGGAAACCGCCTAATCCGCCCCTCATCTTCAAGCGCAAGCATATGATCGCAAAAACGCCGGACGGCCGCGTCAATAATTGCCAGATTTTCGGCGCTGAATTCCGTCCCCGCAGGGAATAATCCGGCGCCCAGATATCCTTTTACACCGTGCGCTTCATCCCATACACGGAGAACTCCGCCGATCTTGTTTTGTTTTTCATTTACGTCCTTAATTTGAATAATCGAATCAATAAACACCACAACTTTGTCAGCCCGTTTTCTTTCTTCCGTTTTCTCAGCTTTCCTCGACGCCTGCAATTGGTCCAGATACCGGCCGAGCCATCTAAAATCTTCGGGAACGATAGGAGAATAGTCCTGCGCACGCTTGGCTGAGAAAATCGCCCTTAGCGTTTCCAAAACATACCAGTGCTGACGACGGAGCAGGCCCGGATCAAGAGTCATGTCTTTCGCGATTTCCGCAAGCTTTTCCCGCAGCGAACCAGGCGCCAAGCCGTAGTGCCTCGCCAATATGGATCTTTTATGTTCATCTAACCGCGCCAAAGCGACTTCGAGCCATTGAAAGAATCTTTCGCGGGTTTCAATATCTTCCCCTTTGGCTTGCGCATCGCCACGGTCCGGGATGGCCATATTCCTTCTGATTTTGTCGGTGAATTCCTGAAATGGTAACAGGGATTTTGTGCTTGTTCCCAGCGCCTTGCGCTTGTCATCAAATATTTTTTCGAACTTTTTACGAAAGACTTCCAGATCTGTTTCTAAACTTCCTTTGCCGAGAATTTTTTCGGCCTCGTTAAGGCTCCGGAATGCATCATCTATGGCATTTTGCGGGATGGCAACCTCCTCACCGTCCAGACCGCCCCATCTTTCTGCGAGCATTTCAAAAATCGTTGCCCGCACAACCCGGTGAAGAAACATCAACAAAGGCGTTTTGGCTTTTTGAGTTTTTTTAGCTTTTGGGGAGGCATAATTTTTAAGCGCCAGTATCAACGAGATCCAAACCTGATGTGCGAAATTCTCCGGCTCAAGTCCGACAGGGATTCCGATCACCTTTGCGAGCAGCCGTGCTTCATCAAATTTTCGCTCGATGGTTCGTTTAAACCGGCGGCGATTTGGATTGGCGTAGAAAGCAGCCAATTCCCTGATGGCCTCATTGCGGACGGCCGGATCGGAGGAACGTAATTGTTTCACATATCTTTCCAACCTCGCTCGTCCCCGCCCTCTTGCGCCTTTTTTCGTTCTGACCTCGCTCCGGTTTTTCCAGGGCGCTTTCAGGAATCCGTCCAGTTTCGTTTGCCGGACGTAGTCACGCCATGCGGCGTACCGGGCAGGAAGAGGTTCCGCCTCGCTCGGGGCCAGGTCCTCTGCCGTTAAATTAAAATCAACAATCGCTTCAAATAATTCTTTGGCTGCTGCATTTATTTCCGCATTATTTTTCGCGTCCGACCGTAAAAACATATACATCGTTCCGACGACCATTTGCGCAATCTCCTGATTCCGGACCGCTGCTTTCATCGCGTGATGAAGCGTAACCATCACCTGGTTCCTGAAAATTTGCCGCTGTTCGGGTTTCATCACGGGCGACAGGAACAAAGTCATGTGCGTTTGAAGCAGCCGCTCAAAATCTTCCAGCGCCTGGCCGTGAGACATTTGGGAAGCTGTCGATTGAGACATTTCAATAAACGCTTGCGTCATTTGCCTTAAAGCATTTGCTATGGCTTTGCGCGACAACCGGCTGTCTGCAAGTGCGGACAACGCCATTTGAAAACAGGGAATTTCTGTCATGAGTTCGCCGGCATCTTTTTTGGTGATCCCGTAAAGTTCAACATCATCAGAAACGGCCCTGACTGTTGCGCTCCGTTTGCCTTTAAAAAGGATGATTTCACCGTACAGATTAGGCAGGTTCGGAACCTGAAGTGTTTCACCGTCTTCGAACTCTACTTGCACGCGTCCGTTGGTAACAAAGAAAATTAAATTTTGACCGTCCGAATACTGATCCAGCCCGGTACCGCCCACAATAAATTCTGTGCCGTTTGGAATTCTCTTTAATTTCTGCGTCCGGCCGGCAATTGTAGCGAGATCGTCATCACTCAAAAGATATAGCGGCGAATCCTCGTTCTCTGCCAATTTTTTCAGGATATCCAGTCCAATTTGTGTACGCGCTTCCGCCCTTGGATGAGTTTCGAGTTGAGCTGTTTGTACTAACTCGGAACTCGGAACTTGAAACTCGGGATTATTTTCCTCGCGCACTTCGCTCCGCCCGCCCGTCACGGCAAACGCCGGCGTCCAATCGTCATGCGCGGTGCGTTCGAGGTATTGCAAGTCAGGTTCGGGCGAAACCAGATCAGGCGTTTTTCCCTGCTCTTCAAAAGGATTGACATAAGCGGCGTGCAAACGCAGAAAAACAGTCCAGATTTTGGTCGTAAAATCTTTATCATTAAATTTCATCAATTTTTCGACCACCAAACTCGCTCGCTTCCGACGTTCCCGATAACTTTCATCCGAATTCCCTTTCACCACAAGAATATTCCATGCCCGGTTAAATTCCTCATGGCCCCCCCCTTCGTCTTCCGCGAGAAGCGCGCCCAACTCACTCAATAACCGGAGCACATTGACTCCCTGCAGATAGGCGCCTTTTTGTTCTTCATCTTTTGGCATGTCGGGATACCAAAAAATATTTTCACCTGACTTCCGTTCCGAAAAATTGAAACGCCGGTACAAATGGTCTTCGAGAAAATCATCGCTGAAACTGAATAAATCAAAAAATTGAAGACCTTTCACTTTTTTCTCTTTTTGTTCCGGATCCATCATGCCGGGGTAAAGCATCGCAAGAATCGCCGTCGCCTCCCCCAAATTTTCCCGGGCAAGTTGCAGAGTGATATCTGAATAACGCTGGTTGGCAGTCTTCTTTCCTTTTGCATTGTCCACTTGATGCTGGAACTCATGCAAAAGAATTGAGGCGAGGTATCGCCGGACAACCTCATTGAGCATAACAGGCCCGGAAACAATTTTATGGTCCTGAAACTCCTCCTGAAAATCCCGTTTGAGCGCTTCCTCGAGCAAAGTCATTAATTGGTCTCGTTCATCCTTCTGAAATTCGTCTTTCCACCTCGGCGCGTTGGGCTCGACTTTTCTGCGTTCATTCGTTTTAAGCGTGTCCCATAAATCGGTGATTTGGGCGAGCATGTCTTCTTTGCTCATTTTTCCGTCGAGAGCCGCAGCGATGATATTCAACATCGAAAGAATGCTCTGACAATATTCGTAAACGAACTCCACATTGACATAAGTCAAATCGGACCCATACTCATGAAACGCCATGTGTTTCGCCTCCCTCACCGCGACGGCCGGATAAACGAACATGACGTCATATTTCCCGTCGCCCGGATGACGTTTTTCGCCGCTTTTTTGTTCCCACGACTCGTATGTTTTGTAGCGGAAAAGGTCAAAACTCCAATGTTGATCTTCCGTTTGCCTTGGATAATAGGTGAGCCCGATAAAATGAAGCGCATGAATGCGATCAATAGTCTTGAGGTCCTCCCGGCGGGCTGATGGGTTGTTTGCGGCATCCGCCACGTTCCTGACAAAATCCTTGAGGCCGTTAATCACCTTGATTTTCCGGTCACTCCGCCAGGCGGGAAAATTGCCATAAAGCGAATGGAAGATTTCCGAAGATATACGGACAAGCGTTTCGGAATTTTTCTTTGAAATTTGGCCGGCTCTGGCCCTGGCCGCCCAGGCCGCCAACACTGATTGCGCGATAAAAATCCCGTTACTTCCGGCATCTTTCATTTTCTGGATGGCTATCTTTTCACGCTCGCCCTTTGCCGCGGGTCGGCCTTCGAGATACGAATCGGCCATGAGAAGCGCACCGGCCACCAAGATCACCACTTTCTCAATAAAATCGGAGACGTTATCTCCGGCCAACCGGCGCTCTGAAGCAATGGCTTCGGCGCGAGTTTGAATTTCAGATCTGACAGCTTCGAGATCAATCGCATGATTCTTAACTTCCTTTTCAATTCCTTGTTCGAGAATTTTTAACACCACTGCTGCTGCAACCCGGGATGTCCGGTCGTCCCTGAAACCTGAATATCCGCTCATTGAAACAATTTTCTCTACACATCCGGAAACTCCGAGCCCCGCAAAAACAGCCGCAATTTTAAAAAATCTCCGGCGAGTGGGAAAAGCATTGCGCGCTTCGGCCCTCGCTTGATTCCCTTGCGCCTCGCGAGGACTCTCGTTCGTTTTGATTAATAACTGGTTGGAACTACGTTCAAGGTTATGAACTTCGGCACGTTCAGCTAACGCTTGGTCCGCCAAAGTACTCTTGCGCGCTTTGATTGATAACTGCTGCGGCTTTTCCAAAACAGGAACAGGTTCTGCGTCCATTGAACCAGAACCTGTCCCCGTTTTTGGTGTAAGGTTACGCGCTTCGGAACGGAACTTTGTTGCTGAAATTTCAAAGACAGTGGAAACCGGTTCATCTTTAAACCGCTGAAATCTATTTTTCTCGATAGAAAGGTCCCCAAAACTCGAGAAAACCTCGGACAGTTCAGCCCGATCAAAAAACCGCTGCTGTTTGCCTCTTGAATCCACGATAAATCCGCCTTCGGTCGCCCGCAAAATACCGCCCATCTCGTGGGTTGTATGAACTTTTCCGGTTTGTTCGTTCGCTTCTCTGTATTTCCAATCGTCGGTTGAACGAACAACAACAAACACCTTGCCGCCCGGACGCAATATTCTTCTGATTTCTTGTATCCTTTGAGCAAGCGTTGCCTGATCCAAATAATGAAGCGAAAGATGGGCATACACAGCGTCGAAAGATTCACTGTCAAAAATAAGCGGTTCATGAAGGTCCTGCAGTTGAGCTCTTAGGTGATCAGAGACTTTGAATTCCCGCGCGCGGCCGGCAATATGCTCAACTGCTTCTGAAATGAAATCGGTCGCCGTGACATCATAACCGTGCATTGCAAGAAACAATTCATCATGCCCCAACCATGCGCCCAAACTTAAAATTTTAGATCCTTTCGGTAATAATTGATTTCTCACGATCCTACGCGCGCTTCCATTGACAGTATGCCGCCGGGCTCGACCGATTCCTTCCGCCTCTTTATGAAAATCCGCAATCCAAATTTCCATTTGTTGATCCGTCATGCGCGCTTCCGACCTTTCAGCGGCAACTTCTGGCCTTTGCCGCGGCTGCAAGGACAGGTCGCGCGCTTTGGCACGTTTGAATGTTTCCTTCGAAACATTCAAAGTACTTTCGCGCATTCCGATTGATAACCGGTTGTCACTCTCATTATTGTTACGCGCTTCGGTTAATAACTGCTGTGGCTTTCCCGATTCGATGCGCGCTTCCGACCGTTGATTGACGGAAATCTCCAAAGATTGAATGGCCGATCCTTCCTGAAGTTCTTCAAGCGAGACAGCAACTTCAACCTTCGTCAGATATCCAACCGACGCTTCGACCGTTCCGCTCCTCATTTCGGTTTCATCTAACCCATGATATTTCATTTCGCTCAAATTGAAATCAGCCCGCCAAAGAATCCCCGGAGCGCCGCCGTTACTCGCCGTTTTTATTTTTTGAGCAAGATCCTTTAGCCCGCGTTTGCTGAAAAACAATCTGTCATGACGCGCCAGCCAATCGATATTTGCAATGTTAAACACCAACCGTTTCCGGGCTTGCATTCCGCCCCCTGAAATTTGAAAGAAAAGGGGAATACTTTGTCCTGCCTCCCTGTCTTCCCAAAAAACAAGCACGGCTTCTTTATGATTGCCCGGCAAATCAAAACCGAAACCTCCCAACGCTTCCGCTATCTCTTCCGCACCTTCAAGATACAAAGCACGGAAACGGTTCCGGCCGGCTTCGCCGTCAAACGGCTTTAACGATGAATCAAAAAATTCGACACCCGCGACTTGTAT
Organism: Candidatus Danuiimicrobium aquiferis; assembly: GCA_001804285.1. Classification (GTDB taxonomy): domain Bacteria; phylum Omnitrophota; class Omnitrophia; order Omnitrophales; family Danuiimicrobiaceae; genus Danuiimicrobium; species Danuiimicrobium aquiferis. Next base: position 51,668 of record MHFR01000053.1, read on the forward strand.
TCCTTCGATTCCGAGCGGTTGCTGTGATACAGCTTCGTCCTTCTGTTCCGGCTCGACCTCCAAGTTGAGATCGAACATAGAATTCTCATCGATTTGACCCTGGGATCCTTTTCCCACCCCCAAATTTGAAATCCATCCCGTCGGCACAACGTGAATCCCTCGGAAATGCAATCCGGGGCCCGACGGAAGCTGATCATCTTGTTCTTGATTGACTCGCGTAAAAACTTCAGCACGCATTTGCTTCATGGCCCGAAGTTCATTTTCCGGATCGTATCGATCAAAAACAGGTTTCATGACATTAAAATCGTAGACCCCTCTATCGGCATAAAAAGAATATCCCGTTTGAGACCCCGCGGCCCCGCCGGATATTTGAAGGAAAAGCGGCTCATGCGTATCTCCCTGAGAATGCCACATCACGAGCATAGCCTGGACATCGCCGGTGAGATTTAAGCCCAATCCGCTCGAAATCACTTCCGGCTGCCTTAAGTGAAAAACCTCATAAGAACCATTTAACCCTTCCATCGGGAAAGTTTGTTTTTCGCCCACTCCGATATTGACACCTTCCCAATGAAGATTCCTGGCTTCAGACCGTTTCATCCCCGGCTTTTCCTGAGTCTTGGCTCTTTTGCTCTCAAGCGCCGCCGTGATTGTTTTCCTGGTTAAAACAGTAAAGTCTTCATCTTCCAACTGTCTCCGAAACAACTGCCCCTCTTTCCAATTCGCCTCGCCTTGTTTGGCATTCAATAAATCTAAGAACGTCAAGAAGTCCTTTCCAACTATTTGTTCAAGCTCTGATTCCTTGATGCCCAACGCCTCGGCTACCAATTTCATCAGAGATTTCCGCGCGATCTCTTTCCTCGGAAACGTCATTCTTTCGTCTTGTTCCCGCAATTGCGCCGTTAGTTTGACGGCATAAACATTAATAATCGCATCCACAATGTCCTGATTTGAGATCGGACCGGAAACTGACTGATCCGGGCTTTTTCCTTTCTTCGCCCGGGTTTCTGAGCGGACGGGACCTTGCCCTTCATCTGATAAAAAACTTTTCGGCTTTCTCATGTTCGCTTGCGGAGGCGAAACCTTCCGATCCACTCGAAGTGCTGCGCCGCGATCATCAAATTCCAGAACTCCCATTTCGGCAGCTTCTTTTAAGAACCGATCTATCAATTCATGAAGCCCGTATTGTTTACCTTCAATTAAAGAAACTGCTTCTTTGACTTTGCCAGATCCTGCGCGACTGAATACCTGCTCTATTTGGCGTTGGAAAAGTGAACTCACATCAATGGACAGAAAAGGCCTTGAAGAACGCCGATCAGGCAATTCCAATTTGTAGTTAAGCTCCAGCCCGTGCGGCGCTTTTAATAATCGAATATATTGATTCAAATCTTTCGAACGAATCCGGAAGTCGGGCCGACTGTGTTCAAATTCAATCGTATAGCTTCTGCCCGTTTGTCGATCCCCAAGCATCGTATAAATAGGCTCACCCGATTCTACCGGTAACTGCTCCCACAGGAAGGCAGCCAATTCTTCTTCAGACACAGCCCCGAACATCTGTTCCAGCTGCCGGGAGTACGGATATTGTTTCTCGCTAAGTTCGGTCAATATCGTTTCCGGCAAGAATTTCTTTGATTTCAAAAATTGAAGCAGCAAATAAAATCCGGGTATGCGCGGCACAGAAATTTGAGGAATGAACGGCTGATCATCCTGAAAAATGATCCCTTCGCTCGTTAATGCATCAGCCCCCCAATTCAATTCCCTGATGCTTTTCATTAATTCTATCACTACAAAAAACGACAAGTGATCGACGTCCAAATGAACGTCTGAAAAAGACATGTCAGGAATCGACACATAAAGCTGATCTCCTTCCTTGATACGGTTCCTGACGGCAAACGCATAATCGTAATCATCCCAAACTTCATACGGGATCAAATCCACCGTTATTCGATGCACGCCCATTTTAGCCATTGCTTTTCTGAATCGAATTCCGACAGGGCTCGAAACAAATAATGGCAAAAGTTCATGTCGGCTAACTTTGGCGTTTTCAATCAATGTTGATTGATATTCCAAAAATGCATCGCGAGATGCAAATGAGCCGCCAAACATGGGATCCACCCGTACGTAACGGAGAATCGTCTCGGCGTCTTTTGCCTGAACAACTTGGATCGAAACCACCGGTACATCGCCTTCGTTTGGACCCGCTTGAGAAAACAGGTTTGTACCCAAGAGCGAGTTTCGATTCAATTTTTCTCCCAACGCTATAATTGCCTTAATTTCTTCAGATCGAACTTCGGCCCTTGAATTAGGCTTAAGGCGTAAGGCATAAGCGCTCTGCTTAAGCCTTATGCCTGATACCTTATCACTAATTCCACGCTGAATCTGCGGAGTCAGCGCCAGCTCGATCCCTAGGTGAGAATTGGAAACGGAATTCATCTGCTGAATCAGGCGGCCAACCGTCTCTTCCGTGATATTTCCGTTCGTCCAAAGTTCTTTTAACCCTTTCCCAAAAATATCAAATTTCTGCGAAACAAGCGCTTTCAATTGGTCCACATAATTGGAGGCAGATTGATTGAGTTCGCGGTCAAGCGCTTCCCGGAAACTTGCGTCTTGCTCATCTGTCATCTCCGAATGCTTTCCCTCGGTAAAGCGAGGGCTGGCCCTATCTTTTCCGGGGTGTCGGGTATCTACGTTTTTTAGATTCCCGCCTACAGCTTGCGGGAATGACATGTCTTGTGTTTTCTGCCGGCTGGTGACTGCCGACTGTTGACCACTTAACACCCGGCCCAATGCATCCACATATTTTGTATAGGTGCCAACTTGTTCGATTTTTCCGTCCGCGATTGCACTTTGGATCATCCGGTCGCGCCATTTTTTGAGCAAAAAGGGGACAAGCCTATGATCAACCTGTAAATCCCCCTCACCCCTCCCCTCTCCCTCTGGGAGAGGGATAGGGTGAGGGCCGCCAGCCAATGCCGCCCCGACTTTCGCAACATAATCACGCGCCAGCGCATCCCATAAATTGCGATAAGAATATTTGGTAAACGACCTCTCGCCTTGCATCACATGGATATAATTTGTTTTATCACCCAGCTCATTAATTTTAGGCATCACCGTCGCAAATGAAATCCCGGATTCCTTAAACTTCTTTGTCAAGCCTTCGGAATGAAAACCGCCCGTGACAATCACCGCAAAATTGGTTTTGTTTTTTTCCATTTGCGCGAGGGTGTTTTTAAAAAGCACTTCGTCACGCCGGAGCGCCAGTTCGTAGAAGCGGAGGTGGGGTTGGAACAAAGATCGAAGGTCACTGGACACTAAGTTACTTGTCACTGGCGTGCTTCTGCTTACTGTCATTCCCGCATGCTTCAGGCGGGAATCTATGGTTTGCAGATCCCCGACAACCCCGGAAAAGCTGGGGCCGGCCCTTTCTTTCCCAAGGGAAACATTCGGGGATGACACACTTTGCTGCTGACTGCCGTCTGCCGACCAATAACTTCCCTTCTCCAGTGACTGGTGACCAGTGACTAGTGACTGCAATTCCCCCCACTCCTCATGCGTCAGTTCCAGCTTTGCCAGCTTCTTCAATAGTTCCAATTCATAAAAATCTGCGAGCAACTTTCGCTCGGCTTCCGACTGTGGCAATAATGTACGTAATTCTTTTTCAAGTGCCTGCAATTCTTCGAATAATTTCGTCCCCTTGATGGATTCGAGTGTCCGCGCATGGCTCATCGCAGGTTTTAAAACTTCCGGAATTTCGATTGAAATATTTTTCACCGCTGCAATTTCTTTCATGCGATTCACTAATGTCCCGTGAGCAATTTGCCCCGTCCGGTACATTTGAATCATCTGCCCCATTTCGATCTGCTGATCGGTCGATAGCTTCGGCAGAATGGTCAGATCGAATGTTTCAATTAATTTTTTCATCGCGATGTCATCATCTGCGCCTTGATATTTGGTTTCGTGATCTTTGGCGGAAAGGATTTTGGAAAGTTCGGGATATTGGGTAGCGAATAGCGGATAGCGTTTAGCGGATAGATTTTTTGGGGAATCCTCAGAAAAGGGGACAGGTTCTGACTCCGCCGAACCAGAACCTGTCCCCTTTTCTTTTGCGCTATCCGCTGTATTTTTAAACTGTTCCAACACCTTCACATATTCGATCAAATCGATTTTGTCATTGCGGAAAGATTTTTGGGCCTGGAGAAAAGAAAAGGGGACAGGCAGTTGGCTCATTTTATCCGAACTGCCTGTCCCCTTTTCTTCGGGCAATTCATGAATTGCCCCTGCTAACCTTCCATCCAATTCCCCTTCCACCCCATCCAGTTCCCCTAAAATCTCCTGTTCTTTTTCAATCGCCTCCAGAAATGCCTGTTTGTTTTCATCATATAACTTTTTCTCTTCGATTCCGTAATAACGCGCCTCGCCCGACTCACCCAAAATCGAGGCGATTTCGCCGCCGGTCAATTCTCCTTTTCTCGTATACGTTTCTAAGATTTCCTTTTTAATTTTTTCATCGGGAAAAGATTTAAAAAGAAGGCTGTCGAGTTCCCCTTCACCGCCTTCGAGAAGAACAAGTAGGGAACGGCCGCGACCGTTCCCTACAATTTGTTTCTCGATTTCGCGGATAATTTTTGCAATGTTTGTTTCGGAATCGTAATTCGCATGCGCATCCTGGAGGTAAATGACGAGGCGGTTGGCTTGCTTCGCCTCGTCAATTCCGAATTTCGAATTCCGAATATCGAATGCTCGCGAAGAAAAGGGGACAGGCATATGGCTCAAAAGCGACCCATTGCCTGTCCCCTTTTCTTTCGGTGTAAACTTATCCAAAATAATGCCCAGCTCTTCGGGGAGTGAAAGGGAACCGAGAATTTCTTCCGGATTCGCCTGACTCGTTCCGTGGCGTGGAAAGGCACTCCCCTGAAGAGTTTGGGCATAAACGTTGTTAAAAGGGTAATCAACAAGATTTAAAAGCGTGAAAGAAATGAGCAGAAAAATAGCGATGCACTTATAGGAATACCTTACGATAGGGTTATTCTGATTGGCCACGGAACGTATTGAAAAACCGCCTTTTTAAGGGATTTTAGTAAGTATACCCGGCCTTTCCCTAAAATGCAACTTTTATGAACAATTTATCGACAGCGTAAGTTGTTTGAATTAAATAAGTTATGAATTAATAAACGAAAGGAGCGGGAGAAGCCTCCGCTTTAGCTGCGTTCGCTGGTTTCATGGCGAGCGGCCAAAGAAGAAACCAGCGTACTCGCTGCCGCTCGAGCTCAGCTTTGTGCTGAAAGCTTCGCCCGATCGAAGCCGCTTCGGCTTCCCGCCGCTCCTTTTTTAATGCTTCAAACTACTAAATTTATCCGCATCTTTTGGCATCCTGCAAGAAGTGTCTCATCCGCGAGTTCGGAAAAAGCGACGAAGTCTCCCTACATAGCTTTTTACGTTGTCCGAGAGGGGAGACACTTCTTACGGGATGCCTTAAACTTCAAAACGGTATGCGCTTACGCGGCTTTGGCGAGAGCATCCTTCGCGGCTTCTTCGAGAACCAAGCGGAGAGTCATGGCAAAGAATTGATTGAATGCATTGGCATTCACCCCGCGGAAAATATTTTGTTCAACTTGTTGAATCCCGTCGATATCCTTTTTACTCAATAAACCCATTCCCGCGAGTAACAAACCAACCGGCGTTACACGATCAAGACCTTGATATGCGATTTTCCCTCCGCTCACATACGCATCTGCAGCCAATTTAGCCGCGTGTGCATTCGCCGTCTGAACCTGGTCTGTAATCACCACATTGGCATCTCGAGACGCATTCATCGGAAATAGTGAAATCTGATAAGTCTTGATATCTCCTTTTGTCCGGGCGCGGTTAAATTCCCGTTCAATCGGTACCCGGTAATCACGCTGAATACCGGGCGAAATAAATTCAAAACGAATATTAGAATTTAGAATGGCAATATTAGCAACTGTCTTTGCTAATTCACTAAAATCTTCCCGAAACTTGTCTGTCGTCTTATCATCGGATGTTATATAACCGGCGGGAATAAAAAATTGAATAATCGTCGGCTCAGTGATTTCCTGAATGGCCTTGACAACACCTTTCGCTACATTCACCGCCGCTTCCGTGAGCTCCGCCTTCATTTCAAGCTCAACGGTTTGCGCCTTTTCTAACAATCCGGCACTCTGCTGCAAGACATATTGCTTCGTAAACTCAACAATGCGATCCAACTGTGTTTTGCCGGCGTTGTCCACCGACGATGTAAGAATTAATTTCACAAATTCGACCGGCAATCCCATTTTCGAAAATTCCGCTTCGATCGTTTTTAGAACATTGTCGTTCGATACAACCTTTAAACCCTTCAACGTCTCAACCAATCCGCTGACGGACCCTTTCCCTTTCTCCTCAGCTTTTGCCAATTCCGATAAAATATCTTGTCTCATTCCATCAGTAAATTGTCCCGCAGACCTTCCATCCTTTATTGCAGCCTTCGAAGCTCCAAAAACCTCGTCCGCGCCCAAACTTCCATAAACGATCCCTTGCGCAATCGGCGACAAGCGCGATTCGGCCCTCGCTTGATGGGACACGGGAGATGAAACACGAGACATGTGATCCTCTTGTCTCTTGCCCCTTGTCTCTTGCCCCATCCCAACGCGCGATTCGGAGCGAGTGGCATTAAACTCTTCAAAGACACTAATCAAAACATTCTCTAATTCTTCCGCCGTGCTTACCGGTTTTCCCTCGCCTATCCGATTTAAAATTCTCTCGGTAAAAATCCGCTCAAACACTCCGGGATTCATAAAATATTTCCCGAGAATTGATTGCAATTCCGTTATCAGGAAGTGTTTAGTTGCTCTTTTTTGGCCTGTATCTAATTGCCGGCGAATACTGGCATCTGCCGATCTCATATAGGGCCGAACTTGTTCGCGAATCACATCAAGATTTGTTGTGTTGGCCCCCAATTTCAAACGCAAATCTTTTACCGTCACTCCCGCCCGCGTCTCCGCGCGCACTGGCGGCGTTTCCTCTTCAGGAGCTGGTTTATTCATTTCTAATTCCCACCCAATCAAATCCCCCTGGCTATAAACAGGCTCTAGACGATCGACTTTAAAACCGCTTTGCCTAACCATCTCCGCTAAGCTTGCTTTTTCTTCATCACCATAAATTCCCGCTTTTTCAATCAGTGCGCGAGCCAGCACTGCTTGAGGCAAAGATAACGCATCTTTTTTCATAACGGTACTCATTGCTTGCATGTGTGCTCTCACATCATTTAATATAACGGAGTTCCTATGATGGACGAGAAACATGGCTTTGCCACCCGGAACCAGCACACGATAAATTTCTCTAAGCGCCTGCTCTTTTAAATCCGCATACTCCCAGGCATTTAAAGATGTGACAACATCCAAAGTTTCATCCTGAAATCCTTGCAATGTTTCAAAATTCATCTGGCGAAAATCAACAAAAGAAGGAACCTTGTCCGGACTCAACTCCGCCGCATCAATCGCAGAAATTTGTGCATTCGAACCCAGGACTTCCCTGACGACTTTTGGCACAAAAAAGTTTCCTGTCCCGATATCCAATATGCGGATTTGTGAAGGATTTGATTTATAATTTCCGAAAAACTCCGCGAATAATTTCGCTACATCCGGTCGATATTTTTCAGGCAAAGAACTCGCTTTCCCGTCTTTCCAAAAATCCGCCCAAAATGCCGGTTCTGTTACGTCCTGTCCCGTAAAACCTATAAATTCGTCCCCCGCCCGCGTTTCCGCCCTTGCGGCCGTTGGCTCCAAGGACAAGTTGCGCGCTTCGGAACGGAGTTTGACGCTGACGGTCATCTCTTCGGACAGATCGGAAATTGCGAAGACATTCATATATTCATCAGGCGAAAGCGTAATTCGATCAGGATCGTCAATAGGAACAAACTCATTAACAATTTGAAATACCTTCGTCACCGGCGCGCCGTTCGATGTCACTGTTATATCTTTTTTCCGTCCATCAACCTCTCCCATTTTGCCGATAAGCTGAATCGTATCTCTTTTCAGCTCAAGTTTAAAACTCACCGTGCCGGCGCTTTGAACCGTAATGTCCACTTCTTTGTACATCCCGATGTGGGTCAGCCACCCCTCCGTAGCTTTTCGGTAACCACCAATATAATTTTCAGCAGAAGTCGGAATAAGCGTAAATCCGTAATCGTTTCGCGTCGCTGTCATATTATTGCCAAAAGACATCCCGGGAAAAAGCGCAGGATCAAACACATCAACGACCGTGGTCGGCGCCGGAGGCACGACAGGCGGCGTCACGGGCGGTGTTACCGGCGGCTCGACAATCTGTGGAATTGGCCAACTGTCTCCGTTAAAGGGTAAAACAACGGGCGGGTTTGTAAATGGATACAGACTGGGCTCCTGCGATTCCATAGTTAGCAACCCGGCGCTTGTATCTTCGGTAAATATAAACCGCATTCCATCCGAATATGCGTTCGTAAAGGACCGTTCTGCCTTTAACGCAATGATCCGCATTCCCCGCATGGACAGTTCCACTCTCACCTTTTCATCCGTTCCGACGTACCGGCGCACACCATATGTAAAATCAAAAGTCCGCTGGATATCTGCCGTTGTGAGGCCGGTCAAATCCTCACGATAGGTCATCCCTCTTGAGTCAATATCATTCAACACAATTTTCTGCGCAATTTCGCCGAGAACCGGCTCTGCCACACTGAGTTCGGCAAGAGTCGAATAGGTTGCAGTAGACCGAACCGGGTTGAGAGGTGTCAGTGTCCCGCGCTGCGGGTTATTGGCTAAAATATCCTGAACAAATAATCTCGTGTCGAGCTGCATCGGAAGAGAGAGATCTTCCGCTATAGCCGTGAGACCATTTTCATAGGGCTTGATCAACTGAACTCTTGTCGTCCAGCCATCCGGCGTTGTAAAAATCCGTAATGCATTGCCAATCTCAATCACATCCCCATCAACCTGAACAGACCACTTCTCGGGAAGTAACAAATCAGATCCATAAGGAATGCCGTACGCTTGAATTGCGCCATCGCCCGGTAAAATATGGGATCTCATCGCGAACAACAGAAAATCAAGAAAAGTAGAATCCCCGAGCTTTGCCTGCAAAACAGCCCGTTCTATTGACCCACGACTGCCATACCCATAGGAGGTTTCCATAATCATCGTTTCGATTTCAATATCGGAATCATATGAAAATCCGTAAACATCCGCAGCGTTGAGGAGATTTGTTTTAGCGGCCTGAATCAGGGTTTTCCTTTTCTCATCTCCCTTGCTATCGATATGCTGCCAAAGATGCTGAGCTTCATGAAGAACCACCCAATTCAACAAAGAGTGGCTCGCGATTAATTTTGCCATGCGCGCCCTGCCGTCTTTCTCGGCAAGTTCTCCCAAATCTCTCTGTCGCGCTCCCGTGGTAATCCTGCGCGCAGTCGCACCCCCTGCTTTCGTTTCGGCAGGCTCATTATTTGTATACAAATTCAGTTCGCCTAAATTCGATATGCCTCGGGGAACTGATGCGGCTGCGTTCGACCATGACTCTGTCGGTAAAACCAAAACCTGCGATATTAAATGCAACAGATGGGTCGGAATTAATTTTAATCCATCGATTAACCATACCTTCTCCTGATCCCCTAAACGATAATTGCGTTTGTCACCTTGATAATTATGATATAATTTTATTTCGTAACCATTTACGTCAATCGTCTCTGCTCCCTGACTCAATATAAAAGCCCGCGCTTCGTTGTAAATATCTATCGCTGACGGTTCCGCAGGTGCTTCTGGTGTTCCTGGTGTTTCTGGTGCTTCAGGCGTTCCAGGTGCGACAGGCGTAACCGGCGCCGGCGCAATGGCTGCGCCCGCTCCGCATCCAGCTGCCAATGGCAATATTGCTGCCACCGCAGATAGCATCGCAAATCCAATTCCACGCAAACCCTTTGGCCCGGGTTGCTTCATCCGCGTCTGCCCGCCGACGCCTGTTTGGCGGGCTTCCGAACGGCCCACTGAGCGGCCTAACAAGCCGCCGACACCGAAACGTTCACTCAGAGGGGTCACCGCAATCGGCGTGGTACTCAAGGGGTGCGGAGAACGAGCTCGCATCGCTGCCTCCTCTGCTTTTCTTCTCTTCGTACGATCTGCAATCCCTGTGGTCTTCATCTCTGCGTTGGCGAGAACGGGACTAAAAATATCGGGTGTGAAATTCTTGCTGCTTGTCAGGACGAGGCGTTGAATATCGGGTTCGGGGGAAACATGTTCGCCGGCTAATTTGTTCCATTCGGAAAAAACGCGTTTCACAAGGTTTTCAACTTCCTCATCAGATGAAGCCAGCAATCTTTCGAGAATCCAGTTGGCCCGGCGCATCCGTTCCCAATAACTCGTTTCCGTATCGCCTTCGACCTGTGTCAGGTCGAGTTCTTTCCGGAAATCTTCCTTCTTAGCGCCCGGTTTTTCTTTTTCATACAAAATCATTCCCATTTGATTGAATAGCTGGATCAAATTAATCGCGTAAATGAGATCTCCCCACTCCGCAATTGCCTGATTGGATGCGGGAGGTTTGGGAAGCCAGTTAGAGGTCCCGTCAGGCGCTTTGACCTCCGCGTAAGGAATCCGCCGGCCAAATCTATTCTCAACGACGGTGCGTGCCGTCAACGCAAACACCGAAAAACGGGCACTACTTGTGGCCTCCTTTTGGCGGGCATCTAAATACAAACTCGGAAACAGGCTTGCCAAGAACGAGAGGGCTTCGTCCATATAATTATTGCGCAAGAATTCCGTGGTCTTCGACAGAGCTTGCCCCGCCACTTTGTTTTTCTGCCCGCCCATAAAATGCTCAAATTCATGAATCAGAGTGTTCCCGGACACTCTTCTGCCAATCTCTTCGCGGGCGAGTGTCGGGATTTCGGCGTGAGAACGAATTGCATCCTCCATCCGCGAAAAATAATCTTTAAAATCCCTTCTGTATCCCTGTACAACAAGTGACATTATTTCGTGAAGTTTTTCGCGTGGATATTGGGACTTCCAACTCGAGGCGTTTGGATCCACTTTCCGGCGATCGGCCGTATAGTCCTCGTCAAGCACGTCAATCACCCTATCCAGCATCTCGGTTCTGTCCTCTTCGCTCTTTCCGCTTTGTTCAAAATCGGCCATGATTTTCAGCAAACGTTCTGTTCGCGTCACGAGCTCGGCAATGGACGCATTATCGACCAGCACCATATCCGAACTCAGGTCGTAATAAGCCAGGAACATTTTCGGGCCGATCCGCATGACGGGAGTCACGTAAGCGACTCGGAAATCCTGTTTTTTAAATTTCGCGCCGGGCGTTTTTGCCGGATCCTGCACCCATGATTCGTAACGGGTGTAGCGCAAAAGCTGATAATTCCATCTGCCGCTTTTGGTCTTGGAAGTCATCCTCGTCAAATTAATCGCGTGGAAAGCCTCGGAATAATCCGCTGCCATGATTGACGCCGGCTCATCCGGATTTTTCGCTACATCCTGGAAAAACTGATCGATAAATCCTCGAAGATCCGTTTTGACCGTTTGCCCTTCATCCTCGCCCCAGGCGGAAAATTCTAACGCATCAATTAATTCGCTATGCAGCCTTGCGACACCAGAAAGTTCATTTATTTTCTCCGTTTGTTCGACCTCGAGAGGAATCGCCGCCATAATAGATTGCGCCAAAAATAAATCATGGGTTCTCGGATCTTGCATTTGCTTACGCGCAAACTGGGAGGCGCTCACACCGGCCGCGGGCACGTCTTTGAGCATCGAATCGGCCACCAGCAGCGCACCGGAAATAAGAATAGACGTTTTCTCTATAAGTTCCCACGTTTGATCCGGATTTAATTTTTCCTGTTTCGCAAATGTTTTGACGGAATCGGATATTTCCGCCTTGAGATCTTTTAAGTTAACTTGAAATTCTTTCACTCCCGTTTTCAGCCCTTGTCCGAGCAAATCAAAAACCAGGCGGTAAGACAAATGAGAAGTTTTCTCGTCGCGACGCATCGGGACACCGGCCACAATGAAATGGGCCACTTCACCGCTGTTCGCAATTTGGGAGCACCCGGAGATAACCAGCCCAAACAATCCGCCCGCATATCCTGCATATTTCATGAATGTTCTTCGATTTACCCCGCGTGTGGCAGTTGTCGGAAACTCAAACGTAACAGGTCTCGCAACTGCTCCGGCCGCCATCACATCCGAAGTTCCCACCATCGGCGGTGCCTTCGGAAGCGCCATCCCCATGCTCTCCGCCACCAGGCGCGCTTCCGACCGAGGGCCCTTTGGGCTTGTCGGCGAAGCAGGAGTGACTGTGGTGATCGATGGAGAAGCGGGATTTTGCGCCGGAGTTGCAATACCTGGTGTCGGCCTGATGGCAAGAGGCAACGGATTCGCCGGAGATTGAATCGCCAATCGCGCCAAATGATTCAGATAAGCCAAATCCCCCATTAGCTTAAAAGCAGCTTCTTCGGGAAACGCTTGAGGACTACTCATAAGTAATTGCAACACCAACCCTGGATCTTGAAAAGATTCCAGAACCACCGCGGACACAGACCTTTTTGTAGCTGTTATCGAAATTCCGTCAGCCTTACCGCTTAGTAAATCAGCTGATAATGCCGCAATCAACGTACTGCTCCAATCAAACACCTTTTCAGCCATGCCCGGTTTAAATTCGAATCCTTGCGGCACGCGGGCCTGCCTCGCCAACGCTGTTGGGCGAACTTCGGAGCGGGCTGTAATAATAATATTTGTTCCTTCTTGTCCCACTTCGTAGGCTCTGCCTTCTTCCCCAAATCGTGGATCTGTTGCCGACATTTTCATTTCAATAGCCTGATTGACGTTGCCAGGAGGTACAAGTAGATTCAGATCTGTTACACTTTTCTCATCCCCGCCGTCCCTAAAAAACACACCGACTTGATTGGGCATCGTACTTGAGGGCCTTGCCATAACCGTTTCTCGGATTCGCTCGTATATATCACGGGCCATTCTGCCCACTCTCTTCGAAGGAACCGTTTGCCGCGTTTCCGCCCTGAATTGAGTTTCGGGTTCCGGGTTTAAAGTTTCGAGTTGAGCTGTTTGTCCTGACTCGGGACTCGGAACTACGGGCTTTTTACCGTCCTTTAGAATAAACTCGGAACTTTTGCCGGGGCGCGCCAAATCCGCCTTGATGGCCCGGAGCTTTTCCAAGATGTCGGGAAAAACGTCGGACGCTGTATTATATTTTGGTTGTTTTGGATTTGCCGGCGCCAGCATTTCCTTCTGCATTTCTTCGGTTATCGCGAGAAGCCGCTTGGCTTCTTCGCTTTCCGGATCATACTTGACGAGTAAATCGGGATTCTTTCCAAGCGGATTATTCACTAATTTCGCCCACGCAAAAAGGTCTAACGACGGTCCCAAATCCCCGTCTCCCTGCTCAATGGTGGGAGAAGTCATTTTTCCGTTCACCTTGACAACTTTTTCGTTGAAATCACTTTGAACTGCCGAAATCTCTCTGAGATCCATCAAAAACGGGAGAATCTGATCTGCCGCCTTTTTCAAAATGGGATTATCGCCCACCCTGTTAGGATCTATGGTGGCGCTCCCCAAGTCGACTACCCCAACGCCGTCCGGCGTCACGGCGATGTTATCGCCCCGCAAATCATTGACCGAAATCCCGATCGAATATAAAGCCTCCACAAGCTCCATCAACTGGATCGCAAAATCGAGCTGGGAAATTTTCTGGCCTCCGTCGCGAAGCCATGTCCGGCTTAATTTAATCACAATTTTCTTCGGAGGCTTTCCTTCTCTTGCGATCTCCCCTTCCTCTGTTCCCATGGGTCTGGGAAATAATTTCGTGAATCTCTCGAATTTTCCGCCGCGCAGACCTTTTTGAATTTGATCGAGCATCCGGAGCTCCCAAACAAGTAACCCCGGCAACTGTTCTTCCACCCTGAGCCTGGCTTGCTCAGGCACATCCCCAGGCGCTACCTTGCCCCGTTTTGAAAGAAGCTCTTCCATTTCTTTGAGTTCAGGAACATATTTCGCGACGACTACTTGTCCTGATTTCTTATCTACTTCCAAAATAACGTGATTCGTATGGCGTGTAATCGTCGAATCCTCTGCCAATGGCAGTTCCATCCTTCGCGCTGAAGCATAATAGTAGGGCTGGCTTCCGGGAACCGGAAACCCAAACACGGTTTTCTCAACCTCTGTGACCTCGCGGCTAATTGTGAATTCATTCCGGCCCCTGAACTGTTCGATTTTGGCCTCCACCTCTTGCTGAACTGCTGAAGCAAATACAACTTGTCCGCCCAATCCCAGACGGTTAGACATATGGTCTATATTCGTTTTCTCTTCCTCAGGCGTTTTTGCGGTCTCGGCGGCATCCAAAAATAAATAATCCACCTTGCTCTGGCCCTCTACGTTAGTTGCCCAACGTTGCCCATACTTCCTGAATTCGGGATCCTCTTTATTGAATTTATCGATTAACGCGCGACGCAACCTCGGGATGCTCCACCGCTGGCGAGCTAAGCGGGCAAAATGAATCATCGTCCGGATCGTCGATGGCAACCAGGGACGGACCTCTTTGCCAGCTGTCCCAAGAGGTCCGTCCCCGACTTCCTGCGAAGGAGTGCTTGGCGCAACAACCGGCGGCACCTGAATTTTTGCCCCAGCAGCGGTACCGTTTGATCCCGGCCGCACCTGCGAGGACAGGTCGCGCGTTTTGATTAATGACTGTTCAGGTTCTATCAATTGGTTGCGCGTTTCCGCGCGAAGGAAAACGACTTTAGCTCCTGGCAATAACATAATATCTAAGTTACTATTACGAAAATCATACCCAACAGAAAAATCATACCGCCCGGGGAGCACGGTAAAAGTTTCACCGTTTGCATCCTTTGTTGGACCGCTTACGAGAATTGAAAATGGCTTGTTGCGGAGCCCGAGCCGATCCACTATTCCATCGAGAAAGTAGTCGAGCCAGATATTGCTATCTATCGTAAATTCCTCTTCCCGGGCTTCCGCACGTTTGGCTTCGCCGCTTGGCTTAGCCAAAGTACTGCCTTCGGCTGCCCTTGCCGCCGTCGGCGCCAAAGACAGGTCGCCCCCCTCGGTTAATGGCCGCCTTGATTCTATCTGTTGGTTGCTCGCTCCCGAGCGGTGAATGCCGCGTCGCTCAAGTTCAGCAACTAACTTACCCCAGTAACCTATCGCACGTTCGAGAATAGCTCCGCGGAAGCCTTCGACAATACCCTGGCCTTGGGCGCTTAATAACTCTTCAAGGACAGGCTGTTCCAATGCATCGGCTGCATCAATAAGTTGATCCGTTGTAATGGGTTTTTGGTCTTCACCAATTTGTCGAATCGGCAAAAGCCCGGCTTCGTCACGCTGACCGTCCTGCTGAATCACGCCGTCCACAATTCCCTGAAAATGGACGATGGCCGCAAATAACGGACTTACATTTTCAGGGAACATTCTTCCGGCCATCAGTTCTCGCTCTATCCATTCCACAAAATCTTCGACCCGAATAATCCGCTTTTCCAACGGTATTTTTTGTTGATTAAACAGACGCAGCATATCCCGTAAGAATGCTTGAAAAATATCGAGTTCTTGCCGCGCATTCAATTTAATCCTTGGCGCCTCTATCGTGATTGACTTCGATAAAACCCCCAAATCAAATCCAAGTCGTTTTCCCAACAAATCGACTTTCGGCGCCAAGCTTGGATTGTTTTTCCACCCTCCGTTAGTAAACAAATTTTTGCCGGGTATAATCTCTTTGAATTCGGGAGCAAACTGAACATTTCCTATCAATTTTTTTAAATCTAACTCCTGGCCGGCCGGAAATTCAATTTGAAATGGTTGGATAGCAACGGCCTGAAAAGTGTTCCAGTTAACCGTAATCGGTCCCGGAACCGGAACGGTTTCTCCCGGCTGAAGTTGACCGGCGGATGGCTTTTCCATAACTGCAATTTCCGAAGGAGCTGAAGGAGTGGCTCGCCTTACTTCATTGATTGCGCCGGGACCGGTCAATGTTGGTGTTTTCTCTGCTCCCGGAATCTTGAAAGCCGGTATGGCACGTGCCGGCAATGATTTAATCATAGAGGTTCCTGCTGTATCAGTAAATGTCCTCCGGATTGCCCCCATATCAAAGTCACTGACGGGCGCGGCGGCTTTGGGATTTGAAGTATCAATTATCAAATCTTCCGTCGCCATGCGAATAATCGTGTCTAACACTTTTTTATAAAGTAACCGCGCGAAAAAATATTCCGTTAAAAATGGTTCCGTTCCTTTAACTTCTTTTGATTTGTTAGCTTCCACCCACGCCGCAATCGCATCCAACTGTTCTTTCCCAGAAACCGTTACTCGATCCGCGATTGCTTCTTCCGGAATGGATGTTTTTGTCAAATCTAATTGTTGTTGCAAAAATAAAATCCGTTTCTCTGCCGTTCGGTAAGTATCAGGATCTATAACCATGACTTTGGATAATTCGCGTTCTTTAGCGCTGGTCACAGTTAACGAAAATTTTCCTTCCACATTCCTTGTAATATAAATTTCCGGCAAAACTCCTTCCCCTAAATTCTTCCTCCCGTACTTTGCCGTAAAAATCACCGTTCCAAACAATCGCTCGAAAAATTCCTGGGGATTCATAAATACTTCGTCGAGAGTCAATTTGCCTTGATCGATCAAATTCTGGGTTTCAGCTCTTTTAGTGACACCCCGGAATTGATTTTGCCAGTAATCGGGAAAATTTGCTCCCGAGAGAAACGACCAGAAATCGCCTTCCGGTTGATGACCCGCCATCTCACCATGCAAACCAAATGCCGGAAGCTTTCCCAGACCAAATTTCGTGAGGGCAACCTCACGCTTTTCAATCGCGTCATTTAATGAAATGATGTCGTTGAAAATCATAGCCCGCGCTTCCGCCCTCGCAGCGGCATCGCTTGGCCCTGGCCGCACCTGCGAGGACAGGTCGCCCGCTTCGTTTGATGTCGGCTTTAGTTCTCCCAATTTGTTGCGGGCTTCCGAACGGGCAGCATCAGCGAGTGCGCGGACTTGGTCAGTCACTTGATCAGCTGCAAAAGGACCCTGTTTGAGAAGATCAGCATCAAAAGGACGGACCTTAGCCATTTCCTGATCGACGAAGGCGCGGACTTTTGCTGCAGCTGCATTATTCGCCGTTTCTGCAATCACTGCAGGAGAAGGTTTCCCAAGAGCCCCAAGATCAAACTTCGGAGCGCGCGATTCTTCTTCTTTGAGTTTTTGTTTAACCGTCGCTTCTATCCCGTTTGTAATTGCCAGAATTTCTGCCTGCGAAAAACCCTCCTTTTTCAATTCCTGATAAAGCCGAGCGGCTTCGGGGTCCATATCTGCGAGGGTAAACGCTTTGACTTGCGCGAGTTTTTCCAAAACACCCGGCTGAGTCATCTTAAAATTGGCAATCGCTTTATCGACCGCTCTCCCAAGTTCCGCTTCGCTTGCCGGCGGCTTTTGAACCACCTGAAGTGTTTCCCGAATGATCGCAATCTGAGCCGCAATATTCGACATATTCACCGCATTCACCCGATTCACGAGCGCAGTAACAGATTCTTTCGTCACGTTTCCCGTTTTCCACATTTCGGAAATGCCGTTTCCGAACACTTCCACTTTCTTCTCGGTAAGTGCTTTCAGCTTTTCAAAATAAGTCGACATCATGGAATTGAGTTCCTCTTCGATCCGGCTGCGCAAATCCAGCACGAGAAACGGATCTTCGAACGTAGGGGCGGGTTTTAAACCCGCCCCTACATTTCCATAACCCTGCCGGAGCGCCTGAACGAGCGCGTCGACATATTTCGTGTAGGACCCGGCTTCGGACACTTTTCCTTCGGCGATTGAATCCTGAATAATCCGGTCGCGCCAACGTTTGAGGCTCGGCGTCAGTTCCGATTCCTTGAGTGAGGCGGCGAGTTTTGCGGAATAATCTTTCGCCAAGGCGTCCCACAGACTTCCTTTGAAATACCGCATGTAGGACATTTTTCCGCGCATCGCGTTTAAATAAATATCTTTCGAGCCGAGCTGATTGATTTTCGGCGCGACCAGCACATACGGGACTTTTGACTCTTTGAGTTTTCCCGTGATTCCCTGCGCGTGGAAACCGCCGGTCACGATCACCGCGAAATTGGTTTTGTTTTTTTCCATCATCGCAAGCGCATTCTCGTAAAGGGCTTCGTCGCGCTTCGTGGCAAGTTCGTAGAATTTGTAATGGGGTTGGAATAATTCATCCAAATGCTCTGCCGAGGGCACAAGAGCACAAGTCATAAGAGCACAAGTAAATGATTGACCCTTGTGCTCCTGTGCGCTTGTGCGCCGGCTCGCTTGTAATTCCTCCCAGTCTTCCTGCACCAGTTCGAGTTTCGCGAAACTTTTGAGAAGTTCGACATAATATAAATTCCATAAGACATTTTTTTCTTCCTCCGACTTTGGCAGTGAATTCCGCAATGCTTTTTCGAGCTCGCTTAACTCGGAAAATAGTTTCGTTCCTTTAATCGATTCGAGCGTTTTCGCATGCGTCGCGGCCGGTTTCAAAATCTCCGGGATATCGATGGCCATATTTTTCTCGTGCAGAACTTCTTCTACCCGATTAAGGAGCGCTCCGGAAGCAATCTGCCCGGTCCGGTACATCTGAATCATCTGCCCCATTTCAATTTGTTCATCGGTCGATAACAAGGGAAGCACTTTAATATCAAACTCTTCGATGAGTTTATTCGTCGCGATGTCATATTCGGGGCCTTGCAGTTTGGTTTCGTTGTCCCCGGCCGTGAGAACTTTCGCAAGTTCGGGGAAGACGGTAGAAAAATCCTTTTTATCTCCTCCCCCCTTGTGGGGGAGGATTAAGGTGGGGGGCATTTCCTTTTCACCCCCATCCCTACCTTCCCCCATCAAGGGGGAAGGAGCACTGCTCTGTTCCTTTCCAAGAACCGTTTGCTTACCTTTTTCCGGTGTCTGGTGACCAGTGTCTAATGTCTGTTGACTGCCGACTGCTGACCGCTGACTGCTTTCTTCCCACAACTCCACAAGGTCTTTCACGTAGCGCATCAAATCAATCACATCATTCCGGAAATCACGCTGATGCGAATAAAAAGATTCCGTTTCCGGTGAAAAATATTGTTTCGCCTTTCTTTCAAGGTCCGATTTAATGCGGCCGAGCTGGTTGATGATTTCGCCTTCGCGGCCGACGGCTTCGAGAAAAGTTTTTTTATTCTCGTCATACAAACTTTGATTTTCAATTCCGTAATAGGCGGTATCAAATTCTTCATTTAAAATAGACGCGATTTCACCGCCGGAAAGTTCGCCTTGTTTCACATATTCATCGATCACTTTCTTTTTGAGATCGGCGTTCGGGAATGATCTAAAGAATAAACTGTCTAACCGTCCCGCTCCGCCTTCGAGCAAAACAAGCGGCACGCCGTAATTTTTCTGGAATAATTGAATCAGCTGGCGAATGTTGGTTTCGGAATCGTAATTCGTATGCGCGTCCTGAAGGTAGAGAATGAGGCGTTTGGTAGGGGCGTGATTAATCACGCCCTTTTCTTGATCTTGGACGCCATAAATGGCGCCCCTACGCAAATCTCCCCCAGGCAAAAACACTTCCTGCACATATCCGAGATTTTCGGGGATGACCAGGGATTGAATAACATTCTGCGGTTCAATTTGAAAATTCAATGTTCCGACTGGAACGGACTGGGCAAAGACAAAGTTGGAAGGTGTTGCGATTACAGTAGATAATGTAAAGGCAAGAAGCACAATAACGGATGTTGCTCTATTATAGAAGCACACTCGCCCCATCAATAATCCCCTTAACTAAGCTTTTAGCATTCTTATGAAAAGTATATACCGATTAGGGGTAAAATGCAAGCCCGTGTCCTTCATATTATAATTCGTAAGTTGTTATATTTAAATGAGATAGGAGAAAGGCTAAGTAATTCAAGTGTAAAATTTAAGCACTTTATGCCGCACGCTTCATGGCTTCTTCGGCAGCCTGGGCGAGGACCCAGTTGAGAGTTTCGGCGAGGATATTGAATGTTTGAGCATTCTCAGCGTGGAAAGCTTGATCATCAAGTTTCCTCAGCCCGGCAATTTCTTGTTTCGACAGCAACACAACCGCCGCCGCAAGCAATCCGCCTAAATGAACTCCGCTTGTGCCAAACCGTAATCTCGTCTTCCCGTCGGCAAGCGTCGTTGCCAATGTAATTGCTTTTTCCGGCCGCGCCGCAACCGTATTTCCCGTGATCACAGCATCATAGTTTGCCGAAGGAACTGACGGAAATGTGAATTGTCCATTTCGGATCACGCCTTGTTTTTGAAGTTTGCCAATTTCCCGGCGGATCGTTGAATCAATTTTTAAACCTTGAGTCCCCGCTGATACAAATTCAAACTGGATATTTGGATTCAATACGGCAAAATTACGGGCAAATTCAGCCAACCGCCGGATGTTCTCCGATAACTCTGCTCCTTCTAATCCCTTTAATTCATCTAACATGTTGATTTGAATCTTAACCGGATGATCGATGCCAATCATTGCCTTAATCATTTCCCGCGCATGCCGGACGGATTCCGTGGTCATGCGCGCTAAGTCCGCCTGCAACGCCTCAACTCCGGTACCGTTTCCGGAAGTGCCGGGTTCTGGTTTCTGGAAGTCAGAACCTGGCACTTCCGGAAACGGTACCGGCCTCAAGATACGCATGATTTTACTCATTTGCGGTCGGAGCGCTGGCCGCACAAGCCCAACCGGAATATTTTGCCGCGCATATTCTTCTTCAATCATTTTTGTCACTGACTCTTCCGTCACATCCTGTGGTTTTAAATTCAGCAATCGGCCGGTCAAAGAAGGAACAGCCGCATTCGCCTGCTTTTCGGCTTCGTCGAGAGCCTGATTGATCCATTCCTGGATCATCTCGTTGATATCCATCGCCATGAGTCCGCTTGTCCTTGCATCTTGAAGCTGCTTCGCCAAATTTACACTGTCAACCCTTGCCGTTTGTGTAGGCCAAACCATTTCTGCAAGATCGAAAAAGGGGACAGGCAATTGCTTGCTTTGTTGTACTATGCCTGTCCCCTTTTTGAGTTCAAGGTTGCGCGCTTCGGCCCGTCCCGCAACTGACAATGGCCTCTGCTCCTTCACGGATTTAGTAACAGGCTGCAACTGTGGCCGAGGGATATCTCTTGCTTTCCACCCAATACCGGATACGCTAATCGAAAACATTGCGCCTTTCGAAATCTCGAGCACTCTCCTGGCCATGGGTGACAATGGCTGGGAATCCAGGTCAAAGGCCATACTCATCTCATTTTCTTCACCAATTCGTTTGATTTCTTCTTTTACTTTTCCCCATAAATCCGGATTTTCAGGGCTTCCGTCCGTTTTAAAGCGGACCTCATCCATTTGCACAATAATTGTTTTTCCTCCATAGATATTGGAAATTAATCTTGAAAACGCCTGTGAATATTTTTCCGTGTCGGTATAAAAGAGAACGTATTTGACCGTCTCATCAGGCAATCCGTCCTGGTTGATTAATCTTTCCTGTCCCAATTCAGGATAATCACGGTAACCAAACGGCTCTCCATCGGGTCCCACAATAACGATACGCCTTCCGCTGTACAAAATATTTTCCGCTCCGGACAAATTCCGGAAATCATCCAAAATTGTTTTAGCATCAATTATTTCTCCACGTACCTCTGCCCTAAAATTAGTATCATCCCCACGAAAGTGGGGATCCAGCTGGATTCCCGCTTTCGCGGGAATGACAGAAGAATTTTCAAGGTTGCGCGCTTCAGAACGTCCTGCATTTCCTTTATCGCTTTGTGGAACAGATTTGTTTGGAGCAGTAACCTCTTCAGCAGGTAACGGATTTGCCAGGTTTTCGAAGCGATCCAACTCTCCGTTGACACCGACAAGCGCCTTGTCTAAATCTTCCATCAGCTTTTTCCGTTTCGTAATCGCATCATGAATCAGTTTTGTTTTATTGAGAAGTTCCTCGAAAGTCGTTTGGGAAAAATCGAAATCCATCGTTTTTGCTTGATGATCTTCCAATATATTTAATTCCGCAATAGTCATTTCGATCGTTTTAAAATCTCCACGAACACGCTCATTGTGTCGCTCGACTTGTTGCTCTGCTGTAAGCTTCTTCCAACGTTTATCGATAACAGCATGTAACCGCAATGTGTTTTCCCCCGTTTCGAGATATCGATTATTCAACGCTAATATAACACGCACTTGGTCCCATAACCGTTGTTGTTCCCGAGTCAATTTATCTTCCGTCTCTTGCCCCATCACTAATTTTCCGGTAACGGACGGTTTTCGGTACTGACTTAAAAGGAATCTTGCACCGCTGATCGGCGACAGATCGGTTAAATCCATATCCGTTTCCTTAATTTCCGTTCGATCTTTTTTGAGCTTCGGAATGACACGTTCCTCGCCCTTCGCTTTCAATCGTTTAATCAACTCTTCGTAAATAGCCGGGATTTTTTCATCCGGGAGATTGGGGGTTCCGATTCTTGCCTCTTTCTTCAGTCTTCTGATCTGAGTTGATAACTCTCTCTTTTTGGAATCTAAAAGATCAATGGCTTTGGTGAGGCCAAGACTGGGTAGGTCGCCTTCCCTTTGAATCCTGTCCCTCATATTGCTAAGAATTTTTTCAAGCTCTTCTATAATACTGATCAAATTAACATCCGCCGTTTGCAGCCAATACCGCCCTTTCCCGTTTTGAAGGAATGCCGCAAAGAAATGAGAAAATACAACGCTCAGGCGATTTTTCTCGGGTTCGCCGATATAATCCGGAAAAAGCGGAGTCACCAATGTATCGTTGATATCAAAGCTGAACAATTCTCCAAAAACATTACTCATGATCGTATTTCGAATCGCTCCGATCTGCCGGCCGACTTTTCCGGCGGCCGTTGTCAAAGTCTTAAATTTCTTTTCTTCGGGCGTTAACCGTTTTCCCGGCTCCGGCGAGCGGGCTTCGGCTCTCACAACAGTATCGTTTGGTTCTTGCCGCAACTGCGAGGACACCTGCGCACCTCGATTATTCAAAACGGGGGCAGGTTTTTGTTTCGTTAACTCAGAACCTGTCCCCGTTTTTGTGGTCGCGCTCCCCCAGACGGGCTGGTCTTGAATAAATTCATTGATTTCGTCCAGGGACCAAATCGCGTCCATCAATTCCTGCATCTCTTCCTGACTCATATTTTCAAATGTGGGGATTTCCCTCACGGCAGAAAGCATCGGAAATTGTCTTCCGATTTGCTTCCTGGCGAGTTTAATTATTTCCTGAAAATTTTCTTCTTTTACATTTCGCGTTTCGATTTTCCCGCCGTTATAAAATTTAAACCAATATGCAATCTGCTCGGCATATCCCGAAGGGATTTCTTTTTCCGTCTTGTATTTAAGCACGCCTCTCCCGAGCGCAAATCCAAACGCATGGTTTGCTTTCAGCGCAAGTCTTAAGTCTTTTGAGTTTTTCCTCAATTTTTTCAAATTTTTCGCGCTTTTCTGTGAAATTCTGATCAATGCAGGATTCATATTTTTATCTTTAAGCCCTCTGTCGATGACCCATTCGGCCGTAGCGGAAAATGGAAAAGTTTCAACTCCCATATAAGTGACCGCCGCGGAAGGGCCTCCCCTCCTGCGGGGAATTTGTTCATCCCTTGTAAAACCTTTTGATTCAACATAGCCGATCCTTAATAAAATCTGTTCGACTCTTATTTTATATTCATCCGGAGATTTCTGATCCGTCAGCTGAACGACCGCATGAATAATCCGTTGAGCCGTAGCGACTCTTTCGTTAAGCGGAGCATTCACGTCGATTTTCAAATCCAACGCTTCATTAAGTTCAGCCTCTGTCAGCATTTGGAATTTAGTTTGAGAAACAGGAGAAACAGGGACAGACACCGAATTTTTCCTTTCACTTGAAAATTCGGTGTCTGTCCCTGTTTTGGCATCCGGTCTCACATCAGCCGCCGGAGTACGCCCTTGCGGCGCAGGCTGTGTTAACTTTTCATGTAAAAGTAAAAATTGCCCGGCAAGCATTGCTGCCACTCCTACCATCTGCCCAAGCACAAACGTCAGGAAAAATTGAGCTCTTCGCTGGAAAAATCTTGGGAATTTAATTTTCAGAAATCCGTAAAATACAAGTGTCGCAGAAAACGCAATTAGAAATGTTTTTTCAATATTCGCCCTCAAAATCCGGCCCATCAAATCAAACTGAACAAACTGGTTCCAGATCTCATTGGCTGTTTCGGGATAAATGGCAGTAGCACCAGAAACCGCGCTCGTCGCAAGCCCAGAATAAATAAACGTTTTGCCGATCTTTCTCTGAAATGCCCGCATCCATCTTCCTCGCTGCTTCTGGGCTTGCAAAGATTGTTGAACGCCAAACGCAGTCAACGCTGCACCCGCTATAAACGCTAAACCCGCAAACACCCGTACCTCGGCTCTTTTTTTCGGGCTTGCCACAATCGTATTAATCGGTGTTTCTCCGATTCCAAGCGGCGCACGACCTTCAACAAAAACCGTTCCTCCATCCGTCGAAACTGCCGTTTTGACTTTATTATCACGGACCCATTCTTCAAGTTTAGCTCTTAACCTTTCCATTGAAGGCCCCGTCGCTCCCCAAAAATCAAAACCGTAAATTTCTGTTTTTACCAAATTGCCCGCATCATCAATCCCGATCACAACCCTGCGCCCCGAACCACCCAAGAAAAGTTTCGAAAGGTCAAGCACTTGCCCGTTTTCAACAACAATTGGACCCAATTGAACGGCATCTTCGACCTGCCCTTCTGGAATCGTTTCAAGAAAAGCACGAACTCTTTCAATAAAAATTTCTCCGGTTTTCAAGGTCCCAAATATCGCTTCCGCACGCCCCGGCTGATTAAAACTCGGATTAAGCTTTCTCAAAACTTCTCCATTTCTCTTCAAATAGCCCGTCGGAAGTTTATCCCCTTCGGTTCCAAGCCGGAAATATCCGGCAGGCGCAATCGCAAACTCGCCCGGTACTGCCGGGCCTTCATTAATATCAATCCGGTACTCTTGGGTAGAAATGGCCATATTGCTTTGGCTTTCATGAACTTTCGCAAAAATATATTGAAGCAGTCCCATTCCAAAAATAAAAACAGGGGCAAATCCGAGGAAAAACCTCGCCGCCCGACTTTGTTTAAAAAATGTCCGTACATTTTCTATATAAAAGGGGACAGCGCCCTGAAAGGGCGCTGTCCCCTTTTTTACACGCACTTCCGATCGCAAAGCACCTGTTTCCCGGCTTGCAGGAACTTGCATTTCCTGGCCTGTAATCCACCGCTGAGCTGCGAGGTCGCCACGTTTTGCTTTAGCGATGTTTCCTTTCACTTCATTCATACCTGCACGATCGAAGGCTCTTACTCCGAACGTATTCATTAACGGAATCGTTATCCGCTCATAAACACGGATTTCAGCAGCCACATGAGTTTCAAAGTCATACTGCCCGTCCGGTGTTATCAATTGAATCCCGTTTAAATATTCACGATAATGTTCTCCTTCATGCGATATGACATCAATCGCGCGAATGGCTTTCCCGAAATCCGTTTGCGGGCCTTCTTGATCAACATAATGTTGATTGAGATAAACAATGCCTGTCTCAAGGTCAATCGTCCCGGGAACCTTATCCGGTAAAACACCCGCCGGCAATATTGCGACTCCTTTGACCGCCTGATAGGCTGTTTTAACCGCCTCCGGAATATTCCGCTGTTCGGTTAAGAATATGTCCAACGTTTTTGTGAAATTTTCCCCGGCTGCCAGCGCCTGTTGATGTCCCTCAAATGTTAAATTTTGAAGCAAAGAAACGCGCGCTTGAACACCTACAAATACGTCCTTTTCATTTTGGTCAATCCGGATTTCTTGTGTCGTTGTTGGCCCCAAAAACGGGCCTTGCGGCACAGCCGGAAGGAGATGGAAAGCCATGGCAAGAAGAAAACCGATCAAAAGAATGCCGGAAGCAATCGAAATCGCAAGATAAATCCCGCCGATCACATTGGCTGTTTTGTATACTGCAACACCGATTCTCGTATTCCAAAAATTGTCAATATACGTCCGAATGCTTTCGAGGATAGACGGCGGCGCGCGTGATTCTGAAATACCCGGTTCTTCTTTCAGATATCTTCTGAAATCAGCATCAAGACGGGCTTGTGCTTCCTGAGTTTCAACGTTCAACTGTTGGAATGCCGCATCGAATACTTTTTGAAATTTTTTTCGCTCAAAAGCCGCGGATAATTTTTGATGTTCGTCTAAAAGATAAGCAACGTCCGCTTCTCTGCCGCGCAGAAAGGCAAGTTGATATAATTGTTTTAATGTTTTTAAATTAATTCCTGCAAAATTCAGATCTTCGGCCCTCGCAAAAAACTGCGAGGACACTTGCGCGTTTCGATCAATCAAAACGGGGACAGGTTCTTGTTTCGCTAACGCAGAACCTGTCCCCGTTTTTGGCGCAATGTCGCGCTCTTCGGCGTTTTTCTTGGCAACTCCAAGCAGATGGCGATAAAAATCGACATTTCGTTTAATTGCCGTTTCAACATTATTTCCATGTTCGCTTAAAATATCATTGAGACGATCAAGATTCCCGAAAAATTGATCCGAAAACCGGTAAGCGCTAAAACTTGCCTGTTCAATCTCACCGTCAAGCAATTCTTCTTCGGATGACGGCAAAAATTGAATGTTGTATTTTTTCCCGCCGCGGGATTCGATAAACCAAGTATTCATCAAAGCAGACCGGGCCAACGGGTCCAGCATATCAACACCAGGCATATTGACTTTAACACCCGCCTTCCGGAGGGATTCAAACAGATTCGTTTTAAGTCCGGCGAGTTGTTCTTTCTTTATATCTGTTATATCGCCCGGCAGGTGAATTCTGACATCAATGTCATCCACCAAATCCCAATTTGGCGTCCCGTCCGGTGTCAAAGTGTAACTCATCGAACCAACAATCGATAAAATCGGAACATAGCCAAACACTTTTCTTGAATGATTTTCCAAAACCGAGACTAAATCTACATTCTCCGCACCGAATTTATCCGCCGTCAAAACGAAATTCGTTTTGACGCGGTTTTGATGAAATACTTCTTTCGTTTCCGGATCAACCAGCAATACAGGCAATGTTTCCGCTCGCACTTCCGCCCTCGATACTTTTGTCATTGCGAGACGCGATCCAAGCTCTGTCGAAACAATCTTTATATCTGGAATTGCCGCGGCACCGATTTGTACATTGCCTCGCAATGACACGCTCCGCGCCTCAGACCGGCCAAATGCCTGTTTATAATGAAAATCTAAAAGCTCTTTGAATTGAGCCACCCACGGCTCTTGTGACTTTCCGTAGATTTCGAAAAATAGCGTTGAAATCCTGCTTCGATTTTCCATCTCTGCTTGACGGCTGGTTAAATCATCCAAAACCGACTGAATTTCACCATACAATCTTTGCCATTTCCTTTCATCTCCGGCATGAACCGCCGAGATAAAATTTAAAATTCCCACCGCCAATTTTCGTTGTTTCGCGGACCGGCCCATTCCGCGACGGTCTTTGATTGTGAGTCCTTCTATCTTTCCATTGGATTCCGTAATCTGTTCCGATGTCACTTCCGAAAGACTCCTTCGAGTCATCAGATTGAGGACCTCAAACAAAACCGTTTCGACCCGATTTCTCAAAGCCGCTCGGATCGATTTCCTGACGAACGGAGCAAATAAGGAATCCTGCAGACCTGTCTCATCAGCAGGCATGACGGCCATTCGCGTCGGAAATAATCGAACTTGAATAGCCCGCAGAAGGTTTGTGTCATTTTCGTAGATGCCCGAGTCACTCAGAATTTTCAGAACTTCATCATGTATTTTGGGGGAAAATCGCGAAACACTGAGACCCTTATCGGTCAAAAAATTAAACGAATCTCTCACGGCAACACGATCTACATGATATAAATGACTTTCTCGAATCTTGGAAACCACTCCTTGAATTTTCGCTTCCACCTGCTCGCTCAATACGAACGGCCGGGAAGGAACCGGCAAACTATCGAGATGCGCTTCTATCGATTTCATGACATGCCACTTGATCACGTCAAGCGACTCATTCCAATAATCTGCATAACGAGGGAAATACTTCCAAAATAAAAAGGCAGCTGAAAAACTGAATCCGGCTATTGCCAAAATCAAAATGTTCGTAACTTCGACCATGATACGGATATCAACCATCGCAAACATCACCGTCAGCACGCTTGTATAAATTCCAACGACAAGAAGTCCGAACATCGAAAAAATCGAAAAAACGAACGCACCAAGACCTAATTTTTTGCTTGCCAACGCATCTTCCACGCCTTCAAGGTCATTCCGTTTCAATGCCTGCATGAACTTTTTGTTTCTTTTTAGTTTTTCATAGAATTTTACAATCTCGTCGGGCGTTTTCTCCTCATAGATCCTTTTTTCTGTTTCTTGCCGTAGCCACTCTTCTTCGCGTGTTTCCGATCGTGCATATGTTTGAATAGTTTCCCGGATTTTTTGGGTACTAAAATCGGGGAAAAGGTCTTTGTCTTTTTGATACTGACTAAATTTTTCGCGCCCAAGTAGCACATTTAAATATTGAATTAAGATTGCTTTCGACCCTGATTCCGTCACACCTCTCAATAAAAGATCCGTGACTAACACCGATTCAACGGATTCTCCCTGTCGAATATCGTTCAGTAATTCATTCAGGATGCCGCGAATATTTCGGTTCGGATCGAAATCCTTATCAACAAGATACCGTTTTTGAAGCGCAAGTTTTTCCGTATCACTCCAATCTGTATATTCACTGTAAATTTGATCGTACGCAAACGGCGATGTAAACATGAGCTGCAGGAAATCATTGACCGTTTCAATAATCAAACCGGCCGTACCCTTATCGCGATCCGGCATTGCTTTTATTTCCTGCGAAAATGCATCATTTTCTAAAACATGAAACACCTCTTCCATTAACATCCGGTGCGGATGTTGCGCTTTTCTCAATTGTGTGCTCAAAGCAATCATTTTTCCGGTGTCTTCCGGGATCCCCAACACTTCGCGCAATTTTGCGGCGGTGATTCCGGCTTCTTTTGCAATGGCTTCAAAATAATCTTTTGAAACGGTCACGCCCGGCAGAATCACGCCGGCGGCGTTCTTCCAAAACTGCTGATCAGCAAAAGTCAGCGGGGTTTGCGACAATAATTTTTCTAAATAGTCTTTCCAGCGCGCTTTCTCGACGCCGCTGATTAAATCGAGAGGAAGTGTTAAGGTCGGAGAAATTAAGATCAAGAATGCCGGGTCGCCGGGTTTCACATTCTCAACAAGGTAAACAGATTCATTCGCTAATATTGTTTTCAAATCGTTACGGGAAGGAATTCCTTCAATGTCTTTCGTCTCGCCCAAACCGAACCACGATCCCATTCCCCGCACTTCCGAACGAACCTGTAAAAGAATTTCATTCCGTCTGGCTCTGACAAGAATATCAATCACCCAGTTTTTCTGAGGTAAACTCCAGTCAACACCGCGCGCTCCTCTGTAAATTCCATCAGCGCGCCTTGCATAAAGAATATCTTCCCGGGCTCTTAGGCTCCTAAGCAGTTTTGTTAAATTTTCCCGGTCTTTTTCGGCCAAAGATCCGAATCTCAAAGTCCGAATCGCTTCTCGTCTCAATTCTTCGCCGGTCATATTGATTAATTCATATCGATACGTTTTTAGGGCCGATCCTGAAAATTCTGCCCTCACTTCGGCCCGGGCAGCAACAGGCGTTTTGATTTCCTCCACAATCCAGCCAACACTTTTCACCAAATCTTTGGCTCTTTTAAACAAATCGTGATCCTCGGTAAGTACATTTCTGCCCTCTAAGAAAACTCCAAGATCCCCAACTAACGTTTCAAATTTCAATAACTGTTCCGAAAGTTTTTGATGTAATGCCGTGAAATTGATGAGTTTCTCTAAATACGCCGTTTCCTCCGGGCTTAAAGCTCTCAGCTTTTCTTTTTCCGATATTCCCAGCGTATTAAAAATAGAAAAAATTTTATTAAATTCACCGTATCGAGCTATCCAAATTCGGCGTTCTTTTAAAATCGGATCAAATTCCGAAATAAAATCGCGGGCCAGTTGAATGTTTGTTTTGAGATTAGTTAAAAGCTTATTGTCATTATCGTGATTGCCAATACTATGACTGCGAATCAAAGCTAAAATGCTGGTCTCCGCTCCATCTATTAAAGTCTTAAATTGATGCATGATGAGTCCCACCATCATCTTCCGGACTTCGGCCGGGGGCATGTCCTGAACCGGCGACCGCGCTTCGGCCCTCGATACACGCACTTTGGACCGTATCGAGGACAGGTCGCCCGCTTTGATTGATTCCTGCCCTGGCATTCCAAATTCGAGGCGGGCTTCCGCACGACTACTTGCCGGTGAAAAAGCGGAGAGTTCCTTGTCATCCAGATACAAGTCATCGCCCTGCGGCGTGGGGGCAACCGACCGCGCCTCGGCCCTGAATTTTGTGTCATCCCCGTGTACGCGGGGATCCAGCAGCTGCCCGCCAAAGGCGGATCCGCCCTTGGCGGAGATTCCCGCCTTTCCGCCCATCAGGACGGCGGATTCGCCAGTTTGTTGGGTGGACGCGGGAATGACAGAATCTTCTTCCTCTTCAATTTCTCTGATTTCTTCGAGCGCGGCGAGAATATCATTTTCGTCTATCAGCTGTTCCGGCATCATTTCATTACCCGTCGCGGCTACCGCTTTCAATGGTTTCGCCCGAACCGGCAGACTGACGTTAGGATCAACGGGACTTCGGATAATCCCGTCTTCCATAATTTTGACATTGTGAATTTCTTCTACGAAGGCTTGAATCGTTGTTTTAATGTTCCTTGCGGTAAAGTTTTGATCATCCAGTTTCGCAAAACGGCCGAGAAGATTTTCGAAGTTTTGATCGCGAAGATCGGCCGGACTCATCGCGAGCATCCGCCAAACCAATTTGAATTTTTCGCCGGACGATACCTTGACAAGGCCGGGATGAGAAAGCAACCGGTTTAAAAAGTTCTGAAATTCCGTGTGATTATAGCGACGGACAATTTGATCACGGTACTGGCTTGTGTTTTTCCCGATCTCTTCTTTGATTTTGCTTTGAATCTGTTCAAGTGCTCTTCTCTCAGTCCCTTGTATTTCTCTGATCGTGCCCGAATTCTGATGGACAAAGGGAATTGTGTATTGATGATTCGGATTTTCATCGGAAAAATATTCCGCAAAATCAACAGCTCCGGCAATTAACTGAAGCCAGCCTGAAAAAAGTGCCTTCCATCCGGCATTTTGAAGCGCCGGCTGTCCGGCTTTTACCTGCTTTTCAACTTCATCGCTCCACGCCCCGGAGCGGGACCCCAGTGCCCCGCCCGAAGGAGTACTTGCCGCAACCGGCGGCAAGTGCGCCTCGCTCGAACGCGGCCCCGGAAGAGGCCTCAGCGCCTCATCTGGCGCAGTGCTCGATTCAACCGGAATCGAGCGCATTTCGTTCCGTGTCCCGGCAACCGCGACAGGCCTTGAAACACCGCCTGTTAAACGAGCTTCATCAAACAATTCTGTCCGCGTCTGTGCGGCAGACTTACGGAATTCCTCCGCTACACGATCCCATAAAATCTGATCGTCAACCGTTTCGGTATCAGAAAAACCAAACCACTGTTTCAAACCGCTTCTCACCGCTTCATACAATCGAGGGTTTGCTTTTTGGTTGATATCAAATAATTCCTGCAACAACCGGCTTTCCGCCGGACCTGCTTGCGATAATAAATAACCCAAAACAAGGCCGATATAATGATTTGCAAACCGTTGAAGTCTGACGGGATCATCTGTGTCATGGCGCAAATAAACGCCGTTTTCGATTTCGGTCCTGATATTTTCGACTGCGAGTTCCCCGGGACGGTCAAATCCAAACTGAATGGCATGATCAATCTCGCTGTCTGAAAACCCCGGCCGGAACATTTCCCGGATTTCGCTTCGTGTTCTATCTGCAAGCACACCCAATTCTCCGAAACTTCGGGTACGCCCGATGATATGATAAACGTCGCGGCCCGGAAGAATTTGCGCCAGTCGTCTGACCGCCTGAATCGCCTGTCTGGCTCCGTCTTTCTGATCAGGCCGAACATAGCCCAGCGCGGTGTCCAAAGACGCATTTCCAAAATTTGTATCGACTGTTCCGTTGGCCCGCAAATTCATTCCGAAATAAGCTTGAAGTTCCTCAAGCCCGTTCATTTCATCAACATCAGGACGTTCGATAGAAGGCTGATCGGTTTTTCCGCCGGCACGGTGATGAATTGATTCGTGGAACTCGGTTTTTTTCATCGGTCTTTCAATCCGGCCACCGGGATGATTAATATTTTGCGTCAAAAATGCGTATGAACCGACCGCGCGAAAATAATTTTCCTGAGTCCCGTCTAATGTCTGAATCCGTAAAGGTCCGTATGTACCGGGATCGTTCATGAAACCTTGCGTCGAGCTTGTCTGGAAAACTCCGTTTTCCCGTAAATATAAAACTGCTTCTGCCGTCAGATGAATGTATCCCGCGTAATGATCGCGGATCCCGTTGGCTTTGAGAAAATCAGCGCCGATTTCCGGAAATTCGGAAAGTTTTTGGACTCCAATTTCGCATCCTTGGAATACATCGATTTCAGTCTCTGACGGTTCCCGATTTAACATCGTATGCGCAATAAGCCTGACTCGCTCGCGCGGAGTCATCCGGGAAAGTTGTTTCGAAGCGCGTAGACCGTCTTGATTGATTTTTTTCATCCGGGTCCGGACATTAATGGCCTCGCGGACCGTAATTTGCTGGGAAGGAATTTGCGTAGCCGGTTTTGTCTGCAGGGTAGACGATGCCGAAGCTGATTTGGAAGAAGCAGGCGGTGCGAGGTCGGATGCGGTATGCGTTACGGGAGAAAGGCTCTTGATCGCTTGCGCGAGCGCGGCCGGATCGTTCTTCAGGGCCGGCGTCCGGGCCACAAGCGCCTGAGCCGCAATTAAAATATTCAAAAATCCATGAATCCGGTCAAGTTCAGCCTGTGTTTGTGCGGACAGAACGCCAAGAGCGCCCGCTTGATCCGAAGCAATAATAATAACCAGTTCGCCTGTTTGCGGATGCCTGGCCAATTGATACCGGTAACCGCCCGCTCTCAATTCGTTCCCGGAAACACCATCGATAAAATCCAAATCATCAATCATGTCAAATAAAATACCGGCCGCCGCTTGAAGTTCGGCCCTGACCATGTCGGCTCCCAACGGGCCCGCTCCCGGCATCGCCATAATCCGCGCTTCGGAGCGCTCATCAAGTGGTGTTTGAGCCGCTTGAGGACCAGTTTCCTGTACTTCTGTTAGAACTCTGGCCCGCATCCCAAGACTTACCGCACTTCCATCAGGAGCGAACTCAAATACGAAATGTCCTTGGCCATCTTTTACCGCTCGGCCTTCCGCTGACCGCTTAATGCCGTAGACAGACTTTACAGCAGAGTCTATCTTTCTTCCGTCGTCATCAAGCAAGATTAAATCTCTCCCATCAAACTCGTACCGATTACCACTTTCTCCGTCCTCTATTCGATCCCCTTTCTGCAATCCTCGAAGCAATTCAATCCCCGATTGGCGGGCTTCTTCTATCGCTTGATTCGCTGCCTGCGTCTTTTTTACGCCTTGCGCAATCAGCTCATCCCTTCGTTTCGTTGTACGATCATCCCCGTCAAATTGCGCCCCCTGAAGAACGCGCGATGTTCCAGCGCCAGGCACTTCTGAACGACCGCCGGCATCCGCAGGAACCATTTCACTATTTGGAAAAACTAAAATCTTGACTGCCTCACTTCCCCAATCCTGCCCTATGCGGGCCGGCATTAATGCCCCATCGGACGGATACCAATTATAATAAGGCATAAAAAACATTTTCCCGATACTGAGTTTCCCCAGCACTTGAATATTTTCAGGATGAACTAAGTAATATCCCCCTGGCCGCCCTCTCATCCAAACTTTAAATCTCCCGTCGGCTGTGCGTTCAAGTACATACTCTAAATCATGCGTAGAAGAACGAATCAACACCTGGTCACCCGGTTTCAAACTATCAAGATCAAGTTCGTTGACCTCTCGTCCTTTATTTTCATCAAGCTCGGGAGTTGGCTCCGTCAAACTTCCTCTCGGATGTAACGGATTCTCCGGCTCATCACGCATTTCCTTCTGAGCGGGCATCGCGGCTACCGAGGATGTCTTGACCGGTGCAACCACATCCGTTTTTGTGGAACCCGGTAAAGGCCCCGCCTTACTCTTGGCCTGATCCGCCAACTTTTTCACCAATTCACGCCGGATGGCTTCCAGTATTTTTCTTTGTTCCGCCATTGTTGTTCCAAAGGCTTTGGATGGTTCTGGATATTTTTCTAAGGCTTTTATTATCACCTGGAAAATTTTCGCCAACGTGCCCCATATCGTGAGATCCTGATGCTTCATAACGTATAGATAACCATCAAAATCGCTTAGCGAAATATCCTGAATATTACTCATGAGATCATCTGCGACCTTCGCTGCCAAATCGTTATATTCAGCCGAAATACTCTCCCCGGATGAAAATGCACTCAGAATTTCTTCGATCTTTTTCGCATAACGCCCGGCCACTCTGTTTGAAGCACTATGAAGTTGCTCTCGCACATCTGTTAAATCACCCCTGCTTTGCGCAACACGAATAAAATTAATAACGGCCCAGGCAAAAGCAACTTGCGGATCATTGGCTTCTATTGTTTGCTGCTGCAATTCGTTTAACAATTTTTCTATATCCCGGAGATCACCTTCCGAAACAGTTTTTCCCTGCAATGCCAGAGCTGCAGCCAATAGTCCCTCAAGCATTCTTTCCATCTTGCGGGCAGTTTCCGGATTAGATTGCGTCCTGTTTTGAGATGCTAACGGCAGCACAACTTCAGCAGTTTTTGTTGCTTCTGCGGTAGATGATTTTTCTTCCACTCCTCCATCTTTATTGCCAAGAGATTCCTTCTCCCACTCTCCGGCTTGATTTTTCCGATGCGCAACCAAATTACCATCCGAATCGATTTCAAGGAAGCCTCGTCCTCCCCCGTATCTTTCATAAAGACCCACATCGACATTGACGCGCGATGCATTCGGGCTGGCAACAACGGGTGAATCCGCCTCTGGCGTGTGACCGAAAATTTGCCTCATTTTCCCTGCATCGACCGAGTCCATCACCCCGCGATTCCAAAAGATTCCATCCTCCCCAAAAATGGCGTGAGAGAAATTCTTGCCTGAAATCGCCTGCTTCAATATTTCATTAATATGGTCAGCTATTTGTTTTTCGGTCACCTGCGAAGGATCAATGCCCAACTTTTGAGCAATCTCCTTAATCAACTGTTTCCTTATCTTCGATCTAGCTCCCGCATGCGTAAACACCTCTCCATGAAGCTGTTCGGCCGCTTTCAAATGATCATTCATAATGTCCTCTAACATTTGATCAACTATTTCTCCATAAACTTCTCTAATGGCAGCCCGAAATCTTTGTGGATCGTCGCGAAATTCTTCAAACACGGCTCTTTGCTCCGTGGGCAAATTACGCCACCACATAAATAGCGCATCATCGTCACCCAACATGCCCTCTAACAACATCAATTCATGATTCCCAATTAAACGCACAACATCCCCGCCGGCCTGTTGCGCTTGCCTTTTAAGACGCCTCAAGAATTCAATCGCCTCTTTTGATTTCGGCCCGCGATCAATCACATCTCCGACTTGCACAAAAACAGCGTCTCCGCCAATCCAATTTCCGTTTTCATCAATCAATCCCGCCTGTCGCAAATCTTCTTTTAAGCCATCCAATTCTCCGTGAACATCGCCATGCACAACCATTCGAGGTTGTTTTTTGGGTATTTGTCTTTTTTCCGCAGGTTGTCGCGTGCCTTCTGCGAATTTTTCAGTTGAAGGAACTGCTATTTCTTCACCTGTCTTGCGCACTTCAGAACGCCTGCCTGCCGTCTGTGTGGCGGGGGCGGCGGGTAGCACTTCCCTAAACATTTCGCGCAATCTGTCCGACTGTTCTTGTAATGCCGCTTTCAAGTTCGGATCCTCGTCAGCCGGAATAAGTGACGGAAGCGCTTCATAACCGGCAATGAGCTGTCCAAACATATCCGCATTTTCAATTCCCATTTGTTCTAAATTAAGCCCCGCCGTTAACGCTGCATCGATTTCATCTCGCAGATTCCGGCCGACATCAACCGCTTCTTTTTGAACATTTTCACCGGCGGCTGCACGATCCTTCAACGCCTGCGCGCGTTTGGCATAATCAACAGCACAGGCGGAACATGAGGTCAAGATTGCTACAATCTCGGGCGCAATTTCATTCAACTGGCTTCCGAATTTCCGGAGAAGCGCTTCCAATATTTTTGCCTTATAGTCATTCCGTTCAGCCCCGTGAAGCGGCCCGCCCTCGGAAACGAGCGCGCTCAGTTCCGCCCGCACTTCAGACCGGCTTAATTCATCCGAATGTTCGATTTTACCAATGATGCCCTGCGTCGCTTGATCTGCTGTTTGATCCCCGACATAATCTTTCAATGCATTTAAATACATCGCCAAAAACGAATCCATAATCTGACCCGGATCTTCGACAATCAGCTCTTCCAATTCTTGCGCATGCTCAAAAACACTTTCGGGAACGCCTTTCGTCAAAAATTGGCTTAGCGTCACTCCGGCCAAATGTGGCGCAAAACGATGCGGCCCAAAGTCTGTCGCCTTACGGAATTGGGCCAACCGCTCGGGAGTAAGCGTCCTGACCAAGAACTCAGCCGCCAATCCGATCTCAAACAACCTTTTCATAATTCTGAGGTGAGCCAATCGTTGTGCTTTCATCCGCGCCTCTAACGCGGAAATCACTTGCTCGATTTGCGTTTTACTCTCTTCATACAAGTCCGCATATTCGATCTTTAACTGCCGGTATTGAGCTAAAAGTGCTCCGTCTTTTTCTGACAACCGCGCCGAGAGAAATTTGCCGTACTCAATTAAAGCGGCACCCAACAAATCAAATAATTTTTTCAAGGCAAAATTTTGGGTGGAAATATTTTCAAAATAATCTTCGCCGAATAATAGGACGCCCGAATGTTTTGCGGAAATCATCCGGTTCATCTCGTTGTTAAATTGCGCGGAAGGTTTGGCTTTGCCGGCCCCCATCACTTTGATTTCTAACTTGCCCGTTTGCCAATCAGAATCGCCAAAGATTTCCCGCTTTTCTTCATCGGTTAGATGGATATCAACACTTTCTTCAATATTGTCCTCTACAATAATGAGGATATCCATATCTTGCGCATTATAATGATCAAACCCCGCAATGGTCCCGGGGCCCCAAATGTAACTGCCTTTAACGTTGATCGCGAGAATTTTGTGGCCGATCTTCTTCCTTAGAAAAGCCGGCAACCGCTCGCGGATAATTTCGATGCGGCCTCTTACTTCGTCTTTGGCTTCATCCGTCAGGCCGTGCCAATACCAGTTCCGTTTTTCCAAATCTTGTTCAATGTCTTTCATCGGACGGCCGATTTCGCGCTCTTGCGGGCTTCTCCCTTTAAGGCGAGGCGCCATATACCGGTCGTGCTCCGGCATGTCTATCAATTGACTGAGTTGATCGTCCAACGCAGCGCGCAAAATAAAATCCTTATCTCCGTCCAACAAAGTCATGAGCGCTTGATACCCTCGCTCAAGCTGTCCAAACATATTAAGATTCTGAATCCCCATCTGTGACAGCGTCAGGCCGGCTTTGAGCGCCGCCTCTATTTCCGTTTTTAAACTTTGAGCGATATCAAGAACTTCGCCGTGAACATCTTCCCCTTGGCCCGCCCGTTTGGCTAAATCCGATGCCCGGTTCGCATAATTCACGGCGCAGGAGGAGCATGAGGTAAGAATTTCCGCAATCGCCGGCGCAACGTCAGTCAGTCGAGACCCAAACCGCTCGATCATTTCATTTAAAATTTGCGCTTTTAAATCATTATGCTTTTCACCGCGAAGTTCGCCTCTCGCCCCCACTAACAACCCCAACTCCGCTTCCAATTCCGGAAGATCCGATTCCTCTGCCTGCCTAATCCGTTCGAGCATCTCCCTCGCAGCAATTTCGGCACTGAACACTTTTTCGAGCACCGCCTTGATTCGATTGGAATCACTCAATCCTCTTTCCGCGATTTTACGAACCATCTCGTCATAAGTTGCCTCGTCTTTATCTGCTTCCAATTCATTCAGTTCTTTTATGATTTCATTTTCCGCCATAAACCTTTCATAATCCCCTGAGGTTTGATAGCCGGAATCAAACTTAACTTCTTCTGCCTCAACCAAGTAAACTTTTTTTCCGTTTTTACGCGCATTTTCCATTCCGATGGCACCGATTTTTTTCAGCTCATCCGCGCTCACTTCTCTCAGTTTAAGGTTCTTCAAACGGATGGCGTGTTCGTTTGTATGGACATTGACATAAATAGCATTCGGATCGGCTCCGATATGCTTCTCTGCGTCCGGATTGATCTCAAAAGAAAATACAATAATGTCACCGGTCGGCAATTGAAGACCTTCCCCCCCATCGTAAGAAAGAAGGGGCACTTGAGACGCATAAACACCCTCACCAAAGGCGTTTGCAACCCCCGGGTAAATTACAATTTCTCCGCCTTCGACAATTTTCGACTTATCAATCCCGGAAACGTGATAGACTGTTTTATTCCGACCGGATAAGAAATCGATTGCACGCATTAATTGATTTCTATACTCATCTTCCATGTTTGTTGCTATTTGAACCAAGGACTCCAGTTCCTTCGCTAATTCATCAACAGGCATTGTGTTATACGTATTAAGTAAAATTTCTAATTGCACGTGAGCGCGCAAACCCTTCAATTTTCGCTCAACCCGAGCCGCGTCTTCGCCTCGTCCCGTGCTTTGGTAGTATTCAATTAATTCCTTATATTTAGCCTCAGCCCCCGGCCAATCCCAGTTTTCGCCGCGCGTTTTCGTCGCCTGTCGATCCGCAATTTTTTCAATATTAGCGAAAATGCGCTCCAATTGCGCTGCCTTCTCTCTGGCCATTTGGGTTCGCAAAGCAGTTAGTTGCGTCTGCAATTCGGTTTTTAATTTTACATCCAACCCTTCGATTCCGTCGAGCGCAAGGTACCCTGCAATGAGCTGATCAAGCACGCCTGATGTTTCAATTCCCATTTGAGGGAGTGACAATCCGGCTGCCAATGCCGCTCCGATTTCTGATTTTAAATTCTCCGCGACTTCGCGGGCTTCTGTCGCCACATTTTCGCCGGCGGCTGCACGATCCTTCAATTCCTGTGCGCGTTTGGCATAATCAACAGCACAAGATGAACAGGAAGTCAGAATATCTTCAATCGCCGGTGCAATTTCCGAAAGTTGATCTCCAAATTTTTCAACAAGCGCTCGCAAAATTTCCGCTTTTTGATCATTCGCTTCTTCGCCGCGAAGCGCACCGCCTTCTTTCACAAGCTCTCTGAGTTCCGCTTCAATGGATATAAGGTCCGCCTCATTTGCTTTTTTAATCCGATCGATCATCTGATCGGCAGCCACTTGCGCTACCGTCATTCGTTCTGCAAGGCGGCTGTCACTCATTGTTTTCAAAGCACCCTGAGAACCCGACTCTGCAGAAGATAGAGCCGCCATAATTGCCGGCGAAATCCCTGAAAGCGCCTGGCCGAATTTTTCTTTGAGTGCATTTAAAATTTGTGCCCGGCGGTCGATTTGCTGACCACCAGAAAAATACGCCTTTAAAAAATAGTCTAATTTCTTTTGAAATTCGTCTAATCGATCTTGTTGTAATGTCTGGATTTCCTTGACGAGTTCCGCAACTTTTGCATCCAGCTCACGATCGGGATAGGAAATACCGTTCGCAATTTCTGTTCCGTTTGAGTCATAGAGCTGATATTCCACCTTCTTTGAGACATCGCGCTCCATCGGCCCGGTCGCTCGAACCACAAAGCCATTTTCGGAAAGAATTTGTCCCAACCTCGGAATGGCTTTCTTTGCGTCTTCCGCGGTATAATATTTTGTATAGATACCGTCAATCAGCACATTCGCCACAATAACCATATCGACTTTCCCCACAAGGTCGGCACGGCCGGCATTTTTCAAGCCTTCGTTCACATGAAATGCATCCGCAAGCGCGAATTCCATTTGAATTCCGGGCAAGGTTTCTTTCGATAATTGTTTGCGCGCAGAATCAATATATTGTCGGTTGTTATCAAATCCGATCATGACAACGTTCCCATATCCGGAATCCCGGAGAGAACGCGCAAGATCAAAGGTCGTGGGCGCACCTTTTTTCCCGATTCCGTAATCGGCAATGACCAGTAAATCATTTTTGGACTTTCCCTGCTGCCGGCGCAGTTCCTCAACGCGAGCGATCATATCCCGATGAAGGGGCGACAAACGTCCCTGCCATGTCACCCCGGGTGTTTGATCAGAAAGCGAATCTTTTTCACCGACGAGCCGGACAAGTTCATCAAGACGGGCCCTTAACCGGCTTAATACATCCGCAGATTCAATTCCAAACAGTTGCGAATTTTTCAAAATCTGGTCATAAAGATCGCGGGCAGCCTCCAATTTTCCTTCTTCGGCCAATTGATTCGCTTGTGTCACATTTTGAATATTCAACGGGTAATCTGCCGGCACAGGTGCTTCAGTCTCACTCGCATTAATGTCATCCCCACGAAAGTGGGGATCCAACTGGATTCCCGCCTTCGCGGGAATGACAGAATTCCGGACTTCGGCACGTTTGGCTAACATTTTGTCCGCCAAAGTACTCTCGCGCGTTCCGATTAATACCTGGTGAGAACCACTTTCAAGGTTACGCGCTTCGGAGCGAACAGCCTCAGTAGCCCTTGTTTCTGCTCCTTCCACCAATTTAAACGGAGCAATCGCCGGAATTTTGACTGGAATACTGATCGCAAAGGTGGTGCTTTTTTCTTTTTTTCCTGTTTCCGGATTAATCACCTCACCCGAATCAATTTCAAGAACACCGTTATATTTCCCGATAACAGCGCGAACATTTTGAAGTCCCTGCCCCCTCCCCAAGGCCCCTTTCGTTGTCAGCGGAATCCCGCTCCGGATCTGCCGCAAAACATCCGCAGACATTCCTTTTCCGTTATCTTTCGCAACTAATCGAATCGATTGTTTTCCTTCTTCCGAAAGTTCGAATGTCGCTGAAATTTGAATTTCAAAATCGTCTTGTCCTGCCTTTTTTGCATCCCGTGCATTCTGAATTAAATTCGTCAGCAACACATCCAAATCCATCACGGCAAGCCCTGAATCCAACCCGATCTCCCAAGTCATTCTGACATACGGTTCTCGCCTTGCCCAATTAAGCAAAATGTTTAATTCCTCTTCTTGCGGCAATCTCTGACCTGTTTCCAGTCTTTCAAGCGTGTCCGCAAATCTTTTTGTTTCGTCGAGCGCACGCTCTGTCCAATCAATATATAGTTGGTCGTTCTCCTCGCTTTGAATCTGGTATTTTTTCATGAGCGTTAAAACAGCTTCGCCAAATTGCTCTGCTTCCCGGATTGCCTGCTTCGTCACCTCGATTAACACGATTAAATCGTCTATATATTCCGGCTGAAAATGGGTTTCTGTATTAACCGAACTGATCGTCTGCAACAGCATTCTTCCGTAATCAATCGCCTGAGCGCCTTTTGGTTTGAGCTCTTCATATCGGGCTCTGTCTTCCGGCGAAAGCGCCTTCTTCTCAAATCCGAAATAACGCATATTGGTAGCGGCCTTCCAAATATGACTTAAACGATGGGTAAAATCTCTTTGCGGCCAGCTCATATATTCGATAATTTCTCTCAACCGAACCTCATTTGCTCGAAGCGCTGCATTTTTATATTGATCCCGTTCGGTTTCGGGAACCAACGTATCAATCAATTGTTTAAACCGGTCTTTGGGTGTGACAATTATTGAAGGACTTTCAGCCACCGTTGTCCGGCTCTCCGATCTTGCTGTCTGCTGGACTTGACCTTCCCGCAGTTCCGAACGAGAAGTCTGTTTTTTCTGCCACTCATCAAGGTTAATCACCATTGTGTATAATTTTTTTCCATCCACCGTGTCTATTGAAGAAACTACCCGTGCAGTATGATAACGCCAAAGCTTGCGGCCCTGTTCTGTCACCGAATTAATTTGAACCTCCGTCAACCCCATGGTCACGAACCGCTCAAGAAAACGGATTGCCAATTCATTTGCGACGGTTGTGCTTCTGCCCGCTAATTCGATGGGAAACGAACGTGCCGAATGAATTTGTCCTTTAGCAATGACGTGTTCTGGCTTTTTGGGATCAACCGCATATTCATAACGATGAGCGCCTACAAGTTCGCCCGAAGGTGTTTCAATATAGTCAACAAAAGTATTCGGACGCAGACCTTTTAAACGGTCACGTTCGAAACCAAGAAAATCATTGACCCGATCAAAAAGAAATTGATTATCAACCTCTCCAATTTTCCAGCCACCTTGATCGCTCGTGCGCGCCTCCGTCCTTGGTTGAGCGGTCAGATCAGTCAAGGACGGAGCGCCGGTTGTTTTGATTAAATTCGCTTGGGAATTATTTTTTTCGAAGCGCTGCTCCGAACGGAATTCAGATCGCGGAAGTTTTTGGATGGCCCGGCAGTAAAAATTTTCTGCCGCGGGCGCCGCGGAAAAATTTCCATCGACAATGTCAGAATTATGATCAATAAATTGAATTTCATTCGTATCGTTTTCAAACGCCGGTAAAAGGCTTAACGAGGCATCCTCTAAAATAAAGTGGACCTCATTTAATATTTGAGCCGCCAGGACAGCGGCCGGATTGCTTTGTTTTTCTTCCTCCGCAAGGGCC
This sequence comes from Candidatus Danuiimicrobium aquiferis, assembly GCA_001804285.1. Taxonomy (GTDB): domain Bacteria; phylum Omnitrophota; class Omnitrophia; order Omnitrophales; family Danuiimicrobiaceae; genus Danuiimicrobium; species Danuiimicrobium aquiferis. The sequence goes on from MHFR01000053.1 coordinate 94,521, forward strand.
GCTGCTATTTCGAGTCTTTTTAGAACACGGTTTTTGTTTTTGAGAATGCTTTGTCCGTTTACCGATAATGAAATTTGATCTCCGTCAATCTCGAGCAGGTTTAATTGATTGAACAGCAAATCATAAAGAGCTTGAACGGTCTTTTCTTGTTTTAAAACTTGTTGGCCGGATTCGGTGAAAGAAAATGTCCGTCTGAGCAAATCTTCAGCTGTGTCGGGAGAAGACGCAAGCAACATATCTATCATCCTATTTTCTCCAGTTCCTATCGGATTTGCCGCGTCCGGAGCTTCAACAGCAACCATCTTGAGAATCTCCATACGCTCGGGAGTTTCCGGGGCAACCAATAATGTTTGGATCCCACGCGCAAAGGCGGCAAGGTCCGCTCTCGCCTCCGTGCGAGCGGCAATGGCAGCGGTTTTGGTATCAGCGGAAGCAGGTTCATAAATCCTGACGTATGATGATTCCTGTTGACTATCCATAATCGGAGGATCGAACGGGTTAAGATTCCGCAACTTTTCGAACTGATCGATCCTAAGCCCGCTGCCCATAAATGCTTCGTTGAAGACCATGACCAATTTCGTGTGTCCTGCAAATTCAATCATTTTATCCGTAAATTGGCGGCGGAATTGTTTGATCATCCGTTTGGTCCTGGCCAAATTTTCCTCATCGCCAGGCTGAGTATAATAAAACATCACAAAATCTTTATCGCTCCATGGTACCTGAAACGCATCCTGAGGCGCTTCTGAGTAATGAAAACGCAAGGGGGCAATGATCCCTGCTTCCACAGCCCGGTCATAGAGGAATTGGCCATCACGATGAAATGCGGGATCGATCTCCACGGCTGTCACTTCCATGCCGAAAACCACGTGAGCCACCAAAGAAACAATTAAGTTCGGCCCCGAACCCATATCTAACAAATGTTTTCCGCTCAAGTTCCCGTACCGGTCGGATAATTGTTGAAATGCTTCCTGCAACATGTCAACGGAAGTCGACCCGTAACGGGTTTGATTTGCAGTCAACCGTCCATCTTCCACCAGCAAAGACATCTTTAAAAGACCTTCGACCGTCCGCATTCGATCTGCCAGCAGCGAATTGGGTGCAGTCACCGAATTTGCAACCTCTCCCACCCTGGGTTCAGCAGTTCCAGAAATCATCGCCTCTGCGCGGGCTTGAATGGCATCCCGAATCTTCGGCTGATTTAAGAAATGCCGCAGGGTCGGGCCGGCGTTGATATCATCAAGCTGGGTAAGAAGCGATTGTTGCGGAACGAAAAAGATTTTCCAGATTTCGCCGCGGCCGGTCGTTTTCCCTGTTTCGTCGGTTTGCTGTTTGTCGAGACTTTGAAAATGGTTAACTTCACCTTCTGAAAGGGACGCATCCAACGTTTCTTTTGTTTTCTGAATCATGGCAACTTCTTCCGGCGTCGCATGGTAAATATAAATCGTCTTTTTTTCCTGATCCTTCGCTCGAGCTGCGGAAAATTCTCCATCATGACCGATACGTTCCCATTTCCCTTTTAATACGTAGCCCGCTGGGAAACCCAATTCTTCGACTAATTCTTTCTTGATCGCCTGGTCATAGCGGAAATCCTCGGATACGTGACCGCCATAAATATTTGCTGTGCGCTGCGCCGGATCCTTATTTGTACGCTCCAACATGATAAAATTCCCGTCCGGCGTCCGGACAAACGCATTCGCCACCCGATGGAGAAGCTGTTTTCCTTCCGAACCGTCATTTTTTGCCTTCACCTGAACAACGCCGTTTGGCCCGTAATATAAATGTGCAAGGTTCCGGTCAAGAGAACCGAGAACTTCATCCGCTTGGGTGACGACATCAATCATTTCGCCGCTCAATTTAACCTGCCCGGCTTGAATTAAATTCAAAACAGCGTCGACATGAGCCGCAGTCAACGGCGTGTCATTTTTCGGATTGGCTATAATTGTTTCTAACTGAACCTTGACTTGTTTAGCCGTCACCCTCGCTTCCGCACGCCCAGCAAAAACAGAATCGGGGACAGGTTCTGGTTTCGTTGATGCAGAACCTGTCCCCATTATTGAGGCGAGGTTGCGCTGCTTCGCACGCTGGCGGGCAATTTTGAGAACTTCTTTAATTTGCTGATACGGAAGCCCTTTGGTTTCTGCTTCGATTTTTCGGATCACGGCATCATCCCCGACAAGTGTTTGACGTGCGTCGAGAAATTGTTCATACACGGCCAAACGGTCAAGCAATGTTTGAGCGGGAAGTTTCTCAAGCTCTTTTGCTTTCGCCTGAATTTCCTCAAATGAAAGCTCTGCGGGTTCCGCCGTTTGTTCGATCACACCTTGCATATCCGGCACCAGCGCGAGCGCGGTGGCAAGGTTCGAATTGGAAACGCCGTTGACGCGGCTGACTAAGCTGCCGACGGATTCAGCGTCGATTTTGCCGCTTTTCCACATGTCTTTGAGGCCCTCTCCAAGGACTTCAATCTTTTTCGACATGAGCGCTTTCAGCTTACCGAAATAATTTGAATTGAAGGATTTGAGTTCCCGTTCGAGGGCTTGACGGAGGTCGTTGTCATTCCCGCGAAAGCGGGAATCCAGAGACTGTAGATCCCCGATTAAAGCATTCGGGGATGACAAAGAACCCTGCCCCGCGTCTCCTGCCCCTCCCTCCTGTTCCTTCCTCAATATCTGCACAAGCGCGTCCACATATCTTGTGTAAGAACCGGCTTCGGTCACTCGCCCTTCGGCGATGGAATTCTGGATAATCCGGTCGCGCCAGCGTTTGAGGCTGGGTGTGAGTTCTTCGGTTTTAAGAGACGCGGCCATTTTCGCGGCATAATCTTTTGCGAGCGCGTCCCAGAGGCTTCCTTTGAAATATTTCATATAGGACATATTGCCGCGCATGACATTCATGTAATTCTCTTTCGTCCCGATCTCGCTGATTTTGGGCGCGATGAGCGCGTAAGAAATACCGGCTGATTTCATTTTTTCTTTGATGCCTTCCGAATGGAAACCGCCGGTAACGATCACCGCGATCTTCGCGTTTTGACGGTCCATGGTTTTAATAACGTTTTGGAAAAGCACTTCGTCACGCTCGAGCGCAAGTTCGTAGAAGCGGAAGTGCGGCTGGAAAAGAGTTACGAGGTCACTGGACACTACGTCACTCGTCACTGGTGTAAAAAAAGGCGGGTGCTGTAACGCAAAAATAGTTTTGGGGTTTTTGTCATCCCCGTGCAAACGGGGATCCAGCCGGATTCCCGCTTTCGCGGGAATGACAGAATAACCTCTTCGCAATGACGCACTATCTTTTTCCGGTGACTGGTGACCGGCGACTAGTGGCTTCACCTCTTTCCACTGTTCATGCGTAATTTCCAGTTTCGCGAAATCGCGGAAAAGTTCCAAATCATAGAAACCGGAAACCAGTTCTTTCTCCTCTGCCGTTTTCGGAAGGAATTCTCTCAATTCTTTTTCGAGCGCTTCAAGTTCGTCAAACAACTTCGTCCCTTTAATCGAAGAAAGTGTCCGCGCATGTTTCGCCGTCGGTTTTAAAATATCCGGGATATACGCATCGAATCCGTATTTCCTCGATAGCTCCTCAACGCGGTCAACGAGCGCGCCTTGTTTGATCTGCCCGATTTTATACATTTGAATCATTTGGCCGGTCGTGATTTGTTCGGCTTTCGGAAGTTTCGGAAGGATTTTCGTCTCAAATCCGCGGATAAAATAATTCATCGCCACGTCAAAACCTTCGTCTTGAAAACGTTTTTCGTTTTCTTCGGCAGTCAGGATCTTGGAAAGTTCGGGATAGGCAGTAGAAAAACCCCTTACATCTCCTCCCCCTTTGTGGGGGAGTCCTCCTAACATCCGCCAAAATACGCGTCGGACTCGCCGCGCTGTTTGGCGAGAATTGGCGGATCCGCCATCCTGTTGGGCGGAGACTAAGGTGGGGGGTAATGTCCTATTATCACCCCCATCCTTTCCTTCCCCCATCAAGGGAGAAGGAAACCTCAAAGAAAAGGGGACAGGTTCTGGTTCAATGGAGTCAAAACCTGTCCCCTTTTCTGCCTTCCATAACCGCTCCAGGCCTTTCGCATATGTCATCAAATCGATTTCGTCTGTTTTGAATTTTTTTTGGGAATGAATGAATTCCACAATTGGGTTGGCCTGTAAAACCCCCTCACCCCAACCCTCTCCCCGAGGGAGAGGGTTAGGGTGAGGGTGAGGGCCTTTTCCCTTTTGATTTTTTTCTTCTAATCTTTTCTCCAATTCCGCTTCCACCCTGTCCAGTTCCCTTAAAATCTCCGGCTCGTTCCTGGACGCTTCCAAGAACGCTTTCTTGTTTTCCTCGTATAGCTTCTTCTCCTCGATTCCGTAATAGCTCGAGTCAAATTCTTCATTAAGAATAGATGCCATTTCACCGCCGGAAAGTTCACCGCGCCCGACATATTCTTTCACTACTTTCTGTTTTAATTCCTGATCGGGAAATGATTTGAAATAAAGGCTGTCCAATCGGCCGGCACCGCCTTCGAGGAGCGTAGGGGCGGGTTTGAAACCCGCCCCTACAAGCAGTTTCTGGATTTCCCGGATGATTTTCGAAATATTCGTTTCCGAATCATAATTCGTATGCGCATCCTGGAGGTAGAGGATGAGTTTTGGGGCATCGACAATAGACACTGGGACACTGGTCCCTGGTATGTCCCCGCTTGCTGTCATTCCCGCATGCTTCAGGTGGGAATCTATGCGTCTGGATGAAGAAAAGGGGACAGGTTCTGGTTCAATGGAGTCAGAACCTGTCCCCTTTTCTTTCTCTGATGACTGGTGACTGATGACTGACGACTTCTTTCCCGGCACAAACGATTCCACAAGACTGCCGAGCTCTTCAGGAAGGCTGAGTGAATCAATGATTTCTCGAGGATTCACTTCCTTAATCCCGTGGCGAGGGTAGGCGCCTTCAAGAAGAGACTCGGCATAAACTGAACGACTCGGAGTAAATGTAAAATTGGTAAGGGTAAAGGTAATGACAAGAATAATGGCAATCAAGCGACGGCAAATCAGTATACTTTTATCTGATGTATTGGCCACGGGATTTCCTTTAAAACTGTTTACAACAGTTTGTAAAAGTATACATGGCATATAATTTTATATCAAACATCACCCGTCTAAATTTCCGCAAGTTGTTTAATTTGAATAGTTTATGGATATTATTTTTGCTCGTTTTTTAGAGGAAAATTGGGGGCTGGCTTTGAGTCACAGATTTTATTAAATCTATCAATAAATGGCGCGAAAAAAGCTCTTAAAACTTTCTTATTTCCTAAAGTTTTCTATCACGATAGAGGCGTTTCTTAAAAGCTGCCTGCGAGTTGCACGCGAAATAGCGGAGTCGGAAAACTTCTCTTTATATTCTCGATTGGTTTTGATGGCAAGTAACTCATTCAAATCAAGGCGGGAACCGGCACCGGAAGTCGCTTTAAATTCTTTCCAGCGGGTTTCTTTCTGCTTCGACGTGTAAGGACAAACTTCCAAACACCGGTCGCACCCGAATATCCGGTCACCGATCTTGGGCTTCAATTCTTCGGGAATCTCATTTTTATGCTCAATCGTAAGGTAAGCAATGCATTTACGCGCATCCATCGATTTATTTTCTCCGATAGCGCCTGTCGGGCATTGATCAATACATTTTCTGCACCGGCCGCAATTTCCTTCGATTGGCCGATCGGGTTCCAGCTGAAGATTCGTCACAATTTCCGCTAAAAACAACCACGGCCCGAATTCCGGGGAAATAAGCTGAGACTGCCGTCCGATAAATCCAAGCCCGGCTTCGACGGCCAAGGAACGTTCGAGAAGCGGCTTTGTGTCTACGCATGTTTCCAAATGAATATTCTTGGTTTGCAGCGAACAGGCATGCCTGTTCGCTGCTACGACATTTTTAATTTTCCCAATCAATTTATTTAATTTTTCCGAAATGATTTTATGATAATCTTTTCCCCATGCGTAACGGGCGACACGGCCGGATGGCACCATGTTCGTAGGGGCAGACCCATGTGTCTGCCCTGTACTGCTGTCATCAAAAAAAGGGGACAGGTTCTGGTATAGCGGCATCAGAACCTGTCCCCTTTTTTTGTCAGAACTCGGGCGAACACCTGCCTCGCCGGCAGGCGGGCGCGGGGTCGCCCCTACAGTCGCCCCCCCCGTCCAATAATTCACCCCGAGAACAATCACATTTTTTGCATCCGGAAACTCTTTGAAAAATTTTTTCTGCCGCTCCGGATATTCTTCAAGATAATGCATTCCACCGTGCTTCCCTTGGCGAATCCATTCTTTAAGATAAGATTCTTCCGCAACAAGCATCCCCTCACCCCCCGCCTGCCCGCCTGCCGGCGAGGCAGGGAATTTCCCCTCTCCCTTAGGGAGAGGGTTAGGGTGAGGGGAAATATTAATATTTGTGATTCCGCAAGCGTCGAATCCGGTATCAAGTGCGAGAGATTTGATTTGACGGGAGGTGATACTCATGAGTATAAATCCCAGTGACCAAATCCTCCGCCAAAAAAAGTGGTCGGATCCGCCAACGCTTTAGTGGCGGACAATGACCAAGGAATTTTCAAATCACAAATCTCAAATATTGGGAGTTTGTGAATTAGGATTTCTTTGGACCTTGTCCGCCACAATGCACGGCGGATCCGCCATTTTGTTGGGTGGAGGATTTGGTAATTAATCATTTTAACTTTACACCTTTTTTCGGGCACAGATCATTCACCACACATCCCTCACATTTCGGCTTGCGGGCAACGCACGTTAAGCGGCCATGCCAAATGATGAGGTGGTTGACATCGACCCACTCTTTTTCAGGAATAATTTCATATAAATCAAATTCGATTTTTTCGGGATCGGTTTCTTCGGTGAATCCGAGGCGATACGAAAGCCGTATCATATGAGTATCTACTGCGATCCCGGGAATTCCGTAGGCGTTCCCCAAAATCACGTTCGCAGTCTTACGGCCGACACCCGGAAGCGTCACCAGATATTCCATTCTATCGGGGACTTTCCCGTTGAATCGTTTGACTATTTCATTTGCGGCGCCGATAATATTTTTTGCCTTCGCTTTGTAAAATCCCGTCGAGCGAATTTCACTTTCAAACATTGCGGAATCCGCATCAGCATAATCACGCGCGGTTTTATATTTCTTAAACAAATCGGCCGTCACCATATTGACGCGCTTGTCGGTGCATTGAGCAGACAGGATCGTTGCTACTAAAAGTTCTGTCGGATTTTTAAAGACAAGTGCAATTTTCGCGTCTGGAATTTTTTTCTTAAGGCGCTTGATGATTTCATGCGCGCGTTTTCGTTTGGAGCGAATGGATTCAGGCATTGTTCACCTTGGTTCTAAAATCCCAATGTCCAAGCACCCATGACCAAAGAAACCCCGAAGAATTAATGTCTCACGTTTGGATTTTGAATTTGGTGTTTTTTGCGTCATTGCGATTTGGACATTGGACCTTTCTTCATCATAATCTCCTCTTTCCCAGCCACTCTTCCACTTCCCCTGCCGTCATCGAATTTAAAACATCTGATTTTTCGAGCCAGCCCTTGCGTGCGATCCCGACGCCATATTTCACGTCCTGCAATCCATGGACATCATGCGCATCCGGGTTGATACTCATCTTAAGCCCCATCGATTTTGCCAATTTCATATACCGCCAATCAAGATCAAGGCGGTGCGGATTGGCATTAATTTCGATGGCCACGTTATTCTTTTTTGCCACTTCAAATAATTTCTCATAATTGATCGCATACCCTTCGCGGGCAAGCAGCAATCGGCCCGTCGGGTGGCCCAAAAACGTCATCGCCGGATGTTCCATCGCCCGGCAAATCCGGCGCGTCATTTCTTCTTCCGCTAAGTTCATCCGGCTATGAACGGACCCGATCACAAAATCAAGTTGCGCCAGCACCCGGTCCGGATAATCAAGCGCACCGTCTCCGGAAATTTCGGATTCGATTCCCTGGAAAATTTTAATGTTTTCATATTTTTTTTGAAGCTTATCAATTTCTTTCCGCTGCGCTAAAATCCGGTCGGCAGAAAGCCCGTTTGCATAAAATGCGGATTTTGAATGCTCTGCGATTCCGATAAATTCGTATCCCATCTTTTCCGCCGCCGAAATCATCTCTTCCAATGTCGACCGTCCGTCGCTGTAACTCGAGTGAACGTGAAAAATTCCGCGGATATCCTTCATTTCCAGGAGCTTCGGCAGTTTTCCTCCCCGCGCGATCCCGATTTCTCCCGTATTTTCCCTCAATTCGGGCGGAATGTATGAAAGGCCGAGAACTTTGAAAATATCTTCTTCATTTTTGCAAACTACGAGCTTTTCATTTTTAAAAATTCCGTATTCATTAATTTTATAATTCTGGCGTTTTGCAAGCGTTCGAACCGCAACATTGTGTTCTTTGCTGCCGGTAAAATAATAAAGCGCGTACGGAAATTCCTGATCCGTCACCGTCCTGAGATCGGCCTGAACCCCGGACTTGAGAATCACGCTCGACTTGGTTTCCCCTTTGGCTAAAACTTGTTCTACTTCGCCGTAAGAAACAAATGCTTCGTGAACCGGTGCCGGATTTTTTGTACTCACTAAAACATCGATATCCCGGACCAATTCTTTTTTGCGCCTGAAACTGCCGGCCACTTCAATCCGGATAATTTCTTTCCGTTTTTTCAGGTAAGCGAGCAACTCACCGCTTTCTTCTTCGATTTGAGAAATCAGGAAATAACCTTTGTTCTTGTTGTAGTGTTTAATGGCCTCCAATATATTCGCTTGAGACTTTTCACCGAACCCTTCCAGCGCAAGCAAACGGTTTTCCTGGCAGGCATATTCAAGCTCTCCGATGCTTTTAATCCCCAGTTTGTCATATAATAGTTTGGCACGTTTGGAACCCAAACCCTGAATCTTCAGAAGATCCAAAAAACCTTCAGGAAGCTCGCGGATTAATCCCTGATGATATTGACAAGAACCGGTATTAATAATTTCCGTAATTTTTTCAGAAAGGCCTTCGCCGATTCCTTTCATTTCCCGCAATTTTCCGGCTCGCACCAACTCGCCAACGTCGCCGCCAATCCCGTCCACGACGCGTGCGCCGTTTTGATACGCCCGGACTTTAAAAGGATTTTCTCCTTTAATTTCAAGGAGAAGCGCGATTTCTTGGAGAATTTCTGAAATTTCTTTATTGGTCATGTTGGGACTCTTGGATCATTACATTATTTGTTTCGCGTTTTGTCATTCCCGCGAAAGCGGGAATCCAGAGAAAATGCTGGATGCCCGCTTGAAGCGTGCGGGCATGACACAAGTGAAAGTCAAAATATTAAACAGATACGATACATTTCTATCTGAAAACTGAGAACTGACAGCTATGTTTGAAATATAGTACTAAAAGTTGCCTGTGCTGACCACATAAAATATCCTTGCTTTCCTTTTTCGCAACATTATAATATATCACAGTTTGTGGATAAGTCTTGGCGTGTCATTTAGTCCGAGATAAAAAAATTCTGTACAATTTTTTTAAGATCTTTTTACCAACCAATTAACCCGACTTTCTCATCGATTTTGTAAATCGCCGAGAAAGTCGCTTTGGGCGCAATGAATTGCGACCAAAGTTTTGCGCCCTTATTGAATCAGGGCGCAAAAGATAAGCCCTGCGTCGCAAAGATACAAACCATCTTTGCACTGCAGCTCTTACGAGCAGAATTTCTTATTAACAATGAGAAAACCGGGCTAATCCTTGAGGAGGAAAAAATGAAGAAGGTGTTGGCTTTAATCGTAATATGTTGTTTTATTCTTTCAATGTCACCAAACGTATATGCTAAAAGTCTTTGGGATATGGCCGCTTCACCTAAGTATGGTGAAAAAGCTTTGGGAATGTTCGGCCGCGGATTATTAAACGCTGCTTCCTGCTTTGTCGATATTCCAGTCGGAACAGTCAATGGAGCAAAAAGACAAAAACCTCAAATTTTTGGTGCTGTAGGCGGATTCGCAACCGGTTGTATGTGCGCAATTCTACGCGCGGCATCAGGCATCATTGACGTTGCCACATTCTGGGTCCCGGGATTTAACGGGATGCCGGTTTGCAGAACTTATGGCGATTGTCTTGAATGTTTTAATAAAGCGGAAGTGACTCCGATCGCTCAGCAAGCAATGCCTGCCTATCAGGGTGCAGCTCCTCAGGTTGTTTATCCGGACGCTTCGGTACCGGCAAACCGGATGAAATACGTTAAGAAATAAGAATCGGTTTTAAGAAGTTTCTAAAAAAGGACAAGCCGTTAATGGCTTGTCCTTTTTTATTTTACTCAGCTTTTTAAATACACAAGAGCACAGGGACGCAAGAATTTCTTTACCCTGTGCGCTGGTGCCCATACGTGCTGAAAGGAAAAGGGGACAGGTTCTGGTTAATGGAGTCAGAACCTGTCCCCTTTTCTATTGTCACGCTGATGTTTGAATAAGTCGTGCGTTTTTATACTTGGAAATTAAAAAAGACAAATCTGCTTCCCCTGCCGCATTCGCCCTCGCAGCGGCATCATTTGGTCCTCGCCGCAACTGCGAGGACAGGTCGCCCGCATTGATTAATGCCTGCTTTGGCATTCTCAAATCGTTGCGGGCTTCCGCAAGGCTTGCCTGATGTTCTGAAGAATCCGCATTTAAAAGAAAATTTACCTGACCGGAGGGAATTTTAAGAAGGGTTCCCATATTAGGAATGGTTGCAAGCGTTGTCAATGAATTGCTATCTTTTGAAGTCAGCATAGCAGAAAAAATCGTCAAACCGGCTATGATCACAAGAACCCTAAAAAAACGATTGCCCGTGCCCATAACAAACTCTCCGGTTGTTATGCTTGGTCAATGAATCAATATGCTTGTTCAAATCTCAAAGGAAAAATATACCTGATTTAGCATTTTGAAGTTGACTATAACCCCTCACCCCTGCCCTCTCCGCTTCGCTACAAGGACTGCCTGTAAGAGTTTGGACTGCCCTCTCCCCGAAGGGAGAGGGTTAGGGTGAGGGAAATTTAAGAAACCTAAACTTCCGGAATCATTGTTTCGGGCGCGCAAAGAGGCTTCCAATCCCGCCCGGCCGGAGTATAAAACGTAAACAGATCAAAAAGCCCGGCAAAAAGTTGACGGCCCGTGTCATACACTCCGGTCGCGAGCCCGACGGTCGGGCCTTTCCATGTCGCTAAATAAAAAGGCTCCGTTTCCGCACTGATTTGAATCACATCTTTAAAAACTTGGAACGGACTTCCGATCATATAGACAATCCCTCTGGAAAATTTATGAAGAGGACCTTTCGTCTCTGAAAGCTGATTTGAAAGTTGATCGGCATACGCACTGGACAGGAAAAAGAAAAACGTTAAAACAAGGACACCCACGAACCTCATGTTTTTCATCTGAATCATAATGATCTCCTTTGTTAAAATGTCGGCGCTTATCTTGAAATCTTTAAAATTTTATATTTGATCACTCCGGCAGGTACCCTCGCTTCGGCGACCTCCCCTAACTGCCGCCCCAATAACGCGCGCGCGATCGGAGATTGAATTGAAATTTTTCCCTGTGCAATATCGGCTTCGTCTTCGGCCACCAACGTAAATTTGAGCGTATCGCCCGTATTTTCATTTTTCACTTCGACAATTGTGCCGAAATAAACTTTGTCGGTTGGAGCATCCTGCGTATCGACCACTTTGGCACGGCCGAGCTTATCCTCAAGCATTTGAATTCTGGCTTCAAGCTGCTGCTTGGCCAATTTTGCGGCATCATATTCGGCATTTTCGCGCAAATCACCGTGCGCTCGCGCTTTTTCAAGCGCATTTGCCGCTTCTTTTCGCTTTGTTGATTTAAGAAAGCCAAGCTCCTCGCTTAGCTTTTGGAAACCTTCTTTCGTCAAAATGACCTGATCCATTAGTCGATCCTTCCTTCTCTAATTTTAATAAAATAAAACACTCTGATTTGTCTTGTCAGCTATAATCATCGGTCAATAAATCTATTATATGAATCCCTTTTTTCGATTGCAACCTTTCTGATAGAAGGAGAAAAACATCCGATGAGTGTTAGGCATTTTCCCTCCCCTTCGATGGGGGAGGTGAAGGTGGGGGTGATATTTAAGAATTCTCCCCCCATCCTCACCTTCCCCCCTTGTGGGGGAAGGAAATTCGCGCATTCAACTTACGCTTCTCCGCCTTAGGCGGACAAGCGTAAGTTGAGCGCTCATTTGACTTTCACATTAAAACCTTTACAATACCGCCATGTCAACAAAACCCAATAAAAATCTCGAAGTTTTTCAGAACCCTTATTCACAAAGAAATTATGTCATCAATTTCGAATGTCCGGAATTCACCTGCCTGTGTCCCAAAACCGGCCAGCCCGATTTTGCGACGATCCGGATTGAATACATTCCGAATAAATTTTGCGTCGAATTAAAATCTCTTAAACTTTACCTTTGGTCCTACCGGAATGAAGGCACATTTCACGAAGCCGTGACGAATCAAATTCTCGATGATTTGGTCAAAGCCACAAAACCTCGCCGGATGAAAGTCGTCGGTGATTTCTATGTACGGGGAGGAATTCATACGGTGGTGACGGCGGAGTATTCGAAAAAAGCAGTAAGCACTCCGCAATAAGCAGTCCTATTTTATTTTTCCTGCCAACTGTTTACTGCCTTCTGCCTACCGGTTCCCGGTTTTCCCGATACGAACTATCCACCTTCACCGGTTTAAAGCCGGCGCGTTCGATCGATGAAATCAATTTTTTCTCATTTAAATCCAGTGGAACTTGACTTCCGGCTTCATGCATCACTTTCTCGTTCAAATTTGTTCCTCCGAAATCATCAGCTCCGAATGCAAGTGCGACTTCAGCAAGTTTTAAATTAAACGCCGGCCAGTGAACTTTGATGTGAGGAATATTGTCGAAAAGAAGCCGCGAAACGGCAAATACTTTTAAATCCGTAAATCCGCCCGGTGTATCAATTTCTCCGAGCCGCGAATTTTTCGGATTGTATGGCATGGGAATAAACGCCTGAAACCCTTTTGTTTCGTCCTGAAGTTTCCGCAATCTTAAAATATGATCCACTCGATCCTTGGCCGATTCCAGATGCCCATAAAGCATCGCGCAGTTTGAAGGGATGCCGATTCTGTGTGCGGTTTTATGAATCTCGAGCCATCGGGTGCTATTTGTTTTATGAGCGCAAATTTTTTGTCTGATCGCTTCATCAAATATTTCCGCCCCGCCGCCCGGGAGCGCGCCAAGCCCTGCGGACCGGAGCCGGACGAGAACTTCTTTGCAGGTTAAATCGGACCGCCGCGATAAATCATCAATTTCAACAGCGGTGAGCGCTTTAATCAAAACGGCCGGAGCGGCTTCGTGAATCGTACGAAACATTTCCAAGAAATAGTCAAAGTTTAAATCCGGATTCAATCCGCCGACAATATGGACTTCATTAATTCGATATTTCTCATACGCTTGTTTTACCCGGTCCCTAATTTCCGGGATCGAAAACTGGTAGCCGCCCGCTTCACCGGGTTTGCGGGAAAACGCACAAAAGGAACAATGGGCCGTACAAATATTGGTGTAATTTAAATGTAAGTTAATCGAATAATAAACTCTCTTGCCGTGCAACCGCTCACGAACGCGGTTGGCGAGAAAACCGAGAGAGTTGAGGTCGTTTGATTGAAATAGCCGGACGCCGTCCTCGAATGTCAGGCGCTCGTTGTTTTCGAGCCGGATTTGAATGTCGTGAAGGTCTGCACCAAAAAAGGGGACAGGTTCTGCTTCAACGGAGTCAGAGCCTGTCCCCTTTTTTGCCCCTGTGCTCTTATGCACTTGTGCTCCTGTGCTTTATTCTTTCCGTTTCTCTATTTCCTTAAACAACTCGTCGACCAATTCACTTTCCGGCACCACTCGCGCCTGTTTGCCGTGAACATAAATCATTCCTTTGCCTTTTCCGCCGGTAATGCCGAAATCCGACTCCATCGCTTCGCCGGGGCCGTTGACCGCGCAGCCCATCACGGAAATCCGGACCGGTTCTTTGAGTTTGAGCGCGCGCGATTCCACTTCATTCGCAAGTTTAAACACGTCAATTTCCGCGCGGCCGCAGCGAGGGCACGCAATCACTTGCGCCCCGAATTTCCGGAGATTGAGGGATTCTAAAATAAAACGCGCCGCTTTAATTTCTTCAGTGGGTTCAGCCGACAGCGAAACGCGAATGGTATCGCCGATTCCTTCCTGAAGCAGCGTCCCCACTCCGATCGCATTCGCGACGGCACCTTTAAGAAGCGTTCCCGCTTCCGTGACGCCAACGTGAAGCGGATAATCAAATGTTTTTGAAGCAAGCCGGTAAGCTTCAATCGTAGTCAACACATCGCTTGATTTCATTGAAATGACAATATCGCTAAATCCATATTCTTCCAGAATCTCGACATGGCCTTTTGCGCTTTCAACAAGCGCTTTCGGCGTCGGGTGTTTATATTTCTCGAGAATTTCTTTCTCAAGCGATCCGCCGTTCACTCCGATCCGGATCGGAATGCCCCGTTCTTTTGCTTTTTTCACGATGACTTTCACGCGATTCCGCGCGCCAATATTTCCGGGATTGAGCCGAAGCTTATCGATTCCTTCTTCAAGCGCGATCAACGCGTTTTCAAAATGGTATTGAATGTCAGCCACAAGCGGAATTTTGATTCTTGCCCGGATCTTACCGATCACCCTCGCATCTTCTTCCGTCAAACACGCAACTCGCGCAATTTCACATCCGAGCTCCGTCATCTGCTGAATTTGATCAACCGTTTGAGCCACATCACGTGTCGGCGTGGTGCACATGGATTGAATGCGGATGGGCGCACCGCCACCGATAGTCACAACCCCGACTTTTACCTGTTTCGTTTTTTTTCGCACCGTCATCCTCCGCACACCTCGAGCATCCGTTCGATCGGCGTGATCGCCCGCTTTTGGATTTCGGCCGATACTCTGATTTCATATTTCATATTCTCAAGCGACCACACAAGACTTTCGAGTGTATTTTGCTTCATATAATTACAAAACGCCGTATCCGTCGCGGGAATAAATATTTTATCGGGGTGATCTTTTCTCAATTTATGAAGGAGTCCCGTTTCGGTGGCGATAATAAATTCGCTCGCCGTCGACTGATCAACGTACTTAATCATTCCGGCCGTCGATAAAATTTGATCGGCATATTTCATCGATTTCGTCAGGCACCCGCATTCCGGATGCATCAGAATTTCTGCCTTGGGATATTTTTTCTTGAGTGCCTCTAATTCTTCCGGCTGGATCATGACGTGGATATGACAATATCCGTTCCAAATCGTCATGTTCTCGCGCCCTGTTCTGATTTTGACATACGTCCCCAAATAATAATCCGGTATAAACAGAATATCCTTATCCTTCGGAAGTTTCTCTACCAATTTGACCGCATTCGCGGACGTGCAGCAGTAATCGGACTCAGCTTTAACATCGGCGGTCGAATTGACATAGGCAACCACAAGCCCGTCCGGGTGCGATTTCCGCCACACACGGACTTCTTCCGGGTGAACCATGCTCGAAAGCGAGCAACCGGCCTCGAGGGAAGGAATTAAAACTGTTTTATCCGGACAAAGAATACTGGCCGTCTCGGCCATAAAAAGAACACCGGAAAAAAGAATAACTTTCGCTTTTACCTTTTTCGCCTGCTGCGAGAGCGCCAGCGAATCGCCGACGAAATCCGCAACGTCCTGAATCCCGCCCACTTGATAATTATGGGCAAGAATCACCGCATCACGTTCTTTCTTGAGCGCCTGGATTTCTTCTTGAATGCTCCTATATATTTTTTTCGCCATAAACATTACCCCTTATGCCGTCATTGCGTACAACTTCACATTTTGTCATTCCCGAATGCTTCTATCGGGAATCTCCGCTCATACATCCCTGCTTCCATAGAAATACAGGGCTTCAGCCCCTCGCCCCTGCCCTCTCCCCGAAAAAGGGGACAGGCACTTAAAACAATTTGATCAAAGTGCCTGTCCCCTTTTTGTGCTTCGCTTTCTGCCTACTGCCTACTCTCGTTTTCCCACACAAACTCTTTGACATATTCATCGAACAAAAATTTTCACCGCACATCGAACAATATTTGGTCCGCTTAAATTTATTTTCAGGAAGCGTTTCGTCATGATATTTGCGGGCAGTCTTCGGATCAATCGCAAGTTCAAACTGCCGTTCCCAATTAAACGCAAATCTCGCTTTAGCCATTTCATCGTCCCACATGCGCGCATCTTTCCGGTGCCTCGCAACATCAGCCGCATGCGCCGCAATCCGGTATGCCACAACGCCTTGCTTCACATCTTCAGTGTTCGGAAGCCCTAAATGTTCTTTCGGCGTCACATAACAAAGAAGCGACACACCATACCAGCCGATCATCGCAGCGCCGATCGCGGAAGTTATATGATCATAACCGGGCGCCACATCGGTCACCACGGGTCCGAGTGTATAAAATGGCGCCCCGTAGCAAAGCTTTATTTGCTTTTCAACCTGAAGTTTAATTTGATCCATCGGAATGTGTCCGGGCCCTTCGACCATCACTTGCACATCATGTTTCCACGCCCGCTTGGTCAATTCCCCGAGCGTCTTTAATTCCGCAAACTGCGCTTTGTCGCTCGCATCCGCCAGACACCCGGGACGGAACCCATCGCCCAAACTGAATGCCACATCGTAGCGTTTAAAAATCTCACAAATCTCGTCAAAATGTTCATACAGAAAATTTTGCTTCCGGTGCACTGAACACCATTTCGCAAGCATCGCGCCCCCGCGCGAAACAATCCCGGTTAAACGTTTTTTGACAAGCGGAACATATTCCCTAAGAACGCCGGCGTGAATCGTCATAAAATCAACGCCTTGTTCAGCCTGACGCTTGATCACGTCGAGCATAACTTTGATATTCAAATCTTCGACTACGCCACCCACTTCTTGGAGAGCTTGATAAATCGGAACGGTGCCAATCGGAACAGTGCTATTTTTAATAATCGCCGTGCGGATGCGATCCAAATCTCCTCCCGTTGAAAGGTCCATGACCATATCAGCGCCCAAATCAATCGCGTTCCGGAGTTTGGTGAGTTCCTCCTCAACATTCGATGCGATTGCAGAATTTCCGATATTGGCGTTGATTTTACACTTTGAAGCAATTCCGACACAAATGGGTTTAAGGTTGGAATGATTCACATTGGCCGGAATGATCATTCCGCCGCGCGCGACTTCTGAGCGAACAAGCTCCGGATTCAAAGATTCATGCCGTGCGGCATGAATCATCTCGTCCGTCACTTCACCTTTGCGGGCCCACGCCATTTGGGTCACGTTTGTGGATTTTCTTCTTTCACTTAATTGAATAATATGTTTTTTCATTACCGGATCACTTTAATTTCGGGACGGTTCAATCGTAACCTCATTGATCGCAATGGGTTATGGAAAATCATCCCCGCATTTGAAGATGTTCCTTGTTTTGAAAGTGTACTAAATCGTGCGGAATCTGTCTATCTTTTCCTAATGTATGTAGGAATTGAGGATCAAATTTTCTTCCCCCCTCTGTGGGGGAAGAATAGTATCTGTTTAGCGTTCTGAAGTGGCGAACACGCCAAGTTCGTGTCATGCCCGCATGCTTAAAGCGGGCATCCACAGTTTCTGGAAAAAGGGGACAGGTTCTGATCCTATTAAGTCAGAACCTGTCCCCTTTTTATATCGGGTTAGGGTTAGCTCGCTTTTACAAAACGCATCCGGTATTCTTCGTACCGCTTGGAATCAACATTGTCTTCAATTAGTTGTTTTGTAAACGAAAAAAAAGTGGGTTCGATTTCTTTTAAACTTTTTGCCAGATTTTTTTCAAGCAGCGCTTTTTCGGCTTTCACATCATATTCCGGCCCTTGTTTTCGAATTTCACGGATAAAATTAAGAAATCGATCCCGATATTCGCTATGCAACAGAAAATAAATAAATACCCAGCTTTCCGCATACGTCAAATTGGCATACTTCGGATCAAGTTCATGGAGGCCGATGCCCCGGTCAAAATTCATAATGTACTCAAGCGGAAGCAATTCACTCTTTTCAAGCTCATACTTGAGCTGAATCAAACGTTCTTCATGCGGATCTCCGATCGGATCCGTTTCGCAGTAAACGGCAAGTCCCTCAATGAGCCAGCCGCCTTGGTAAATTTCGAAAGGGGTAATTCCGAATAAATGGAATAGCTGATGAGCCCCTTCATGACGGATGACCTTCCCGGTCCGGTTCCGTGCTTCGCTCAAAATCCGGAGTTCAGTCTTCTCTGCCTGAGTAGCCGCGCGATCCACTTCGCCCATTTGGCTCCCCGCTGTCAGATTTTTCATCATGCCGGCCATTTGCACCTGAAACCCTTTGTTTTGAGATAAAGCCGCCATAATATCCCGGTCCGTCTTTGCATTATAAAACACAAGTTTTTTTGCCTTAAACTCATAAAAACCAATCGGGTTACTTCTAATATGAATGTTCAGCTCGGTCAGCATATCGTCAAATTCTTTACGGGTACCGAAAATAATAACATCCAGCGCCTCCGGCTGTTTTGTCAAGTCAATCAGGTCAAAAAAATTGCGGACGAAATCCTGATAAAATAAATCCAGGGATTTTAAATATAATTTGAGTTCAACCGGATCTTTTTCAGACGCGAGAATCTGATAAAGCCCTTTGTGCCTGAACTCAAAACCCGGGTGACTTTCCTGGAAAACTTTTAAACTTTCCCGAATCTCAGAAGCCGGCTTCCACAGAAAAAATTTTTCGATCCGGTCCATATCCAGCGTCAGAACCACCGAACCGCCTTCTTCAAGCTTTTGACGAACCTCAATTGAATCTCCCTCTTTTTTCACGATATGCCCGCCGATTTTTTCTCCGTTCTTCAAAACCAAAACCTGTTCCGCGCCCGTCGGCCAATCGTCGTCAGCTTCCTTTTCACGATTGGGGAGATAAATTCCGCTTTTCTCGGCGACAACGTTTCCCTGCAAAATATTCCTCTCGATATCTTGAATCTCAGATTTTGAAAAGCCGACAATTCCGTCTTTTAATTGCATCCTGATTTTTCCCCGATACTCCTCAACAAGTTTCCCCTCAACGATTCCTCCATTTTTGAGTGTCAGCCTGTCTACAACGAGCGGGGTGACTGGAACCGGAGATGTTGGTGTTTCGGCGGTAACTGTTTTGGGTGCACTTTTCTGTAAGTTTTTATTTAGAAATGGAATCCGGTCGCAACCGGAAAGGGTAAAGAGCACAAAGGTGCACAAGAGCACAAGTCGGAAAAAGGGGACAGGTTCTGACTTAACGGAATCAGAACCTGTCCCCTTTTTCCGCAGTATATCGTATGCCGTGTTACTCATTTGCATATTCCCTTTTTTTTGCCGCCTTTGTTCCCAACACCATGTCATTCCCGCATGCTTTCCCTCGGTAAATCGAGGGCCGGCCCTGTATTTCCAGGGAGGCGGGAATCTCTATTTATAAATCCCCGCCAAGAACATGCAGGGATCTCCGCCACAAATCATTGGCGGATCCGTCCGCGCTGTATGGCGGAAAATTCGCGCATTCAACTTACGTTCCATAAGTTGAGCGCTCATTTGACTTTTTCATCATCCTTTAATCACACCGATTGGCCGCATCCGGACGACACGTTTTGCAATACCGGCCTCATTTACAACTTCGACCACATCGCTGACATCTTTATAGGCCAGCATTTTGATTCAGATCAAATTGACTTGAATTAAATCTTACCATAGCCGAATCGTTGACTCATAATAGACCTTGCCGAAACCCGGAGGGAGTTTTACATGCGTCCAACTTCAAAAAATACAGTAATGCCTTAATTAAGTATTGTGTCCCAAGTATCATACATTACACAACTAATGACTGATAAGATTTCTCTTTCAATGCTATCGGTAGAATAATAGAATGTGAATTGTAAATTAAAAGATTGCTTTAATATCCCATAAAGAAAATTAGCCTTAGGAATCAATGCAAAGAAAATTCTTTTCGGTTTTAAAGCGCCTGAATCATTTTGCAAAACAGATGGATTTAAAGATCTGGGCCTTTACCTTGCCTGCGCTTTTTGCCTTGGGCGCCGCTTTCTTCGAAGGGGCTAGTTTCGGCTTGATGGTTCCTCTGATCAATGGCATCATCCAAAGAAATTTCAGCTCTATCACTGACAATCAGTTTTTTGTTTTCATTTTTTCCAGGTTTTCATCGATTACCAATAATCCAAACCTGTCTATATTTATATCGCTTGTCGGCTTAATCTTCATTTCCGCGCTAATCAAAAACCTACTGCAATACGGATCAACGAGAAGCATCAATCATCAGGTCAGAAAATTTGCTAATGCACTACGAAAAGCCTTGTTTGACACTTACTTATCCCTCGGCAAGCCTTTCTTTGACAAAAACGATTCCGGTTATCTTAACAACGTATTAATGGATTTTACAAACTCCATTTCTTATCAAATCATTAACCTGAATCAGATGCTAATCAGTTTTTTCATGATTATCATTTATCTCGTACTCATGCTGAAAATTTCTTACGAAATCACTCTTTTGACAATTGCCATTTTCCCCGCAATGTATTTTTCGTCAAACTGGCTTACAGAAAAAATCAAACGGACATCAAATGAATACGCACAAAAAAGAAGCGCCTTAAGCAAAAAAACTCAAAACATTCTTTCCTGTATCCCTCTCGTTTATTTTTACTCGCAGGAAGAAGCGGAAAAAAAGAAATTTGCCAAAATCAGCGATGAAACTCAAACGCTGGAATCAAGCATGGACAACAAATACTCTCTCATTCCTTCTCTTCAGGAAATCGTTTCTCTTTTGTTTTTACTTATCCTAATTTCTGTCATGGCTCTTATGTTGAAAAATTTCCAACATAAAGCCATCGGAAGCTTCCTGGTTTTCTTTTTAATCCTACGGCGCGCCACGATATCTTTCACAACCTTAAATGCCATCAAAGCACAAATCGCAACAATCAGCGGACATTTGAATAGCGTGCTCGCAATTCTGGATCAAAAAGGAAAGGCTTTTATTACTGGAGGCTCTAAAAAATTTGACGGCCTCAAAGAAAACATTGAATTCTGCCAATTGAATTTTGCTTACCAAAAAGAAAATCCAATCCTCCAAAATATTAACTTTGTTATCGAAAAAGGAAAAAGGACAGCAATCGTTGGCCCGACCGGTTCCGGGAAAACAACTCTTATAAATTTACTTCTCCGTTTTTACGATACCCCTCAGGGCTCACTAAAAATCGATGGCACAGATATTCGAGAATTCACATTAAAATCGCTGCGTTCAAGAATGGCATTAGTCAGCCAAGACATATGGCTTCTAAACGATACCATCGAAGCAAACATAACCTACGGCCTTACGGATATTTCTGACGAACAAATCATTGAAACATCAAAGAAAGCGCGGATTTACGACTTCATCGTGCAGTTACCAAATCAATTCGAAACCATTGTGGGAGACCGGGGAGTCACGCTATCCGGAGGAGAAAAACAAAGACTTTCGATTGCTCGTGCTATTCTCAAGAACGCAGAGATCTTAATTCTTGATGAAGCCACAAGTGCCCTTGATTCCACCACGGAAAATTTAATTCAAGAAGCGCTGCGTGAATTAACAAAAGACAAAACTTGCATTGTTATCGCTCACCGTTTATCAACCATCAAAAATTCCGACAAAATAGTCATTATTGAAAATGGGGAAGTAATTGAGCAAGGAACTTTTGTTCAATTACTTAAATTAAACGGCTTTTTTTCTTAGCAATGGCATTCCGAAGAAAATTATAACTTTGAATAGACTCTCTCCATGAAAAGGAATTCTTTTGAAAAAAGCGTTGATTATTTCATTCAATTATGAAGAAATGGCAAGAGACCCAAGGGTCCTCCGACAAATTGAGTGCTGCAAAAATCACTTTGCTCTTACGGCTATCGGGATAGAAGACCCTAAGCTTAGTTTTCTCCGGTTCATTAGATTGCTGCCTCCTGAAAGAACCCTCTTGAAGAAAATTGTTTGGAAATTTCGAGCATATGAACAACAACTGTGGTGGAAATATGGGTTTCAAAAAGCTTATGATATTTTGCGTAGCGAAGAGTTCGATTTGATCATCGCAAACGAAATTGAAAGCTTGCCACTATCTTTCGCTTTAAGAAAAAAAGCAAAAATAATCTTCGATGCCCACGAATATTATCCAAAAGAATTTGAAGAGTCTTTTCTTTGGCGATTCTTTTGCCGAGAATATTATGAACATCTATGCAGAACTTATATCCCGCTGGTTGATAGCATGACAACGATTTGTAAAAGCATTGCTGATTCTTACCAAATAAATTATAAGAAATCGTGTGAGATAATTATGAATACTGCAAAATTTCATGAACTTAAGCCGTCGGCCATCGACATTAGCAACATTAAACTTATTCACCATGGGGCCGCAATCAAATCACGCCATATTGAAACCATGATTTATATGCAAGATTACCTTGATGACAAGTATCATCTCTATCTTATGTTAGTAGGGCCCAAGAAGAGCTATTATAATTATCTGCAACATATAGCTAGCAAACGACGGAACGTTCATTTTCTTGATCCTGTTGGGATCGAACAAATTATTCCAACATTGAATCAATTTGATGTGGGCCTATACTTATTGCCAGATCACAACTTTAATCATAAACATGCTTTGCCAAACAAGTTTTTTGAATTCGTTCAAGCCAGAATAGCTATAGCGATAGGTCCTTCTTTGGAAATGGCTGCATTGGTTCGTGAATACGATTTAGGAATTATCGCAAAAGATTTTTCACCGCAAGCAATGGCAAATGAGATAAAAACCTTGAATCAAAAACGAATTGAATATTACAAAAAGCAATCTAATCTAGCAGCACAGTCTTTAAATGACACACAAAATATAAAAAAACTCCATTCGCTAATCAAATTGATTTTAGAAAATAAATGATTTCCAATTGGCATTAAGTATAACTGTTAAATTTAACGATAAAATATTTTAGAATTATGTGCGGCATTGCAGGAATAATAGCATTGAAAGAAAAGACATTACCACCCTCTTTCATCATCTCCATGACGAATACATTAAAAAACAGGGGACCAGACGATGAGGGATTCCTCGCGGTAAATTTCAGAGAAAAAACATCGTATTCTTTGGCCGGCGATGATACCAAAATTTCATTACCCCATATCAGTAAACTCCAAAAGGAGGCTACTTTGTATTTTGGTCATCGAAGGCTTTCAATCATTGATCTCTCCGTAGCGGGACATCAACCAATGTCAAGCAGAGATGGTTCTCTTTGGATTATTTATAATGGTGAAATTTATAACTATTGTGAATTGAGAGATGAACTAATCCAATTGGGGTATGGATTTAAGAGCGCAACAGACACCGAAGTTGTCCTGGCCGCTTATGAGTTTTGGGGGAAAGATTGTGTTAATAAATTCAACGGCATGTGGTCTTTTGTAATTTATGATTCCAATAAAAGCATTCTGTTTGGTTCTCGCGATCGTTTTGGGGTGAAACCGTTTTATTATTATTTTGATAATACTCTATTTGTGTTTGCGTCTGAAATAAAAGCTATTTTACAAATTCCTACCATTAAAAAACAAGCCAATGATAAAGCTATCTTTGATTACTTGGTCCTGCAGTTGGACGATCCCGCGGAAGAATCTATGTTTAAGAATATTTTTGAATTGCTCCCTTCTCATTGTTTCGAATTTAGCTTAAACGACAAACAATTAAAGATATGGAAATATTATGATTTGTCTTGGAATCATAAATGGGAAAATGTCAACCAACCACAAATGGAAGAATACGTACAAAATATCGGCTCCTTAATAAAAAACGCTGTTCAATTGAGACTACAATCTGATGTGCCTGTCGGAACATGTTTAAGTGGAGGAATCGACAGCTCAAGTATTGTTTCTGTTATTAATAAGTTTCGTTTAGACGGGAAAGCTCCGTCTATCGGCCTTGTTCAGAAAACTTTTACTGCTTGTTATGAAAATCTAGAAATCGATGAACGTAAGTGGGCCCAAATTATAATTCAAAAATCCAATACCTCATGGCATAGGGTTTTCCCTGACGCTAAAAGCTTGTTACACGATTTAGAAGATATGATTTACACCCAAGATGTGCCTTTTGGATCAACCAGCATTTACGCGCAATATCGCGTAATGAAACTTGCCAAAGAAAATGGAATAAAGGTTTTGCTTGATGGACAAGGCGGAGATGAGCTTTTCGCCGGATACACTGCATATTATCGCATTTTCTTTGCGGAAATAATCGCGCAATCAGACTTCCACCGATTAATTACGGAGATGAGCAACTTAAAAAACTCCCCCATAAAACCAATCTCATTATTAAGTTCGCTTTTTCGCATGTATGCTTCAAAAATCTTCCCCAATTGTGGAAGAAAAACCCTCTTTCATCAAAATGTTCTTCGGGGGATACAACCAACATTTTTCAAGAAACATAATGAACGATTAAATACATTAAAAGAGTTCCTTTCCGCATCCCTCAATCAAAACTTGGCTAAATTAATGTTTAGCGCTTCTCTTAAACAATTATTACGATACGAAGATCGGAACTCCATGCGCTTTTCAATTGAAGCTCGAACACCATTTGCCGATGATGTCAATTTAATTGAATATGTATTTAATGTTCCTTCTAGTTATAAAATCTATAATGGTTGGAGCAAGTATCTATTGAGAATGGCCATGGCAGGCTTTTTGCCAGAAGAAATTCGTTGGCGCAAAGATAAAATAGGCTTTGCAACGCCGGAACATAATTGGCTTTATTCCATCAAAAACGAACTTAGCTATTACATCACGGATAACCTTAATGACTACATTGATACGAAAACTATTCTTTCAAATTGGGATCGTATTTTAGATCAGCAGAAAAGTTGCGATATTACATGGCGAATCATTAACCTGGCGATATGGAAAAAAATCTGGAATATTTAATTTTGGTTTGGTGAAACAAATTGGCTTGTTCTAAAGCATTTTTTTTGTATTAATTAAAAGGAAAACACCATGAAAACAATATTAATGATTTGTCATGCCTATCCTCCCGTCCCTGGGGTAGGCTCTCTTCGCAACCTTGGATTTAGCAGACATTTACCGTCATTCGGTTGGCAACCGACAGTTTTAACGACTCAAGTTCCTCCCACGCAAACGCTCGAAGAACAGGCCTTACTTAATTTTATCCCGGAAACAATAAAAATAATTCGTACGCCGAATGGATTCCAACTAAATCCCAAGAATGTAATTATTAAAATTTTGTATTTTCTGGGCATCATTTCGAAAGACAATGCTTCACAAATCGCATCCGGACATTCAATTTATTCTGGTTTGCCATCGTTCTTGAGTCGGACGATTCCTTTATTCCGTCTGATTTTCTGGCCTGAAGGAGAAACGATTTGGACTTTTACTACTCTCCTAAAAGCACTTTCTATCGTAAAAGATTTTGACTGCATTTACTCAAGCTCTCCTCCGGCTGCATGCCATGTTGTAGCTTCCTTGTTAAAAAAAATCACAAAAAAACCTTGGATCGCTGATATGCGAGATCCTTTAGTAAAACATCACTATTACTCTACTGATCTTTCAAGTCCCATCAATGACGCTTATAAATCTATTCGCCGCTTTTACAAAGCGCAACATGCCGCAATAGAACGGGATATTGTCACCCATGCAGATAAAGTCATTGTGGTATCTCCTGAGTTTAAAGACATGCTGTCCACGTCTTACCCGGAGGTGCCCCCCGATAAATTCATTTCTATTACAAACGGATATGACGAAGATATCGTCTCCCATCTAAAGAATACTTTCTTAAAGCAATATCCCAATAATCAATTAAGCAAACTCAAAATAACATTAACAGGAACTATTTATGCCCCACACTCGTATTTACCCTTATTAAGAACCATTAAAGCAATGAAAAACAGTCAAACAATCACCACCACAAACTTTGAGCTAAAATTTGTAGGCCACGATTTTGCGAATCTACATCAAATCATAAGGAATGATGGAATTGATGATGTCATAAAGATCGTTCCGAGAGTTTCTTTTGCTAAGGCTTACGAATTTATGTTCGAAGCAGATATTTTGCTTGTTGTCGTTGAAAAACAGCTTACCAATGTTTATTTTCATGCAAAATTATTTCCTTATATGATTATCGGAAAACCTATACTTTGCTTATCAGCCGGAAACAATCCGGTTACCGAAATTATCAAATCGTGCCGATTAGGAAACGTTGTCCCCTGCGATAATGAACTTGCTATCCAAAGTACAATTGCTCAATATATCGATAAGTTTTCATCGGGGCGGCTTGAAAAAATATCGCCAACGAGTCAAATTATGAACTTTGATAGAAAAACTCTTACTAAGAATCTCGCCGAATTGCTCGACGACGAGTCAATTCTTTAGGCAACATGGGCCAAAAAATGATTATTTCTGCGATTATTTGCACCCATAACCGAAGCGATTATCTTTCACGATCAATTAATAGTTTAGTTCATCAGTCGTATCCGGCTTCTGATTATGAAATACTGGTCATCGATAATCATTCCTCTGATGACACAAAAAAGATCGTTACCCATGGATTTCAGCATGTTAAGAATTTACGTTATATTTATGAGGGAGCTATCGGCCTTTCACACGCGAGAAATACCGGATGGAAAGAAGCAAACGGTAAATATGTCGCATATCTTGACGATGATGCAATCGTGGAAAAAGATTGGCTTGAAAAAATTGTCAGTGCGTTTGAAACCATCAAGCCGATGCCTGGATGTGTTGGCGGCAAAACCGAACCCATTTTTGAAACGCCTCGCCCTCGTTGGTTAACAAACACTCTCTTGCCTTATCTTTCTATCATTAATTGGTCAAACACACCAATCATCCTTAGTTGCGGCCAATGGCTCATCGGAACAAATATGGCATTCCCGAAAAAACTTTTAGCAGATATGAATGGCTTCCCGTTAAATCTGGGAAGGATTGGCAACAAACTTTTATCGGGAGAAGAACGGCTACTTCAGTTACATCTGCAAGCCCAAGGAATGACTTCTTATTATGACCCAAGAATTTCCGTAAGCCACCATATTCCCATTTCAAGGTTAACTCGATCTTGGTTCGTATCACGATCGTTTTGGAGCGGCGTTTCAAAATCTGTGATTATAGAAAATCTAAGCGTATGTTCTAAAATCCCGATAAAAAATTTAAAAGGGTCTTCTCTAATAAAACCATTTCGGCAAAGGTTGGGAGCACTCAAAGAACTACTTAGCCCATTTACCGTATTGTGTTATCTCGCAAGTCTTATGGGGCGAATATCGGCTCAACTCAAAATTGTCAAATAGCTATACCCTTTTCCTCTATCCTCTCAATATTTGCTGCAAGTTTTTTATATATCGTCATGAGCCTCCACAATCTGCGCACAAATAAAATTTGTTCCATTAATTGATTCTTTTTGAATTTTTTCGCCGATTCCCTTCCAATGGATAACATCCTTTGCTTTAAGAATTTCTTCGGCGCAAACGACGGCTTTTGTCAGCTCATCCAGCGTATACCAATGAACGATTTCCCATTTTTCGCTTTGTTCCTTTGTATAACCGCGCTTAATTCTTGGATAAACAAAAACACTGGGAACGCCTAAAACAGCCGCTTCGGAACACATCGTGCTGCTTTCGCCAAAAACCAAAGACGCAAATGCGATTGCATCATGAACACGAAAATATGGTAGCGGAAATTTGTATTGCCTGATACCGTCGACTAAACCGCTTTCATCGGTAACAAAAACCTTGCCGTATTTTAAAAGCGTCTGAATGACTTGCCTTTTTTGCGCGGCGGTCAACCCATGATAGCCCCAATCATGCCCAGCGCCCCATTTCACAAAACGGACAATGCTGTATTTCTCGTCCGGCCTGACACCAAGTTCTTCCCGCACTTTTGAATCAGCACTGAACAAGTCCCTGTGCAAATAAGCCAGCGAATGATACCCCGCATATCTCACTTCTCTCTCAACCGGCTTGCTGAGATAACAATCGGGAACGCAAATTCTGGTCGCGAAGGGATACGTCAACATATTGGATAAGCTGTCGTTTTCCGTATCATAAAAAACCACCGTCGGCACATTCATTAATTTCCCCAGTAACGCAATAAACGGGCCCGCGCACGCCGTCATGACGTCAGGCTTAAATTCGCGCACAATATGATATAACCAGATTTTCCGTTTTAGAAGAAGCGCTATCTTGCCAAGCAAACTTTCAGGAAATGCGCCGAAGAATTTCATGTCAATTTTATATTCCAACGCCAAATTCCGTAAAATATCCTTGTCGCGCCCCGTAATGCAAAGTACATGGCCTGCTTTTGAAAGTTTGGTTATCACATGCCTGTAGAAATGAAGATATGCAGGATGGGTAATGTCAATGAGGATTCGCATCAGGGCTGTTCGTAATCACGATTATTTTTCTCTATCGAATCTTTGCGAAGCAAATAAAGAATCCGTTCGTTCATAATCCGTTGCCGGTGCATCATGTCGGCCGACAATCCAATCGTAAAAATAATTAGGCCGCATCCCAGCAAAAATCCACCCGAAAAGCCGGCCCATTTATGCGGTGAAAAATCACCTACTTTTAGATAGTGTATGAACAAAAACATTAAGAGCGCAAGTCCAACCGAAAAACAACCAAACGCTAACGTCCCAAAAACGGTTAACGGCTGGTAATCCCGAAATGTTCTGATAATAAAGCCTCCTGTCCGCATCGCATATCTAAAAACACTGGAAGCCATCCGGCTATCCCCGAATTCTCTCACGCCTCGTACTTTTAGAGGAACTTCCAAAATTCGAAATCCTTTAAACGCTAAGTCTAAAAATGTTTCCTGCGTATATGTAAAATTTCCAATGAGATTCAAATTTAACAAAGCTTCTCGCGAGTAAGCACGAAAACCGCACGATACATCTCTAAATTTTTTCCCGGTTAAGAATCCGAGAATTTGTGCAACCCGTCGATTCCCCCATTTTTTGACAAGCGGCATCTGCGGCGTCAGTGCCGGATCCAAAAACCGGGAAGCCGTTACGCAATCAGCTTCATTTCTAAGAATCGGCTCAACCAATCTGGAAATATCTTCAGAATTAAATTGCCCGTCTCCGTCAATATTCACAACTATATCAGCCCCCATTTGAAGGGCGTAATCAATTCCAAGGGCAAACGCCCTTCCCAACCCGCGATTCGTCGAATTTCTCAAAACTACCGCTCCGGCATCGCGCGCGCACCCGGCAGTGTGATCTGTTGATCCATCATCAACAACAAGAACCTTAATTTCTGATATTTTTTCGATTTGGGACGGAATGGCCGAAATAACCTTTTGAATAGTCGCTTCTTCATTCAAACACGGGATTATGACAACTAATTTTGAAAATGTTGCATTCATCGCTTCGTCCACGGTTTAGCATCCATAAAAAAATACTGAAAAGAACATACAAAAGTGTTTTTTGTCGACAAAATTAAATATATAATCTTCCAAGAAACGGCACATAAGTCTTTATGTATTTGAGTGCATGTCATTCCCGCAAGCTTCTAGCGGGAATCTAAGAACCATTTTCGCCACCATTCGTGGCTGAGATTCCCGACAAAGGCATTCGGGAATGACAGCAAAGCGAAATATCAAAAGGCTTTTGAATTGCTACTTTTCAGCTTTCCTGATTTTAGATTATTATATCAACAAAACAGGATCGATATGTCAAGAAAACTTAATTGGTTGTCCGATAAATTTTTGTACATCATAAATACTTACTCCCCTTTAATTATCGGCTTTTCAATTCTTCTTGCTTATCAAAATTCTTTTTTTGTACCATTTATCTTCGATGATGATAAATGTATTATCAATAATCCCCATATCCGGCACCTATGGCCTCTATGGGAAGCCCTGTCGCGGCCCTTCTGGTTTAACGAAACACGCGTCCAAGTTATGGCAGAACGGCCTATTATCAGTTTGACGCTTGCGGTCAATTATGCCTTTGGCAAACTGAATCCTTGGGGATACCACTTACTTAATTTATTGATTCATACAACAGCGGGGTTATTGATGTATGGGAGCGTTTGGCGCACATTAATTCTGCCGATATTTAAAAATAAATTTGAAGGCTATGAAAAATTGATCGCTTTTTCTATCGCTTTATTATGGAGCTTGCATCCTCTCCAAACGCAAAGTGTCATTTACATTATTCAACGTTGTGAATCTCTAATGGGGCTTTTTTATATCGCGACAGTCTATTTTTTAATCAAAGGATTTCAATTAAACAACCGGATTTATTACTTTTTATCCATTTGCTCTTGTTATTTGGGAATGGGAAGTAAAGAAGTCATGGTGACAGCCCCTCTGATGGCAGTAATATATGACAAATCTTTCCTTTCATCTACATGGAAAGGACTAATTAAAAAAAGATGGTTATATTATCTCGGGCTCTGTTCAGCTTGGATTTTGTTATATTTCGTATCAGTTAAAAGATTTTTCATTCAGCCTTTTCTTGAATATAATTTCGTATCCAGAGCCCCCGATCCAATCTCTCCCATCTCTTATGCGCTCACCCAAACACAAGTCATCCTTCATTACATCCGTCTTTCTATTTTCCCCCGCGGCTTGACTTTTGATTATCATTGGCCGGTTGTCAAGTCAGCATGGGAGGCCTTCCCTCATATAATTATTATTATTTCTTTACTCATGCTCTGTTTATGGCTTTTATTAATCCGTTCCAAATTAGCTTTCTTGGTTATTTGGTTTTTTCTGATTCTTGGGCCGACATCAAGCTTCCGGCCAATCTCATCAACCGCATTTGAACACCGCATGTATTTGCCTTTATTTAGCATTGTTGCTTTTTTTGCGCTATTGCTAAATATATTCTGCAAACGTATTTCACTTAAATACCAAAATCGCAAGGAGATAAAACTTCTCCTTTTTTTCGCTATCACGACTATACTCGCATTGTCATTAGGGATGTTGACGTACAATCGGAATGAAATTTATTCCAGCGAATTTTTGCTGTGGAAAGACGCCACGGAAAAAAGCCCAAACAACTCTCGCGCCTTATATAATGCCGGATACTTTTTTTATCAGAAAACAGGCGATACAGATAAAGCTATTGGATATGCCGAAAAAGCAATAGCGATTGAACCTTTCTATGTCGAAGCTATGAATTTTCTTGGATCTATTTATACTTTATTGGGCGACTTTAGCAAGGCCGAATCCCATTTACAAAAAGCATTGGAAATAGAACCGTTAAATTCCCAAATCATGATCAATCTGGGAATATTAAAACAAAAACAAAGCAAGCCGGAAGACGCCCTGATGCTTTTCCAAAATGCTGCAAAAGTGAGTCCTTACTTGCCCGTCGCACGAATTTATTTAGGAAGGGCCTATGAAATGAAAAATGATGATGTTGGCGCTCGTGAGCAATACGAAACAGCGAGCCGCCTTGATCCGGAATCAGATATCCCGCACATCTATCTTGGTATGCTATTTGAAAAACAAAACAAGATAAAAGAGGCTATTGATGAACATACTAAAGCCCTTGAAATAAACCCTAAAGGCGACATGGCGCATGAAAAACTTGGAATGTTATTTTTAAACGCCGATCAAACCGAAAAAAACAGCTTGAATAACACCTTAAAACGATCAACCCAAAAAACCGATTCGTCAGAAATACTATAAAGCTTTATTTATAAAAAAACAGGCGCGGGATTTTCTCCCGCGCCTGTCTGCTTCAAAAAACCTATTCTCTATCCACTCTAATATCAAACAGGAATGCACTGGGCCGGCGTATTGCTTGACCTTAAGTATTTCGTACCGTCACAATCAAAGGTTCCACTATTTAATCCTAGCTGAACCTTGGCATCATTATAAATTCCGCCAGCTGGATCTACTCTTGTTGCTTCACAATAGTTTTCAGCACTTGCCTGTCCTGTAAACGTACGTGTACCAACAGGACATAAATAACTAAATCTTGCACTGCTAGGCAATCCTTGCAAACCCAATGTTCTCCATTGGGTAGGGATAGCGCCACCAGTCCCACCAGGTGCAACAGCTCCTGCCCATGTTGCATAGGCACCACCACTCTGAGAATCCGCAAATGTTTGTTGCGCACGTCGAAGAACCCCTAGATATTGAACCCCTTCCGCAACAATTGCTTTCTCAGGTTGCGACATTAGACGAGGTAAAATTAGAGCTGCTAAAATACCGATGATCACTACGACAATCAAGATTTCAACGAGTGTGAAACCTTTTTTGTTTTTGAATGATTTCATTTTATTTTCCTCCTGAGTTATAAGTTAAGTAATGAAGGTTATGAAATAGAAAGTGCGTTTTGGGGGGATATACCACTGTCATCCCCGCACGTTTTAAGTGAGAATCCACGATCAATAGATTCCCGCCTAAAGCTTGCGGGAATGACAGCTTAGTGAGCCCAAAACGGAGGATTTGATTAGATTAAGAGTAAAATGCCTTTTCCAATCCATCCTTAAACCGAAAGCCGGCTTCTCCTCCATCTTTCAAAGAACTTCATCGCTTACTGATTTTGCGGTTACGAAGGAAATAAATATTTATAAAATCCTCCGAACCACGTTAATAAACTAACTCCAATTTACATCAAAGTCAAATATTAGAAAAACATATTTAGGCTTATTTTACTGTTTAAATATGTCTTCCCACTTCTTAAATCTTAACGCCCGCCCGTAGAAAGATCTAAAATGGGCATAAACATTGAAACGACAATGACTCCAATAATTGCCCCCATAATGACCAGCATAACAGGTTCTACGGCTGTCGCCAACCTTTGTAATAATGTATCGACTCTTTCTTCATAATATTTAGCGACCACCTCCAGGAAGCGGTCCATTTCTCCCGCCTCTTCACCGATACTAATGAGCTGCGTCATAAAAACAGGAAAAGTTCTTTTTGATTCCAATTGCCCGCCCAAACCATGCCCGCCCCGGACTCCTTCTCTTGCAGATAAAATCAAAGCTTCAAGCACGGAATTTTCGACCAATTTCCCTCCGATTGTAAGAGACTGAAGAATCGGGACTCCGGAACGGATCAGCGTTGTAAATCCCCTGCAAAACCGCGCGACTGCAACTTCAAGATTTAAAGCCCCCACAATTGGTATTCTCAATTTAATTAAATCAAGAATAAATTTTCCTTTAGACGTTTTTCCCACCATAACAAAAGAAGCAATAATCGAGGCAACTCCTAACGCAACCGCAACCGTATACTTTCTGAGTATCTCGCTCGCCAAAACCACAAATTGAGTAAGCGGTGGCAACACCATGTTTTGAGATTTAAAAATATCCGCAAATTTCGGAACGATCTTAAGCAGCAGAAAAGATAAAGCCGCAGTTGCTAAAACGCTTAAAACAATCGGATAAAAAAACGCGGAAATCACCCGACTTTTAAGTTTTGCTGCAGATTCCTGATACCCAGCAATTTCAGAAAGAACTTGCGGAAGATTTCCGCCCATTTCACCCACTTCAATCAAATTCTGCCAAATCGGAGGGAACACTTTCGGATATTCACTTAACGCATAGCTTAAACTTAACCCCATGCTTAAATTTTTAATACACGCCTTAAGGATGTCTTTAAGATAAAGATTGTTAGATCCTTTTTGGATAATTTCAATTGAACGAATAAGCGGAATACCGGCTTTTAAGAGCGCTGAAAGCTGGACGGCAAATGAAATAAGGTCACGCGTAGATACGTGATAAAATAATGGGGTTAAAAAATTGCTTTTCTTTTTTTTGGTCTTGCCAAAAGCCGATTGTTCGTTTGATTCAGAATCACCTTTTTCAAGCTCATCAACCTGCGATCTATTTCCAAAACCAAAATAACTAAAAGAGGCTTTACTTTCCTCCACCGAAACAATCAAATATCCGTCTGCCTGAAGTTTCGCGATCGCATCTTCTTTACTGTTTGCATCAACGGTTATATTCTTAACTTGGGTGGAATTATCGCGATCACGCACACGGCACTCGAATTGCTTTTTGTGAGGGCTGCCGTCTGGAAATTTGGGAAATGGAACAGCCATGGTTTTATTCCTTTATTTCTTATGCCTAATAATCAATCCACCGCAATACTCAATATTTCCTCAAGCGATGTCACGCCTTCTTCAACCTTCTTAAGGCCGCTCGTAAGCAAAGTAGCGTATCCTTTTTTGCGCTGTATTTTCCGGATATCATCGGCGCTCGCATTACTTGCAATCATTCTTCTAAACTCTTCGTCTATAGGCAACAGCTCATAGATCGCAACGCGGCCCCAAAAACCGATATTGCGGCATTCTTTGCAGCCTTTCGCCTGATAAATTCTGTCGACCTTAAACCCATATTCCTTACGCATATAATCGTTCACCGGAACGGGCTCTTTACAGGATTCGCATAACATTCTGACAAGCCGCTGGGCCACGAGCAGCACAAGACTGCCGGCTAAAAGATAAGGTTTGATTCCGATATCTACCAACCGGTTAATGGCCGTCGGCGCATCATTCGTATGAAGGGTGCTGAACACAAGATGTCCGGTCAGGGAAGCTCGAATACAAATCTCGGCCGTTTCCTGATCACGCACTTCTCCCACCAGAATAATATCCGGGTCCTGCCGCAAAAACGCTCTCAGTCCGGTCGCGAAAGTAAGCCCGATATCGGGCTTGACCGGCACCTGATTAATCCCTCCCATTTGATATTCAACCGGGTCTTCAATGGTCATAATATTCACTTTTGTCGATTTCCGCTTACAAATGGAAGCGTACAACGTGGTAGACTTTCCGCTTCCGGTCGGGCCCGTCACAAACACAAGGCCGTAAGGTCTTTTGATGCAATCATTGAAAATCTGGAGTTGATCCTTCTCAAATCCGAGCGCCTCCAAATCCAGCAGTTCAACACGTTTATCTAAAAGGCGCATGACAATTTTTTCGCCATTAACGGTCGGTACCGTTGAAACGCGAACATCAATTTTCCGCCCTTTATACCGGAGCTCAAATGATCCGTCCTGGGGGATTCGTTTCTCCGCAATATCGAGTTTGGAAAGAATTTTAATGCGCGACACAATGGCCAAATGAAATTGTTTGGGCGGCGGCGGAAGCGCATATAAAATTCCGTCAATCCGGTAACGGATCGCTATTTTTTCTTGAAAAGGCTCAATATGAATATCACTTGCTCGATCATCCGCCGCTTTTTTGAGAAGCACATCCACAAGTTTCACCACGGGCGCCTGATCCGCTGCAACCACGAGTGACTCAAGGTCAACAATTTCGCGGTCGTCTTCCTGAAAATATAACGCCTTCGCCGCATCCAATTCAGAAGAGCTCACCACTTCTTCAAGGCCCGTTGATCCGTAAAATTTTTCAATTGCAGCTCTGACGCCATCTTCCGTCGCAAGAACCGGTGTAATGTCACATCCGGTAATCGCACGCAAATTATCGAGCAAAATAATGTCCGGTGGTTTTGCTATCGCAAGTTTCAGTTGATCGCCCCGCCGCTCGAGCGGAAGAATTAAATGTTCAAGCGCCACATCCCTCGGAACCAGCTCTTTCAGCCGTTGATCCATTTTAGGTTTGAGCATTTCAGAAGGCACGAATGCCGCATCGAGCTGCGACGCAAGCGCGAGTTTGAGCTGTACCTCGTTTTGGACAAAACCGAGGCTGAGCAGAAGGCGGCCAAGCGGTTCTCTGGTTTCTTTTTGTTTTTCAAGCGCGGTTTCAAGCTGGTATTTCGAGATTAACCCCTTGGCAACGAGGAGATTTCCGATCTGAATACTTTTTTTCATAATTTCATACACTATTTTTTATGAAGTATGATGTAAGAGGCATGAAATAAGATCAGGAATAATTGCGCCAAGCGCTGTGCAATTTGAACAGTTTGGCGCCTAACTCCTCATAGCCTCTTAAAAAGCTATCATGCTTCTCTTGTGTTAAGTAATGACAGTCCAATGAAAATAATAACCATGCTTTCGTCTCTTCAAGTGATCCGATCGCATCGACCAAATGCCGTTTGAAAAGACTTACATATTTTCGTTTTCCCCAGCCTTCGGCTATATTAACAGCAACAGAACGGGATGCCCGAAGAATTTGATCAACCAAAGAATATTTTTCTTCTTTAGGAAAGATTTTGCTTATTTCAAATATTTTCATCGCTAAATTATGAGCCAGTTGATATACTTCCAAATCCAAAAATGTTTTAATCGTTTTCATTATTATTCTAACAGTTATTTTGGACTTTCTGCTTCCTGTTTCTTACTCCTGATTAAAAAGATACATGATGTTCTTAAGAATTGCTACAGTACGGTTAAAAAAATACAACAATCGTTTTTCTCCGGCGCCTGCTTTCTTCTTTTTAAATATCTTAACCAAGTCTTGAAATAAAAGGGAACATGCACTCTAAGCACATGTCCCCGCTTTTCTTACTTCATACATCCTGCTTCTTACTTCTATTCAGCCTTTAAGCTTGTACCCCCCCCTACCGCGTCACCGCCCCCGCTTTTGCATTAATCACAATCGGCCGCCCGTCACTTTCAATAATCGAATCGGGGCCCAATGCGCTTTCCGGTTGCTGTAATCCGGCTTCAATTTCCTGCGCCGCAAGATCCATCAAAAGATCTCTCTCTTTTGTATTTCCTTCTTGTCCGGCAAGTTCTTGATTTTTTTCTTTGGTTAAATTCTTATACCATTCTTTCTTTTTAACCTTCCAAATCGGCGCGGAAACATCTTCTTGTCGTTCTTTTTTATCCGGCACTGAAACAACACGCAAATCTGACGGATCCTTAATAATATGAGGCGTAATAAATACAACCAACTCCCTATCATTCATTTGTTTAGTACCCCGCTTAAACGCTCTTCCAATCACCGGAATATCGCCCAATCCGGGAACCTTGTGCTGCGCATTGGTTTGCGAACTCACAATCATTCCGCCAAAACATACGGTTTGACCGTTATTCACCATTAGATCCGTTACCACATTTCGCGCAGTCGGGTCTTTTCGGGTCGACACCAAATCAGATACAGCGGTTGTAATATGCGCTACCTCAACATGTAGCGTAATTCTGTTCTCCGTGTTGATCATAGGAATGACATAAAGCAGTGTTCCCGTTAA
This sequence comes from Candidatus Danuiimicrobium aquiferis, assembly GCA_001804285.1. GTDB lineage: Bacteria > Omnitrophota > Omnitrophia > Omnitrophales > Danuiimicrobiaceae > Danuiimicrobium > Danuiimicrobium aquiferis. The sequence continues at coordinate 131,685 of MHFR01000053.1, forward strand.
CTGCCTTTCGGCTGTTGTTGCTTGACTAGTTGCTTGTGTGCCCACAGTCACAGTCACATTTTGCTCTCCAATCGTTTCGGAATTTGCAACAGCAATCAGGGCATAATTATTGTCGCGAACCAAAACTTTAGGCTTCGCAATAATCTTAAGTTTGGACGCCACTTGCAAAGCTTTCAAAGTTGCCGTCAGATTTGTAAAGGATAACGATCCGGGAGTATACGTATTTGAAACTGCCGTTTCGGTCTTCGTTCCAAACCATTCATCTTTCCCTAAAAACTGCGGGCCTTTAATATTAAATGGAAACCGTTCCGTTGAGGTTCCCCCCGTTAATATGCCCCATGTGCCTTGTGTTGTCGACTTAGTCCATTCAATACCAAAATAATCTTCAAGAGCAGAAAGAGTTTCAACAATCACTGCTTCCATATAAATTTGTTCGACCGGTTGATCTAACGAAACGATTGCCTCTTCAATCATTTTTAATCTTTCTTCTGTATCTGTGATGACCAAGCTATTGGATCGATTGTCCACTTGAAGTTTTCCCCGATCAGATAAAATATTTTTAACGATTTTGAAAAGGGGCATTTCGTCCACTCTTGTATGTTCGATGGTACTTAATAATGACTTGCCGCTACTGCCGCCTCCTGTAATTTCAAATTTATCTAAACGTTCCGGTTCAGAAACAAGAATATAGTAAAGTTTAAATACTTTTGTGATCAGCGACGGCTGATCTTCTGTTATAACAGAACCACGGAAAACATAAAGGTTCCGATCGGGATAAAAATCATAAATGACATTCGCACCGCGTGAAATTGCATCGAGCGCATCTTCGAGCGTAACTTTATCAAGTACCATGTTCAATCTGCGCTCAGCCACTTCTTTCCCGGCGATAAAATTAATACCGGTTAACTGTGAAAGGGAATGAACTACATTTAAAAGTGTTGCACCTCTAGATTCCACGCCGACTTTCCCTTCCGCCATGGGAACGGCAGTCACTTCATCTTGAAAAGAATCTATTTGAGACTTTTCGGACTTCTGTGACACGGATGATGCTGCCTCGAGAGGAGCTGGCACGGGTGGCTCTACCGGAGCAGATTGGATCTCTTGAGGGGGTTGTTCTTCTGTCAAAACGGATTCAGCAGACAGAGAATCAGACAAACAAAATAAAACCAGAAAAAAACTCAACACTACAATTATTTTTATCCGCATAATGATTCCTTTTATCGTACCCTTTCTTGCTCCTTTACTTCATCACTTTGTTACCTTCGCAGTCGCCGCATCCAATTCAAAAAGGCGAAGGGTTTCGCTTACTCCATTTATTATAATATCGACTTCATTCTTACGAATTTGAGTAACAATAATGCCATTCTTTTCTTCATTCTTACTGTAAATTTCTCCGTTAATAATCGCCTTCGCCCCTTTGTTGGACATGCTGACGCCCTCAAGAACTGCGCTGGATGCGGATTTTACTCTTTTCTCGCTTTTCACCTCAACCGGAATGGGAGCCGTTGGTAGGTTCGATTCAAAAGGATCGCGAATTTGATCCAATTGATCTGCCGGTTGATTTGGAACTGCCGTTTTTTCTTTAGATTCGGGTGAAAGCAGAGGTTTCGCGATTGATGTTTGTTCCGATAGCGGCGGTTGTTCCAATGTTTCCGGAAGCTTTGTTTCGTCAGAAGATTGACTATAGAGAAGGGGCGCAAAAAGGAAGAAAAAAAGAATAGCGTAGAGTGTGTAGCGTATAGCGCAGAGCGTAGAGCCTTTGTGTCTATTTAGCGTTTTGAAGTGGCGAACACGCCATGTTCGTGTCATGCCCGCATGCTTAAAGCGGGCATCCACAGTTTCTGGATTCCCGCTTTCGCGGGAATGACAAAAAAACAGATGCTCTTTTACAGATAATCGCTTCAAAGCGCTAAACAAATACGAGCGTTTAGCGTGTAGCGTATATTGAATTTTATTGGTCATGTAAATATTTTTTGCCATTGAGAAGGTTGCGTTAGCCCTTTTTCAGGTATGTCTGCACCGCAATTTTTACCTGCGGCAGAACCTCGCTATCAGAATTCTCTCGAGTTCTGATAGCACTAAAATTCATAATAAAAGAATTCACAGAAATATCCGGGCGTTCTTTTTCCAAAATCGAAAAGAATTTCAAGATATTGCGAAATTCGCTTTTCGCATTTATCTCCATTGATAAAACATCATATTGTTCTTCCGATCTGATCGACGGAGTTAAAGAATCCATATCGATTCCGCTCTGATTGACGTATTTCGTCACTTCTCCCATAATCGCATGCCGATCCGCCTTGCCGGATAATTGTTTTGCAAGAATTTCCCGCTGTTTTTTTATTTGGTTAATTTCGAAAATAAGATCGGATCTTTCTTTCGCTGTTTTTGCGGTATATTTATAGGATTGGATTTGAATAAGCGCCGGCTGAACGAAGCCCAAATAGCCCACGATCACTAACCCTGCCGCCAAGCCGGCATAAATTGCTTTTACTTTTTGCGATTCTTTAAGATTATTTAAATCTGTCAGCTGCATAAAATATAAAATTGTGAGGCATCCCGCCCCATTAATTTCTGTCGCTTCACTTCTTCGAGCGAAATCGATTTAAAACTTGCAGAAAATCTTTTCATGGCATTCAGATCTTTAACCCATTGATTAATTTCCTGAACTTCTTTTTCCGCATCTGCAAGATAACAATAACCGCGAATTTCAAATTTCAATTTTCCTCCTTCATTCTGTCTTTCGCCCCCCATCCGAGAAAACCGCTGTCCGTCGCGTCCCGTCCCATATGAAACATCTTCAATCCAGACGGATTTGGGCATCGCACTGACAAGTTCAAAAAGAATCTCTTTCATTGACACGCTTTTTCCGGACACCTGTTTAAGCTGATTGAGCCCGGTTTCAAGTTCGGATTTGAGCGCACTCAACGCAGCCGGCGCTTTTTGAGCGAGCTCCATATCTGCGCGCGCTTCAGGACTCAATTGGTTGACCGCTTCCTGCTTGGCACGATTTAAATAAGGCTGGAGTCCCACGAAATAGACCGCAAGAAAGAACAGAACAATTCCAAATAGTTCCGATAGTACCACTTTTTTTATTTTCGCGGGATCAATCTGGCGATCGGCAACGGGAAGCAATTGAAAATCACCCAAGGGGGATTCGTAACCAAGATTGAGCAAAGCAAGCCCGATCGGGACAATTAAGGCGCCTAATACATTTTTGGGAATATTTTGTTCGGCGGGAAAACCAGCCAACAAAATTTCGGCTTGTTTTCCAAATACACCGGTTAGAAAATTATTCCAAAAAATGAGGTCGCCGTTCCCGACTAAAAATATTTGATCAATTTTCGCTTGGCCCGATTTATTAAATAAGAAATCAAGGGATGCTTTCACTTCCTGAAAAAACCGGGTTTCATTCGCCACTTGGTCATCCGAAAGGAAAAAATCCCGGCAAAGGAAAACGGTCCCTTGGGACGCAAGTGTAATATTCACGCTTCCATCCGCATCGATCAGAATAAAACCGTATGTCTTATTCTTCAAATCCTTTTCAACAACCCCGAGAGTCCGCGCAATCGAACAAAAAACAGGCTCTACCATGTAAACACCGGCTGTTCCTTTCCGCAGGTGCCCAAGATGAGAATAAAGCACCTCTTGCTTGACCGCCGTATAAGTCACCCAGAGAGATTTTCCCTCATTCGGAAGATCGTGATATTCAACATGAAAGTCAGAAAACGATTCATCCAGCTTGTATGGCACATAACGGCGAGCTTCGAACCGGATCGCTTCATCCCACTCACGGCGTGGAATGACGGGCATTTTAAAAAATCGGGTGGCAAAATGTCCGGAACTGATTGAAGCATTTAAATAGGCGTGACGGATTCCCATTTTAAGAAGGGCTCGTTCAACCGCTTGAGATTCGGGAGTCGTCTGCCTCTTTGCGGCTGGCCTTGCGTGCTGTCCTTCGCTCTCATCAATAATGATGGGCTCTATTGCAAACTGTTTAAGCTGAAGCGCTCCTTTAAGACGCACAACACAAGCGGCAATAACTTCTTTCCGCCCGATGTAAATTCCAACACCTTTTTCCATTATTCGACTCCTTAATCCCGGGCTAAGAACATAAGAGCACAAGCGCACAGGAACACAAGTTTGAAATTTCATCTCTTGTGCACATGTGCACTTGTGCTCTTGTGCACTTTATGAATTTATAAACCCAGATAAATGGCGTCTCCGGAATTCACCCGTTCTAAAACATCTTCACTGATGATCGAAGCGGCTGATAGTGTTTGATAAACCCGCTCAATTTTTCCGGTTCCGAGCAACTTTCCATTCTGATAAATTTCCACTGTCCGGCCGATTTGAGCACCGTTACTCGGCCCGATATTGACGATCACAAACCGATGCCAACGGTTCACAAGCATCACTTTTCCGTCCGAAACGCCTGTTTTAACAGAAGCTTTTATGGCCGAAACTTCTCGCCTTGTGCTGCCACTCGCTGTCGCTATGGGTTCGACCCGTTTCTGATCGACCGGCACCTGACTGGCCAAAGGCTGAGTTTTTGAATATCCGCGCGTTTGAGAGATTCCACCCTCAAGCAACTTCCGGATCGACTCAAGATTGGATTCAAATGTCTTAATCAAATCATCCCTCATGGCAATCACATTTCTCATCGATGCCACTTGATCCTCATACACTTTGGCGACGCGTGCGAGCTCTTGCCGATGACCGTCCTGAATCGTATCGATCATGTCTCCCCTTGCTTTAGCCACCTCAAGATCGGTGAGCAGACGGTTCATTTCAATTTTGTTTTGATCAAGTTCCTTTTTGAAATTCCCGATTTCCATTTCAAGATCGCTTTTCGCTTGCCTGAATTCACTCAGTTGCGCTCTATCCTGCTTCCTTAAAGTCATCTCCCGATAAAACAACTGTCCTAGCGCCAGAGCAATCACGGCTACAAAGACTAAAAAAACGATTGTTAAATTTGGAATTTTTGCTTTTCCTAAAGTTTCTATTGGTTTCATAAAAACACTCGATAATTTCGCTGCCGGTTGCCCAACATCCGGTTGTGGAACCGATTCTGTTGGTTGAATGATTTCTTTATAGATTGATTCGTTTTGTGATTTTTTAAAAATGTTTGGAATGCCAAATTGAATCTTAGGCAAACCAAAATTGATCTTTGGCATATTAAACTTTATCTTCGGTAAAATCGGCATCTTGAATTTTATTTTGGGAACATGAAAACGAACCGCCGGAAGATGCAGCTTGAAAGTCGGAATAGCAAACGCAAATCTCGGGAAATTAAACTTAAGCACAGGAACATTAAACGTAAATTTCGGAAAGCTAAACTTAATTTTCGGCAGCACAAAACGGATCTTTGGGAAACTAAACCGGATTCTAATCCTTGTCCACCCTTTAAGGCCTTCCCAAACCCGCTCAACCGACTCACTGATATTCCGAACCAATCTACTTCCGTCAAAATCCAAATCAAACCTGCGAATCGCATAAATCTGTTTCTCAACCCACTTCATTTCTTTCGAGCTTTTTAAACGCGCAGGCAAAATCAATATTTTTTCGGCAAAATACGGCGCCCTTTTAACCGGTTTGGCTTCCTCTTTTTCCACGATCTTAATCGGGGAAATGTCCGGATCTTTAATCTCAAGTTCTGGCCATGCTGTTTCAGCTAACTGTACCATGGGTTACTCCGTTTCGCTTGCAATCGTCGTAATTTGGTTTTTACCTGATTTTCTGGCTTTCTCCAAGGCGCGATCAAGAGAACTCAGTACATCTTCTTTTCGGCGATGGATTGCAGAATCAAAACCAACCAGGCCTATACTAACGGTAATCTTAATTTCCCTTCCTTCGATCCGGAAGATTTTCTTTTCAATCGAATAACGAATCCGTTCCGCCACCACGCGCGCGGAATTCACAGCTGTCTCAGGTAAAATAGCAACCAGCTGATCATCGCCTTTACGGATAATAATATCGACTCCCCGCATGCTTTCCTTTAAGAATTGATTCATTTCCTGCGCCAAAACTTCTGATGTAATCTCACCGTATTCTTTCTTGACATCCGAAAAACCATCGATTCCCGCGAGCAGAAATGAAAGCGGCCTTCGATAACGCCGGGAACGATCGCATTCCTCCGTAAGCCGTGAACAAAGAAGTCTCTCATTATAAACATGTGTTTGCGAATCAATGGCAAGGCATGAATCAAGGGCTTCTTTCGCTTTCTTGAGCTCGTAAGACTGCATAAACACTTCCCGATTCAATCGATCCCGTTCGCCAATGAGATTGCTCGCGTAAAACCCTCCCCATCCACAAATAGAGATCCCGATCACAAAAATCAATTGATGAAAAGGAGTGTGAATAAAAAATGGCAGTATCACCACCGGTGAAAATATCACGGCTGAAAACAATATTCCCCTGCTAATTTTTTTAATATCCATAGAAGATGACCCTATCAAGGTATCGGCGGAAGATTAAATTTTATTGAGCAGATTAATTTCGGCCCAGAAGTTCCGCGAATTGGCTCACGATCCAGCCTTAATTGCCCGCACGCGGCGTTAATATCGCGGCCGGCAGTTTGGCGGACAGTGACGCGAACACCTTTTTTCTCGAGTAAAGCGCAGAAGGTTTTAACTTGCGCAGGCGTCGGGCTTTGATAATCTGCTTCACGCACAGGATTATAAGGGATGATATTGACCTTGGCGTGAATCCGGTTGGCCAGCCGGGCAAGTCCGGAAGCAGCCTCCGGGGAATTATTCATCCCTTGAATTAACGTATACTCAAAGGTAATTTCCCTTTTTAATTTTCTATACAACTGCTCCAAAGCACTCATTAAATCATCAAGATTATATCTTTTATTGATGGGAACTAATTCGTTGCGCACGGTTTGCTGACTCGAGTGAAGAGATATCGAAAGCCGGACCCGACCGTCAACGTCTTTTACAAATTGTTCGATTTTTGGAATAATGCCGCAGGTTGAAACGGTAATCCGCCTACCGCCCAGGCCAAAGCCCCAGTCTGCCATTAAAATTTTAATGGCGCGAAGCGTTGCATCATAGTTATCAAGCGGCTCTCCCATCCCCATAAATACCACGTTGGTAATGGCCTGTAGGGAACGGTCGCGACCGTTCCCTACTTCCAATGGCGACAATGTCCGCGCCACCCGGGATACCTGCTCGATGATCTCGCCCGCCGTCAAATTTCTCACAAATTTTCCCATTCCGCTGGCGCAGAAACTACATTTCATCTTACAACCGAGTTGCGTAGAAACACAAACCGTATTCCTCCCGCCCTGAACAATTAAAACGCTCTCGAGAAAATGTCCGTCCTGCGTCTCAAAAAGATATTTTTGCGAACTTTGATCGTTCGATTTGGGAGTTTCGCGAAGTTTGAGAACACTCACAAGGGAAGATTCTGACAACTTTCCGAGTAACTTTTTCGGAAGATTTTTCATCTCTCCAAACTCTGTTATATGCTTTTGATGGAGCCAATTCAAAATTTGGCGGGCCCTGTAGGTAGGAAAACTCCACGATTTAAGAAGTGTTTCGAGCTCAGTTAGATTGATTGACCGGAGTTGGGATTGCATCACTGTCTTGAGTAAGATAAGTTAAGTAGGCAGTATGCAGAAAGCGGTAGGCTTTCTTTGCTTCACTGCTTACTGCCATCTGCCGACGGCTTACCTGGTTAATACCATTTCTTGATTTTCATCCAAATCATCAGAATCGCGGATATCGCTATCATAAGTCCGATGGAAAAATGAAAACCATATTTCCATTCGAGATGGGGAATATATTTAAAATTCATCCCGTAAACACTTGCGATGGCAACACTTGGAATAGAAACCGTGGCGATGACCGTCATGGTTTTGATCGCTTTATTGAGTTGATAAGAAACATGCGAAAAGTAGACCTGAAGAATTCCATTTAAAAGCCCGTTCAATTCTTCAGCCATTTGATAATATTTGAACAAGTGATCATAAATATCGCGATAATAAGCCAGATTTTGCGGCCTCACAAATGTCCACGCACTTCGTGAAAGTTGTGCCATTTTATCCCGTTGCGGACCAATAATGCGCTTCAGATAAAGGACTCCTTTTTGAATATCCAATATTTGCTGAAGCACTTGTTCTCCCGCCCCTTTAAAAATGGTATCTTCGATCTCGTCAAGCCTTCGATCTTGTTCTGTAATAACCGGGAGATATTTATCCACCAGCCGGTCGAGAATCGCATGGACAAGCATATCAAGCCCTTCCGACATCGGACCTCCGGCTTTTTTCTCAACCAAATTTCTGACTTCTGCGACACTTGCAATCGGATTCTTATGAAATGTCACCACGTAATTCTTATTAATAAAAACGTTCAATTCCTTCGTCTTGAGTTCTGCCGATGAACCCACATCAATCGCGTGAACCACCATAAATAAATATTCATCATATTCATCAATTTTGGGTTCACTGTGGTCGTTAATGCAATCTTCGATCGAAAGCGGATGGAAATTAAAAAGTTCGATGAGTATTTCAGTCTCAAACTCAGTAGGGTCTTCAAGATCAACCCAGATAAAAGAATCTTTTTCCCACAATGTTTTGGCGAGGTCTTGCCGTGAAATATTTTGAAGTAATTTATCCTGGCGGTAAACAAAATTTGTAATCATAAAATTTTTTTCTTTCCCTCTTAAAAAATATTTTTTACCCCTGTTACCATTGCGACCTCAAAACGCTTCTTGAAATTGTTGGCCACTCGATATGCTTTCGAGCTGTGCTTTATAGGAAACGGAAAAATTTGAAAATAACGGGTTTTTTCATCATTTACCTTATGATACTTTAATTAACTCAAAAATGATTTTTTAAATTCTTCCGGAGTCGCGATTAATTTTCAAAACGGTTGGATTAACAGGAGATATTAACAAATCTTCAAGCGACGCCGGAATGACCATGGTCCAATTTCGGTCACTCATCGTTCCCGGAAAATTAATCCGGAATTCCCAGAGATCAGAAATGCCTAAATCCGCAAGCGAAAGCCAATCTTGCAAAAGCTGAATGCTGAATATGGAACTTGCTTCATGTGCTCGCTCAAATGCCCTTCTCACAAGTTCCGGATAATCTTTCTTCTTCGGCATAGTCGGAATTCCAAGAAATTTTAAGAATTTTTCTTTTTCATCAACCGTTCCTTTATAAATATCGGCCAAGTTCCAAACTTGATCGTAACTTTTCCCCAAGACCTCAAGCAAACGATCAACACTATTAATTTCTTTGCGCCAACGAAGTCTGCCATGTTTTGATTTTTTTATATCAAAAAGCGCTTCTTTGATTTGATCAAAGGGAATCCCTTTTTCACTGCATTTCCGTCTGAATAAAATTTCATCCGCCGTTCCGGCTTCGAATTCCCACCACCCGAGAAACGAACTCATATCATGTGTCGAAATCGTCGCGATAGAGTGTTTGCGATATAATTCCGGCGCCTTAAAATCGTAAGTCTTATTCCAGTCTCGACTCCAGCGTTGGACATCCATTCCCGGAATTCCGTATTCTTCAAGCGTTTGAAATGAACACATCGGAATCGTCCCCAAATCCTCGCCGCAGGGAAGCATTTTAGAATTTCCAATCATCACGGATATAATGTTCCGGCCGTGATCATTCCATACGCATTCTTCCGGTGGGTCAAAAAAGCCTCTCATCCCTTCATGCTCCGGAGGCTCTGAAATTGAAATGGCCCATACCCGAAATAAACCCACAAAATGATCGATCCGATACAGATCAAAAAAACGATCCGCATATTGTAATTTTTTAACGAGATACGCATATCCGTCTCTCTCAATTTCTTCCCATCGATAGGGCGGCATCCCCCAACGCTGGCCGTTCGCATAATAAGGATCCGGCGGCGCACCGGAAGCAAGGTCCAACTTAAAATAATTCTGATGTGCCCAAACATCCGCACTATTTCGCGATACCAGAAATGGAAAATCCCCCATTAAAAACACTTTTTGTTTTTCCGCATACTGTTTGACGCTTGAAAATTGTTCATAAATTTGCCATTGCAGCCATTCTTGAAAATTAATTTGCTGATAATGTCCTTCCATATATTTATCAATCGCATGTTCGTCCCGGTATTTAAACTCATCCGGCCACGAATCCCAACCGCTGTAATCGAATTCTTCCTGGATCGATTTGAAAAGAGCATAGTCCTTCAGCCAATTCCGATTGGCTTGAACATAGGCTTCAAACCGGGAACTTTTCTTGCTTCCGCAATGAGTAAATATAATTCGTAATAATTCGAGTTTTGCTTTTTTAATCCGGTAATTGACTTTTTTTCTATCGGCGGGAAAATTCTTGCGGAGAGCGTTGATTTGATCCTGATAACTTCTGATGTCGACTTCAACCAATTGCTCAAGCGATAAATACATGGGATCGAAAGCAATTGTACTTTGGGCATCATACGGCCGGAAATCGAACCCGACATCATTCAGCGGCAACATTTGAATAATGCTCAGTCCGACAGATTTCGACCAATCGATGATCAATTTCAGATCCGGGAATTCACCGATACCGATGCTTTCCTTCGAATAAACGGAAAAAAGCGGCAATGCAACACCGGCGCGTTTTTTGACGCCAATTCGTTTCCATTGTTTACCGGTGAGGCAGGAAAGAAAATGTTGATAAGCTTCATCCATAGCAAGACGCTTCGCCTGTGCTTCCATCTTTAGGTTTTGCATGATCTACGATTGGTTAGAATTGTTCCCGAATTACTCAACACCAAATTCAAATTCTCGCAAACACTCAAGTGTTTTTTCGGGATTCTCAGTTTTGATAACAATACAACCGGTACTTTGACTGCTGCCGGCAGTACAATACGCATATGAAATATTAATATCCGCCCGCGCAAGTTTTTCTGCAATGCGGGAAAGCGTTCCCGGTTTATTGTCAACTTGAAGGACAACGACATCTTGTTCCATCAAATAAAAATCTTCTTGTTCAATGAGAAGAAGAGCTTTGGTTGGATTATCTACTAAAAGCCGGACAACAGCATTATCAACGGTATCGTGAACCGAAAGTGCCTGGATATTAATACTGGCTTCACAAAGAACATTACAGATACGCGCTAATAAACCCGGCCGGTTTTCCAAAAAAACAGAAATTTGCTTTTGAATTGGCATATTAAAACCCTCGCTTACGGCGACAAAAATTCACGCTTGTTAAGAATTTATCCTTGTAAAGCGATTATGATACCACTTCACTTATAAAATTGCATTCATTTTTCGCAAACGCACTGGATTTTATGCTTTATCCGAATAGCGCCTCACCTTTTGCCCAATTTTCTCCATTCACTTCATCAAAAACAATATAGGTCTGATTCTTTGCTTTTCTGGCGTGTGATAGGAGCGAATTTGAAATATCAGCCGCAATATTTTTCTTTTGCTTTTTTGAAAGTTTTCCGACCACTTTCACATTTACATACGGCATTGATCATTCTCCTTATTTTTAAAAATTTTTTATGTTGATCATGGTTCTTAATTTACGGTTTTCCCCAGCCGATAATGAATCCATGAACAACAAAAAGCAAGTGATTATTACAACTATCATTATATTAGTGATCACAGCTGCTTTATTCAAACTCTTTTGGAAACCAACGCAAACTCCTCCATTAAAAACCTCCCAAACCATTTCGATTGCAGCCGTCGCTGACAAAATCGAACTATCCCCAGCACCGGTACAAGAAAAGAAAACTTTCCGGAAAAAATTGCTTAGAATTATTTTCCCGTTCCGAAGACAACAATCGTCAAAACCGCAATCTACTTTTTCCCAAGCGGCAAGAAGCTTGGTCCCTCCTCTTGAACTTTTTTATCAATATTTTGATTTTAACCAAAAAAATGCGCTTCGAAACTGGGAGGAAAAAATATTTTCAAACAGGGTAAAATATGACGTCGATTTCCAAGGACCCGACGGGTTTGTTCACGGCACAAGCCTTAAGGCAGCCTCGGCAATTTACTGCCGTATCAAATATGACTTGTCGGATTATCCTTATCTGTCGTGGAAATGGCGCGTTGTAAAATTTCCGGATAAAACAGCCGTTAGTGATCCGAAGCAACGCGACGATTATGCCGGCCGAGTTTACGTCATTTTTATGTCACGATTCTTTACCAATTTGAAATGTATCGAATATGTATGGGATCAATTTCTGCCCGAAGAAACAATTTTGCAAAGCCCCTATTCGGATAAGATTAGGCAAATTGTTATCCAATCCGGAGAAAAACCGGCCAATGATTGGATTTTGGAACAACGCAACGTTTATAAAGATTACCAAAAATTGTTCGGAGAAAAACCAAAGATAAAAGTCAGCGCCATCGCACTCATGACCGACGCGGAAGGCACCGAAAGTGCCGCGGAAGGTTTTTTTGATGATATTAAGATTGGGAAGGAATAATAGATAAATTAAGAAAATGACCAATGACCAAATCCCCCGCCAAAAAACTTGGCGGGCAGGCAATGACGCAAGGAAATCCCAAATCATCAATTTTAAATATTTGGGACTTGAGTATTGAAAATTCCTTGGTCATTGCCCGCCCGCAAATGCCTTGTGGCGGGGTGCTTGAACATTGGGATTTTTACAACAAGGAGTTCGAATGAACCGCAGAACTTTAAAATTTTACAGACATCCCGTACAAAAAAAATATTTGCGTTTGGTATTATTTGCCATGATTTGCCCGACCCTCTTAGTCACAAGTTGCCTGTATTACCTCATTTGGCAGACGGTTGCATACGAATTGGCAATCCCGGAGTTAATTACGGAATCACTTTTTCCGGCATTTGCGCAAGTAAATTTAATCCTTCTTGTCGGCGTTCCGGTTATTTTTATTCTTGTTTTCATCTTCGCCGTCCGGCTGGCCCACCGGTTTGCCGGTCCGCTTTACCGGATTGAAAGCGAACTTGATAACATTATTGAAACCAAAAATTTCAAAAAACCGATCCACATTCGCCAAAAAGATGCCCTTCATTCCCTGGTCTCTAAAATCAATCAACTGCTCGTACTCATCGATCAGAAGCCACACTAACAGTGATAGAAATTAAACGGATTTGTGATATATTGTAATCTCACGTTTAATTGAACAAAATCAAACCCGACTTTCTTATTAGTTTTGAGAAATCCGGGCTAACCGTTACCCATTCATCGATGAAAAAACGAAGCTTAGGTTTAGTGACGTCATTTACGCCAGAAATTTTCCGGTGCGAATATTTTACGCGCATCATCTCTGGGATTATTGATGCCCTTAGAAATTCCGATTTTGACCTTCGTTTTATCATGGTCAGTGAAAAAGAACCGCCGAATCCAAAAACGGTCCTTGAAGACCATTCGATTGAAGGGTTGATGTTTCTCACGTGGACCATACACGCAGAATTTTTGAAAGCAACCAAACAAATCCAAGCGAATATCCCGATCGTTTTAATCAATGATTTCACGCCGGATATTCAATCCCATATGGTTTACTGCAACAATGAAGAAGGAACTCGGAAAGCCCTTCAATTTTTAATCGGCCGCGGCTACCGAAAAATCGGCATGTTGCAAGCTCCCGATTCGGATTCGCGAGACGCGCAGATGCGTTATAAAATTTACCGGGAAATGTTGACAACCGCAGGGCTCGAGTTCAATCCGGATTATTTCCGAAAGTGCGATTATTATTTTGAAGAAGATGGATATTTAAAAATGCTTGACCTCATTCACCACTCCCCCGCTCTTCCGCGCGCAATGTTTTGTTTCAATGACGATATCGCCATCGGCGTACTTCGCGCGCTTCGCGAAGAAAAAATCAGTTGCCCCGAGCAGGTCGCTATCATGGGCTATGACGGCCTCGAGCGCGGAAAGTATGTGGTCCCCGCCTTAACTACTGTCCGCCAACCGCTTGAACTGATGGGCCGCGAAATGGTAAAGATTTTGATTGATACCACTGAAGGAAATCTCAAAACTCCAATCCACAAGGAATTTCACCCGGATGTTGTAGTACGTAGTTCGGTAGCCTAAATAACTGATAGGTATAAACCGGGTGGCAAAATTTTAATAATCGGCTTTAAGAAAATCGGGTACTAACCCGACTTTCTCATCGATTTTGTGAATCGACGAGAAAGTCGCTTTGAGCGCAATAAGTTACGCCCAAAGTTTTGCGCCCTTATTAAATCAGGGCGCAAAAGATAAGCCCTGCGGCGCAAAGACACAAACCATCTTTGCACCGCAGCTCTTACGAGCGGAATCTCTCATTAGTGATGAGAAATCCGGGCTAATGATTACATATGCCTTCAACTTCTAAGAAATACTTTTTTTATTTAGGGTTCACTGAAAAAAGTTTTTGAGAACAACGATCAAATATTTTCCAGCCATATCGTTTCATTTTCCTATC
>MHFR01000054.1 GCA_001804285.1 Candidatus Danuiimicrobium aquiferis
TAGAAACTTTGAAAATTACAGATTGAGAGTTCGTACTTTATGTGGTTAAATTCAAAACTAAATTTACTTATTGCCCCCGTTGTTGGGGAAGAACCCAACCCAAAAATGGTGGGCAATACAGGAGTCGAACCTGTGACCTCTTCCATGTCAAGGAAGCGCTCTAACCAACTGAGCTAATTGCCCACGATCAAAAGCCCAAGTTCCAATTACCAATGTCCAATATTTGGTTGGTCATTGTGATTTGGTCATTGGGCCTTTTCTTAAATACTCTTTTAAAAATTCCTTTAATTTCCGGAGAGCTTTTCCGCGATGGGACACTGAATGCTTCATTTCCGCCGGAACTTGAGCGAATGTTTTACCAAATTCAGGGTAAAAAAACAAGGGATCATATCCGAACCCGCCATCCCCCATCATGGCATGAGAAATAAATCCGGAGACCGTTTTCTCAAATACACTAATGACCTTATCCGGAAGCGCAAGCGCCACAGCACAATGGAATGCCGCGCCTCGCTTGTCGTCCGGAACATTTTTTAAAGACTCAAGCACTTTTTCGCAATTCTTAAGGTCATCTTTTTCAAGCCCAGCAAAACGTGCTGAAAATACTCCGGGCTCGCCGTTTAAATAATCAATGGAAAGGCCGGAATCTTCGGCTAAAGTTAAGCAACCGGTTTGACGGGCAAACCCGAGAGCTTTCTTTACGGCATTTTCCTGAAATGTCAGACCGTCCTCTTCAACTTCAACCAAATTCTGGAAATCTTTCAAACCAAGCAGTCCGATATGGAGATCGCCTAAAAGCGCTTCGAGTTCTTTTAATTTTTTTTGATTGCCCGTCGCAACGAGTAGCGTTAAGGAATTGGACTTTTGTTTCGACAGCGGAGTCATTTCAGCTTGATCAAACGTTTCTGGCATGCAATTAATTCCGAAATCCCCTGCTTTCCTAAACTGAGGAGAACGTCCATTTCCTTTTTTGAAAATGGATTTTGTTCAGCCGTCCCCTGAATTTCCACGAAATGGCCGGCGCCGGTCATGATGATATTCATATCCACTTCCGCCTTCGAATCTTCTTCGTAGCACAAATCGAGAATGGGTTCGCCCTTGAAGATTCCCACGCTCACTGCTGCAACATAATCCTTCAATGGATTTTTTTTGAGATTCCCCTCTTTTTCAAGTTTCGATAACGCGTCGGCCAAAGCGACAAAACTGCCGGTAATACTGGCCGTCCTCGTTCCGCCATCTCCCTGTAACACATCACAATCGATCCAAACGGACCGCTCACCCAAACAACTTAAATCCGTCACGGCACGAAGCGCCCTTCCAATCAACCGCTGAATTTCATGTGTCCGTCCGCTGATTTTTCCTTTGCTCGCCTCGCGCGGAATCCGTTCCGTACAAGAAGCCGGAATCATTCCATATTCCGCCGTCACCCAGCCTTTTCCCGTATCTTTTAAGAATCGCGGAACGGTATTCTCAATAGATGCCGTACACAACACCCGCGTATTTCCCATTTCTATCAGACATGAGCCTGATGCATACTTGAGGTAATTACGTTTCATCGTTACTTTTCTGAGTTCATCATGACTGCGCCCATCGATTCGCGGCATAGCGTCCCTTTACCTTATCTTTAATAGTTTATGCAAACGCGGAATAATACGAACATCTTTTAAAACATACAATGCGTTCGTCTGTAATCCCGTCAAAAAATGCATCAAGTCCGGATCATGATAGCCTTCCGAAAAACGGCTGACCGGCTGTAATATCAACGGGATATTGGCATCGACCAATCCGATCATTTCACACAAATCACGAAATTCTTTCAAGACCAGCGTATTATCAATGACCATTTTCACAAAGATATCCGGCCGCTTCTTCCCGTAATTATAAATCGCGCCAAGAAACCGCTCATGTTCATCCAACCAGGATTTCCCTTTTGTCACCGACGCCGGTTTAACGTCCATCGAAATCACGTCAACAAAAGGCATCAAATTTTTCATTTCTTCGACAAGCGTCCCGTTTGTCTCGAGATATAATTTGAAACCTTCCGACTTTAATTCGGGACACAATTTCAAAAGGAATGCGCCCGACATCAGCGGCTCACCGCCCGTCAAGCTGATATATGAATGCGGGCCGGATATTAAATCTACATTTTTTACGTAATCAAGAACCTCTTCCGAGGTCATCGTTTTCGGCGTCTTTCCTTTTTCATCGCAATACTGACACGTAAGGTTGCATCCGCCAAACCGAACAAACAAGTGCCGCTCCCCCACATACAAACCTTCCCCTTGAAGCGAGGAGAAAATCTCCGTAATCTCCGCCACAGACTTTGTTATGGGTTTTGCCGTCACATCATCAATCATGGCATCACTCTTTCACGCTTGAAAATAAAGGATCATCGATCCCCGCTTCCGCGAATCCCTTTTTCCGCAAAAAACACGCATCACAATTTTCACAAGGAAAACGGTCTCCACGATAACACGACCATGTCCATTCGAGCGGAACCCCGAGCTGCGTTGCAAGTTTGATAATTTCTGCTTTCGTGAGATGAATCAATGGCGTTTCGATGCTGATTCTCGCGCCTTCCACACCGGCCTTTGTTCCCAAACAAATAGCGGTTTCCATTTGCTTAAAATATTCCGGCCGGCAGTCCGGATATCCGCTATAGTCAATCGCATTAGCTCCGATAAAAATAGCCGAAGCGCCGCGGACTTCCGCATAAGAAGCCGCAAGACTCAGAAAAATGGTATTTCTCGCGGGCACATAAGTAACCGGAATCTCCTTGGAAATTTCGGTTGTATCACGATTCTGTGGAATCGGAATCGTTTCATCTAATAATGCGCTTCCCTTCCATGGAAGTTCGATTGAAATAATCTCGTGTTCAATTTTGAGGTAGTTCGTAATTTTCTTTGCGGATTCGAGTTCTCGCCGGTGAATCTGTCCGTAATCGACGGTCAGCGCAAGAACCCGAAAATTTTCTTTAATGGTATAAAAAAGGGTCGTCGCCGAATCCAACCCGCCGGACAAAAGACATACGGCCGCCTTCATCGTCATTAGGACACCCACTTCCAGCTTTCGAAAATCTCGCCTTTAAGCCGGACCACTTTCATATCATCCAGCGATTCGCCCAAGAACCGGCTGCCGATTTTCTCGAAATTTCTCGGCCGGTCACTGACAAATACTTTGAGTTTTCCTTTGTTCCCGTTTCCGCGGAGAATATTCCGCTGCTCGAGCTTCGATTGGAGCTGCTCAACAGCAGCCGGAGCGGAACTGACAAGCTGAATATTTTTCCCCACCACACGTTTGAGCGCTGCCTGTAAAAGCGGATAGTGTGTGCACCCCAAAATAAGCGTATCAATTTTCTTTTTCAGCAATCCGGAAAGATATCGTTTCAGCACGTGATCCGTGAGCGGCTCATTCATGATCCCTTCTTCTACAAGCGGCACGAGCAACGGGCAAGCCTGCGCAAAAACTTTAATTTTCGGATTCAACCGTTTCAATTCAATTTCATACGCTTTCGAATCAACCGTCGCCTGAGTCCCGATAATCCCGATCCGGAAATTCCTTGTTTCGCGGGCTGCTTCACACGCAGCCGGTTTAATCACATCAACAACCGGAATCTGATAATTGGACCTGAGATAATCAAACGCAACGCTCGACGAAGAATTACAGGCAATCACAAGCGCTTTAATTTTCAGCCGCAGCAAAAATTCGGCATTCTGTTTTGAAAACTCAAAAATTTGCTGCTTCGATTTGATGCCGTAAGGAAGCCTTGCTAGATCTCCGAAATAAATCACTTGCTCAAACGGAAGGTCCTTGCGAATTTGGCGGACAACCGTCAGCCCGCCAAGTCCGGAATCAAAAACGCCTATCGGTTCATTTTTCGCCATTCAAAACCTAAATGTAGAAGGACAAGGTGGAAGACGCCTCATCCGAATTTACTTCTTGCGCTAAAAACCCTTCTTAGCTGACTTCTTTTAACTCAACCTGAAAACTATAACAATATACTCCTACTATTGAAGGATCGCAACACTATGCGGTTATTCTTCATCATCCTCAATTTCACATAATACGTCGCCAAGCCCAACTTCTTCGCCTTCGGTAAAATAAATCTCATTCAAATGTCCCGAAAAAGGCGAGGTGACCGTATGAGTTCCCTCATCTGTTTCGATTCTGACCAAATCATCCCCTTCCGCAATTTGATCCCCTTCTTGGAAAAACCACGTCTCCACAATTCCTTCTTCAATATCCCCATTTAATTCTTCAAGAACCACTTTCGCCATAACCCTTTCTCCCCCATCTTATGGTTGGATTAATATTTTAATGAATACATTCAAAAAAAATTCCGCTTGTCCAACCAACATCAAGGAACCGGAACTTGAGCACTCTCACAAACATCCTGGGCATGATAAGAACTTCTCACATACGGTCCGGCAGACACTTCACGAAACCCCATCCGTTTTCCTTCGCCGCGAAGCTCTAAAAAAACTTCCGGTTCAACAAAGCACACAACCGTTTGCCGATCTTCGCGCGGTCTTAAATATTGCCCGATCGTTAAAATATCACAGTCGACCGATCTCAAATCCTTCATCGTCTGAAGTATTTCTTCGCGCGTCTCACCCAATCCGACCATGATTCCGCTCTTCGTTAAAATTTCCGGACGACATACCTTCACCAGCCGAAGCACTTCAAGTGAACGATCATAATCTGCCTGAGGCCGCATATCGCGCGTCAACCGCCGAACCGTTTCAAGATTGTGATTAAATACCGCCGGCCGGGCGTCACAAATTTGCCGGATCAATTCATAACGTGCATGGAAATCCGGCGTTAAAATTTCAATCGTCACATGAGGGAGTAAATTCCGGATCGCTGCAATTGTACGGCAAAATTGATTCGCCCCTTCATCCTGAAGATCATCTCTTGTAACCGAAGTCACCACCACATGCCGAAAGCCCAGCGCAAATGCACCTTGTGCAACTCGTTCAGGCTCATCCTCTTGAACCATTTCCGGGAACCCTTGAAGAACTCCGCAAAATTTGCAGAATCGGGTACAAGTTTTCCCCAAAATCATGAAGGTTGCAGTCTGTTTACTCCAACATTCCGACCTGTTCGGACAAAACGCGGACTCACAAACAGTATTCAGTTTTAATTCGGAAATTTTCCGCGTCGTCCGCTCTGAGGAACCTTCCGGTAATTTTCGCCTGATCCATTCCGGGAATTTTCTCATGCAATTTCCATCAACCTTAATTTCGACTTTTTATCCTTATAAATAACGGAGGTGCTTGTACCAAAAAATGCGCTAACTGTCAAGAAATTCTTGGGTTACAACGATTATGTAATGGCGGGTTTAAAACCCGCCCCTACAAACGCGGAATTGAAATGTCGAGCACCTTCACGTTGCCTGCATACGAAGGGCCATCATGCAATTTGAGCCCCTGCTTAGCGAAGGCGAGCGTTCCCGTGACGTCCGCTTTGACCGCAACTCCCAAGGCTTTTCCCGTATCGCTATCCAAACCGGAAGGAATATCAACCGCAAGAACAGGTTTCTTCGAATGATTGATCAGCGAAATCATTTCATAAAAAATTCCTTCTACCGGACGCGTCAAACCTATTCCGAAAATCGCATCGATGATTAAATCTGATTTGCGAATTAATGCTTCAGACTGTTTGTAGGGGCGGGTTTGAAACCCGCCCCTACAATCTGGATCTAACATGACAATCGGCATCCGCATCTTCCGTAAAATTTTATAATTCACCGCCAGATCTTCTTTCAGTCCTTTTTCGGTACCGATCAAAATAACTTGTACGCCAAAACCAAAATTAAACAAATGCCTCGCTGCAACAAACCCATCGCCGCCGTTATTGCCTTGGCCGCAGATGACAACAATCTTTGCATTCCGGCAAAGATTGTTGTCATCCCCGCATGCTGTTAGCGGGGATCCATAGTATTTGGATTCCCGCCTGCGCGGGAATGACAGCCGCTTCACCATTCCTCTTGCCAGCTCCGCAATGCCACGCCCCGCATTTTCCATCAAAATCAAACCCGGAATCCCGAATTTTTCAATCGCTGCTTGGTCCAATTTTCGCATTTGTGCGGTTGAAACAAAAAAGGGGACAGGCAATGACTCGTTTCGTTCATATGCCTGTCCCCTTTTTTGTCTTGTTCTTCGGCTTTTCACTTTTGACTTTTTCTTTTTAATCGATTGCGAATATAGTACGCCACAACGCCAAACGCCACCGTCACGTTCAAGGAATTTTTCAGTCCATCCATTTCAATCTCAATCGCATGGTCACAGAGAGAAAGCAGTTCGTCGGAAATACCGGAAATTTCGTTCCCGAGGACCAAACACACTGGCCCGTTGGGTTTAAACTCCTGATAAGATACGCTCTGTTTGATCTGCTCAAGAAAAACAATTCGGTACCCAGCCTCTTTGTAGGAACGGACGACACGCAGAATATCCCAGCTGTGTTCCCATTCAACCGCATTTTCTGCACCAAGCGCGGTTTTAGAAATTCCCGGTTTTGGCGGATGTCCGGTGATGCCGCAAAGCCATAATTTTTCGATTCCGACGCCATCCGCAGTCCGAAAAATCGAGCCAACATTATAAAGGCTGCGGATATTGTTGAGAACCACAACCAAAGGAAGCTTTGCCGCGGACTGACGCAAATGGTATTGGCGCTCGACTAATTCTTTGTGAGTTAATTTCTGCATGCCATTGTTGTCATTCCCGCATGCAGCGAAGCAGCACTGCTCCGCCGTACTTTAGGCGGGAATCTATGGTTTATGGATTCCCGATAAAAACATTCGGGAATGACGGTTTAAAACAACTGATTCAATTTACAAAGACTTCTAAGGTCTACCGAAGGGCATCCACATGCTTCATGATGAATTCGGATTTTTCCTGCAGCATTTCCGGCGTCACAGCTTCCGGTTCCGGAGGGTCAAACCGAAAAGGTTTCCCGATTTTAACGAAAATCTTGACCGGCCTCGGAAATCGCGCAAACGGCGGAAGCGCCTCTTCTGTTCCGCGAATTCCTATCGGAACGACATGTAAGCCCGTCTTTAACGCCAAGATCGCCGCACTGTTCCCGAGCTTTCTTTCCAGGGTATCGGGATCTTTCCCTTCGCGCTTATACCGATAGCGCTGGAAAACATAATAACCTTCGGGAAAAATATTCACGCAATATCCGCGATCAAGCACTGCCAACGCACTTCTCACCGTTCCATTCACCACAATCAACGGACAAAACCTTAAAAACCAGTTCAGGCCGGGATTGCGGAATGTATTTTTTCCCGTAATCCAATACAATCGATTGAGCACATTTATCTTCGCGAGCGAAAAACCAATCGCGGGAATATCGAGGTAACTCTGATGATTCGCAACAAAAATAACAGGTTTATCGACCGGGACATTCTCAAGTCCCTCAACCCCGACTCTGTAACAAAGGCGGAAAAGCCCGAGTATAATCATTTTCACAATTTTGCACACGGAACTGTTCGCCGGTGGCAGAACCGGTTTTTTTTCTTCAGCTATTTCCGAAGGCATAATCACGATAGGTTCTCTTATGCTCTACTTCGTTGTTTCTCCAATAAATGTTTCGTGTTTGATCTCATTAAAACGGACGAAGCAAAAGGCGCCGACGAGCAAACGATCACCGAAAAACACCACTTTTTTTTCATGGATAGAGCAGCCGATCACCTGTTTCGGATTCCGTTCATTCAGTCCTTCCACAAACACTTCTGAAACTTTGCCAATCCGTTTCTGGTTATTATCATCGGTCATTTGCTTTTGTATCTTCAACAATTCGTGATTTCGCTGATTCTTGACGGCAAACGGAACATCATCTTTCAATTTCGCAGCGGGCGTTTCCGGACGGGCGGAATACTTAAAAATAAATGCGCCATCGAAACAAATCTCTTTGAGCGCATTAACTGTGGCTTGATAATCTTCCTCCGCTTCTCCCGGAAATCCGGTGATGATATCCGTCGTAATCGCGATATCCGGAACAAGCTCGCGCAAACGATCTACTTTTCTTTTATATTCCGGATACGTATGTTGCCGCCCCATGCGTTTCAGGATTTGATCGGAACCGGATTGCAGTGGCAAATGAAAGTGGCGTGAAATTTTTGGATTTTTCGCGATCACCCGGAAAAGTTCTTCTGTGGCGTCGTGCGGATGCGAAGTGATAAACGAAATCCGGAAATCACCGTCAAGATGGCAGAGCGATTCCAATAATTCCGAAAATGTAGAGGCGGGTTTCAAACCCGCCCCTACACACACATCCCCCTTATACGAATTCACATTCTGCCCGAGCAATGTAATCCATTTCACGCCTTCACGGATTAAACGCCCGGCCTCGCGCACAACCTCATCTGCCGGCATTGAAATTTCCGTACCGCGAGTCTTCGGCACAACACAAAACGTGCATTTTTTGTTGCAGCCCGTCATAATCGGAAGCCATGCATGAAATTTTGATTTACGGCTGATCAGTTCTGTATACTCAATCGAAATTCCATCTTGCTTAATTTGCGCCACTTGCTTTCGCGTTTTAATCACTTGCTCAATTAAATTCGGCAGTTGTTTAATGTTCCGTGTTCCCACCATTAAATCAAGCACGGGAAACCGCTTGAAAAGCTTCTCGCGATGTTCTTCCACCATACAACCCATCAGTCCAACAATCAAATCGGGATTCGTTCTTTTGAGTTTCCCCAGCATCCCGAGCCGACCAATCACCCGCTCCTCGGCATGTTCCCGGACGGAACAGGTGTTCATAAGGATGATATCGGGCGCAAAAAAGGGGACAGGCAATAACTCGTTTTGTTCATATGCCTGTCCCCTTTTTTCGCCTTTCACTTTTTGACTTTTTCTTTCAACGGCATCCCCTTCCGACATCACCTCATACCCCGCCGCACGGAGAGTCCCCTCCGCCACCTCAGAGTCGTAAGCATTCATTTGGCATCCGAAAGTGTGCAAAAGACAACGCAATTTCTTTCTCTTTCCAATAAAATTCATGGCCGGAGTTTTTCTTCCGTGTAAAGGGATAACTCAATCAAACGCTCCATCATGTCGTTGGCGGAAAGTCCGGCGAAATTCTTCGAAACGAGCTCCTTGGAAAATAAACGCGAAATGTAACGGACTTTTCTTAATTTGTTTCTGGAGGCAAACACAAAATCGCGGTGGCCGCTGTTGATCACAATCACGTTATTTTTCTCGTCATAACGAGACCGCCACATACTGCCCCGGGCACTTTCCAGCGTATAACCTGGCAGACCTTTCTTAGACAAAATATCTTTCTTGGGTTCTTCAATCAAGGAGTCCACGACCGTAATGAAACATTCCGCCTCACAGGAAACCGTGCCCTGTCTAACCACCGCTTTAACACGAACCAACCCGGGCTCATTTGGTGCGATATACTGCACAATTTCTCCCTCAGCTTTGTCCAAAACACCGATGCCTTCTGCGATCGACCATGTGATGGCCAGCCCGCTGTCAATCGTCCGCCTGCTCTTATCCATGCCGATCGCCCGAAGCAGACGGGCACGGGAAACGGAAACAAGCGTGCTTGACGGATAAATCTTGGCTGAAAACAGCGGCCCTGCAAATTCAAAAAACTGTTTTTGTTCTGTCACTTCCGAATCTGCATCAAGAACCGCTGGCACACCCGCCGGCCCCTGAGACGAATCACTTTTTCCGCCGTCTTCACCACCCGTCATCGTTTTTTTCTTTCCATAAAGATCAAACCAATCATACTCTTCAGGCGGAAGATCCATAATAGCTTCCCGAAGCGCGGTTTGTACTGATTTGAGGATATTTCGGCTCGCCCTTTCATCCTCGGCCTTCTGTTGTTCTCGAATTCTAGCCGCGAGTTCCTCTTCTAACAGTTTTACGACTGCGATAAAAGAAACAAACTTTTCATCACGAATAATGCCATCCCGTGTTCCGGGAGTAATGGTCAAATAGGAAACATCCAAAACACCCTGAAGAAACCCGGAATTCCAGACTTCCCCGCGGAATTCATCTAAAGATGTAATGTTCGGAAGAACGCGCGTTCCATTTCGATAAAGCCCGACTTGATTTGCCGCGCTTTGCTCGCATAAATAAAGCTCCTCATAAATATCCCCCGCAACTGTTGCGAGCGAAGGCATGTTATGCAACAAGCGGCCTGAAAATTCCCGCGGCTCCACGTCGCATTCCATACGGCTCACCCTGTCCACCACTTTGATCTTTACCCCGGAGGATCGGATCCGGTCGCGCAATTCGGATGCCAGATACCGCTGAATTTTTTCGCCGTTCAAAGAACGGATTCCCGCCAGAAGCGGAGCAAGCCTCAGTGCAGTACCTTTAAATGACAGGAGATGTGCCCGTTTTTTAATATCATAACCCGGCTTGCCCTTGCGCATGGTCATCTCATAGGTTTTTCCGCCTGTACCCGAGCAAACCATCGATAACCCTTCCCCAACCGTCCAGAAACTTAAAAGACCGATTCCGAATTCACCTTGAATTTGACTATTCGCATGACCTTCCCGTTTAAGTTTTCTTTTCAACGAATCACAAATATGCGTCGCGACGTACTTGAAATCCGGGACACCGTCCTCATCACGGGGAATGCCGTTGCCGTCATCAATAATTTTAAGATAGTGCTCGCCCTTTTCTTTGCCGCGGATGATCGTCACATTGGCAGCCTGCGCGTCTATACTGTTTTCCACAAATTCCGCGATCGCCTTCAGCGGATTATTCTGAGAAAGCGCAATAATGGTAATCGCATTCCAGTCATCGCCGACACGCAACCGCCCAGCCATCTTTCCTGATTTTTTCTTTTCCTCGTTCACTGCCATAATCATAGCATCCTTTCGCGTCGACAAACTGTCGTTAAAAATTCGTCATTTTTTCACGATTTCCCAATACCCTCGACACAAAACATTAGCGGGCAGGTGCCTTTATCTGGTCCGATGCAACGCGGCGAATCCGGAAAACTATCCTGCCATTCCTTTAGCGCCCCTTGGTGGTTCTTTGGTACATTTATTTCGGGTTTTATATTCCAGCATTTCAAGCATTAACTTGCGCCGCTTTCGTAATGGAACATCAAATGCGCTTTTTCCCATATGGCGATATCTGCTACCGATGTACCCATGACTTCCACCAAGATTATAAATATCGCACCACGCCCCGCCTTCACAATGAGGCAAAGTGCATTCCTTAAAAATAGCACATTCTCTGGTTTCATAGCGTCTTGCAGCATCTAACAGCGCTGGCTTTGCACCGATACCGACCTTTGCCTTGCTAGCAGCATTACGCATTGCGCTAGCGATTTCATGTTTGTAATCATCGCAAGATAAAATAACCTTTGCTTCTTTAAGCATTCCAGCTTTCTTGAACAGCTTTGCGATGAGATTCTTGTGCTTTCTTGTGTATTCCATAACTCTTTTTACACCTTCTGCAAAATCACATTAAACCGTTCAATCACTTTATCCAGATTAAAACTCTCACCCGCACGAATCACCGGCATAAGATCAGTCTCAACCTGCCTGTGCAAAAGTGAAAGTTTATCCTCATTAAGGCCAAAACCTTTTCGGTAATCACCTGCATAACCTTCGTCTGTTACCTTGCGCTTGAAAATCTTAATAAATTTTTCATTATGAAAATCAAATCCAAATTCAGCAATATGCCAGAGGTCATAATAATCCCTGATAGCAACATCCTTCCGGGATATCGCCGCTTTAAGTTTTTCAGCAACAGCTTCGTTCCATGAAAGTGACAGTATTTTCCCTCGCGGGAATAAGTCTTCACCCGTAAAAGGATCTTGATAGAAGTGTTTGATTTCGGTGTGAATGGGCTTATCGATCGGAGGTTGACGAAGAGATATTTCGATTTTGATCGTGTCGTCTTTTGCCGTTAGAACCGAGGGGTATTTAACTTTAAACACGTACTGTTTTGAATTGTTAAAGCCCTCCCCCTCCGGCTTGTCACTCGTCAGCTGAAGTGCCTTTAAGAAATCTGGCATCTTTTCGCGAATAGGCGTAATCGCTTTAGAGCGCTGTGACCGCGCGGACAATGGGGCATCATATGAAAAATCTAAGTCTTCACTTAAACGATGGTAATTAAGGTGCGCCTTATTAAGCAATGTGCCGCCTTTAAAAATAATCTTATCGCTCAGTAATGACTCAATGTTATTGAGGATGGCGGTGAGATAATAATCCTTCTCGACAATAACCGGCCGGAATCGCATTTTTCGCGCGATCGTCGAAATAAGGTCTTTGAATTTTTCTTTATCGGTTAACAATAATTTTCCACTCCTGATTAATTTTGCCCTTGCGTGATTTATTCGTTGGGTCAAGAACAACATAGGTATCTTCGCGGCCGTTGTTTTTTTGCAGTTTTTTTAACACGCTATCTTTGCATCCGATTTCAGAAAGAAAAAAACCTGCCCGCTTGCGGACTGAAACAACAGGAAAACGATTGAGATAATTGATGAATTTATCGAGGTCTATTTCCGCGAGACACTCCTTGAGAACATTTGCCACATTATTAAAAGAGCCGATTGGGTTGTAAATGAAATCAACCAGCGTACGCTCTTTATCGCTAATGCAAATATCGATGCCTTCGAGCTTAATTTTCCGAATACCAAAATATTTTTTTTCATCAATTTTCAGCGCCTCATACTTCACATCGCCAATCGTTTTTTTAGTATTTTTTTTCAGGTTAAGTATAAAAACAGTTTGTGGGATCTGTTCCGTCAGCCCCCAATAGTTGTACATCGTGAAATATCCGATATAATAAGGAACTTCTCCCATCCACAAAGCGGCCACCACAAATTCATTTGGCGCCCATTGCTGATTAGGGGCCTTGATCGGCACAAGAAGATATTTACCGCGCTGAAGCTGAAGAAGCCGGCCCTTCCGCGTAAGAGCATCCAGAACTTCTGCTGTTCTTTTGGGACTGGCAAAAAGGCAATTAGCAAATTCGCTCGTTATGAGTCTTTGCCTCTCATACTCTGCCCGTGAAATAAGATACAATTCATCTTTTGATAGGTTTGAATAACGATTTCCGCCCATTGTAGTATTATCTCCTAAGTCGCCAGATTGGCGAATTGAACAATTTCGATACAATATACTGCCGTGTCCTAAAGCTGTCAATGGAAACCTACTGCCCAAAAAAACAGAAAAGAAAAACTATACATAGCGGAACGCCACATCAGATCAAGTAGATTGAAAAGACTCTGGAAACAAGTGCCGCACCACTCCTAAAATCATCTCCCGTCCATAGTGCGACCAAACTTCATCCGAAGGTAGCGATATACACGACTGGTTTTTTGGTTTGAATTGAATTTGTCATGAGGTTACTTCATCCATCCTAAAAATCATCCACTTTTCTCAACTACCGACAAACTGCCGTTAAAAATTCGTCGGTTTTTCTCGATTGTCTACTCAGTGCGAAGACTATTTCCGAACGCCTATCATGTAATAAATCATGTAATTCGGGGTGTAATCATGTAACCAATGTTTCGCTGGCCGAAACGTTTTGTTAATATCAACAAAACGATCCTGTTACGCTATGTGGACAAAGTAACACGCATGAACTTCTAACACACCCGAAGATTAACCTTGCAATACCACTTCCCAATGTCCGCCTTTGTCGGGTCCGATACGTTTAAGTAATCCTTTTTTCTTTAACTGGTTGATATTTTTATCTATGGCCGTAGTGCTGATACCCACCTTGTTCGATAACTCATTTTTGGACACATATGGATTTTTTTTGACGAGCTCGAGAATCTTGCGCTGACTTTCTACCAACCTCTCTACCAACCCTTCTGCCAACCCTGCGTTTTCCTCCCATTTCGGACATTTTTAGGGACATTGCTTTGTGTTGTTCCGAATCTAACTCGGTTATTCCTTCTTCGCAACTACCGATAACCTGCCGATACATAATCGCAGGCGACTACATTGGTCGCCGCAATTAGTACTGCCGCACAGGCGGCGGTAAACTGTGCCGTTAAACTAACTCTTGTCTTCTATCCTGCTGTCTTCGAGTTGCTTGCGGGCAATCTGAATCGCCTTATGTAGTTTCTGCTCAAGAACTTTTCGGGGCAGCAATTTAGTTAAATATTCTGCAACACGAATACCGCTTTTTTCGAGCTCTAAAAGCTCGATATGTTCTGTAGATTTTCCGGCACAAAGAATAAGGCCAATCGGTGACTGCTCATCTGCATCTTGTTCATGTTTCGCAAGCCACTTGAGATAAAGTTCCATCTGGCCTTTGTCCTGGGCTTGAAATTGACCGAGCTTAAGCTCTATCGCTATTAACCTGTGCAGTTTCCGATGATAAAAAAGCAAATCCAGATAATAATCTTTGTGGTCAATCGTTATCCGCTTTTGCCGGGCAAGAAAAGTAAAACCAACGCCCAACTCAAGAATAAACGCTTCCATTTCTCTTAAAATAGCAGCTTCAATGTCTTTTTCGCTGTACGTGTCCTTAAGACCAAGAAAATCCAGGAAATATGGATCACGGAAAACAATGTCCGGCGTTAACTTATCTTCATTCCGAAGCAAAGATAATTCCTGATGAACGAGCTGTTTCGGCTTTTTTGAGAGCGCTGTCCGTTCATACAGCATTCCGTCGATCTTTTTTCGCAATGTCCTCACATTCCAACGTTCCAAACGGCACATTTCGGCATAAAAATCCCGCTGCAACGGATCTTCAAGAGGAATCAAGGCAATGAAATGCGTCCATGTCAATTGTCGTATCAGCGATACGACAATCTTCTCATCGGAAAAAACCTCGAAAAATTGGATCATACGGCGCAGATTCTTCTCAGAAAAACTATGCCCATAATCACCTGTTAATTGTCTCGACAGTGTCGCGACAATTCTCTCTCCATAACCGGCTCGTTTATTTCTCAAAACATCTTGTTTGATCCGCTTGCCAATTTGCCAATACAACATCACGAGGGAGGAATTAACAGTCTGCGCCACAAAACTTCGTGCAGATTCAATAATCGAACGGATGTCGCAGATTGCGGAAAGTCCGTGCATCCGGTGATTACACCGGGCGCAAACCAAATTTTCTACAGGTACGCAATTTTTTTTCGTACCTTCCAGAAGGCTATGATTCTTCCGAGGAATAAACCTGTGCAAGAAAGCGGATCGTGCGGAGATTTCTGTAGATCGTGGAAAGATTCGAGTGGAGGGATCTGGCGATCATCGGCGAAGGCCAGCATCTTTCGAAATAAAGGCGGAAAACACGTTTTAGCTTCCCGGTGTAAAGGACTCCGTCCATGATCGCCTTCAGTTTTTCACCTTCCTCGCGGCGTTTCTTGATCTGCTCAAGCCGCTTAGAACGCGGGGACTGGATAAGAAAGATTTGAAAAGTAAGAACAAAAAGAAGCAACCTTTGAAATTTTTCTTTCTTTTTTATGTCCAGTAAGAGCCTGGAAGGATAAGAAATGTAAATCGACAAAACTCCTCCCTTGTAAGACCGACCGACTCTAATTCAGAGAAAGGGTCAGAATCAGAAAGCTCAAGGGGATTTAAATGACAAATTCCATGATCCATTTTTTTGCCGGGCCATTCATCCGGGATAGTTTAGAAATCTTCTTTGAATATAGCGCTGTGCCGAATCATATTCGGCAAGTGTATTCATGTTAAAAAAAGACATCTTTTCTTCCTGGGTCCACGAATCGGTCGGAAGCACTTTGATTCTCAGATCTTTAAGGATCTGTCGAACAGCAAAAATACCACGGTGAAGATGCTCCTCTAAAACAGCCAAACACCGCTTGCGATAGATGCCGAAAAGAGGTTCGATCCCATGGTCGGAGGCCGGAACAACAACATCATAATCCTCCCGCGCATCATAGAGTCGCTTAACGGTAACGACATTTAGAAAGGGCGCATCACAGCCCAAAATAAAATTAAACTCCGTAGAACTGTAAAAAAGGCCTGTCGTGATCCCAACTGCGGGAGACGATGCGGGATTAAGATCTTTAAAACAAGGAACACCGAGAAAACCGAAATCATTCGGTTTTTTGGCCACCAGGATCACCTTCTTTGCAACCGGTCGTAACTGGTCAACCACATGCCGGATCAAATGCTTGCCGTGCCAATCAAGCAACGCCTTGTTTTGCCCCATACGTGAACTTTTTCCGCCAGCCAGGACAATGGCGGTCAGATCGCAAATTTGCTTCATTACCCTTTTGCCATCGTTTGATGATCCATGAACCAGCATCCTATCAGTCTTAGGCCATACCCCTGCCAACAGTAAAAAATAATTTAATCGCAATCAGCGCTAAAATAGCTGAGAGAATCCGCTTCAGCCAGCGATTTGAAAAAAAATTAGCGCCCAGGTGGGACCCAAGCAGTCCTCCCCAAAGCGCTGCGACGATCACAAAGATGAAGAACCATGGTGACAAAACCCTCAAGTTCCCTCCGAAATAACGTCCGAGTAATCCCGCCATGGAATTCACGAAAATGATCAGCGCGGTCGTTGCGGCAATTTGCTTAGCACCTCCCCATCGGTATAACAAAGCGAGCGGACCCAATAATATGCCCCCACCGATACCGACCATCCCGGCTAAAAATCCAATGCCGACCCCGACCGGAAAAGCGGCTTTCAAAGGCAGGGTTTTCCCATTCAACGGCCGTTCTTCATTTTGACGATCCATCATCAAGCGAATCACCGCAGCGATCAGTACCATGCCCAAAAGCAACGAATAGGCCCGGAATGATATCTTGCAAAGACCTCCTAAGCAGGCCGCGGGGATCGAAGTCGCCATGAAAGGCCATGTCAGATGCCAAGAGAAAAAATCTTTTTCTCGGAAGCTCCAGAACGCCACACCGGCCACCAGCAGATTCAAGCAGAGAGCGCTCGTGGCCATGACATCGTGCGGAATCGAAAAAAGCGAAAGGATCGCCAAATAACCTGATGCGCCCCCCAGCCCCACCGAAGAATAGACTCCCGCGACTATGAAAATGAGAAGCCCGATAGGAATGGCATTGGCCCAGCTCAAAGGGATCCTCCCCATAGCAAAAGCACATCGACTTTGTCCCCTCGAACCGCCCGCGAGATGTTTTCCGGCAAGCGGATCAAGGCATTGGCTTGGCAGAGGGATTTAAAACAATGGGATCCTTGACGGCCGGCTGATCGAACAAGGAAACCACCCTTGCTCTTTGTGACAATACCCCGAAGAAAATCCACTTTACCCTTGCGATGCTTTAATGGATGGACTGCGACGGCCGTGTGATAGACCGGAAAAATATCAGAACGGCCTGCCATCCCACGAATTGCAGGGCGAACAAAAATCTCAAAGGCGACAAAACCTGATGCCGGATTTCCCGGAAGGCCAAAAACAAGCGTCTTGCCTTTGCTCCCCACAAAAACCGGTTTTCCGGGTTTCATCTTTACTTTCCAGAAAAGCTGTTGGATCCCAAGCTCTTCAAAAACAGATTTCACCAGATCGTGAGTCCCAACCGAAACCCCACCAGCAACCAGCAGAATATCGGAACGCAATCCTTCCCGGATCTTTTTCCGGAGGTCCTGACGGGAATCTTTCGCAATGCCGAGCCGCTTCGGACATACACCTTCCGTTCTTAAAAGGGCCTCCAACACCCAAGAGTTGGAATCCCGGACTTTTCCGATAGAGGGTCTTTCTGAATGGGAGATAAGTTCATTCCCCGTGGAAAGAATCGCCACGGTCGGCCGACTGCATACAGAAATACGGTCGCACCCCAAAGCTGCCAGAAGTGCCATTTCTTGCGGACGTATCACGGTTCCTTTAGCAAGGATCTTCCCTCTCTTCACGTCTTCACCGCGATATCGGATGTTGGCACCGCAGGGGACCGGCATCCTTATTTTCATCCGATCTCTTTTTTTTTCAGTTTCTTCAATCGGAATGACCGCATCGGCCCCCTGAGGCAACAGAGCACCCGTCATAATTTGCGCGCAAGTACCTGCGGTGATCTTTTTGGTAGGGATCTTTCCCGCAGGCAGATATTCCGCGATCCGGAACGAAATCGGAAAACCAGTCGAGGCGCTCTTCGTATCCGAAGAACGCAAAGCATAACCGTCCATCGCGGAATTGGTGAAGGAAGGAAGTTCCGTAGCGGCCGAAATGTCCTTTGCTAAAACGAGTCCCAAGACGTCCCCAAGAGACATCTTCCGAGGATGGCGGGGTTTCGCATACTTTAAAACAATACGTTGCGCTTGATTAACAGAGATCATTTTTTTACGAAACCATTGAGAACAGGTTGTTCCACGGGAAGAGAAGACGGTGAGGCAAGAACCTCAAGGGCGTCCCCCACTTTTATATCAGCCCCCCGGATCACTACACCGAAGATTCCTTCCGTTGGGAAAATACAAGTTCCGGCTTGATAATATATGGCGCAGGGCTGGTGGCAAACCTTTCCGATCTGAGTGATCTCAACCACCGCTTCCTGTCCCAGTATTAAACGACTTCCGACTCCTACGCTCAGCAGGTCAATCCCCTCCGTTGTGATATTCTCCGCAAAATCACCGGGACCGACACTGAGACCAAGGTCCACTATTTTTCGGATGCTCGCCAGTCCCATCAGGCTAACTTGACGGAGACCGGGGCTCGCGTGAGCATCCCCCTCGAGGCCAGTACCTTCCACCAACCGCGCGCACGGCACATTGGTTTTCCGGACCCCTTTTCTTTTACTGATCGAGATCGCCACAATTCTTCCTGAAGGCATTTTGTCTACTGCCCCGCTGTTCTTCATGTTCAGTGTCCTGCTCCTTGCATCATTGGAAATCCATGCAAAACGGCCGGGAAAACAGCATTCAAAGTCTCCCTCACGCCATTGGATGATCCCGGCAAATTAATAATGATAGAATGCCCAACCTGAACGGCGATCCCACGCGACAACATGGCATAAGGGGTCCGGCTCTGCCCGTAACTCCGCGCCGCTTCCATAATGCCGGGTATTTCACGGCCGCCCAACATCTTGGTGGCTTCGACCGTGACATCCCGAGGGCCTAAACCGGTTCCTCCGGTTGTCACGATGAGCGACACACCAGCGCCACACCATTCCTTAAGCTTCGCCAAAATTTGCTCTTTATCATCCGGTAAAACCGCATAGCTTGGCTGAATGCCATACTCTTCCAAGCGATCCTTGATCACTTGTCCGGATCTGTCTTTGCGCGTTCCCTTCGAAGTCCCGTCGGAAGTCACAAGGATCGCCGCTTGAAAGCCTTCAGGAATCTCCTCCTCAAACTGACTTTTACCGCCCTTTTTCTCAATCAACTTAGTCGAAATGATTTCCATATCCTTCGCAATGGGTTTGAGCATGTCATAGATCGTAAGCGCCGCAACCGACGCCGCGCAGAGCGCCTCCATTTCAACCCCCGTCTTTGAAACCGCTTCGATTTGGGCCGTAACAACAATTTTTCCTTCGCCCACCTCAAAATCGATACTCACAGAATCGATCGCCAAGGGATGGCAATAAGGAATCAAGACGCTTGTTTGCTTAGCGGCCTGGATCCCAGCAACGCGCGCCACAATCAAGATATCTTTTTTGGGAACGTCATTACGCACAAGCCTCTCGATCGCTTCCTTGCTTGCGACAAGAGTGCTTGTGGCAATGGCTTTTCTTAGTGTTGTGTTTTTATCTGTCACTGATTTCATGTTTACCCCCCGATGAAACGAATTAAAGGTGTTTGTTGGTGCTGATCGACATTTTTTCCCCCGTCGCAAAAAGGCTCTTCATGAAAGAAGTTCCCGCGAGGTTTCATCCCCACCGCTTCCCGTATCTCATTTGCGATCGCATCATCAGAGGCACCCTCTCGCAAAAGCGTCTTTACGGAAACGGCTTGATCTGAAAATAGACACGGCCGGATCATCCCGTCCGCCGAGAGACGGATGCGCGAACATTGATCGCAGAAGGATCGGGTCAACGAGGCGATAAACCCGACGCGTCCTTGACCGTTTGAGATCGAAAAACTTTCCGCCACATTACCTTCACGCGGAAGTTTTGAGAGTGTGAAATTTTCATTCACAATGGCGCGAACCGTCTTTATGGGAATCACAAGATCCGGTCGCCAGCCCGTTCCGCAGAGCGGCATAAACTCTAAAAAACGAACTTCTAAAGGATGATCTATCGCCATCTGGACGAATCGGACGATCTCTTCTTGCGTAAGCCCTTTCAAAACCACCATATTCAATTTGACCCGGAACCCGTAGGCGAGGGCAATAGCAACCGAATCCATCACCTCCTTATAAGCATCACTTAAGGTGATCTCTTTAAATCGTAAGGCATTCACACTATCCAGGCTGATATTAAAACGATCCAGCCCAGCATCTTTCAGAGGCTTCAGAAAAGACTTTAAACGGCTGCCGTTCGTCGTAAGCGACAGGTCTTTGATCGATTTCACACTTTTAAGTGCCCTCACAATATCCACAATATCTTTTCTGAGGAGGGGCTCGCCGCCGGTCAGCCGGATCCTGCGGATCCCCATGCGGCCGGCGATTTGCACAAACCGGAGGATTTCATCTCGGGTCAGACACTCCAAGGGAGGGAGGGGCGAAGTGCCTTCAACGGGCGCGCAATATACGCACCGAAAATTACAGAGGTCCGTGAGCGATATTCTTAAATAGTCGATAAGTCGACCATAGGAGTCGACAAGCTGTTCCTGCTTCAAATTCTTTTCTCCTTTGTAATTCACCCCGCCGCGCTGGCGGGGATCGAAAGGCAAGCGCGTTTCCACCCTTACCCTGTCGTTCCGGAAACCATAGCCTAAGCTTTAGGTTGCAAGAATCGGAGATCCAAACTCCAGTTAATTTTTGATTAATGCTGTTCCATCTTGTCGGCGCTCTCGGGAAGCTTCGCACGCATCATGCTCGAAATGACTGTGTGCATCCACCAAATACAGACGAAAGATAATAAAAACATGAACATCCAGCAACTTGTCCAAAGTCCGGTACCTTTTAGCAAATAGCCGAAAAGGATTGGGCAAAAAAATCCGCCGAGCCCGCCAATCACACCGACCATCCCTCCCACGACTCCTACTTCGTCAGGGAAATAATCGGGAATATGCTTGAAGATTGCGGCCATGCCAATCCCCCATGTTGCGGCTAAGACGATAATGAGCATGGAAAATATCCACACGTTGGCCTGGAAATAGATCCGCGTCACCCCCTTCGCTAAAAGCTCTTTTCTTTCCACCTTCTGGCCTACCTTGACCACCGCCTCCTGCCAAATTTCTTTTGTAGGAAAAACAAGTAACTGATCGTCCAAATCTTTGAGTTTATGGCTTTTTTCCGTAAGGAAATACTTATCATTGCTAAGAGTAATCAAATTTTCAGTAACAGCCGTGACGACACCTGGTTTTTTGGCCATGATCCCCTGCCCCGGCGAATAGATGTCCATTTTGGGGAAAACAAGGAGACAACTGATGAGGGTGGAACCGGTCAAGACCCAATACATCACCTTTCTTGGCCCGACCTTATCGGACAACCAACCCCCAAAGGCACGTGTCACGCCAGAGGAAAAACTAAATGATGCTGCAAAAATGCCGGCTGTGACAAGCGGCAGGTAATAAACGTTCACAAAATAGGGAACGAGCCACTGAGAAAAAGCAACAAAGCATCCAAAAACAAGAAAGTAGTAAAGACCGAACCGCCAGACTCTCAAATTTTTGAGAGGCCTCAACATATCGATCAATCTTCTGCGACTTGATTCGGATTTTTTATTAGTAGAAAAGACAAACAAAAGCACTCCCGTCATCATGAGAAGAGCGGCATAGTACTTAGGGAGGATCCGCCAGCCCTCAAGATCAGCGCCGTTTTGAGTGAGCTTATTGAGAAGCGTTGGAGCAAAAAAAGTGGTCAATGCCGCGCCTGCATTGCCGAGCCCGAATATGCCTATCACTGTTCCCTGGTTTCGCTTGGGATACCAGACTGAAGTAAATGCGACTCCGATAGCAAAACTGACGCCCGCCAATCCAAATCCGAAACTACAAAGCGCAAAACTTAAAAAATCGTTTGCATGCGACAACAGGTACATGGGAACCGCGCAAACGAAAAGGAGTATCGTGTAAACAGGCTTTCCTCCGAATTTATCGGTAAGCATCCCGGCTGGCAAGCGAAGAAGAGACCCTGTTAAAACGGGTATTCCCATCAACCAGCCGGTTTCAACCGGCCCCCATTCAAACACCTGATTGTTCGCCAGGAATGTGACTAAGACCCCATTAAGCATCCACACGGCAAAACACACCGTAAAGGCGAACGTGTTCAGGAAAAGAACTTTATGAGAGGTTGCGGTCGCCTGACTTTGCATAGAATAATTCCCTTATTTAAGTATTTCTGGGTTTATGTTTATTCCAAGGGGATCCCGGATCATTCATGGCTTTTCTATCCCAATTCCAGATCACCAATTGGAAAGGCCGTAACAAATAATGGAAGGGAGCGACCAAAAGATGCATTAACCGGGTGAAAGGGAGAATGAGAACGACAAGAAATGCTCCGACCACGTGAGCCTGTACCATGAGGGGCATCGCTTTTAGGGCATCGGTATGAGGATCGAGTTTGACAAGCGACCAGAGATAAGGCGACAGATCGGAAGCAAACCATGAAGAGCCCCAACGATAACCCACCGCGATCATGCAACCAAAAAGAATTTGGAAGAAAAGCAGAAGCTCCACTGCAACATCCATCCAGGTGGTCACGGCCCTTATCCGGGGGTTTGTAACCCTTCGGATCAACAGAGCCATGGACCCGAATAGAAAACTCAACCCAAACGCGAAACCTGTTATTTCAAGTATGAGTAAACGAACCGGATAGCTGTTCCACGCCAGTAGCGTTTGGGGAAACAAAAACGCAGCCAGATGCAGAATTAAAATAACGATCATGCCGACGTGAAACGGTACGGAACCCCAAAAAAGGTCCTTTGTTTCGAGGAATTGCGAGGATAAAGATGAGACCGTGAAGGGTGCGACCCGATATCGGTATACCACCCCTACCAGAAAAACCGCAACGGCCATGTACGGCACGGCAATAAATAAAAAGTTGTGCAAGGCGCTCATAGTTCAAACCTCGTTAAGGATCATCATTCGCTTACTAACTTCTCAACCGACATTTCGGCTCTGATAAAATTAAGAAATTCATGCTCCGCATGCAACGCTAAGGTTTCGTCTTTAATCTGGAAGTCCTGCTTCAAAATAGAAAAGAGAGCTTTGAGGGCATGACCATAGACCGCCACGCGATGCTCCGATTGCTCGATCAGCGTTTTGTAATGCCGTTGATACAGCCTGTTTCTTTCGTCCTGTCTTTTGGGGTTAAACTCACGAATCATTTTATGGAGTGCGGGGGCCAAGATCTCCACCGCGAGCTCCCGGACCATCTCCTCATCGCGCGACTTGGCGATCAGCCGCAATAAATTCGGCAAATGATCCGCCAGTTCCACGCCGCAATCGTTTTGAGCTTTGGCATGCTCTCGATTTAAATTTGATAACAACTTCCCCCGTTTATAATCTTCGCCAAAGAGCACATAGCCCACATCCAGCGTCGTGATGGCTTGGACATCGAAGGACCGCGTGAATAATTCCTGCATATCCTCCAGATCATTTTGAGGAAGATGATCACAAAAAAACTGCGCATCTTCAGCTGCCAGGAGATACCGTTCATCGAGAAAGTCCACGACCTGTCGGACGTCGGTAAAAAACGAGGGGCCGGGGTATAAGAACAACCGCGCCATCAGGTCGTAATGATCCAGATTCATTGATTAAAGTCCTCTTTCCGGAGGTTGCTTTGTGCCAAACCCGGCCTTCCCCTTCAGGTCACCCGTGTCTTCGAGTAATTCAAGCGCCTGCTCGCGATGCGCGGGAGGGATCACAAACCGGTCATCGAATTTAGCCAGTGATGTAAGACCGTAGATGGCATCCGCGGCTTCGGGGGTTAGTCCCGTTTCACCGAGCGCCTCCGCAGCTTTTTTCTCGGGGATATCCCCCACGGTCACATGCCGCCGATGCATCCGAACCGCCATGAGCTTCTTCACCCTTATTTTCACCTGAGCTTCATCTCCGGCGCTAAAAAGGTTGGCCAAATATTTTAAGGGAAAACGCATCTCATCAATGGTCCCCCAGATATTTTCCATGCTCGTATCGTAAAGCCATTTGTCATCCCATACTTTCGAGATCTTATTGAGCTTTTTCTTTTGCTCTTCATCTCCCGATTGGGTCACGGAAGCCATGACGGGAAGCAACGGCGGCACATAAAAAAGCATGGGCAGAGTTCTATACTCCGGATGCAGGGGTAATGCTAATCCCCACGTTTTGACGAATCGATAGACCGGAGAATCTTGCGCCGCCTTGAGAGTCGAATCCGCGATTCCGTTAGCCTTGGCTGCGCGGATCACTTCAAGATCATGCGGATCCATAATGATGCTCAATTGAGTATTCACAAGATCCGTCTCTTGGCAGGAGGCGGTTTCGTGAATGCGATCAGCATCATACAGAAGGACACCCAAATAGCGTATGCGCCCGACGCAAGAATGCATGCACGCCGGCGCAAGTCCGGCTTCGATACGCGGATAACAAAGGATGCATTTTTCGGATTTTCCGTTATTCCAGTTATAGTAGGATTTCTTATAGGGACATGCCGTCACGCACATGCGCCATGCACGGCACACATCTTGATTGATCAGCACCACGCCATCTTCCCCACGTTTATAAATGGCGCCGGAGGGGCACGCGGCCACACAGGCGGGATTCAAACAGTGGTTACAAATCCGCGGCAGGTAAAAAAGAGCCATTTTCTCAAGTTGAAACATGGCCTCCGCTTCTGCCGCGGTCAGCCCCTTCAAGTTGGGGTCTTGGCGCGCAAAGTCGGGCGTCCCGCTCAGATCATCATCCCAATTCGGCCCCATCTTGATATCCATGGGCTTTCCCGTAATGAGGGAAATGGGTCTCGCGGTTGGCTGCATATCCCCTGCTGGGGATTTTATAAGATCCAGATATTTATAGGTGAACGGCTCGTAGTAATCATCAATGGTTGGCATATGGGGATTGTGAAAAATGTTGAGAAGCCCTTTTCCTTTCCCCGCTCGAAGCTTGATCGTATTTTTTTGTTTCTCCCATCCCCCCTTATAGATATTTTGGTCCTCCCATTTGCTCGGGTATCCCGTTCCGGGCTTGGTCTCAACGTTATTCCACCACATATATTCAGCGCCCTTACGGTCCGTCCATATGTTCTTGCAGGCGATCGAGCACGTGTGACAGCCAATGCATTTATCCAGATGAAACACCATTGAGATCTGAGATCGAATATCCATTGATATTTACCCTATAGCGTCAAGGTTTTCAGAAAACAACCTTATCCATTTTCGTAATAATAACGTGCGTATCCCGATTCACAGCTGTGGGGCCCCAATAATTAAAATGATAGGTGAACTGACCATAGCCTCCTGCCAACAAATTGGGCTTAAGATGGACGCGTGTAAAACTATTCAGTCCCCCGCCTCTTCTGCCTTTTCTAACTTCCGATTTGGGGATATCGATGGTCCGTTCCGTGGCGTGATAAACAATACAAACGCCCTTTGGAATTCTGGAGCTGACAACGGCCCGAGTGCTGAAAACACCGTGATCGTTATGGACTTCCACCCAATCATTATCTTGGATGTTCATGGACTTGGCATCGGCTTCGCTTAACCAACAAGGCTCACAGCCTCGAGAAAGCGTCAGCATTCTTAAGTTGTCAGCAAAAGTCGAGTGGATATGCCACTTCCCATGCGGCGTTATGGCATTGAGAATTCTTGCTTTGCCCTGCCTAATAGTTTCCTTCAAATCACCATAAGCTTCCGGCGTCGGAGAAGGCTTGTACGTGGGCAAATGCTCTCCGTAAGCAATATACATTTCATGATCTAAATAAAAATGCTGGCGTCCCGTGAGCGTCCGCCATGGAACTAATCGCTCGACATTGTAGGTGTAGGCGGCGTATGCCCTGCCATGGGCCATCAGGCCCGACCACAGGGGCGAGGCGTTATACCGCCTCGGCTGCGCTTGAATATCCGCATAATTGATATGAACATCTTTACTGCCTTCCGCGATATCTGCCAGCACCAACCCTGTATTCTTTTCGGCATTTTTGTAAGCGCGGAAAGCCAGCTCACCATTGGTCAACGATGAAAGCTTCATCACGACATTCGCAGCCGAGACGTCTTCTTTCAAGGAGGGGTAGATCTTTCCGTCGAATTTTTCATTCGGAAAATGATTGGATTTGATCATCTCCTCATAGACATCCTCACACCTATAGTGATTGCCATGTGCGCCGAGCCCGTTGGTTTTAACATTTTCACCCAAAGCGATGAATTTGTCGTAGAGTTGGGTGTAGTCGCGATCCACCACAACAATGTTATGCATGGTTTTACCGGGGATCGCCTCGCACTCCCCTTGATACCAATCCTTGATCGTGGGCTGCGTGATCTCTCCCGCAGTATCATGAGCAATGGGGGCCGTAACAATATCCTTTTGGGGATCCGGTAAATACTTTTTGGCCAGTTCACTTGTCTTTTGAGTGATAAGGCTGAATATTTCCCAATCGGTTTTAGATTCCCACACCGGCGCGATTGCGCGCGAAAGCGGATGAATAAAGGAGTGCATATCCGTAGAATTTAGATCCGCTTTTTCATACCAGGATGCGGCCGGCAGAACGATATCGGAGAAAAGCGCGGAAGAATCCATCCTGAAGTTCAGGTCCACCACAAGATCCATCTTCCCCGTCGGGGCCGTTTCATGCCATTTCACTTCTTTCGTCTGCCCTTCAGAATCCTTCGAAATGACACCGTGATCAGTTCCAAGATAATGCTTCAAACAATACTCCATGCCCTTCATGCTTCCCACAACGGCATTGCCCCTCCAGATATACCAAACCCTCGGAAAATTCTCTTCGGCTTCCGGGTCGCTGATCGAATATTCCAATTTCTTTGACTTTAATTTATCCAAAACATACTTTTTAATGGCTTCATTATCTTTGGCGCCGTTCGCCATCGCTTCCTTACTCAGTTCAAGCGTATTTTGCTTAAACTGCGGAAAGAAGGGCATCCATCCCATTCGCACGGATTTAAAAATAAGATCGGCCATATGACCATGGGTTAGCTTATTGTCAGGAACGGTATTGTAATCCTTAAAGTGACCGTCGATACGGTACTGGCTTGTGTTCATGTAATGCCAGATGGGCGCTTGCTGTAAACGCGCGGCCCCCTGCCAATCTCTCCCAAACGCGATCGTGCTCCATGAATCCATCGGCGCGAGTTTTTCCTGCCCGACGTAGTGATTCATCCCCCCGCCATTTTTTCCAACGCATCCTGTGAGCATCAGTGTCATAATCGCTGCGCGGTAGATCAAATTATTGTGATACCAATGGTTCACGCCGGCACCGCTAATGATCATGCATTTTCCCTGGGTCGCACTGGCGGTGTCTGCCCATTCCCGGGCAAACTGGATCACTGTTTTTTGGTCAATTCCCGTAAAGATCTCCTGCCAAGCGGGGGTATAAGCAGCATTTTTATCCTGGTAATCTTGCGGATAATCTCCTTTCAATCCCCTCGGGATTCCATATTGGGCCAT
Source organism: Candidatus Danuiimicrobium aquiferis (assembly GCA_001804285.1). Lineage (GTDB taxonomy): Bacteria > Omnitrophota > Omnitrophia > Omnitrophales > Danuiimicrobiaceae > Danuiimicrobium > Danuiimicrobium aquiferis. Next base: position 27,561 of record MHFR01000054.1, read on the forward strand.
GATAAGATCATAGACCGTCGCCACAGGAACTTTTCCGTTCACGGTGTCGACATGTTTGACAGGAACACCCCTCAAAACTTTTTTGTCTAACCCAAACTCGGAAAATTCAACCTGAAGGACATCGTCGTAGTCCGTGCAAAGGGTCAACAGAGGCTGATAAGCTTCTCCCCCCTCTGCATTCTCAAGTTTCATGTTCCAGTTGGCTTTGTTTTCATCCCACCTGTGCCCAACACTCCCCTTGGGAACGACATACCTTTTGCTCACTTCATTAATGTTAAGGAATTTCCAATCCCCATTCGATAGGCTCTTATACTCTTCGAGTTCGTTAGCCCGCAGGAGCCGGCCCGGTATAAGATTTTTTCCATTCGTCTCAAGTTTCACAAGGTAGGGGCTGTCGGTATATTGCTTAACATAATCAAGAAAAAAGCGATTCTTCTTCTCATGATGATATTCTTTCAAGATCACATGCGTGACAGCCATCCAGAAGGCGCCGTCGCTGCCGGCATGAAGCGAGACCCATTGATCCGCGTACTTAGAAACTTGACTAAAATCAGGAGAGAAAACAACGGTCTTCGTTCCATTGTGCCGGGCCTCTGCGAAAAAATGGCAGTCCGGCGTGCGCGTCATATTCAGATTCGCACCCATATCTGCAATCAATTTAGCGTTGTACCAATCAGCGCTTTCACAGACGTCGGTCTGCTCTCCCCATATCTCAGGGAACGCGTTGGGCAGATCACAATACCAATCATAAAAACTTAAATTAACACCTCCAAAAAGCTGCAAAAATCTTGATCCTGCCGCATAGCTCAGCATGGACATGGCCGGGATGGGAGAAAATCCGGCGACGCGGTCCGGCCCGTATTTTTTTGCGGTGTAAAGGCTCGCCACAGCCATTAATTCAAGGGCTTCATCCCAGCTAACGCGCCTGAAACCACCCTTCCCTCGAGCCTTTTGATATTTCTCCCGGGTTTTTTTATCATTTTGGATATTGCGCCACGCCTCAAAAGGATCCCGGGTCTTTTCTTTTTCTTTCCGGTAAATATCCAAAAGCGTGCCGCGGATGAGCGGATACTTAATTCGAAGAGGACTGTACAAATACCAGGAGAAAGAGATGCCGCGCTGACACCCGCGGGGTTCATAAGGCGGCAAAGTATCCTCTAAAAGAGGGTAATCGAGTTGCTGCGTTTCCCAAACCACGATCCCGTCCTTGACATGGATCTTCCAGGAACAACCCCCCGTGCAGTTGACGCCGTGAGTACTACGCACCACATTGTCATGCTGAAAACGGTTTCGATAGAACTCTTCCCATTTCCTTGTTTGCGGAGAAATAATGTCTTTGATCCAGCTCATGAAGTTCCTTTACAGCTTCTTTGCGGACTTGGTTTGTCGATCATAAACATCCTTATTCACAGGCTTGTTCCTTCTATTAAACCAGAAAACACCGTAAAACCCAAGCAATACCATGAAACCGGCAAAGCCGATGAAAAACATTTTTGAGCCATAGTGTTTCTGCGGCCGATCCTTTTGTTCTTTTTCTGCTTGTTCCAGAAACGCCACCAAGGCAGAAATTTCATCACGGGTGAGTGGTTTATCCTTGTAAGCTTCTCGCATCAAAGGAAAAGGCTGGTTTTTCAAAATAGCGTCCATCCCGATATCACCCAACCGGGAATAGGCTGTGGTCAGTTCTTTGGCCAATCGGCCTCCTCCGAGAAGAGAATCATTTCCGACATCATGACAAGCGATACAGGAAGGTCCCTCCTGGAGGAACCGTTGCTTGCCCTGAAATAAAACCCGTCCTTTTCGGATCGCCGCGTTGTCGGTGACTTTAGGGGCATTTTTTTCATTGCCGGAGGTAATCCCGTTTTTGGCGGCGCTCGCATCCAGAACAACCGCCTCCGGGTTTTTGAGGTATTTGATCACTTCTTCGACATCCTCGACCGTCAAACCCATGTCGATCATCGGCGTTTTATATTTTTCAAGAAGCTGCATGACGATCGGATCCTTCTCCTCGGTCATCTGGGTCGGAAATTGGATAAGCTTCTTCAGCCATTCTCCATTGCGGCGTGAGGTCACGCCTTTGAGGTCCGGACCCGTTCTGTCCCCCGAGCCAATCGTATGACAAGCCACACAGGTTCTAGAAAAAATCACATAGCCTTTGGCGGAGGCCCCGGATACTTGCGAAAGGCTTTTTGCCGAAGAAATTTTTGGCATCGTCATCGAGGTTGCGACTTGCGTCTCACTGACACCGACATCCATAACACGCCGCTCCGCGCTCAAGCTTTTGAGGTAAACAAGAATCGCCGTCACCTCTTCCTCTGTGAGATCCATCTTTTTCATCAAAGTATCTTTGGGTTGCGCGTCCGGTTCGGTGACGGCTTCAAAGAGGTAAGCCAAATTCACGTTACCGTTAAATTGACTCAAAAGACGTTCACGGTTTTCAGGGACAGGCATCTTCTTATGAAAACTGGCGCGACCAATGTCCGAAAGCGCCGGCCCCTTGACACCGCCAATATCGCCGATACTGTGGCAGGCAAAACAACCTCTCTGTTGGAACAAAACTCTTCCAGAATTGCTATTCGGCGTCTGCTGTAGCGTGTCCGCATGACAACGAACACAACTGGATTCAAGGAAGGGGCCCTCCAGAAGCGGTTGCTCCCAGAACTGTTTCGCGCCTCGCCCGTGAGCCGCCTCGGTCGTAATGGCTCTTCCCTGTCCATCATGACAACTTGTACAGCCGACCACATAGACATCGTGTGTATCCAAATAATCGCCCGGATGGGACTTGAGAGGATTTTGCATATGACTCATGCGGCTGTCTTCGATGGCGATATGACATGTCACGCACCGATCTGATCGATCCAGTTTCGGCAGCACGATCTGACGCAACATAATTTCAAAATCCCCCGCATTGCTCCGGTCTTGTGCTGTTTGCGCCATATGAAACAACTCGTCTTTATACTTTCGCTGATACTTCTGCCAATCCATATTTAGATTCTCACGCCATGCTTCCATCAGGAGGATTGAAGTAATCACAAAACAGGAAAGGATGATGATGATCTTGAATAATTTATTCATAAAATTAATGAATGGGCCACTGGCTCTTCAGCCAATAAAAATCCCAGTTCGGACCCCGATGATACGTCGCGAAATACGTTAAGATAATGAACGACACAATAAAACAGGTGAACAGGGCGATCGCCGAAAGACGCGTGGAATTATATTTCCTCAGACAGCCAATAGACCATGTGACAAAAAAAGCTACAAGCACGGTTCCCGGATTGACGAGAATAATGATTAGCTGAGAAATATCAGGATACCAATTTCTAAGCCAGCCAAATTTCACGGTAAAAATCAACAGTCCGATTGTTACGGAGGACGCATATAAAAGAGAATTCCGGGCCGCGATCCTTCCGTTCCGATTGTCAAACCAACGCCCAAGAGACTGTTCCTCTCGGTCTATAAAAGGGATCAGCAGAAGCCCAAGCAGAGCAATCGTCGGAATCCCAACCCCGCCCATAAACGCTGAATAGGAAACTAATTCTTGGAGTCCTAAAAAGTACCATGGAGCCTTGGCAGGATTTTCTGGAACAGTGGCATCAGCAATCTCCTTAAGGGGTGCGTTAAAAAAATATGCCAGGACACAGACAATGCCAAGGGTCAACACCAACAAAGCTATTTCAGCAATAAAGAGACTGGGCCAGCTTGGAATCGTATTCTCCGGCCCGCGTCCCACAGCCGGGCTCTTGCCCTGGACAAGACACATCAACCCATATGTCTTTTGCGGTGCATTATTAAAAATGCACTTAGTCTTATCATCTTCAGCGATCCCTTCCATATCTTTAGCTTTAATCTCATCAGGTCGTGCTAACCCGCCATCTTTTCTGATACGCCAAATATGCGCGCTAAGAACCAACCCCATGGCCAGTGGGAGCGCAATGGTATGGAGCAAAAAAAATCGTGTGAGGGCATCTTGACCGATTTCTTGGGAACCCAGGATCAGGGTTTTCATCATCCCTCCCGGATCAAAAAACTGAGTAATGCCCACCGCATCTGTAAGTTCACGAGGCGAAGCCGCAATGTTAGAAGCAATGGTGATCGCCCAGTAGCCCAACTGATCCCAGGGTAAAAGGTAGCCCGTGAAACTCAAACCCAACGTAAGAATAAATAACACCATCCCTAAAACCCAATTAAAAGACCGTGCCCGTTTATACGCTGCGGTATAAAACACACGCGCCATATGCAAAAGAACGCTGACAATCATGATATTGGTTGCCCATCGATGCACATTTCGCACAAATCGGCCGCCCGAAACGATAAAATTGATATCCTTAATCGAGCCGTAGGCCAAATCCACGGACGGTTTGTAATAGATCATAAGAATCAAGCCCGTGACGATCAGGATAAAAAAAGAGGCCGCCGCGACCACGCCGAGACCAAAGGTGAATGTTTTTTTGAGCGTATAGCGATGAATACGATTACTATGGATGTGCAAAAAGATATTACTCATTACCGTTTGAGAACGTGCCCGGTCTGTGGTCGGCCTTCCATGACGGAGCAAGAACTCACGAAAAGATTTCGGAAGTCCTGCGAGCTTCTGAAAGAAATCTTTTAGCGACATAGAACTATCCGACTCGGTTTTGAATGTTAAATTTAGTGCCCATGGGAACTTCTCTCATCGCATTCACATCGAGCTTCCCATCCGGAAGTTGAGAAATCTTCAACCAAGAAAGAGGTTTGGGAGCCGGCCCCGCTTTCACCCTACCCATAGCATCAAATTTGGATCCGTGGCAGGGACAGTCAAATTGCCCTACTTGTTTGCTCACAGTACATCCCAGATGAGTACAGATAAGTGACATCGCGTAGAGCCCCTCTTGATCACGAAAAACGATTACTTTTCTTTCTTCAAATATTTTTTCTGATCCAATGGGATAATCTTCCAGCCTTCCAATTTTGAACGTTTTTGGAATATCCGGAAGCAGTGCGGGCATGGAAAATTTCATTAGCCCAATCAGGGCACACCCTAATGAGGATGCCGCCATCCAGGCTGCCACCAGTCCCAAAAAATCGCGACGACTCATGGGAGAGCTTTCTTCTACATTTTTGAATGTCTCCGGAATACTCATGATAAACCCTCTCTAAATGAGAAACGTTCCATTGTGATAGCATCCGCCGGACAGCGAATGGCGCAAAGTGCGCACCGAATACATTTTTCTTCATCTTTAATGATTGCAGTTAGTTCATCCGCATGCTTTTGTTCTTTAATAATATTCGTAAGTTCCTCAAAATTCTTATCACCAGAGAGTTCAGAGACGGGGACCAGCTTCAAGCAGAGTTCCGGACAAACGTCAGTACAACCGCCACAAAGAATGCACCGGTTTCCATCAAAAATCGTATTCACACCGCAGTCAAGACACCGGGAACTCTCCAGTTTTGCCTCGGAGCAATTAAATCCTTTTTCAATTAAAGTATGAACATCATAGATCCTTTGCTCAACCGGAACCGTCGCCAGCGCCTGGCGCTTGAGTCCTTCATACCCTATTTCCCTTCCGTATCTTTCAATGGGAAGATGAAGTTCCATGGTTTCGAACCTGAGTTTTTCCCCTGCGAGCTTTTCATAGATGGACCGAGCCACCTTTTTTCCGCTGGCAATCGCATCGATCATCAATAGCGGCCCATGAGCCAGGTCCCCCGCCAGGAAAACTCCCTCCGCGGTGGTTTCCTGTGTTTCAGGATTGCAAACAATAATGCCGCGTTCATTGATTTTGATACCGTCCTTTTCAGGCTGGATAAAAGAGATATCCGAGCTCTGACCAATCGCCATAAGAACGGTGTCAGCTTCAACGACAATTTTATCGTTTGAATCAAACTTTGGATTAAAACGCTTATTTTCATCAAAGATAGAGATCACTTTATGGAAAAGCACACCGCTCACTTTCCCCCGTTCAGTTAGAATCTCCTGAGGACCATAACCATTCAAGCTCTTGATTCCTTCTTCTTCCCCTTCAAGAATTTCAATTTCGGCGGCCAACATCTGCTCGCGAGACTCCAGACAACACAGGGTCACTTCAACGCCCTTTTCTTCACGTTTCAGCGTTCCCACAATATCCATTTGCTGTCTGCGAAGCGCGGTCCTTGCGACATCATAAGCAACATTCCCGCCACCGATCACCACTACCTTATGGCCGATCAAGTGAGGTTCCTTTAACGCCACTTTTCTAAGAAACTCAACGCCTCCCCAAACGCCCTCCGCATCGTTTCCGGGAATAGGGACTCTTCTGGACTTCCTGCAGCCGACTGCCACCACGATAGCTTCGTGACGCTTTCTTAATTCTTCGAGGGAGAGATCTTTTCCAATGGTACAATTTGTTTGAATCTCAACTCCGAGAGCTCTGATGACCGCAACCTCCGCTTCAATGATCTCTCGTGGCAGACGATAACTCGGAACGCCTAAATATAACATTCCGGCCGGAACAGATTCCATCTCATAGATGACAACCCCAAAACCCAGCAAGGCCAAATCGTGGGCCGCCGCCAATCCTGCAGGCCCCGATCCGATAATGCCGACGCTCTTTCCCTTTACTTTCTTTAGCTTTCCTTCGTCCATGAAATCAAGAAGTCCGCCAATATCTTCTGCGCTGGAACAGATGCGGCTTTCTAAGGTCTCACGAAGATGGTTGATGAGGGCCATAGGATTTGAGTCTGGCATTCCTTCTTCTGTGGCAGATCGTTTGAGGGCACGAATGGAAATGCTTTGATCAATGCTGCCGCGGCGACACGATGCTTCACAGGGAGCCCCGCAGATCCGTCCACAAATGGACGCCAGAGGATTCGGAGCTCGCGCAATTAGGTAAGCTTCCTCAAAGTTGCCCTCGGCGATCGCACGCACATACCCGCGGGCATCCGTATGCACAGGGCATGCGCTTTGACATTTAATTTGCTCTTTCCAATAATGCACGTCAGGCACTTCAACTTTCAGCAAAAGCTTGTCTCCTATTTTACTTTAATGTTCGTATCTATCGGACGCATATTGTCTCTCTATTCCCACAGAATCGTTTTCAAACTAAGGACGATATTCATTCCCCGCTAAATTTTTGGCGCACGAGCAGTTATAAAACTGTTAAAATATTTTTTCCCGATCTTGCGCCACTCTGTCATGCCGAAAACGGTTGCGATAGAACTCTTCCCATTTTCTTGTCTGCGGAGAAAAAATGTCTTTGATCCAGCTCATGAAGTTTCTTTACAGCTTTTCTTCGGACTTGGTTTGTCGATCATAAATATCTTCATTCACAGATTTACTTTTCCTATTGAACCAGAAAACACCGTATAATCCAAGCAATATCGCAAAACTGGCAAGACCGATCAAGGGCATGGCTTCGCCGTAATGTTTGAGCGCCCCCTTCTCCGGCTCTTTGCCGGCCTGTTCGAGAAAGGCGTTCAAATCAGAAATTTCATCAGCAGTCAAAGGGTTCTCCCCATAAGCTTCTCGCATTAAAGGGAATGGCGCTTTTTCCAGGATCGCTCGCAGCCGGGCTTCGCCTAAGCAGGAATAAGCGGCCGCGAGCTCTTTGGCTAAATGGCCTACCCCCGCAGTCGTAGAGTGTCCAAGATCATGGCACGCGAAACAGGAGGGACCCCCTCGGGAAAATCGTTGCGTTCCTTGAAATAATGCTCGCCCCTTGTCTACCTCTTCCTTAGTAGCTGATCTCTTGATCATCTTGGCTTGACCTGGGGAAGCTCCCCCGCTAGCGAGGGGTGAACTCGCCGCCACAGCCTGTGACCCCTGCGTGGGTTTTGACGCCGGGGCCGCTTCTTTCAGATATTCGATCACCGCGTCGACTTCTTCCGATGTCAAACCAGGATCGCTCATAGGTTCTTTGTATTTGGCAAGGAGTTCCATCGCAATAGGGTCTTTAGCTTCGAACATTTTGGAGGGAAATTGAATAAAACCCTTCAGCCATGCTTCAGCACGACGCAAAGTAACATCTCGCAGATCCGGAACCGTATCATCTCCTACACCAAGGGTATGACAAGCCGCACAATTTTCTGAGAAGATCACGGATCCTTTTCCCCGGACTCCGGAAACCTGGGCGGAACTTGATGCCTCAGTTTTTGTCGGATCGGTTGAAGCCCAGACCGCAGGGAAAATGAAAAATAAAAACATCATTAAGATTGAAAGAGAAAATATTTTTTTTATCACGCCCTCAGTTCTCCCGCGGACAAATGTTTGGGTTATGAGCCAACAAGCACGCCATGACGCCACCCTGCTGAATGATAGCTACAACATTGTTAGTGTGCAATGTGCCAATCACGATGGTGGTGTGCATGCTTTCCCTCCCAGTACTGTTCTCCATTTGATTTTAGGGGTTAACAGTGCTGTGCCGCATACCCCTAATTTCAAATGTGATGCGGAACTAGCGGGCAACTTCGAGAACTTTTTCTAGGATTGGCCATTTATTTCGCGGCTTAATAAAAAATACAGCACTGCTATCCGCACCGCTTCCCTTACCGGCAATTACCACAACCCTTCCGTCTCTCAAGATATTTCCTTCGATTAACATACGGGCGATGATGTGGCATACCTTGATCCCTGTACCAAACTTTTCTTTTATATTCCTTAAATGCCTATGCCAGGCTGGCAATCCAAATCTTTCAAAAATCGCATCCACGATTCTTCGCAAAAGCATGCCCTGAATATTATGTGTATAAATTGTTACGCAATTAACCAAAAGCCATCTCCTTATTTCTTCCTTAAACCTTCTTTCTTGCGGAAGTCTTCCTTCGTCGTGCGTAACCACGATCAGTTTTAATTTGCTACCTTTTGCAAGTTCAAAAAGTTTCAGGGCCGTGCCTCCGGTTGTGGATGCGATCACAATAGTTGATATTTTCTCTTTCTTTGCTACATCGATCGCATTTTCTAAAACAGTCATAACACTTCCTTTTCGTCTTAAATGGGCACCATCGCTGGGCGAAACAATCGCTGAAATAATATATGTGAAGGGGTTAAGCATATAATGTGGAGGTTTAGCAATTCTCTCATGATTGCACACGCTTAAGGAGTTGTCCGATACAGTCCAGTAGACCCTGAGGGTCAACGGACTTTGCCAGACAGCCTTGCGCACCGGCTGTTTTTACAAGTTCGGACAACTGGCCGATATCGGCAACAGCGGAAATAACGACCACGGGGATGTGCTTGAACGTTTCGTGCTGCCGGATCTTTTTGCAGATATCCTCTCCCGTCAGATCCGGAAGTTGAAAATCCAGCAGGACCAGATCCGTTTTCCCCTTTTCAAGGAACTTAAAGGTCGTCCGGCCGTCCGACGCCATCTGAACTTCATAACCCGCCTTTTGAAGACGCACGGCGGTCAGCCTGAGAAGATCGGGTTCATCATCCACGATCAATACTGTTTTTGATATATTACAGCTCTGCCTTTTCCCGGGCGCTGGCGTCATCTCGTTTTCCGTCTTTTTCTTATGCCATCATGCGTTTGAGAAGTCGCACCGATAGAGTCACCATGGCCAACAATCTCCAACCCCTTTCCCTCTAGAACGCACCCTTTGCTCAGCGGCCTGCATCCTCTGCGACGCTTCTTACAGAATTCCTTGTCTTCATGCGGACAACTCCAACTCATGACAACCCTATTTTTTTCAATCCTTCTTCTTTAATTTTAAAATGCATTCTCCAAATCCTCAATTAGGTCATCGACGCCTTCAATGCCGACCGAAATCCGAATGGTCTCCGGCGTGATGCCTGAGGCCCTGAGTCCTTCCGGTCCCATTGAAGCATGGCTCATGGTCCATGGATGTTCGATAAGAGATTCCACGCCACCCAAAGATTCCGCTAGTTGTAAAACTTTCAATTTCTTGAAAAAACTTTTGAGAGGAGTTTTCGATGTGTCCAGTTCAAAAGCCAACATGCCGCCAAAACCCTTCATTTGTTTTTTAATGAGGGCCCGCTGAGGATGGCTTTTTAGGCCTGTGTAATAAACCTTTTTGACACGGGGATGTTTTTCGAGAAAGGCTGCCATTTTCATGGCATTGTGTTGGTGTGCTTCCATGCGACACGGCAGAGTCTTGATGCCGCGAAGGACAAGCCAAGCATCGAACGGCGCTTCACTTGCGCCGATTGCATTGACCAGCAATTTTATTTTTTCTTCTATGCTTTTATCGTTATATACGATGACGCCGCCAACAACGTCGCTATGTCCGTTGAGATACTTGGTCGTAGAATGCACAACAATATCAGCGCCGAATTCAAAGGGCCTTTGAAAATAGGGCGAAAGAAAAGTATTGTCCACAACGGTCAGGATCCCTTGGCTTTTTGCCAGGCCGATCACAGCTTTCAGATCAACAATATGCAAAAGCGGGTTCGAAGGAGTCTCGATCCAAATCATCTTGGTTTTGGGGCAAATCTCCTTTTTGATTTCCTTCAGGTTCATCATGTTGATAAAGGAAAAAGAGAGGCCCCTCTTGGCAAAAACTTCTCTAAACAAACGGTAAGTGCCGCCGTAAATGTCATTGCCGGTAACTATATGATCCCCGGCTTCACACAAAAGCATGATCGCGGTAATAGCGGCCATGCCTGTGGCGGTGGCCGCTGCGCCGGTCCCTCCTTCGAGCGCTGCAATATTTTCTTCCAACGCAGTTCGCGTCGGATTACCGCTGCGCGTATAGTCGTAGCCTTTATTTTTCCCCAATTTCTCGAAACGGAAGGTGGAAGTTAGATAAATCGGGGTGATGACCGAATTGTAGGTAGAATCTTTGACAGTGCCTGCAAGAACCGCCTTTGTTCGAATATTCATTACCAGAACCTCCTCACAAATGAAACAGATGCATACGGAATCAGAACACAATTTCTGAAATCATGGCCACCTAACTTTTTATCCCTCTTCGCCATTAACAAAAATGGGGAACCGAGTAGTATTTACCCCATCGATGATGCTCTTCGGACGAATTCGCTATCCCCCACCAGTGCCTAGCGGGAAACTCAAAGTGATGGGGAGCAATTTTTTCAGCATGCATCTTCCCAACGACGACCCGCCTCATGCTCGATCTGATCTAATAAACGAATGATTAGTTTCTCGATCTGTTGCAAATAGATGCCCCTCTTCAATATTTTTTCCTTCGTTTGAATATACTTCCCTTCGGTTAGTTCATGGCCACAGTGATCTACCAAACGGTGAATGCTTTCCTCGGATGACTCCAGATGAAATTGGAGTCCAAACACATGCCCGTCATATTCGAATGCTTGATTAACACAGCCTTCACTTTTTGCGATCCATGTCGCACCCACTGGAAGCTCGAAGGTATCGCCGTGCCAGTGAAAAGCGATAAACGTATCCGGCAAAACACTAAAAACGGAGGATCTTTTGCCCGGCTCCGTCAAATAAACAGAATGCCATCCGATCTCTTTATGAGCATTCTTGGGAACCCGTGCTCCAAGTACATCTGCGATTAGTTGCGCCCCTAAACAAATTCCTAATACGAATTTATTTTCAGCGATCGCCTCCCTAATTATTTTTTTTTCTTGAATCAACCATGGATACTGTTCCTCTTCGTAAACGTTCATCGGCCCTCCCATGACGATAAGCCAATCAAATTCATTCGGGGAAGGAAGCTTCTCATTACGACAAAGGAGTGTTTTCGCCACGGAATGACCTTTTTCCCGCGCCCACGACTCAATATTTGCCAAATCTTCAAACTCTACGTGCTGTAATGAATGGATACGCATCTTCTTTTATCCCTTTCGACATTCATGCCACAGAGGTTAGCCTTCTTCTTTCATCCGCTTGCCTAGACTTTTTACGTTCTAGATATTTCTGAACTTTCTCTCCTGGTTTTGTATTTCCAGTAAAGAGATGACTGAGAGCAAGAAAAGGATGACGCAAAAACATTTTCGGCCCCGAATAACGCATCACATGGCTAATTTCGTTCCGCCTGGCAGGGTGATAACAATGAACTGGACACAAGGCACAAACAGGCTTTTCTTCGCCAAAAACACATTTGTCGAGGCGTTCATGCGCGTATCGCAAAAGATCCGAACAAGATTCACACGATTCGTGTTCCCGGCAAGCATGATCGTTTCCGCGGCAATAGATTTCAACCATCGCCTTCACTGTCTTCTTTTCTCGCAATAAGCCGTTACTCATCATTTTCCTTGTCACCGCAAAGCGCCATTGCATTGCGGTTCTTTTAACGCTCTCGGTTGATGTCAAAATGAAAAGACTCCCACCATCGTATCATAATCCACGCATATCCCTTTCTGACGGATATGCTATTAGACCCAATCTTCCGAAAGCACATCCCCTTGCAAACTTACGACAATGGATTTAATCGGAATCTTTCTCTTGGCTGATTGCAAGGCCTGGCGCGCCATAGCTACCAATCCCGCACAGCACGGCACCTGCATCGTCATAACCGTGAGAGTATTAATCTTAGCGTCGTCTATAAAAGATTTTATCTTTTCAATATACACATCCTGCCCCTCATCTAATTTTGGACAAGCTATAGCGATACTTTTTCCCTTCAGGTAATCTTTGTGAAAATCCCCCACGCTAAAGGCCACACAATCCGCAGACAAAAGCACGTCCGCTTTTTGATAATATGGCGCTTGGGGCGATACCAAGTGCAGCTGGATGGGCCACTGCCTCAGCTGCGACTGGCGTGTTCCGCCTTCTTCCTCCCCGCCCTTTGTGTCCTTTCTGAAATCCTGCATCTTTGAGCCCGGACATCCGCACATTTCTTCACCATTCATTTTGTTGCCTCCTTTTTTTTATTTTTCGAACTTTTTCCTCTGCCTCATGCGCGAATTTTTCGCATTGCTCTATCATTCCCTTGTCTATTCTTGCTTCCGCCTCATCAAACTTGGCAAATAGTTCGCCCACTTGCCTCGTGGAAAGACCTCTGTCGATCCACGGATATAATATTTCATCCTCCTTCTTGATATGTTCTTTCAAAAGATCCTTGTATGCGCTAAGGTGCTGGACAATAGCTTCTTTGTCCTTACTCTTCACGGCTTCCGATGTCGCCTTAACATGACCGCGTGCTGTCTCATGGTCCCGGAGTATCGTCTTGATAATATCCAGATTCTTATCGGTATATCCGAACAATATATCCTCTTCTTTCGCGTGATGGAATTTGTCCGCATAAAACCGGACGAAATCGAGACTGTCCGATATCCACCGCATGCCCGCCTCTGATTCGATATCGATTTCTTCAAGAACACTCGGTATCAGTTCCAACCATTGCTTTATTACGATGTGTTCATCCACCAGTCTTTTAATCGGGGGGGAATATTTTATATTTCCGACGGGCGCTTTGCAGGTTAAGGCTTTACCTTCCGGTCTTTTGACATTCCTTTTCGGATAGATGGCTTTTTCTATCCGGTACAAAAGCTGCGCCTCCTGATCCGCAGGAAGGTTGTGAATACCCACCACATCTTTTAAAAGACACGACCCTAAGGTGCACGGAACACAGCCGATCTTATATTCCTCGAGTATCCGGCCAACTTCCGGAAACTTCCCGATGATTTCTTTTATGGAGACATTCAGATATTTTTCCATAGCCCTTGAGGTTTTATTCTCCTGAAATCGACGGGGTAAAACAGCCGTTACCTATAACATCAAATTTCATTGATACTCACGCCGTCACGGGTGCGACACTAAAAATAACTGCTTAGAGACTCGCCCAGCCCACATCTTCGATGCTGGGAACGGCTCATCCCTATCTTACGGAACGGGAAGTCCCTCTAAGTTAAATACTATTTGTCATTCCCCCTTCGCGACACCTCGGATCAATGCCCTCGACAGTACGCACTTCAACTGCGGCAATTACCCTGTTATTCTCGACGCCCGGGCCGAAGGATCGCTATTTTATAAAGGCCTCATCTTCCTGGATCTCAACTGGTTTCAGATTCATCACGGCCTTCAACATAAACAGAGCCAACGCCACCGCGCCGACAATCACCAGTGTGTCCGGAAGCAAACGGATCCACCCCAAGACTTGAATGATTCCTTGATGCCAAAATGCGTCGGAGCGAGCATGCCAGAAACCGTACTTTACGTTGTCCAGTACCTGGAGCAGACCCACAGGAAGCAACGTCAAAGTAAACATAAAGAACAGCCCGATATTCATTGTCCAGAATGCAAGCTTGAGGAGGCCATTGTTCCAGCCGTCCTCACGAACCATGCCGCGCATGGAGAAAAGCAACAAAGCGATTGCGAGAAGACCATAGGTGCCAAACAGCGCTGTGTGTCCATGGTTCACCGTCAGGTAGGTCGCATGCTCATAGTAGTTTACGACGGGCGTTGTTATCGAAAGCCCCATGACTCCGGCGCCCAGAAATTCCCAGCATACCGACGTCACAATGAACATCAGGGGATATCGGTACGGGAATAAACGACCTCCGCTGACCACTGCTTTCTGGCCATGCCAGACATCGGACAACAGCAAGAGAATCGGAACTGGTTCCAAAGCGGACACCGTGGACCCCAACGCCAGCCAGAAAGACGGCGTGCCGAACCAATAATAGTGATGTCCAACCCCTATGATGCCGGAGAACAGCGCCAGCGACACCGTGAAGTAAACGGTGCGAAGTCCGGCTTTGATATCTACCAGTTGCAGGTTAACAAGCACAAATACAATGGCTGCAGCGCCGAAGAATTCGAACGCTCCTTCCACCCAGGTGTGAACAACCCACCACCGCCAGAAATCAGCGATCGTCAGGTGTGAATGCGGGTCATAGAACAGCCCGAAGCAGAAGAATCCGACCACTGCTACCCCGGAATATGCGAGAAATTGGGGAAGGCCCCACTTGTCCTTGCCGGGACCAAAATGCGACCAAAGGCCACGCAAGACAAGCCCCAGCCAGATTACGAGACCAACAAGCAGGAGAATCTGCCATAGCCGCCCGAGTTCGAGATACTCCCAGCCCTGGTGCCCCAACCAGAACCATGCCTTGCCCAGTAAGCCTTTGATACCGAGAACTTCGCCGGTAAGGCTTCCGAGTACCACTATCACCACGGCGACAAAGAGAATATCCACCAATAGGCCCTGCGCCCTTGGCTCTTTGTTTCCGACGCGAGGAGCCACGAACAGCGTGAATCCAATCCACGAAACGGCAATCCAGAAAATAGCCAACTGGAGGTGCCACGTTTTGACCCAGCTATACGGGAGAAAGTCTGCCAGCATTTTCGAACCGAATAGAGAATCCGGATGCACCGTATAGTGGGCCATGACTGCTCCAACAGCGACTTGTAACAAGAATAGAGCGGAAACCACCAGGAAGTACTTGGCGGTTTTTCGCTGGCTTGACGAGATTTTACCGGTCGCCAACACAAGCCCCGCGTCTGGCCTAAAGCCAAGTGCTCCTTGGTTGAACTTATAGTGATGAAAGAGGTAGATTAGCAGGCCAAGGCAGAGTCCAAAAGCAACCAAGGAGACTGCTGACCAGACAATCGCTTTTGCTGGCAATACGTTTCCGTTCTCAGGATCGTTCGGCCAATTGCACGTGTAGGTAAGGGTGTCTCCAGGTCGAACCGTCCCGGCGCACCACGCTGTCCAAAAGAAGAAGTCTGCCAGATCTCGTATGTCGTCTGGATTTTTGATGGTTCCTGCCCGGATAGGCCCTTGTGTATCTCCCTGAGTGAACAGGGTTGTGTAGAACATGCGCACCTCGTGCAAGGCGGCTTCCTGGAGCGGACTCAGGGGCAGCACGTCTGTGGCGGCCTCGTAGCGGTTGCTCTTGATCTGGCGCACGACTGTCGCATCCACCGCACCCTTGTCGGCAGTGTCCAACTCGGCATAGGACTTGCTATACTTTTCTTTCGCCAGCTTCGCACGCATGGTCTGCCCCACCATGTGCAGAGACTGCGCGGTGAAGTCCGGCCCCCTGTATGTTCCGTGGCCCCATACACTGCCGACGTCCATCAGTCCATACCTCTGCCAGATTCCCTGCCCCGCCATGATCTGGTCCTTGCTCGTAAGAACGGCGCCACTCTCGGATACGACTTTTCCCGGATAGGGTGGCAGGTCTCGCGCGGTGTAAACATATCCTATGAGCGCAATTGCTACCGCACCAAACAGTGAAACCAGAAAATATGCTTTGAGTTTGAAACTTATCACATTTCCTCCTTGGTTTTACCCGTTATCTTTTTGTTAGCCTTTTTGTTAATCTTTTTCGTTTTCTTTACCCCATCACCACAGGACAAAATCACTCGACAACAGGTGACCTTCCCCAATTCAGTGGACGTTTTGTTAAGAAGAAATAGTAGTCGTATTTTCTCTTTCTTTTTTCGCTTCCTTTTTTCTTTCTCTTTGTGA
>MHFR01000055.1 GCA_001804285.1 Candidatus Danuiimicrobium aquiferis
ACTATCAACAAGGGGCATAAGACTCTCCTTTTAAGGTTATTGGAACTAACCCTAATGTATCGGATTTGTCTTACTGCCCCTGTTGTTGAGGTAGAACCTGAAAATGAGTGCCGTCATAACTTTCTTATAAAGGTTCCAGGAGATTATTTATCGGAAGACATGACTGTATATGCGGTACCCCGTACGGATGTACGGGGTACCGTTTTTTTCTCTCTCTCTGGAGACATAATTTAAAATTTTCAGTTTTTACCCCCTTCAGTGATATAATTTTTCCACTATGATTCGTACGCAATTCCTCAAAACAATTCAAAAATTCCGGATGCTTGAAAAAGGCGACTCCGTTCTGATTGCCGTTTCTGGCGGTTGCGATTCGGTTGTACTCCTCCATTTGCTTGTCGAAATGAAAAAATCCTGGAAATTCCGGCTTGCCGTTGCGCATATCAATCATCAACTCAGGGGAGAGGCGTCACGACGAGATGAGCTTTTTGTCCGGAAGCTCGCCAAACAATTTGGCCTCCCGTTTTTTTCGGAAAAAGTGGATGTGAAACGTAAGATGAAGGCGGAAAAAGTTTCACTCGAAGAAGCGGCCCGGCTTTTACGCTACGATTTTTTTGAAAAGATCGTTAAAAGTAAAAAAGTGCGAAAAATTGCGGTGGCTCACAACCTGGACGATCAGGCAGAAACCGTTTTAATGAGAATCCTCAACGGAACGGGCCTCCAAGGCTTACAAGCGATTCGGCCAAAACGAAAATTGGGCGAGGCTTATATTGTCAGGCCACTCATTGAGATGAGCCGCGAAAAAATCCGTGAGTTCGCAAAAGAAAATTCTATTCGTTTCCGGGAAGATGCGTCGAACCGGGATGTCCGGTTCGTGCGAAACCGGATCCGCTTGAAATTATTACCCCAGCTTGAAAAAGAGTTTAATCCGCAAGTGAAGCGGGCGTTAGCGCGGCTTCCGCATTTGTTGGATGTGGATCTGTCTTTCCTGGATGAAACATCGGATCTCTTTTACCGCCAAATTTCGAAACGGCAACGTGAAAACAAAATTACATTTGCAAAGCAATCGTTTTTGCGGCTCCGGCCGGCGATTCAGTACCGGCTCATTCAGCGTGCAATGCGGGAACTCGCAAAAGCGGATCTTGATTTTGAGCACTGGAGTGCGTTTCAGGAGCGACTAGTTTTAGAACGAGGATTCCGGTTGCAGCTTCCAAAAGATTTGTTTGCGGTGGCCACGCCGGAAACGGTTTCGGTCGTTTATTCTAAAGAAAAGAAGCCTCCGTTTTCTTATTCATTGGCGCTTGATGAAGAAATAGATATTCCAGACACAGCTCAAACGGTCACTTGTAAGTTGCTTGCAAATGAAAACTGTCATTACTTCAAAATGCTAAACAGATACGATCAAAGAGTGAAAACAGTTAAAAAATCCGACGTTTCGTACGAATTGTTTGATTTCCAAAAACTCTCTTTTCCACTGATCATTCGGAATCGAAAACCAGGAGACTATTTCCAGCCGCTTGGACAACCGAAACCCATGAAATTAAAAGGATTTCTGATTAACAAGCATATTCCAAAAGAAGATCGGGATTCTTTGCCTCTTGTGGTTTCGGTCGGTCAAATTGTTTGGGTGGCGGGTGTGGCGATGGGGGAAGTTGCCAAGATTTCAAAACAGACCGAGCAAACCGTTCGGATTTCCATTCGCGCGAAGATTTAAAATTAATTGCCGCAAAAGGTTACAAATACCTTGCCCCTCTTTATCTTTGCTGCTAAAATGCAACCTCAAGTGAAAAAATCTATGGAAGATAATTCAAAGCCAAGAAAAACAGATATGCGGGATGGGCGTCTACCCCAGAATCAACGCAGGCAAAAGGGAAGACCGGTCCCTCCCAAAAAGACGGATCCCGAGCGCCGCAGGATGGTGCTATTTCTTTTAGTGCCGCTGCTTTTCTTTATTGCCCTCCAGCTTTTTGTATTTCCTAAAATCGAGCTTAGTCAGCCGACATACAGCGAATTTTATGAGATGCTTGCCAATAATCCAAAGACAGAAGAGATTGTGAGTGCGGAGCTCGTGGAGAATGTCATTCGCGGAAAACTCAAAAATGCCGCATATTTTCAAGTGAATATTCCGGACAGTGATCCGGAGCTGATTCCCCTTTTGCGGCGCAATGTCGCCAAGTTTACGATTAATCCGCCAAGAATGTTTTGGCGCAATCTTATTTATCAGGTAGTTCCGGTTTTATTATTGATCGGGTTCTTCTGGTTTTTTGTCTACCGAGGGGTTCAACAAGGCGGCGGAAAAATATTTACGTTTGGAAAATCGCGGGCCAAGCTTGCCGGTCAGCAGCAGGTGACCTTTAAAGATGTTGCCGGCGTTGATGAAGCCAAGGAAGAATTGAAAGAAGTGATTGAATATTTGAAAGATCCCGGCAGATTTCAGAAGCTGGGCGGAAAGATACCGAAAGGTGTGCTTTTGATTGGACCGCCGGGAACCGGTAAAACCTTGCTTGCCAAGGCGGTTGCGGGTGAGGCGAATGTTCCGTTTTTTTCTATCAGTGGATCGGATTTTGTTGAGATGTTTGTCGGCGTTGGAGCGTCACGGGTGAGAGATCTTTTTGAACAAGGGAAAAAGGCGGCAAAAGTGAGCGGCCACGGAGCCATTTTGTTTATCGATGAAATTGATGCGGTCGGGCGGCAGCGGTTTGCCGGAATCGGCGGAGGGCATGACGAGCGTGAGCAAACTCTCAATGCACTTCTGGTTGAAATGGATGGGTTTGATACACAAACAGGGGTTATTTTAATCGCGGCAACGAACCGTCCCGATGTGCTTGATCCCGCGTTAGTGCGTCCGGGCAGATTCGACCGGCAAGTAGTCATCGACCGGCCGGATATTAAGGGACGGGAAGAAATTCTGAGGGTTCATACCAAAAATATTAAGCTTGCGGATAATGTCGATTTAACCAAGCTTGCCCGCCAGACTCCCGGATTTACGGGCGCGGATCTTGCCAATTTAACCAATGAAGCGGCACTGCTTGCGGCCCGGTTCAATAAAACGGAAGTTTCTCAAAAAGAGCTTGAGGGATCGATTGAGCGTGTGATGGCGGGGCCTGAACGGAAATCGCGCATCATTTCAAAAGAAGAAAAAGAAATCGTGGCGGTTCACGAATCGGGGCACGCGATTATGACGGTGATGATTCCTGGCGCGATGGATCAGTTGCATAAAGTGTCTATTATCCCGCGGGGGCATGCGGCCCTTGGTTATACTCTTCAGCTTCCGATGGAAGACCGGTATCTCATGCGTCAGCAGGAAATTCTCGACAAAATTACAGTCCTTCTGGGCGGGCGGGTTGCCGAGTTGCTTGTGTTTAATGAAGTGACCACCGGCGCGCATAATGATCTTGAAGTCGCCACAAGTTTTGCGCAAAGAATGGTGTGTGATTATGGGATGAGCAAACGCCTTGGCCATGTGACGTTTGGGAAACGGGATGAAGAGGTTTTTCTGGGAAGAGACATTTTCCGCTCGAAAGATTATTCGGAAAACACGGCAGTGATGATTGACGAAGAAGTCCGGCGGATTATTGAAGATTGTTACACGCGCGCAAAAGGGATTCTCGAGGCCAATTTGGATAAACTCCGGAAGCTTGCGGATCGCCTTTTGGAAAAAGAAGTTTTGGATAGCGAAGAAGTGAAAGAAATTATGGGAATTCCTTTGAGTCATCCGAAGACAAATAACGGCGAGAAGCCGGCATCATCCGATAGCCCTGCCGCTGGTGGCGAAGATCAATTGGCCGGCCCAAAATAAGTTGTGGAAATCAGGGACCATGGTTCACAAGTCCTCAAGATGGAAAATTCGTTCTAAAATAATAACGATCGACCGTCCCATGATCATGGGGATTGTGAATATAACCCCGGACTCTTTTTATGACGGCGGCCGGTTTGAATCGCCGAAGAAAGCGCTTGAACAGGCGTATCGATTAATTGAAGAGGGTGCGGACATTCTTGATTTTGGAGCGGAATCGACCCGGCCGGGCGCAAAGATGATTCGAGAAGCCGATGAATTGACGCGTCTGATGCCTGTTTTGGAAGAATTGTGCGGAAAAGTTTCAGTTTCGATATCTGTTGATACGAGCAAGGCGAAAGTCGCGAAAGCAGCACTTGAGTGCGGTGCCGACATTATCAATGATGTCAGCAGTTTCCGGCAAGAACCTGAGCTTGCCAATGTTGTGGCGCATTATCGTGCGGGCATTGTTCTGATGCATCGGCGCGGAACTCCGGGAACGATGCAGCAAATGACGAATTATGACGATCTAATGAAAGAGATTACGGAAGAGCTTTCCGAGCGGATGCGGTTTGCGGAACAAAACGGAATTGATGCCGAGCAAATGGTTTTAGATCCCGGAATCGGATTTGCGAAAACGCCGGCACAGAATTTTGAAATGATCCGCCGGCTATCCGAGTTGCATGAGCTTGAACGGCCGGTTTTGGTAGGGCCTTCGCGGAAATCATTTATTGGATCGGTTACGGGCAAAGGGCCCGAGGACAGGTTGCCGGGCACAATTGCTGCCTGTGTGATGTCGGTACTGAATGGCGGGCAAATTTTACGGGTACATGATGTTCGAGAAGTAAGAGAAGCAATTTTAGTATCACAATTGATGGTTCAGTCTAATTCTAATAGAGAGGTAAGGGTATGAGCGGACATTCAAAGTGGGCAAGTATTAAACACAAAAAAGCGGCTGTGGATGCAAAGCGCGGCAAGATATTTACCAAGATCATTCGGGAAATTACCGTTGCAGCGAAAACCGGCGGCGGAGATCCGGATACGAATCCCCGGTTGAGGCTTGCGATTTCAAATGCAAAAAGTTCGAATATGCCCGCCGATAATATTGATCGGGCAGTTAAGAAAGGGACCGGAACGCTTGACGGGTTTACCTATGAAGAAGTGGTGTATGAAGGTTACGGTGCGGCCGGTGTCGCGATTTATGTTCAATGTTTAACCGACAATAAAAATCGGACGGTATCTGAAATCCGGAATATTTTTTCCAAGAAAAACGGCAATTTGGCCGGGGCCGGATCTGTTGCATGGATTTTTGAGATGAAGGGACTGATTACGGTTGATGCGAATGCGGCAACTGAAGATAAATTGATGGAAATTGTGCTGAATGCCGGTGCGGAGGATTTCTCGCGCGAGGGAGATAATTTCGAAATTGTGACGCAGCCTCATGATTTTGAGGCAGTGAAGAAAGCCATTGAAGATGCGAAAATTCCGGTCGGAACGGCGGCGCTTACCAGAATCCCCAAAAATTTAACTCCGGTTGATGCGGCCAATGCGCGAAGCGTGCTTGATTTGATTGAAGCGCTTGAGGATCACGACGATGTTCAAAATGTTTATGCCAACTGTGATATTCCGGATGAGGTGATGAAGGAAGTTGGTTGATGATGCCACTTTTTTTGAGGAGCGTTCATGCGCGTAGCAGGGATTGATCCAGGAACTATTCACACAGGTGTTGGAATTGTTGATGGCAGTCCGAATACTGAAATATTGGTTTTTTATAAAACGATTGACGCCAATCCAAAAGATTCTCTCCCAAACCGCCTCGGGTTGATCCATGCCGAGCTTGTTAAAATTTTTGAAACCTGGAAGCCGGAAGTTGTCGCCATCGAAAATATTTTCTTCTACAAGGATTTCAAAGCGGCTGTCAAAATTGGCGAAGCACGTGCCGCCGCGATGATAGCAGCCAGCCGATGCAATGTTCCGATTGTGGAATATCTTCCGACGCGCGTGAAACAGTCCATTTGCGGCAACGGCCGCGCGGCAAAAACGCAAACTGAATTTATGATCCGCCAAATTTTACAAATCCGCGAGCCGCTTAGTGCCGATTCTGCGGATGCACTTGCGGTTGCGCTTTGTCATCTTTATATGAGCAAATTTGACCGATTAAAAAAGGAAGAAGTTTCCTATGTATAGTTTTCTTTCAGGAACACTTGTTGAGAAACATCCAACCACCGCAATTCTTGATGTAAACGGAATAGGTTTTGAAGTGATGATTCCGCTTTCTACATCGCAGAAACTACCCTCGGCGGGAAATCAGGTGAAACTCAGAACCCATTTTGTTGTCCGAGAAGATGCACACCTCTTGTTCGGGTTTTTTACGGAGGAGGAGAGATCACTTTTCCGATTGCTCATCGGGGTGACCGGAATCGGCCCGAAACTCGGAATCACTTTGCTTTCAGGACTCGAACTCAATGAGTTAAAGCGTGCGATTGTCCATGGTTCTATTCCTGCGCTTACGGCTATTCCGGGGATCGGGCGAAAAATCGCGGAAAGATTGATTGTTGAATTGCGCGAAAAAATTATTTTAGAAAAAGAACATGATTCGAACGAAACATCTCCGCGAGTCCAGAATGAAATTTTAGTTCAGGATTCTGTACAGGCACTCATGTCTCTTGGCTATAACAAGCAATCGGCGAAAACCGCAATTCAAAAAGTGATGGAGCAAAATCAAAAGGCAGAGTGGGACACCGAAACGCTCATTCGTGCAGCATTAAAATATATTTGAGGAAAATATGAGTCCTTGGCCTTTTTTCAGTTTAAAAAAGAAAATCGTTAAAAAAAATGCCCGGAAATATCAAAGAGCAAGGATCCCTCTTTTAATTCGATATCACTTGAAGGGAATTGCTGAAGAAAAGGTTTCCAATTTGCGTGATTTAGCGGCTGGCGGGATTCGATTTACAACGGATAGCGAAATAGAGGAGAATACCAGGATTAAGGTTGATATCCGGTTGCCGTGGCGTGATGAGCCGTTTGAATCGATCGCGAAGGTCGTGCGGTGTGTGCGATTGAAGTCCGGGCCCTATTACCGAGTGGCCACGCAATTCGTAGGACTTAAGAAAGAGGAGATTGTTGAACTTGAAAGTTTTGTGGATGCGATTGTTAATTATCAGCGTCGTTTGAAAAAAGCGAAATAGCGGCTATTTAGAAGTAGTTTCATAAGTCCATACATGTGTCATTCCCACAAGTTTCCCTTGGGAAAGAAAGGGCCGGTCCCAGATTTTCCGGGGTAAGCGGGAATCCACAAATAATGGATCCCCGCTTTTCCGCCCAACAGGACGGCGGATCCGCCAGTTCTCGCCAAACAGCGCGGCGAGTCCCGACGCGTATTTTGGTGGATGTTAGGTGGACGCGGGGATGACAGACCTTGTGAAACTGCCTCTATAGTGATTTTATTTTTTAACTTTGGAGGCCCGAAATGCCGGCAGGTAGAAAATTTCAGAGAGTTAAAGTTTCTTTGTTAGCGGGCTTTAAGGAAGATGAAGAAACAAAAGTTCACAAAACCAGGTTGCTTGATCTTTCGGCCGGTGGGGCGCGTTTGATTGCGGCGGAAATTATTCCTGTCGGGACGCGATTGACGGTTCAAATTAAAAACCCGGAAAAGGGCGAAGTGATTGAAACGATGGGCTATGTGGTTCGTTATAAAAAAATGGATCAAGAGAATGGGTATGAAGTGGCATTGCGTTTTATGGGTATGAAGAAAGAGGTTGCAACGGCAATCGGAGAGATTGTTCATGTGGTTGAAAGAGAAGAACGGATTCAGAAAATATTAAGAGAAGGGAAAAAATAAACAATGGATTTGGACCGGATTATTTCGGGAAGCGTACAGGAAGGTGAGGCGGAACTTGAATTGTCTTTACGGCCGAACCGTCTTCGTGAATTCATCGGGCAGGAAAAAATCAAAGAGCATTTGTCAGTTTATATTCAGGCGGCACTCAAACGCCAGGAGCCGCTCGATCACGTTTTGTTTTTTGGGCCGCCCGGTTTGGGAAAGACGACGCTCGCGCATATTATTTCAAAAGAAATGAATGCGAATATCCGGACGACTTCCGGGCCGGTACTTGAACGCCCCGGTGATTTGGCAGGCCTTTTGACCAATTTACAGAAAGGGGATGTTCTTTTTATCGATGAAATCCACCGGCTTTCGCATGTAGTTGAGGAATATCTTTATCCGGCGATGGAAGATTTTTATTTGGATATCATGCTCGATAAAGGACCGAATGCGCGTTCTATCAGGATTACACTTCCGCCGTTTACGCTCGTGGGGGCGACCACACGAAGCGGATTGCTGACGTCGCCGCTCCGTTCGCGGTTTGGAATTACCGAAAGGTTGAATTATTATTTGGATGAGGAATTGACCGCGATTGTCAAAAGGTCCGCGCAGATTTTGAATGTTGAAATCGATCCGGAAGGAACGTTTGAAATTGCCAGGCGGTCACGGGGAACGCCCAGAATCGCAAATCGGCTTCTCAAGCGGGTGCGTGACTATGCTCAAGTGAAGGCAGATGGAAAAATAAATCTCGATGTGGCCGATCAGGCGCTCAAAATGCTTGAGGTGGATCAGGCTGGTTTAGACGACATGGATAAGAAGATTTTAAGTTATATTTTAAATGAATGTGACGGCGGGCCGGTTGGGATCAATTCACTTGCAGTAGCGGTGGGCGAGGACGGCGAAACGATTGAAGAAATTTATGAGCCTTATTTGATTCAAAAAGGTTTTTTAAGAAGAACGCAATCAGGACGTGTGTTAACCAAACAGGCGTATGCGCATTTTCATATTGAGCCCGGACTGAAACAGAAGGATCTTTGGACGCAATGAGTGAATTCGGGAAATTATTGGTGTTGATCGGAGCTTTTATTTTGGTGTTGGGGCTGGGAATTCAAGGATTGGAGAAATGGTTTAACTTTGGGCATCTTCCAGGCGATATTTATATTAGGAAAGGGTCATTCAAATTTTATTTTCCGATCATTTCTTGTGCGATCATTAGTTTAATCGTGTCATTTTTGCTATCGATATTTGGGAAAAGATAAAGTCATGAGTATTTTGCCATACTGGAAAACCATTTTTGAAATTGGATTTATTTGGGTCCTCATTTATTTTTTAATTCGCTTTCTTCAGGGCACGCGCGCTGTCCAAGTGCTGGCCGGGCTTCTTGTTCTTGTTGTTTTTTTTAACATTGCAAGAGTTTTTCAACTGACGACGATTAATTGGGTTTTAACGAAACTTTTTGCGGTCGGTGTTCTTGCCTTTTTTATCATTTTTCAACCTGAATTGCGGCGGGCGCTTGCCCGGATCGGGCAAAATCCGATGTTCAGCACGATGTTTAAAAAGGGCGGCATGGTGGATGAAATTGTCGAAGCCTGTTACCGTATGAGTCGTATTAAACGGGGTGCTTTAATTGCGATTGAAAGAGATATCGGGCTTAAAAATTATATTGAAAGCGGAATACCGTTAGACGCAAAAATTAATGCGGAGCTTTTAATTACTATTTTTGCCACGAATACGCCCACACATGATGGCGCGGTTGTCGTTTCCGGAGAACGGATTGCTTCTGCAGGATCTTTGTTTCCGCTCAGTCAAAATCAAACGCTTCCGCGAAATTTAGGGACGCGGCATCGTGCCGCGATCGGGTTGACCGAAGAAACCGATGCGGTTTGCATTGTTGTGTCGGAAGAAACGGGGGCTATTTCCGTTTCGGTGTATGGGAAATTAACAAGCGATTTGGATGAAGAAGGGCTGAAACGGGTTCTTAAAAGTTTGTTTCGGCCGGAAGAACGCGGAAAAGCGATTTTTGATTATATGCAAAACCGGTTTCATTTTACTAATTCCAGAAAGCCGGAGGATCCGAACGAATCATGAAATTTAATTTTGGGTGGCTGACCAATAATCTTGGGTTGAAGTTGATATCGCTCCTGCTGGCAATCGGTTTTTGGTATTACGCGGTCGGCGAAGAAAGTATTGAAGTGACCCTGATGGTTCCGCTCGAGATCCGTTTACCGAGCCCGAAATTACGGGTGTCAAAAAGTTCGGCGGAAGGGATCAAAATCACCCTTCAGTCACCGCGGCAACTTGTTCCGCAATTATCGGCGGCTAAAATTTCAGCGACCCACGAAGTGGCGGGCGTGGAAAAGACCGGTGATTATTCGTTTAATTTGTCGGCTCGGGATTTTTCAATCCCTTATCCCGAAGTTCGAGTGACCAAAATTTTCCCTTCATTTGTCACTATTTCAATTGATGAACTCATTACCAAAAAACTGTTGATTGATCCGGATTTGGTGGGTGATCCGGCCATTGGCTATCGCGTTGATGCCGTTGCCATTGAGCTTGACCCCAATGCGATATTAGTGGAAGGTCCAAAAACAATTTTAGAGAAATTAGATAAAATTAAAACAGAGCCGATTCAATTAGTGGGCCGGGTGCGTTCTTTTAGGAGGTCTGTCCGCGTTGCGAATCCTCCTGAAATCCGCATACTCGGAGAAGGGGTGTCGGATGTCCAAATTCCGATTATTGCCGAGTTTGCGGATCAGGAAATGAAGGGGCTTGCCGTGAAGCCGCTCGGAAGCCCGGCGCCGGAACGGTATGCTATTCTCGTTGAAGACAAGGTGATCACGATTATCAAAGGACCGAAACCATTACTTGAGAAATTGAACCCGAAGGATATATTAGTTTATGTGAATATTGAGGGTCTGAAAGAAGGATATTATGAAATTCCAGTTACAGTATTGCTTCCCACAGATTTGTCCCTGAAAGGGGATCCTCCGACAGTTTTGGTTCGAATTAGGAAGATTGAATAAGTACGATCCGCCATGATAGAAAAAAAATCTTTAAAATCAAAAAAAATTCTTTTGGGAATCAATATCGATCATGTGGCAACTTTACGCGAAGCGCGAGGAGGTATTTTCCCGAGCGTCTTTGAGGCTGCGATGGAATCTATTCGCGCAGGTGCGGATGGCATTACTGTCCATTTGCGTGAAGATAGGCGGCATATTCAGGATGACGACGTGAACGAATTAAGAAAAAAGATTTCGGTCCCCTTGAATTTGGAAATGTCGGTGTCGGAGCCGATGGTCAAGATTGCATGCTGTGTGAAGCCTGAAAAAGCGTGTTTGGTGCCCGAACGGCGCGAGGAACTTACGACAGAAGGCGGTTTGAATGTGATGAAAGAGAGAAAACGAATTCGTGAGGTCGTTAAACGCTTGAAAAATGCCGGTGTGTTGGTCAGCCTTTTTATTGATCCTATTCCGAAACAAATTGACGCTGCTCATGAAACCGAAACGGATTTTGTCGAGTTGCACACCGGTTCGTATGCGAATACTTGCGGTTCAGCAAAAAAGCGTGAATTGGGGCGTTTACGCGCGGCTTCTCGCCGCCTCCATGAATTTGGAATCGGCGTGAATGCCGGTCACGGTTTAGATTATAAAAATGTAGAGCTGGTGGCCAGATTGCCTTATCTTCAAGAATTAAATATCGGGCATTCAATTATTTCTCGCGCTGTTTTTGTCGGCCTTTTCAATGCGGTCAAAGAGATGAAAAAAATAATTCGAGAAGCCTATTCTTGATGAATATCAAAAGTAAAATTCGCAATAAGTTGCTCTCAAGAAAAACCGACTCTCACAAAGGGGATTATGGCCGGGTGTTTATCCTCGCCGGTTCCCGTGGAATGAGCGGAGCGTGTGTGTTAACTTCTTTGGCTGCATTACGTTCCGGCGCGGGGCTTGTTACGGTCGGTGTTCCTGCGAGTTTATGCGGTCCGCTTGCCAGGCGTTTAGCGGAAGCGATAATGAAACCTCTTCCGGAAACGCATGATGGAACGGTTAGCAAAAAAGCCATTCCTATTATCCGCAAGTTTCTTAGTTCTCAGGATGTTTTGGCAGTTGGTCCGGGGCTTTCACAAAATTCAGAAACGCAATCGGTTGTTCGAAAACTTATTCTGGAATCTCAAATACCAATGGTGATTGATGCGGATGGGCTTAATTCATTTAAGGGAAAGAGTGATTTATTAAAAAATATAAAGGCGCCGACCGTTTTAACTCCTCATCCTGGAGAATTTGTGCGTTTGTTTGGCGGGCAAAAACCGAAAGGTGATTTCGAGAGGAGGAAACGGGCTCTCGAAATTTCGATCGAATATAAAGTAGTTGTAGTGCTTAAAGGACATCATACAGTAGTGGCATCGCCAAGAGGGGAAATTTATATCAATCAAACCGGTAATCCGGGGATGGCAACCGGTGGTTCGGGTGATGTTTTAACGGGAATCATTTCAGCTTTTTTGGGACAACGTTTATCCCCATTCGACGCTGCATGTTTTGGCGTTTATGTCCATGGATTAGCCGGTGATTTGGCTGCGAAAGATAAAGGAGAAATTTCTTTGATTGCCGGAGACTTGATTGATTTTTTGCCAAAAGCATTTTCCAAAATGGCCAAGTGATTTTTAATCGGTATTCTTTTCCCTTGTAAAATCGGCAAGTTTCAATATTATTCATATGCTCTTTGGATAAATTGTATAATTGATTGTGATTCCGAAGCATGGAGAGTGTCACAAGCGCTCGCTGCCCTTGCTGCTGGCGTAGTTCAGCGCTGATTTTCATTGAAATTGGATTTATACTACTTTATGGGAAATCAGTGCAGATGGCAGAGCAGCCATGACTTTCCATTGAGGAACCGTTGATAGATTTATCGGGAGTCATGACAGTCCTTGAGCTTCGGATAAAAATAGTAATGGTAGCTCAAGGGCAGCTGTTTTTCCGCCACACTACGTGGCGGGTCCGCCACGTAGTGTGGCGGGGTAAACAGCGAACGAAGGCATTGTGCATGTATTTTGTATATGTGTTGAAGAGTTTAAAGAACCAGAAGCAATATATCGGAATAACCGGTAAGAACCCTGCGGTTCGGTTGAGTGAACATCAACGGGGCATGGCTCATTGGTCGTGCAGGAATGGACCATTTAACTTAATTTACGAAGAACAATGTGATGATAAGGAATTCGCGCGAAGACGGGAGAAGTTTCTAAAATCCGGACACGGGCGTTCATTCTTAAAACGAAAATTAGCCAATACTGATTGATTGTGCTGGCGTAGCTCAGTTGGCAGAGCAGCTGTTTTGTAAACAGCGGGTCGGGGGTTCGATTCCCTCCGCCAGCTTATCTTAAAAGTGATAACCGCTTGAGCAATCAGGCGGTTTTTCATTTCTACTTCTTATACCTCTTTACGCCAATTTATATGTAGGGTCCACTGAAAAAAGATTCAAAAGCATGCAACCTCATTGAAATAAACGACATCGGATTGAAAAAACAGGTGC
>MHFR01000056.1 GCA_001804285.1 Candidatus Danuiimicrobium aquiferis
TTGCTCAGTAACCTTGATGATGAGGCAACGATTCGATGCCCCTTACTTCCTTCGGTTACCTTTTATTATGAGTCAACTGGATGGTCCTCATTTCGTCGAATGGATTCCGTTCCGACAATTTTATAGAAAGGTCAAATTTCGGCAGAATACCGCACGATCTTTTTGTCAATGCTGTGAACCGAAAGATAATTCCCATTGGTTGACGAAAAATAGAGATTCTGATAATATATGTTTTTATCATCCTTATAACTTATTGCAATCGATGAAGTTATGAAAAAATTAAAAGCAGCCGTTATCGGAACCGGGCACCTCGGAAAAGAACACGCAAGGATTTATCATCTTATTTCGGATGTTGAACTTGTTGCTATCTGCGATTTAGATCCATCGAAAGCTGAGCTGGCTCAACAATTAAACACACGTTTTGTTTCTGACTTTCACGACATTCTATCCGAAATTGATATCGCAAGTGTCGTCACTCCGACGAGCACACATTATAAAGTCGCACGTGATCTTTTGAGTGCAGGGATTCACACATTGGTTGAAAAACCGGTAACCAGCCGCATCGAAGAAGCTGATGAGCTGATTGAAATCGCAAAAGCAAAAAATCTAACCCTTCATGTCGGACATTTGGAACGTTACAACGCCGGTTTCAGAAAAATTGAAAAAATTTCAAAAAATGTCCGTTTTCTTGAGATCCACCGCTTGGGACCTTTCTCGCCGAGAATTTCTGATTGCGGCGTTGTGCTCGACTTGATGATTCACGATCTTGATTTAATTCTCCAATTAGTAAAATCTGAAATCAGTTCGATCGACGCAATCGGCATCCCGGTTTTAACGCGCTATGAAGATATTGCAAATGTCCGGATCAAATTTAAAAATCATGCTATCGCAAACATTACCGCATCGCGTCTCACGCCTGATCGCCAGCGGAAAATCAGAATTTTCCAGGAAGATGCCTACATCTCTTTAGATTACATCACACAAACAGCTCAGATTTACCGCAAGGCCAGTTTGCCGCAAGCGCTCTTTGGCGGGAAAATCAGCCGTGAGCAAGTTGAAATTCAGAAAGAAGAACCGCTCAAGGCCGAATTGGAACACTTTGTCCGGTCAGTTGCCCGCGGCAGTTCCAATGGGAAACCCGATATTCAAGCCCGGGATGCTTTGAAACTGGCCCTCGATATTTTAGATTCTATCAAACAGAATTCGCCGTTACCAATCCAAGTCTAAACGAATATTTAACTGACTCAATTTGACCGGTTTTTGAATGAGAGTGATATTACACCTTATATTTTGTCATTCCCGCATGCTGTAGGCGGGAATCCATGTTCGCAGATTCCCGACACCCTGGAAATACAGGGCTGGCCCTCGCTTTACCGAGGGAAAGCATTCGGGAATGACAGAAAAGTGCGGAACAAATTCACTATGTCGACAAATCAACTTAAAAAAATATTTTTGATCGCCGGCGAAGCATCGGGAGATCTTCACGGCGCATTATTAATTAAAAAATTAAAAACACTTTACCCCGATATCATCCTTCGCGGATTAGGCGGCCCCCTGATGAAAGCGGAAGGGGTTCAAATCCTCCACGACCTCACGAAAGAATCTGTGCTTGGCGCAACCGATGTTTTTATCAAATACTTTCACTTTCTTTCTATTTTCAAGCGGGCTTTAAAAGATGCCGAATTATTTAAGCCGGATGCGATCATTTTAATTGATTACCCCGGATTTAATCTGCGTTTCGCAAAAAAAATAAACAACCGATTCCCCGTCATCTATTATATTTCTCCGCAAATTTGGGCGTGGGGTAAACGGCGAATTCATGTGATTAAGAAGTTCATCTCTCACATGATTGTTCTTTTTCAGTTCGAAGCAGACATGTACCGGAAATTCAGTGTCCCGGCGACGTGGGTGGGCCATCCATTGATTGATGAGGTCAAGCCTTCAAAACCTCGAATAGAATTAAGAAAAGAATTATTTCCCCAGGCAGCGACTGGCTTGAAAGTCGTGACGCTTTTCCCCGGATCACGAAAAACGGAAGTTGAACGGATTTTGCCGGACATGCTTAAAACTGCTCAGGAAATAAAAAAATGCTCCGCCTCCGGTGCTATCCAATTTCTCTTGGCGGAATCCTCAAACATTTCCGCCGAGCTGTACGATGAAATTTTGAATGCTCATGGTAAGAATTTACCGATCAAGAAATTTGAAAACCGGAGCTACGATCTTCTCGCTGCTTCCGACGCGGCTCTCATCACATCAGGAACTGCTACCCTTGAAACCGCTTTATCCAAAACACCCTTTGTCATTTTTTATAAAACAGCGCGACTCACCTTCTGGCTTGGGCGCTGGCTTGTGAATATTCCATTCATTGGGTTAGTTAACGTTGTCGCCGGAAAAAAAATCATCCCTGAATTCCTTCAACATGAAATCCGACCGGAATTAATCGCAAAAGAAATTTTCCTTTTACTTCACGAAGAAGATCTCCGCAAACGAATGATCCAAGATTTGGAAGATATCAAAATAAAATTAGGTTTGGCCGGAGCAGCGGGCCGAGCGGCAGAAACCGTCGTTAAACTTCTCACTCATTCTTAATTAGAACCCGTCATTGTTCACGCAGCCGCAGGAGGCGGTGGCGGAGATTTTTCTTCTTCTTTTGGTTTGGGTGGCTCTTCTTTGGGCGGCTCCATTTGAATTAACCGGAGCGGCACACTTTTCACACCGTGACCATTCACGAAAATTTCAAATGAATAATCGCCAAAAGTGCTAAGCTGGGTATTGAAAAAATTAATCGCGGTTAAAAATGCTGTGCGGTAACCTTTTTCTGACTTGGGCGATCGTTTCAAGCTAAATTGACCGGGAACAGCTAGAACCTTTTTCCCATCCGCATCAATTAATCTCACTTCCAGTTTATACATCTGATCACATTCAGCTGGAGAAAAAAGAAAACGCATGGCCAGCGTCATCGCCTGATGTTTTACGGGAACTTTAACGGCATAGAGGCTGTCGAATGCGCCCCCCAAAAGATAAAGCTTACCATTGACAATATCCGCACGATCAGCAAGCAAAGCAAAATCAACTTCCACCCTCTCCTCCTGTTTATGAAAGTATCCTACTCGGGAAAAACAGTTAGCCCGGATTCCTTATCGCTAATGAGAAATTCAGCTCGTTAGAGCTGCGGTGCAAAGATGATTTGTATCTTTGCGACGCAGGGCTTATCTTTTGCGCCCTGATTTAACAAGGGCGTAAAACTTTGGGCGCAATTATTTGTGCCCAAAGCGACTTTCTCGTCGCTTTTGTAAATCGACGAGAAAGTCGGGTTAGGGCAATATGAAAACAAGATGAATCTATCATTTTCAGAAAACAAAATGCAAACAATAAATTCCTACTAATTCTTAAACATCAAAATACAGGTAAAACTCGTGCGGATGCGGGCGAAGTTGAACCTGCGCAATGTCAACGCTACGTTTGTAATCAATCCACGTATCAATAACATCTTTGGTAAACACATCTCCCTGGAGTAAGAATTCATGATCCTTTTCCAAAGCATCCAATGATTCTGACAACGAGCCAGGAACGGTCTTAATATTAACCTTTTCCTTCTCATCCAATTCATAGATATTCCGGTCAATCGCAGGACCCGGATCAATTTTATTGATGATTCCGTCAAGACCCGCCAACAAAATCGCCGGAAACACAAGGTACGGATTGCAGCTTGGATCCGGACAACGAAATTCAATTCGTTTTGAACTCGGCGCGCTCGAATACATCGGGATACGAATCGCAGCAGAACGGTTGCGGGCCGAATAAACCAAATTGACCGGCGCTTCATATCCAGGAACAAGCCGTTTATATGAATTCGTCGTCGGCGCGGCAAATGCGAGAATCGCGGCAGCATGTTTCAAAATTCCGCCGATATAATATTTACAATTTTCGCTAATTAACGCATATCCCTTTGAATCATAAAACGTGTTCTTATCTTCTTTCCAAATACTTGAATGCACATGCATCCCGCTTCCGTTATCGCTAAAAATCGGCTTCGGCATGAATGTTACAGTCTTATTATGCCGGCGGGCAACATTCTTAACGACATACTTATACATCAATAACTGATCCGCCATTTTCACAAGAGGCGAATAACGGATATCCACTTCGCATTGTCCCGCCGTCGCCACTTCATGATGATGACATTCGATCGGGACGCCGACTTGCCGAAGTAGAAGCATCATCTCTGACCGGATATCCATCAGCGTATCATGCGGAGGAACCGGAAAATATCCTTCTTTATAACGGCACTTATACCCTAAATTCGGGTTTTCATCTTTTCCCGTATTCCAATCCCCTTCTTTCGAATCAATATAGTAATAACCAAAATTTTCACCTTGATCAAAACGTATACTATCGAAAATGAAAAATTCTGCTTCCGGCCCCCAATAACTCTGATCCCCAAGCTTGGTTTTTTTAAGATATTCTTCAGCTTTCTTGGCAATATACCGAGGATCACGCGAATAGGGTTCTCTCGTAATCGGATCATAAATATCGCAAATAATACTCAAGGTCGGGACCTCACAAATGGGATCGATCACAGCAGTTGTGGGATCGGGCATTAACACCATGTCCGATTCCTGAATTTTCTTAAAACCGCGAATAGAAGATCCGTCAAACCCAAGCCCCTCTTTCCAAACATTGTCTTTAAAGAAATCTTCCGCTGGAAATGAGGTGTGCTGCCAGAGCCCCGGCAAATCATTAAATTTCAAGTCCACAATTTTTAAATTATTCTTCTTAATAAATGCCTTCACATCTTCGGGTGATTTGGCATTTGCCGATAAATTAGCATCCCCACATCCATCTTTCTCTGTTACTAATGTCGTCATTTTTATCTCCTCCTGTTTTGTCATGATAATCTCTACTGATTAAACATAGCCTTGCGAATCAGTGCTAATAAATTTGCAATAGCTGTGCCATTTGTGTCTAAACTTTATTATTTTAAAAATCAGATAAAAATTATAAATAATTGTTTGCTTAATAAAATTTATTATAACCCATATGACATAAATGTTATTTTTGAGAAAAATTTCTACAATTATGTCCAAGGCGTGAATAAAATTTTATGCTAAACCGTACTGTTTGACCTTATATCCAAGCATCCGTTCCGTAACCCCCAACAATTGAGATGCTTTCCGCTTATTCCCCTTCGTTTGATTTAAAGCATTTACCAACAGCCTCCGCTCCAACCGCTCAACCGCTTTAGGCAAATTCTGAATATCCCCATTCTCCAATTCATCTTCTCCCGCAGGCCGGATATTCGCACGCAAATCCAAAGGAAAGTGTTCTCGCTCAATGGTTTCCCCCTGACACATCACAGTCGCCCGTTCAATCGCGTTTTCAAGTTCGCGGACATTCCCGGGCCATGTGTAATTCATAATATATTCCCATGCATCATCAGAAACTTTTTTGATTTGCTTGTTGTTTGATTTATTTGCTTTATCAATAAAATGCTGAACAAGTAACGGCAAATCTTCTTTCCGGTCCCTCAGTGGAGGAAGAAAAATCGGAATCACATTTAACCGATAGTATAAATCTTCCCGGAAACGGCCTTCGCGCACTTCCTTTTCAAGATCTTTATTCGTTGCCGCAACAAACCGGATATCTGCCCGAATAACTTCAAGTCCGCCAACCCGTTCAAATTCTTTTTCCTGAAGCACCCGCAACAATTTTACCTGCGTTGCTGGGGAAATATCGCCAATTTCATCAAGAAAAATCGTGCCGGTATGCGCAATCTCAAATTTCCCTTTTTTCAGCGCAGTCGCCCCAGTGAAGGCCCCTTTTTCATATCCAAAAATTTCGCTTTCAAGCAATGTCTCCGGCAAAGCCGCACACGACACTTTGACAAAAGGATTCTCCGCACGAGAACTTCTGTAATGAATTGCATGCGCGACCAACTCCTTTCCCGTTCCACTCTCACCCCGAATCAGCACATTGGCTTTACTCATCGACACAAGATCAATCGAAGAATACACATCAATCATCCGTTTGCTGGTCCCTATAATATTGACCGGGCGATACCGCTCTTTCAGTTCATTTTTAAGCCGCAGATTTTCAAACGTTAAATCTTCGCGATCCTTCCGGACCAATTTGTTTACCTTGACTGCCTGTGCGATATAGTTGCTAATGATAGTCAAAAATTTCACATCTTCATCAAAACCGGTTCCTTCCTGAAACAAAAGATCTACACTCAATGCCCCGACCGTTTTTCCTTCTAATTTAATAGGAACACAAATGAACGAGATTTTTGATTTTGTTAAAGCATCTCGGGCCTGAGTGCGATTGAGAAAAAGAGGTTCTTCACCGATATTCGGAACCACAAGGGGCTCCCCCGTAGCAACAACCTTGCCTGTGACCCCTTCACCTAACTTATATTTTCCCCTTTTTATTTCAGCATTCTCGAGACCATAAGCTTCCTGAATTGAAAGCTCATTTGTTTCGGGATTAAGAAGTGTCAACGTCCCTCTGTGCATTCCTAAATGTTCATGTAAAACCGGCAGAATTTTCTTCATCACCGTTTTCAAGTCAAGTGTCGACGAAATCGCCTGTAGAATTTCCGTCAGCGCCGTCAATTTAATATTTTCAGAACCTACCGCTTCTTGTTTCATAAGTTTAAATTTTCTTTGCCATTAAACAAATTTTGTTCTCGTTTGCCCGTTTCACAAGCTCTGCACGATCTAACACAATTGTTTTTTTCGCTTCAAACACCAATATTTTAGCTCCCGTTTCAATCATGACATCAATCGTCGTTAAACCAACCGCCGGAACATCAAACCGCATATCTTGATTCGGTTTAGTCACTTTAACAACAATTGCATCGCCATTTCCTAATTTCC
Organism: Candidatus Danuiimicrobium aquiferis; assembly: GCA_001804285.1. Classification (GTDB taxonomy): domain Bacteria; phylum Omnitrophota; class Omnitrophia; order Omnitrophales; family Danuiimicrobiaceae; genus Danuiimicrobium; species Danuiimicrobium aquiferis. The sequence continues at coordinate 6,876 of MHFR01000056.1, forward strand.
CGCCGCGGCGAATGGCTTCATCCGTTCCTTCAATTGCTTCCACCGCAAGAATTGCTTGATTTTTGACAACGACTGTTTGTCCAATATCAAGCCTCCCCATTTCTTTCGCAAGAAAGACGCCATATTCAATATCTTTAATCTCTTTCTCATTCGGTTTCCGTTTGGTCAATACTCCTTCGGGCGGCAACATATCCTCGCTTAAGTAAGTCGTGGAATCAAGGAGTTCAATTCCTTTTTCATTTAGAAACTTAGCGATCCCTCCAAGGAGTGTGTCATCGCTATGATTTTTCGTCATCGCAAGCACCTTGATCATGTCAAAGTCCGGCCGAACTTCGCCCTTGAAAAGATTTGTTTTTGTAATTTTTCCGGCCATCATTGTTTTTTCAACATTTTCTCGTTTAAAAAATTTTACAAGCCGCCCCAATTCACCGACTCGAATCCATTCAATAGAATCTGCAATTTTCTCGAGTTCCGGTTCGGCCTCTCCACGAAGCGCACAAACTATCGTTTTCAGTCCCAGTTTTCTTGCTTCTTTCAATATATAAAATGGCAACCGTCCATTTCCCGCAATCAATCCTATATTTTTAACCATATTTAAATCCTCATATTCTTTGGCGAATCAAATTCAAATATCTACAATAATGTAGATTTTACCACGTTACATTTTTGTATACAAATTAATTTTTAAATAACATTATTGGAATATACTACAAGTCACTTATTAATAACCACTTGCGATTGAATAAATAATGAAAAGTGAATAGCCCTTGAGGATTTTTACCTGACTTATGAGTGAATTACTTGCATATTCCCCGTTCGGCCTTTTTCAGGAATTCGACCAAACGAGTAACTGCTTCTGACTGCGGAATTTCTTCAACAATTCTCTTAATCGCCGTCTTTAACGAAAGACCTGAGCGAAATAAAATTTTAAACGCACGCTTCAAATAAATTTTCTCATCTTTTGGAAGCTGCGCGCGATCCATGCCAACGATATTCAACCCATACGCTTTAGCAGGATGTCCGTCGGTCATCATGTACGGTGGAATATCTTGAACCGCTTTCGAAGCACCTCCAACAATAGAAAGATAACCGATTCGCACAAATTGATGAACACCGCATAATCCACCGATAATCGCATGGTCTTCAACTATTACATGGCCCGCTAACGTCCCGGCATTCGCAATCGTCACATGATTCCCAATGAGACAGTCATGAGCAATGTGTGCATACGCCATAATTAGATTGTCACTTCCAACGACGGTTTCCGTTCCCTCTTGCGTTCCTGGATTCATCGTCACATATTCGCGAATTGTATTTCGATCACCGATTTTCAAATAAGACATGCCCCCTTGAAATTTCTTATCCTGGGTCCGGCTACCGATTACAGCACCTGTGAAAATTTCGTTTTCCCGCCCAATCGTTGTGTGCCCTTCAATCGTCACACGCGCACCGATACGGTTTCCATCTCCGATCACCACATTCTCTTCAATAATCGAATAGGGTCCGACGTAAACGCCATTTCCCAATTCCACATTGGGATGCACAATCGCCGTAGGATGAATCATTGTTTTATTCGTATCAACGTCCATTTCCTCATCACCTATCTACAATCGCAAATTTAACTCCGGCTTCACAGACTAATTTATCGCCCACATAAGCCTTGCCCGTACACTGCCCCGTCCTTGATCGAAGCTTAATAATTTCAACTTTCATTCTCAGCTGATCACCGGGATGAACAGGTTGACGAAATTTCGCTTCTTCAATCGTCATAAAATAAGCAAGCTTATTCCGATTTTCCGGCATACTGAGCATCAATACTCCGCCCACTTGCGCCATTGCCTCGATAATCAAAACTCCCGGCATCACGGGATGCTCCGGAAAATGTCCTTGAAAAAAATGCTCATTGATAGTGACATTCTTTAGTCCGACTGCGGTTTTCCCGGGTACCATGGAAACAATCCGATCCACCAAGAGAAAAGGATACCGATGCGGAATGATTTTTTGAATCGCTTGAACGTCCATTTCTTGAAATTCTTGAATCTTTTCCATATTCATTCCATTCCTGTTTATAATTTCGCTTATCACTTTTGTTTTCAATATCGAAACTACTTTTAAATTATCCAGATGTCCTGTCCGGCACGCAACGATATGAGCATGCAACGGCTTTCCGAGCAAATAGAAATCCCCAAGCATATCCACAATTTTATGCCTGCACGCTTCATCGAAAAACCGGAGTTCATTCCCGAGCGGTTGATTATTTTCAAAAACCAGCGTATTCGAAAAATCCGCCCCTTGGCCGAATCCTTTAGCCTTTAATAATAAAGCCTCTTCTTTCAAACAAAACGTTCTTGCCGGCGCAAGTTCTTTAAAAAAAATATCTGGTGACACTTCCACACTAAAATGTTGATCTATCAAATGCTCGCTTCTATAACTCAAATTATACGTTAACTTCAACCCTTTATCACACGGAAAAACCGTAATCGATTTTTCATGATCTTCATAATGAATGGGATCCTTCACTGAAAAATAGGTTCGTGATTTTTCCTGTGAAACAAGCCCGGCTTCCAGAATTTTCTCGGCAAACTCCTTGGCGCTTCCATCCATTCCGGGAAGTTCCTCACCGTCAATTTCAACCATTGCATTATCGACGCCGAGCCCATGAAATGCCGCGAGCAAATGTTCAATGGTTCGGACACGAACCTGACCATTTTCTAAAGAAGTCCTTCTCCCATCAGAAACATCCTTCCGAATAGAATCCAAATTGGCAGGGAGTCGAACGGGCGGATTTTGATCGGCACGAATAAAAACGATTCCAGTATCCGCTTCAGCCGGCTTAACGGTTAAATGAACCACAACACCCGTATGAAGCCCTTTTCCCTGAAATTTTATTTCCTTTTTAACGGTTGTTTGATATTCCATACTATAATGATGTGGCTCCTGCTTCTTTCTTCGGAGTTTTTTGGTAGCGACTATTGACTTCCCGCAAAATATCCGGCGTCACATCGCAATCTTTTCGGCGATAAAGAACGGCGCGTTCATTCAAAATGAAATCGTAGCCTTTCCGTTCTCCATACTGCTGCAAAGTCCCCTCGATATCCTGAAAAACATCTTGGACTGCTTTGTTTCGTTTTTCTTTCATCGCCAAGTTAACCCCTTCATCAAACTTATCAAGTTCCTTCATCTTTTCATCAATCGCTGATTGTTTTGTCTTTTTAGCATCTTCCGCCAGAAGCGCCATCTCATCCCGCAAACGCCTGATTTCATAGACAATCGCATCACGTTCTTCCTGCTTTATTTTTCCTTCATTCTGAAATCGTTGATCAAACTCCTTGGTTTTTTCATATTCATCAAACACTTTTCCGATATCAACCGTCGCTATTTTAAATTTTTCGGTTTCGGCCGAAAAAACATCGGGTGGCCCAAGAAGCGACATCATAAAAAGTGTTACGATTAAAATATATCCATTCTTTATTCTTCGACTTTGCTTCATTTGTTTACACCTCGTCAAATAAACTTGTTAGAAGCTTCGGCTTAAACTAAATTCAAATCTGCCCCACTCATCTTTCACATCCCGATTCATAATCGGGAATCCGTAATAGAGCGCCAACGGCCCAATCGGCGTTTTGACCTTAACCCCCGGACCAATACTGACGGCAAAATCATCAAAACCAAAACTGAAAGTATCCCGATTCAGGTTTCCCACATCAATAAATGTCGCTGCTTTTACAATATCCCCAATATAGGGAAGAGGGAATGTATATTCCAAATTCGCGATATACATGGTCTGTCCGCCAATCGCATCTCCGCCCTCAATGGGCCCAACGCGGCGATAATTATAACCGCGAACCGTTCCCAAGCCTCCGGCAAAAAAACGGTCAAACGGAGGAACAATATCAGAACCTAATTCACCCGATACCCCAAACCGATTTTGAAATTCAATAACATGTTTTCCTTCTAAGAAACTCCAATATTTTGTAGCATTCACTTGCGTAATATAATAATCTTCAGATCCTCCAAGAAATGTTCCGATCAATTCCCCGGAAATTCCGGCCATCCATCCCTTGGTCGGATTCATCACATTATCACGCTTATCACAATTGAAGAAAAGCTTCAAACGGCTTAACCATCGATCTCCCTCAAACATTTTCACGTCATTAGAGGCATCGCTTTCCACATCGAATAAATTGACATTTTCCATTTTATAACCAAAACCTGCTCGCAAGAACTCCATAAAGGCCCTCGAAAATGTCACTCCGGCACCCAGACGCTGTTCTTTAAAATCGACATTCCGGTTCTCATTCCGAATATCGTACAAATCAAGCCCGGCAGAAATCGGTTTATTGAATAAATAAGGTTCCTCAAAACTGAAACCGAAATCGCGCGTAATACTTCCGAAACGTCCACGAAGCGAAACATTCTGACCGCCACCCGTAAAACGGGGCCAATTCAAAAGATCAAAATTGCGCTGCGCAATTTCAGCAAACCCGATGAATTGGTCGATTGAACTAATACCCGCGCCAAACGATAGCTCTCCGGTACGTTTTTCTTTCACCCGGAAAACAATGTCTTTTCGATTCGCCACCGAACTCGGTTCCGTATCGTATGTGATTTCCTCAAAATACCCAAGATTCTCAAGACGTTGTTTCGATCGTTCAACCGCCACGCCATCATATTTCTCACCCGGACGGACTCGAAGTTCGCGACGAATCACAATATCTTTTGTTTTTGTATTTCCACGGATCATCACCTTATCAATAAAATAAAGGTCTCCCTCTGTCAATTGATACGTCACATCTACTTTTCCTGTTTCTTTATTGAGATTTACATCCGGAAGAACACGAACGTCCATATAACCATGCTCGGAATAAAATTTCCTGATGGTTTGAACTTCTTCCGCCATTCCCTGCTGAGAATAGACAGACCCCGGAAGCATGTTTAACCTTTGCCAAATTTCATTTTCAGGGAGAACGGTAACTCCTTTGACGTAAACATGTCCCGTCCGGTATTGCTTACCCTCCTCCACCTGAATCTTAATCAGAATCTTCTGGGTTTTCTCATCGTAATCAATATCTTGGCTGACTTGAACATCTAAAAAACCATTCTGCTGATAAAAAGAACTGAGTCGATCCAAATCCCCTTTGAATTTTTCTTCGTCAAACACACCAAATCTGAAAAACATCAAATTCCTGGCATGTGTTTTTATTGTCTTTTCGAGCTTTCGACTTTTGAAGGATTGGTTTCCTTCAAATTTAATTTCGCGAATCAAAAACTTTTTTCCTTCGTCAACGAGAATTTTAATCGTAACTTCTTTGGTCGCGGAATCTGTCTCGACGGAATATTTCACAGAAATGAAACGGAACCCTTTGCTCGCATATTTTCCCTTAATTTTATTGATACCTTGTTGAACGGCAAATTCATCGAATACTTGTCCTTCTATCACTCCAAACTCTTTTCGGATATCACGATCTTTCAGGATTTTATTCCCCGCAAACATAATATGGCGAACCATGGGTTTTTCATCTACGGTCACAATCAGTTTGACTCCCCCGCCGCTTACATCTTCCATATCAATCCGGATATCCTCGAAATAACCCGCGCCATACAAACGCTTGATATCTTCATTAATATCAAACTGCGTCAATTCCGAACCTTCGCGGGTTTTCATTTTATTGAGAATGGTTTGCGTGCTAACAACCCGGTTTCCGTGAATTTCAATTTTCATCACCTTGAAGTTCTGACTCGCTTCCGTTTGAGTGGCTCCTTGAGTCACTTGTTCAGCGGATTGATTAGCACCTTCTTGCGTTTCTTTTGTCTCTGAAACAGTCTGCGGTTGCTTGTTATTCTCCGTTTGTGGCTGTGATTGTTCGGGCATTCCTTGCTCAGCCATTAATAAAAATGGGTGGATAGCCAGAAACATTCCACAGAAAACGGGAACGAAGAAAAGACTAACGATGTTTTTGAAGTGAAATTTAAAGTTCTTCTGAGCTTTCACGATGAAACTCCGGGTTTTCAAAACGGGTCCATTCTTTAATAAATAGTAAGTTACAAGCACCGATCGGCCCGTTACGCTGTTTCGAAATAATCGCCTCAGCCCGGTTTCGATTTTCTTCCGTCGGGTTATAATATTCTTCGCGAAAAAGAAACGTTACCACATCCGCATCCTGTTCAATCGAACCCGATTCGCGAAGGTCCGAGAGTTGCGGCCGATTTCCCATTCTTGATTCTACAGCACGAGATAATTGACTGATCGCAATCACTGGGACGTGAAGTTCGCGTGCAAGTGCTTTGAGCGATCGTGAAATCTGTGAAATTTCCTGCTGCCGGTTTTCCGCCCGCGAACCCGCTTCCATCAGCTGCATATAGTCGATCACAACCAGTTCAATTCCGTGCTGCATTTTAAGCCGGCGCGCTTTTGCACGAATATCCAAAACAGAAAGAGCCGGAGTATCATCGATAAAAATGGGCGCATCTGAAAGTTTTCCGGCCGCATTCGTCAATTTCGGCCAATCCGAATGGGAAAGATATCCTGTTCTGACTTTTTGCGCATCCACCCGTGCATGGGAACACAAAAGCCTTTGCACCAATTGTTCTTTGCTCATTTCAAGAGAGAAAAAAGCAACCGGTTTTCCCAGAATAACACTCACATGCTCTACAACACCTGAAGCAAACGCTGATTTTCCCATTGAAGGACGTCCCGCCACAATAATTAAATCAGCGGGTTGAAGTCCGGCTGTTTTAATATCAAACTCATGGAATCCAGTCGCAAGACCGGTCACATGTTCTTTGCGTTGATACAATTGATCAATCGCTTCGATCGAATCTTTAATAATTTCGCCGACACGTGTAAACTTCCCCTCAATGCGATCCTGGTTAATTTCGAATATCATCTGCTCGGCATGCTCCAGCGCATGAAGTCCTTCACAGGAAGGATCAAACCCTTCCTCCACTATTTTAGTCGCAGCACCAATCAGCCCTCGAAGAAGCGCTTTTTCTTTAACGATTTTTGCATGCTGATCTACGTTGGCTGCCGTCGCAACCGAAGCCGTGAGGCCGGCAAGATAGCTAGCGCCACCGATTTGTTCCAATCTTTTCATTTTGCGAAGCTCTTCGGTCACGGTAATCAAATCAATTGGCTGGCTTCGTTCAAAGAGGTTCACCATCGCAGAAAAAATATGCTGATGAACTTCAGAATAGAAATAGTGTTCCTTTAAAAGCTCTATAGCTGCAAGCAATGCGTCGGCCGAAAAAAGCATCGCTCCAAGCACACTCACTTCCGCTTCTAAATTTTGTGGTGGGATTTTTTCAATCAGGTTATGATCAACTTCCATTGATATATCTTATTGATTCTCTGTAAAAATCGGTTAAGAAAATTTGCTTACGCTTCAGTTACAATCACTTTAAGCTGGGCCTTCACTTCAAAATGAAGCCTGACTGGAACGGAATATTCGCCAACCTTGTGAATTACCTCTACAAGCTCAATTTTCTTCTTATCAATATCAAACCCAAGTTGTTGGAGTTCCTCGTAAACATGCTGCCGCGTCACTGAACCGAAAAGTTTCCCTTCCGCGCCGACTTTCGCCTTAATCACACAGGTTGACTGCTCAAGTTTCGTAGCAATCTGTTCGGCCTGCTGTTTTTCTTGAATCCGTTTTTCTTCCGCCCGACGTTTCTTCGCTTCGAGAAACCTGATGCCCCCTTGAGTAACGGACACTGCCAAACGATTCGGAATTAAATAGTTCCGGCAATATCCATCTTTAGCTTTGACACGTTCTCCAGCCTTGCCTAATCGATCTATGTCTTGAGTTAAAATCACTTCCATGGAATTCTTTCACTCCTTTTTACGCACACGGTTTACGCTTGAAATTAATTTCTGATGCCAATCAACGACAGATAACGAAAGTAAACTTTCGAATTACGGTTGTTGAAATGCCAAAAATCCAGAATGTCTCGCACGCTTGACGGCGCGGGCTAACATACGTTGTTCTTTGGATGAAAGTCCTGCGATTCTTCGGGGAAGAATCTTGCCCTTTTCAGAGATAAAGTTTCTCAACACATCAACATTCTTATAGTCGATATTTTGAATGACTTGGTTTCCAAACCGGCGAACACGTTTTCTTGGAAAACGCGACGGTCCATCAGCCGCTGTTTTGTTACCAAATCCGAACCTCGGTCTACTACTGCCACTCGATCTACTATTGCCAGAAGATCCATACTCCATACGCATTTTGATTTACTCCCTTCTAAATAAATTTTAGTTTTTTATCGAATTAAAACGGAACTTCTTCGTCAGGGCGTAATTCGTCTTTTGACACATCTAAAGTAGCGCCCTTCCCTCCAGCATTCATAAACGATTGGTCATCAATAATAGCTTCCGGCACATCGGGAGGAGGCACTGCAGCTCCGCTACCTTGCCGATCTGATTTTCCTAAAAATTGAACGTTCTGCGCAATAACTTCAATCGTACTTCGCTTTGTCCCATCCGGAGCGTCCCAACTCCGGCTCTGAAGACGGCCTTCGACAAAAACCGGACTTCCTTTCCGCAAATATTCATGACACACTTCAGCCCGTTTTGCCCAAACAACAACCCGAATGAAACTGACTTCTTCTTTTTTCTCGCCGGTCGCCGCCGCATAGGTACGATTAACTGCAACCGTAAAAGAAGTAACTGCTTGTCCGGACGGAATATAACGCAACTCTGGATCCCGTGTTAAATTCCCAATTAACAAAACTCGGTTTAAAGATGCTGCCATAAGTTTTATAAGGACCTTAAAAGGCCTCTCCTTTAAAAATCAAATCGCCCACTCGAATAAGATTGGATTATTTCGTAGCGGCAACAGTTTGCTGATTCGGAACCGGATTTTTTCCTTTCGGTTTCGAAACGCGTTTCACATAAATATTAAACTTCAGAATGTTTTCAGAAAGCTGTAATGTTCGTCGAAAACTAGTCGCTTGATCTGTCGGCAGCTCAAAGTCATAAATAATAATAAACCCTTGACTGTTTTTTTTAACCTTATAACCCAGGGTTCGCGTTCCCTGTTCAACGGCTGATATCATCTTCCCGCCCAATTTTTTAACCAGCTCCGAAAATTCATCTTTCGCTTGCTTGATTTGATCCCCTGCCAATTGAGGGAAGTAAATAATGGCTCCTTCGTAAGCTTTCAAGTGAATTATCCTTCCTTCCTTTTTGAAATCAATAAAAGATTAACTGTGGAAAAAGTGTAATAATGTATCATAATTAAATTCTTTTGGCAAACCTTCAAAATTCTTATTTTCCTCTTAAAAAGAGACCTGCCAAACCTTCTTAATTATATTTCCCCATCACCTTATGGAGGCCGTGGTAAACCCAATCCAAACAAGCATCCCTGGCACGCTCAATTGACGCGATAAAATCCTTATACTCTGTGCCATGAAATTCACTCAAAACATACCCGGCCAAGTCTTTTGGGCGATCGTTAGGCAATCCAATCCCTACCCGCAACCGTGCAAATGAAGATGTCCCCAAACAATCAATCACCGATTGAATTCCATTATGTCCACCAGAGGTTCCTCTGGAACGAATCCGGATCTTCCCAAGCGGCAAATAAATGTCGTCAACTACAATGAGTATCTGGCTCGGCGAAATATTATATTCAACGATCAAATCTTTCACCGATTGACCACTGACATTCATGAAAGCCGTTGGCTTGGCAATAAACACTTTTTCTAAACAATCAGATAATATCGCGACTTGATACGAACCTTTTCTCTTTTCAAAGGCTTTCCCATTTTTCCTTGACGCTTCAAGCAGCGCGTCAACAACTAAGAATCCGGCATTATGCCGTGTGTGCTCATACTTCTTTCCCGGATTCCCCAATCCTACAATCAGCTTAACGCCATGCATTCTTAATAATGGTCCGTGATATTTTCGGTTACTCTTTCTTTTCTGCTTTTTCAGACTTTTCAGACTTTTCGGCTTCAGGGGCAATTTCAGCTTCGCCTTCCTTCTTCTCCTTACCGATAACTTCAGGCTCTGCTTTTGCCTCTTCCCCGGCCGGAACTTCTTCAGCTTTCGGAGCATGAACCGCGATCACCACTTCCTCCGAATCGATCAAGATCTCAACACCGGATGGGAATGTCATGTCTTTCACATGAATCGAATTTCCGATATCTAAGCCGGAAACATCCACATCAAATTTCTCGGGAATATTCGTCGGAAGACATTTTACTTCTATCTCATAATGAATGACATCGAGAATTCCGCCCTTCTTCGTACCCATGGCTTCCCCTATCACATGAAGTGGTACTTTCACTTCGATTTTTTCAGTCAGCGAAATCGCCTTAAAATCGATATGCTTCATCTTTTCAGTAACCGGATCTTGCTGAATCTCCTTAATGACCACGGTTTTTTCAACAGGTTTTCCGGTCCCGGAACTAATAACCAATTGAATAACCGCATTTTCCCCGGCCTTCGTATGAATCACACGATGAAAATCATCATAAGTGAATTGAATCGAAATCGCTTCGGTTCCCTTGCTATAGACAACAGCAGGGATTTGTTTATCGGCTCTAATTTTTTTGACTTGCCGCCGGCCAATTTGTTCACGGCGACTCGCTTTAAGTGTTAAAATTTCCATTTCTTTTCTCCTTCGCTAAATTAAAATTTAAAAAAACTATAATGGCTGATTACGCCTCGACTGCCGATTTCTCAAACAGCGAGCTGACAGATTCGTTGTCATGAATGCGCCCGACAGCCTCTCCTAATAATTTCGCCACCGAAAGAACTTTAATTTTTTCAATCTGTTTTTCGGGCGAAATCATAATCGAATCGCTCACAATCAATTCTTTCAACTGTGAATTTTGGATCCGTTCTATCGCCGGCCCGACTAAAATGGGATGCACCACGGCCGCGTACACATCTAAAGATCCCGCATTTTTCAGTGCATGCGCCGCTTCAACCAGCGAACTTCCCGTCGAAATCAAATCATCGACAAGTACTACATCACGGCCTTTCACATCTCCGATGATATTCATCACTTTCGTCGTCATCGCTCCTTCACGACGCTTATCAATAATGGCCAGCTGGGCATCAAGAACCTTTGAATACGCTCTTGCAAGTTTTGTTCCTCCGACATCCGGTGAAACAACAACTAAATTTCTTAAATTTTTCTTTGCAATATATCGCGAAAGAACATTAATCGAATAAAGGTGATCCACGGGGATATCAAAAAAACCCTGGATTTGATTTGAATGCAAATCCATCGTCAACACTCGATCCGCCCCCGCACTCGCAAGTAAATTTGCAACGAGCTTCGCCGTAATCGGCACACGCGGCCTATCTTTCCGGTCTTGGCGCGCATAACCGAAAAACGGAAGCACCGCGGTAATCCGTTCCGCTGAAGCCCGCCGGGCAGCATCAATTAAAATCAAAAGTTCCATTAGGTGATCATTCGGCGGCGTTGATGTTGATTGAATGATAAAAACGTCTTTTCCCCGGATATTTTCCTGAATTTGAACCTGAATTTCTCCTTCGGGGAATCTGCCGACCATCGCTCTCCCGATCGTCACATCAAGATGAGCACAGATTGCTTGCGCCAACTTTGGATTTGAATTTCCGGTTAAGATCGAAAGATTCCGATTTTTTTTCTCGCCATTATGCTGATGACCATTTTGTCGCTTATAATGATACGCCATTCCTTAACTCCTTCGAAATTTATTTTTTTGGATTTTCTTTTTCTTATTTGATTGTTTAATCACATTCGCCGGAACGCCGACAACGGTTTCCCCATCCGGAACAAAATGATGCGCCCTCACAACCGCTCCTGCACCGGTTTTTGCGGCACGGCCAACTTGAGTTGGCGCAATTAAAACCGTATTACATCCCAGAAACGCACCGTCCCGAACGATCGTTTTGTTTTTATTTTTTCCGTCATAATTCGCGACAACAGTTCCGGCTCCCACGTTAACCTTTTTCCCAAGCTCAGCGTCGCCCAAATAACTCAAATGTTTCACATAAGTTCCGTCGCCAACTTTTGAACGAACCACCTCGACAAAACTTCCGACAATACATCCATTCCCAATCTGGGATTTTGAACGGATTTTCGCAAACGGCCCAACGATGCATTTTTTTCCAATCTTCACGTCTGGTTCAATCCATGTAAACGGATGGATCACTGTATCGTTCCCAATTTCAACATCTGTCGCAATAAATGTCTGCTCCGGAGAGACAACCGTCACACCCGCTTCCTGGTGTCGATTAATTTCCCGTTCATTTAAAATTTTATTTGCGGCTGCTAAATGTGCTCTCGTATTAATTCCTTGCATTTCTCTTTCATCCTCACACCGGAATGATGAAACCGGATGTCCCGCGCGGACAAGCTCTTCAATCACATCCGTTAAATAATATTCTTTTTTCTTTGCATTTTCTTTGATCGAATTTAATACTTCAAATAAGGTCCGAGCATGAAACATATAAATACCGGAATTGACTTCCGGAATCTGTTTTTCATTTTCCGTCGCATCTAATTCCTCTCTGATTCCCACCACTTTGCCATTGTCGCGGATTATGTGCCCATAGCCTGCCGGATGTTCAACCTCCGCCGTCAAAACAGTCGCTTTCGCACCAGACTTCCGATGCTCATCCATTAAACGACGGATCGTTTCCGGCCTCATGCACGGAACATCACCAGGCATGACGAGAATTTCCCCTTCGAAGCGGCTGAAATGAGCTTTAGCCTGCATCACGGCATGCCCCGTTCCGAGCTGCTTCTCTTGTACAATCGCCTGACTTCCAATTAACAAAGAACGAAACCGTTCACGCTGATATCCAACCACAACACTGATATTCCTGATTCCGGCCTCTTTCACACAGTGAATCACATGTGCAAGAACCGGAACTCCTCCTACCTCATGGAGAACCTTGGGAAGTTCGGACTTCATCCTCGTTCCCTGCCCGGCCGCTAAAATCAGTACTGCATTTTTTTTGCGTTTCATCTCGCCGAAACCTTAACCCTTAACCAAGAATATTCACTTACCTCGACAGGTATCTGTGTCATTCCCGCTTTTGCGGGGATGACAGGAAAACCTGTCCATCGTTATCCTTTAATACCGCTCAGCTTGATTCCTTCGACAAAATATCTTTGATTAAACATAAACACCATCAAGATCGGAAAAATCATCATCACGGAACCCGCCATGAGCAAAGTCCAGTCCGTATTATGAAGACTTTGAAAATACGCGAGTCCCACCGGAAGCGTAAATTTTTCCTGTGAATTAATCACCACCAAGGGCCACATAAAATTCATCCATGTTCCCATAAACGTAAACGTCGTCAATGTTGCAAGCGCCGGTTTGCAAAGCGGAAGCAGCACCCGCCAAAAAATCCCAAAATAACTGCAACCATCTATTTTCGCCGCATCTTCGAGATCGCTTGGAAGTGTCATAAAAAACTGCCGGAGCATAAACGTCCCGTATGCCGTAAAAATCCCCGGTAGAATCATTGCCTTGTAAGAATCAATCCATCCCAAATATTTGAGTAAAATAAAAACCGGGATCATCGTCACCGCTCCGGGAATCATCATCGTTGCAATATAGGCGAAGAAAATTTGATCACGGCCCGGAAAACGAAGTCGCGCAAACGCATAAGCCGAAAAGGCGCTTGTCGCAACTTGACCGACGGTTGTCAATAAAACAACAAAAATCGAATTAAGATAAAACCTCAAAAATGGCACGACCCGAAACGCTTCAACATAATTTTTCCAAATAAACGATGTCGGGATCCATCCCTGCCACCAATCCCGCCCACCCAAAACAATATCACCAGCTTTCGTTAAGGAAGCTGTCACCATCCAAAGAAATGGCGCAATCATCGTGACCGCTCCGACAATCATCACTCCATAAGCAATCACGCGTTGGATAAAACGCTTTCTCGCCCGCGCCTGTATTAATCTTTTCTGTTGTTTATCTAACAATGCATCTATAATCATTTTTACCTTTACGATTTTCTAATAATGGACAACTCTTCCGAACATTCGCCACTGCAGCACTGTAATGATAAAAACGATAATAAACAGAATCCAAGAAATCGCAGCGGCGTAACCCATATTATGCCATTGGAACGCATTATTATAAATATAGTAAATAATTGTCGTCGTGGATCCGTTCGGACCGCCGCCCGTCATAATATAAGCGGGATCAAATCCCGCTTGAAAACCTCCGATAATCGACATAATCACAATGAAAAATGTTGTCGGAGAAATTTGGGGCCATGTCACATTCCAGAACTTTTGCCATTCATTGGCGCCATCGACTTCGGCCGCATCATAATAATCCCGCGGGACACCCTGTAATGCGGCCAAATACAGAATCATGTTATATCCGCCAACAGTTTGCCACACACTCATAATAATCAGTGCGGGTTTTGCCCATTGTTCATCTGTCAACCAATTAGGCCCTCGCAGCGGCAAATGAATCAGTTCCCCCAATTTAAAAATCATCGCATTTAATGCCCCAAATTCCGGATTGTAAATAAACCGCCACAAGACATAAATGGCTACCCCCGAACAAATGGTAGGCAGAAAATAAACCGTCCGGAAGAAAACAATTCCTTTCAGCTTCTGATTCATCGCAAGCGCAAGAAGCAAAGATCCCGCAACACTAAACGGAATGGCGCACATTAACACCACTGTGTTCCAGCAATACTTCCAAAAAAATGGATCCTTAAATAATTCGATAAAATTAGCAATCCCCACAAATTTTGGTGGGGAAAGCAAATCCCAACTAAAAAAACTCAACGCCATAGATGCGCACACGGGAATGGACGTGAACACCAAAAACCCCACGAAGTTTGGCATCAGAAATCCATAACCGGCAAGTGCTTCCTTGGTCCGATCTTTTAATTGAAATTTCTGCCTCATTTAAATTCCTTTATGCCAATTGTCTTTCAGGGTTTGTTGCGCTGATCAAAATCGGCGCAAGACGCCCTTCAGCAACTTCGCGCGTAATCCGGCATGTCGTAATATGCCTTTCGGAGGGGATATCATACATCACATCCAACATAATATCTTCCAAAATCGACCGGAGTGCGCGGGCACCCGTTCCCTTTTTCATGGCTTCACCGGCGATATAATCAAGCGCCTCATCTTCGAATTCAAGCTCTACATTTTCCATTTCGAAAAACCGCTGATATTGTTTGACAAGCGCATTCCGCGGTTCCGTTAAAATTTGAATCAGATCGGATTTTCGAAGCCCATTCAGCGTTGCCACCACCGAGAAACGCCCGATAAATTCCGGGATAAATCCGAATTTCAGCAAATCTTCGGTCTCAACAAACTCCAGAATTTCTCCGATTTCGTATGCTTCTTTTCGCGCAAGTTCCGCTCCGAAGCCGATGACCTTGTCGGCAATTCGCCGTTGGATGATCTTATCTAAATTGCTGAACGCGCCACCGCAGATAAACAAAATATTTTTCGTATCCACCTGAATGAATTCCTGTTGCGGATGTTTCCTCCCGCCTTGCGGCGGCACATTCGCAACTGTCCCTTCCAGCATTTTGAGAAGCGCCTGCTGAACCCCCTCGCCGGAAACATCGCGGGTGATAGAAACATTTTCAGTTGTGCGTGCAATTTTATCGATTTCGTCAATATAGACAATTCCGAGTTCCGCCTTTTTGACGTCAAAATTCGCGGCCTGCAAAAGCCTGAGCAAAATATTCTCGACATCTTCACCGACATATCCGGCTTCGGTTAGCGTGGTCGCATCGGCTATTGCAAACGGAACATCCAACAACTTCGCTAAGGTCCTTGCAAGCAATGTTTTCCCGGAACCGGTCGGCCCAATCATCAAAATATTGCTTTTCTCCAGTTCAACCTGCTGATCAAGATTCCGCGCCTGTTCACGGACGCGTTTATAATGATTGTAAACACTCACTGCCAGTTGTTTCTTGGCTCTGTCCTGGCCTATCACATATTGATCCAACCGCTCTTTAATTTCTTTCGGCGTTAAACGCCCGACAGAAGACACCTCGGAAGCCTTAAAGTCATTGCTACTATCTTTTGTGATCATGTCATGACAAACCCGAATACACACATCACAAATATAAACACCCGGCCCCGCAAAAATCTTCTTAATTTCTCTCTTTTTATCACGCCCGCAAAAAGAACATCGTTCCATATTAATGTGCCCTCTCTTTCAATTTTTTACGCACTCCCCGAAAACGCTTAGACGAAAATCTATCTACGAATTGTTGCATCTTATAAAGCCATTCCATTTTTTTTTGGGGAGAAATATTCATCAATCGCAGAGTACGTTCCTTTTCCGTTTCCCATTTCGTAATCATTCGGCCCCTCGAATTTCCTCTATCTGTCTCAACTGCTCCACGTCAAATTGATCGATCCGGCGCCCTGTGTTTTCTTTCATTTTAATCAAATCGCTAATTGAAATAACAGGGAGCGTAATATTTCCGCTTTTCATGCGGACTATATTTTTCTGTGCGTCTTCAAATGTTACCGGTGACTCAATAATAATATCAACTTCCTTCATCTGGTCCTCTTTATAGAAATTGAATGCTTTCATATGCTTGTTTTCGATCCAGTCTTTTCGTGTTTTAGCATCAGCAATTCCCATAGGGTCAACCGGCTGCTTTACCTTATATCCCTTTTTCTTTAGAATCCCCACCACTTTTGAGAGATTATCATCGCTCATTTCCACGAGGATATCCAAATCAGCCGTGCTTCTTAGTGAGCCAAGCAGATTGACTGCAATCCCGCCCACCAGAACATACTTTACTTTTTGCTTCTGAAATTCCTTTAATACTTCTTCGTAGATAATCATTTAAAGACCCGCGCCTAATAATGATTGGTGAATATCAGTACTGCCCCATGCTTCGCATGGGCCTGCTGGCAATCATCCTCACGTTTAAACCGACTGTGACAGGATTGCCGCTATTTTCCAAGTTAAATTTGGATGAAAACTGCCCTTGAGCTACCGTTAACATTTTCATCAGAAGCTCAAGGACTGGTTTTGACTCCCTGATAAAATTATCTATGGAAAGTCAAACCTGCCCTTGCGCCACGCTGAAACGAAATTTAATTTTCAATGAAAGCGATAGGGCTGCACTGATTTCCGATAAATATTCACATGGATATTTCAATGATAATCAGTGCTGCCCGACCTGGACTCGAACCAGGAATCTTGCCTCCAAAGGGCAGTGTGATACCATTTCACCATCGGGCATTAGACTAATGAACGGTTAATTTATTTTTCAAAAAATTTCGACCCGCGCCAGTTTTAAAAAAGCGTTCTCTTCTGACAGCTTCGCTACGTGATCGATATTCTTCTTGGTGCACCAACTTCCAAGGACAACGGCTTTTCGTTGAACGGTTTCGCTTCTGATTATG
The DNA here is from genome assembly GCA_001804285.1 of Candidatus Danuiimicrobium aquiferis. GTDB lineage: Bacteria > Omnitrophota > Omnitrophia > Omnitrophales > Danuiimicrobiaceae > Danuiimicrobium > Danuiimicrobium aquiferis. Next base: position 24,248 of record MHFR01000056.1, read on the forward strand.
CTGCTTCAACCGCATCACAACGTCTTGTGCACTACCAACATAATGGCTTCCATCTAAGAACATACACAAAATAAGCCATTAAAAAGCACCTCGAATAACCGGGTGATACTCCGCCACAAATCGTGGCGGATCCGCCGCGCAATCTGGCGGACATTTCACCATCGGGCAATAACATCATTAACAAAAACATGAACGTAAAACGATAGAATGGCAGTACTCTCTTCGAAATAAAAAAAATCCGCTTACTGTAAATTAAGAAGCGGATTGGTCAAATCATCTCTTTGGAATATCGCTCGAACCGTCAAGAATAACACAATTACTCTTGGTCGACTTTTCGCAAATTGCTTTTTTCTTTTTCAAAAGTTTCTAAAACCGTCTTTTGAATATACTCGCGACACTCCACCGTAATCGGATGAGCAATATCGCGATGTTCATCTTGCCGTGACGAATCATCCCCTTTTTCGGACATCGGCCTATTCACCACCTCAAGCTGTTTACCGCATTGATTACAGTACCGGCTCCGAATGACGTTTCGGTGATGACAATTCAGGCATGGTTCTTTGACACGGCGTGAAGGCATAGCGACAAACAATCCCTTACTGCCCTCAATGATTTTAATGTCACGGACCACAAAACAATCATCGATCGTTATTGTCGCAAACGCACGAAGTTTCTTATCTGCACTGGCCTTTTGGAATATTCTGACTTCTGTAATCTTCATGGCCGCCTAACCTAATAAGTGTGACACGAAAAAACTTTAAACTTAGGCTTCCGTTTCTTAATCTGACGCCCGATCCGTTCTGCTTCTTTCTTCGTTCGATGCAAACAAAACATAGCCGAACCGCTTCCACTCATTAATTTATTTTTGATCGAAAGGCTGGCAAGAAGAAAATCTATCTCTTTCAGCTTTGGCTGAACGAGACAGCTTGCCTCAAACAGATCATTCCGCAAAATCACGGACGTCGCATGCTTACCCCTCTGTTTAGAAAGAACGGAAGTTATTGTAACAGCGTGATTTATTCTTGTCAACCTTGCCCTTCGACAGGTAATAATTCCTGTTTTTTGAAGGCTCTGATAGGCCTCTTTTGTAGACACATAAAAGTTCGGGATAATCAAAGTTATCCACATTTTCTCCTTAAATGGAACCGGTTGAATCCGATCTCCACGCCCCCGGCCGATCGCCTGATTAACTTTGTGGAGAAAAAAAGGAACATCGGCGCCCAGCTTCTGACCCAATTCACATAGGGTTTTAAGAGACAAACCCAGCCCAAATAACTCATTCATTCCCAATAAAAAATAAGCCGCGTTACTGGATCCACCCCCTAAGCCCGCTTGCACAGGTATTTTTTTATGCAAAGTAATATGAACTCCGCCTTTCCATGAAACAGCTTTTCGAAGCAATCGATAAGCTTTATAAATAATATTTTTTTTAAACGGAATGATTTCTGGCGGCTGAGTGGATAGTTTGAAACAATTGCCACCTTCTGAACACTTTTTGAGAATCAACTCGTCAAAAATTGAAATTCTATGGAATAAGGTAAAAATCTCATGATAACCGTCCGGCCGTTTACCGAGGACAGCTAAATGCAGGTTGATTTTCGCGGGACTGAGAAGGAAAATTGATTTCATAAGGCGCACAAGCATACAAGCGCACAAGCGCATAAGAATTAAAAAGATAATTTATTGTTACCTTGTGCTCTTGTGCACTTGTGTACTTGTCACTTACCTCATGACCAAGCTTTTTTCTTGTGACGATTCTTCCGGAGTTTCTTTTTCCGCTTATGCTTATTCATCTTTGCTTTTTTTTTCTTCTTACCACAAGGCATGATAGACCTCCTGGATATAAAGTTAAAAGTTAAAAGTGAAAAGTAAAAAAGGGGAATAAAGTCACCGTAAAAACAAAACCGCGGTGTTCACGCAGAAAAGGGGACAGGCAATTGTCCCAATGGTGCCATTGCCTGTCCCCTTTCCTGCTTTTTCTATCCCCTTTTTTCATTTCTTTTCCTTTTTGACTTTTTACTTTTGCCTTTTGACTTGTTAGTTAATAACCTTATTTAACGGATATTCAATAATGCCCTCGGCCCCGGCTTCCCTCAACTTCGGAATCAATTCGCGCACGACCGGCTCGTCAATAATCGTGTCCACATCCACCCAGTCCGGCTCTGAAAGATGTGATATCGTTGGTTTTTTCAAGGCGGGAAGGATCGCCAAAACTTTCTTAAGATTTTTCTTCTCAACATTCATCTTAAGTCCGACTTTTTCCTGTGCAGCAATCGCACCTTTCAGTAACAAGACGACATTTTCAATCTTCTTCTTTTTCTCGGGATCTTTGTAGCTTTTTTTGTTCACAATCAAACGCGTCGTCGACACAAGCACGGTATCAATGATACAAAGATTATTCGCGCGCAAGCTTGATCCGGTCTCGGTAGCTTCGACAATCGCATCCGCCAACTTCGGCGGTTTTACCTCTGTCGCACCCCAGGAAAATTCGACTTTTGCTCGCACGTTTTTTTTCTTCAGATACCGTTTCGTCACTCCGACAAGTTCCGTCGAAATCTTCTTCCCTTTTAAATCTTTCGCCGTTTTAAACGGCGAACCATTCGGAACGGCCAGTACCCATTTCACAGGCCGGCTTGTCGCTTTCGAATATTTGAGTTCCGTAATTTCCATCACATCCGCTTCATTTTCGACCACCCAGTCATGCCCGCAGATTCCGCAATCAACCACGCCATCTTGCACATAACGCGGCATTTCCTGCGGCCGGTATAAAACGAGCTCAAGTTCCGGATCGTCCGTTGTCGGATAATAAGACCGTGAATCGGCAACAATATTGTAACCGGCTTTTTTGAATAATTGAAAAGTCGCTTCTTGAAGGCTTCCTTTTGGTAACGCAATTTTTAAAATCATAGTTCCCCTCTCTTATCCTGAAGAATTAATGAACATGAAACAATTTTAATGTTTTTTCGGCCGAGTGTCACCTTGATTTATCTGATTCATGATTAACTTAGCGAAACATCCGGCACTAAACCCGGAATCAATATTCACCACCGCAACGCCCTGCGAACAAGAATTCAGCATTGAGAGAAGCGGCGTAACTCCTTTAAAATTGGCCCCATAACCCACACTCGTCGGAACCGCAATAATCGGCTTCGAAATTAAACCCGCAAGCACGCTCGGCAGCGCGCCTTCCATCCCGGCCACACAAATCACCACATCCGCTGACTCAATTTTCCGAACATGATCCAATAGCCGCTGAAGTCCCGCGATTCCACAATCATAAAAACGGGCTACTTTTTCCCCCAATGCTTCAAGCGTTACACCGGCTTCTTCAGCAACCGGAATATCGCTGGTTCCTGCCGTCACGACTGCGACAAAACCGCTACGCACACCCGGTTTCCGGGCATTTAAAAATGCCAGTTGTGCCGATTTGGAGTATTGCAGTGCCGGAAATTTTTTATTCAATAACCGGAAAATTTTCTCGGACAGCCGAGTGAGCAAAACCGTGTTCCCGTGTTTAAAAAACTTTGCAAGAATCTTTTCAATTTGCTCTGTCGTTTTCCCCGGAGTATAAATAGCTTCCGGCAATGTTTTTCTGATCACCCGGTGATGATCGAGCTGCGCAAACCCGAGAGATTCGTACGAGAGGTCTTTCAGTTTCTTGAAGGCACTTTCCGGAGAAAGCTTTCTTTGGGAAACCCGTTTGATAATTGCTTCAATCGCTCGCCGTGAATATTCCATTTTTCCTTTCAGCTACTGTCATTCCCGCATGCTTTTAGCGGGAATCTTCGTTCATGGATCCCCGCCAAAAACTTGCGGGGATCAAATTCGCGCATTCAACTTACGGAACGTAAGTTGAGCGCTTATTTGACTTCAAACATCTCTCGAACCCATTTTTCGCCCAATATAAGAAAACACAACCAATACAAACAATGACATCACGGTCGCAATCGCAGCAGCTCCGAAATAACCAAGACCGCACGCAAGACCGATTCCGGACGCCAACCAAATACCGGCAGCGGTGGTTAGTCCTTTCACATGCGTTTGATCACGAATAATGGTTCCAGCCCCCAAAAATCCGACACCGGCCACTACCTGCGCAGCAATGCGCCCCGGGTCAACCGATGTTAGGCCATGATAAATTTCAAAAATATGAAGAGATACCAGCATAATCAATGCCGATCCGAGCGACACAACGGAGTATGTCCTAAATCCGGCAATCTTATGATGCAAATCCCTCTCAAATCCGATCAGCCCACCAAACAGCGCAGCTATTCCAAGACGCGCAAATATTTCCAGATACGTCGCCATCGATTCCATGATTCCTCCTTTTTATAATGCAATTGCTAATGATGGATCTGCCACAGTTTTAAAATCCGATCGTATTCCTTTTCGATATTTCCGGTACCCCAAAAGCGCAATCATCACCGCATTATCAGTCGTCCATGCCCGTTCCGGTAAAAACAATTGATACCGTCTTTTTTTACATTCTTCCGTGAACAATTCCCGCAGTCTTGAATTTGCGCTGACTCCACCGCCGATGACAACCGTTTTAATCCCTTCCTTTTCACAAGCTAAGCAAGCCTTCCCAACCACCCAACGGACAACCGCTTCTTGGAAGCTTGCGCAGAAATCTTTCAGGTACTGTTCGGAATGAAATCGGTTTTTCTCGCGCTGATACAAATGAAGCGCCGCTGTTTTAATCCCGCTGAAACTAAAGTTGTAATCTCCTTCCTGTTTCGGCTTTGTAAACGAAAAAGTTTTCGGATTTCCTTCGCGCGCAAGTTTATCAATGAGCGGCCCGCCCGGATAACCAAGTCCTAAAATTTTCGATACTTTATCATACGCTTCGCCGATTGCATCATCAATCGTTTCCCCGAGTAGATGATAATTTTCTCCCGACATTTTTAAAATACTCGTGTGGCCGCCTGACACAACCACTCCGATATATTTTCCCGGCCGGCGTTTCCCAAGAAAATTCACTTCAAGATGCGCTTCGATATGATTAACTCCGACAAACGGAATATCCAACGCAAAACTCAAAGCTTTCGCGAAAGAAACACCGACAAACAGAGAACCGATCAGACCCGGGCCGACTGTAACAGAAATCAAATCCACATCCTCAGGCTTTGCTTTTGCTTTCTTAAGGGTTTCTCCGTAAACAAGATCGATCGCCTCTAAGGCGTGACGCGACGCAATTTCCGGCACAACACCGCCGAATGGCTGATGCAGAGTAAGGCTTGAAGACACAACACTTGCCCGGATGATATTGGCATTTTCGATCACCGCACAAGCGGTTTCGTCACAAGAAGTTTCAATCCCGAGCGTTAGCATCTTGGAGTAAATCCTTTAACGTTGAAATTTGAACCCCCTCATTTTTAAGCGTTGGCATCTTCAATTTCAAAACCTGCAAAGTGTTGTCATAGGGGTGACCTATCGCAACGGCATATCCTTGTTCTTTGGCAATCTGAACCGCTTGCGCAAACTGGCCTTTGATATATTCAAAATCGTTTTCGCGATCCAGAAAAACATCCCGTTTAAACGCAGGAATCCCTTCGGAAAGCGCGACATCATAGGCTATTGATTTTGAATGCGTCAAGCTATCCAAGAAAAATAATTTCCGCGTCTTGAGCTCCCCCATTAAAATTTCCATCAACACTTCATCTCGCGTAGCTTTTGATCCCATATGATTATTAATTCCGACTGCCCAAGGGACGTCATTAAGATTAACACTTAAAATATTTCTGACTTCATCGGGTTTCATGCTGGTTAAAATCACACCGGCGCCCGGATTATAAATACCATTTTCATTATCAGGCTCGAGAGGTTGATGCAAAATAGTCTCATAGCCGCGTTTTTTCGCTTCTTGAACATAATATTTAGTAAACACCACCTGCGGTAAAATGGCGAGCGTCATTTTGGGCTGAATAGAAAATAAAATGTCTTTATACGCCTTGCTATATCCAATATCGTCAAGCATGATCACTACACGCGGCAATCCCTTCTTTTTCGGCACTGGAGAAATTTTAACCGGCCGGCCGATCTTGCCAACCCCGGATTGCGGGACTATTTTGACTTCTCTTTTTCGGAAAAAAGCGGCGAATGGCGATTCGGAAGGAATCTTCTTTTTTTCGGCAGTGTAAGTTTTCCGTAAAGGGCGACCTTCCCTCTGCTCCCACTCAACACTTTTCCGCCCAATGTTGAAGCCGAGCCAGAGACCTGCGATAAAAATAATCGTAAAGACAATGACAACCGGATTATTTTTGAGGAATTTAAAGAAACTAAACTTTTTTCTTCTCATATTTTATTCACGGAAAACTGATGAACGAGCAAAGCACCCCTTCACTCACGATAGCTTTTTTGCTAAAAGTTCATTCACCATCTTCGGATTGGCTTTACCGCCCGTCAGCTGCATAACCTTGCCTACTAAAAACCCCATGGCTTGTTTCTTGCCCTCGCGAACCTGCCCCGCCGGGCCCGGATTTTCCTGAATGACCCGGTCAATCGCCTGCTCAAGCGCGCCAACATCCGTAACCTGTTCCATTCCTTTTTCTTTGACAATCGCCTCTGCTGTGTTACCGGTATCCAGCATCATGGGAAGAACCTCTTTCGCAATTTTTCCGCTGATCGTTCCCTTTTCAATAAGCTTTATAAGTCCAGCGAATGTTTTAGCAGTTATTTTCGCTGCGCTAATTTCAATTTTCCGTTCATTTAATAAACCTGCTGTATCCGTTTGTAGCCAATTGCTAACCAATTTTGGATTAACTTTTTCCTTGATGCATTCTTCAAAAAAATCGGCCCACTTCTTGTCCGCAATAAGCACTTTTGCATCATATTCGGAAAGCCCATATTCCGATTGGAAACGGCCCATCCTTGAAAATGGAAGTTCCGGGATGCTTTTACGAATATCTTCTATTTTCGTGGCCGGAACAGAAAACGGAACCAAATCAGGCTCCGGAAAATATCGGTAGTCATGGGCAAATTCTTTCGAACGCATGCTGATCGTTTCCTGTTTCCCCTCATTCCAGAGCCGCGTCTCTTGGCGAATCGTTTCTCCGCCCTCCACCGCACCGGTTTGCCTCTCGATCTCAAACGCAATCGCTTTTTGAACGGCGCGAAATGAATTTAAATTCTTAATTTCAACCTTCGTCCCAAGCTTTTCGTCCCTCTTTTTCCGGACCGATATATTCGCGTCACAACGCAAGCTTCCTTCTTCCATATTACAGTCACTCACATCCAGATATTGGAGAATGGATTTCAACGCCATTAAATAATCATACGCTTCGTCCGGAGAACGGATATCCGGCTCCGAAACAATCTCGAGGAGCGGAACGCCCGCACGGTTATAATCCACCCAGCTACCGTCAGTGATTCCTTCGTGCAATAATTTTCCCGCATCTTCTTCCAAGTGCGCCCGGGTAATCCCGATCTTCCGCTCTTGTAACACCCTCACCCTTCCCTCTCCCTGAGCCTGCCCGCCTTCAATTTGACGGGGGAGAGGATTAGGGTGAGGGGCAGTTGTACGAATGATTAAATATCCTGACTTGGAAACCGGCATGTCGTATTGAGAAATTTGATAGGCTTTCGGAAGATCGGGATAAAAATAATTTTTCCGGTCGAATTTAATCTTCGGAGAAATTTCACAATCGAGCGCAAGCCCGACCTTAATGGCAAGCTCGAGAACGCGCTCATTCAATACGGGGAGCGATCCGGGCAACCCAAAGCAGACGGGACACGTATTTTGATTAGGCTCCGCACCAAACGCCGTCCGGCAAGCACAGAAAATTTTGCTTTCCGTCTTGAGCTGCACATGAACTTCAAGGCCGATTACCGGTTCGTATTGATTCATCTTGGCAATTTACCCCACTAAGCCATATACGTAGGGACGGGTTTAAAACCCGCCCCTACATCGTCGTTCAAAATTACAATTCCGGTTTTCTCTCATTCCATTTCATCGTTGCTTCATACGCCGACGCAACACGGAAAATAGTTCCTTCTTCAAATGGCTTAGCCGTTAATTGAAGCCCGATCGGCAAACCCGTCAACGAGAAACCGCACGGAACACTCATTGCCGGTACCCCCGCCAGATTAGCGGCAATCGTATAAATATCAGATAAATACATTGAAAGCGGATCATCCAGCTTTTCGCCAATTTTAAATGCCGGTGTCGGTGACACAGGGCCTATGATTAAATCCACTTTTTCAAAAACACGGTCGAAATCCTGTTTAATCAGCGTCCGGGCTTTCAGCCCCTTCACATAATAAGCATCGTAATAGCCTGCAGACAACACAAATGTTCCGAGCAAAATGCGCCGCTTTGCCTCAGCTCCGAACCCTTGATCGCGAGTTTCAAAATACATCTCAACCAAATTATTTTTTTCGCATCTCAACCCGTATTGAACACCGTCATAACGGCCCAAATTCGAACTCGCCTCGGCAACCGCCACAATGTAATAAACCGCAACGGAATATTTCATATGCGGGAGGCTGACTTCCGCGATAGATGCCCCCAAATCCTGAAAAACTTTGATGGCGGCCCGAACCGCTTTTTCGACCTCAGAATCCAAGCCTTTCACAAAATATTCTTTCGGAATCCCGATTTTTAAACCCTTAACATTTTTCCCTAAGAACGCCGTGTAATCCGGCACGGGAATTTCCGCCGATGTTGAATCGCGTTCGTCATGTCCGGCAATCACATTCAAGAGAATCGCGGAATCTTCTACCGTTTTCGTCAAAGGCCCAATTTGATCCAGACTCGATCCGAACGCAATCAACCCATATCGTGAAACGCGACCATAAGTCGGTTTCAGTCCCACGACACCGCATAAACTCGCCGGCTGGCGGATCGAGCCGCCCGTGTCGGAACCGAGCGCAGCGATCGCTGTATCGCTTGCCACGCAAGCCGCCGAGCCGCCGCTCGAACCGCCGGAAACGCAATCTAAATTCCATGGATTTCTGGTCGGCCCAAATGCCGATGTTTCGCACGAAGAACCAAACGCAAATTCGTCCATATTGCATTTTCCGAAAATCACCGCACCGGCATCGCGAAGTTTGCGAATCACGGTCGCATCATAGGGAGGAATAAATCCTTTAAGAATATTCGATGCGCATGTCGTTTCCCATCCTTTGATCACCATATTGTCCTTGATGGAAATCGGAATTCCCGCAAGTGGCCCTTTTAATTCGGCTTGTTTTTGCGAAGAAATGTGTTTCGGATCAAAATGAACGTAAGCGTTGACCCGAGGGTCAACGTCATTCACCCGCCTCACAAGCGCATCCAGCAATTGATCGCGTTTGGAAAGATCTTTCCCAACAAATTCACGGGCTTGTTTTAGTGTTAGCCTATATGGTTCCATCTCTCTGCTCTCTAAAATTGGTTTCGCAAGTCTGTCATCCCCGCGCAAGCGGGGATCCAGTCATTCAAGTTTTCGGCATAGCAATCTCTTTTCGCCAAAAACTTTACGGCTGGATTCCCGCCTACTACATGCGGGAATGACCAATAAAAAGAACTTCTCTGTTCTCTATTTACAGCCCTTCAATGACTTTTGGAACTTTAAAAAATTTCCCATCCCGTTTCGGGGCATGGTCTAAAACAAAATTCCGGACACCGGATTCGATAACCTTATCTTTCCGGAAAACGTTTTCAATCGGAAGCACATGACTCGTGGGCTCAACTTTGGACGTATCGAGTTCTTGTAACAAATCAACATAGGCAAGAATATTTTCCAGATCCTTGGATAATTTTCCCTTTTCCTCAGGTTTTAAACTGAGCCTGGCAAGCTTCGCCACTTGATCAATATTTATTTTTGATTCCATGCTCTAACTCCTTATGGGAAAATGGGATAGTAACATAGCAAAACGGGAAAGTCAATAAACACCCGGTCGCTCCAATTGTTCCGCTGACACAATAATCAGTATAAATTATTTGGCAAGCACTTTTCCAATGTGCTCTGCGAGACGGATAAAATCTTTCAGCATCAAACTCTCGGCGCGGGCATTTAAATCGATTCCGCAGGAATCCAAGACATTCTTCACTTTTTCTTTCGTCAGTCGGCCTTCAAAACCGGCGCTGAGTGTATTAAGAATATTTTTCCGGCGGCTTGAAAAACCAGATTGGATAACTTGAAAAAGAAGCTCTTCATCAATATCAACCGGCGGTTTTTCCCAAAACGTGAAACTGATTGTAGTTGAATCAACATCGGGGGGAGGCGTAAAACAAGTCCGCGAAATCTCAAAGCCTCGGCAGATATCAGCATAAAACCGGACAAGAAGCGTCAACCGGCTATACGATTTCGACCCGGGCTGAGCAAAAATCCGGTCTGCATATTCTTTCTGCATTGTTAAATAGGCTGAATCAATCCATTTCCGGTTCTTAATCAAAAACAGAATAATATCCGTCGTAATATAATAAGGTATATTCCCGACCACTTTAAGCCGTTCATTTTTTGCGCATTTTTCGAAATCAAATTTGAGAATATCGCCTGATACCAATTTCAGATTTTCATATGTTTTTCCGAGCTCACATTCCAGAATCTCAACAAATTTTCGATCTTTCTCTACGGCAACCACTCGAGCGCCCTTATCAAGCAAAAGCTCCGTAATCGCACCCAATCCAGGGCCGATCTCAACAATTTTCTCGCCGGGCTCGACTTTGACAAATTCAACGATTTTCCGTTGAATATTTTCATCCACTAATAAATGCTGGCCGCGAAACCCGCGAATGGATAAGCCGTATTTTTTGAGAAGTTGAATTTGATGCATAGGTTCACTTGAAATGGAGTGCATAAAAAAGGGGACAGGTTCTAACACAAATAAACCGGAACCTGTCCCCTTTTTTAATTTCCATGTGCGCTTGCTCTCCTGATTCTATTTACCTAAATTTGTTTCAATAGATTCAGAATCTCTTCATGAAAATGTTGATTGGTCACCAAAATCCCTTTATTCCGGCACAAAGTTCTTCCAGCCGTAAAATCAAGCGCTTTGCCTTCAATATCCGTTACTTTTCCGCCGGCTTCTTCAACCATTAAAACACTCGCCGCATGATCCCAAATTTTTTCCGCATAATCCGGATTTGATCTTGGGACAAACCGGATGAAAATATCACCTCTTCCCGCCGCTAAAAGAACATATTTAGCGAGGCTGTCCATCAAAATCGGCGGGTTAGTTATTCCCGCAGACTGCATAAGTTGTTCGGTCTTTTCACTATTCGTATGACTATCTTCCAAAGAACGCAACAACACCGCTTCTTCCAGTTTTATCCTGTCAGATACCTTTAAAAGATGTTTTTCCTCAACCTGATTGAGCGCCGAATACCAAGCCCCGGCTCCTCTGACCGCAAACACCAAAGATCCGATACCACCGATATCATCATATTTCGCTTCTTTTAAATTCGGACAACCGATCACGCCAATTTCGATTTTTCCATCTACGATCAAGGCGAGACCGACCGCATATTGTTGCCCGCGAATAAATCCTTTTGTTCCGTCGATCGGATCAAGTGTCCAATACCGATTCGCCGGCTCGCCTTTTCCGATATCAATCAAATCAAAAACTTGCGTTAAATCAACCTGAGGAATGTATAGTTGCATATATTCGAGAATCCGGGCTAAGACCGTTTCATCTCCGGATTTCATTAACACATCCGAATCCTCTTCCCCAACCAATGGATCATTAGGAAATTTCTTTTTCAGGAAATAGGCAATCAGCGCCTGAACCGTAAAATCTGCGACTGTTACAGGTGACCGGTCTATTTTAGAAATGGCGATTTTTCCCATTTCATTTCGAATTTTTTGCGCAAGCCGGGCTGCCAGGCGCACCACATCGATCGCAAATTGAACTTCCGGAGAATCTAAATTAAACATATCACTTCCCTTTGCTCGTTACAAAAAAGAGGGCAAATTCTGGTTCCCTTGAATGAGGCCCTGTCCCCTTTTTTGATTCAATCTAACATGTTTATTCATAAAACACAATTCCAGAAGCGAAAAAGGACGGTCACCGTATGGTGCCGTCCTTTTTCGTAATCAATTTCGATTTTCTTATCTTACTTCTTTACCACTGTAACTTTTGTCGTCAATGTTGTCGCGACATTCGTACTTCCAGCCTTCACGATGATCGGCTCCGGTGCTGGCAAAGGTATAATAATATTAGATTCTAAACATACATCCATAAATGGTGAGCGGGTTCCGAGAACTTTTTGTACGAGACCGCAAACACCGTGTTTTGTCAATTTAACAAGCCCCTTAACGTCTTTCACCTGCTGTATTTCCGCTTGAACATTTGCATCAACTGATGTCACCCGAGAAACCAAATCCTGATGCGTATCCTTAATCAATCCAGAAACATCAACCGGCTTTTGATCCTGTTCAGGCAAGTACGTTTGTGCTGCAAGATGTGCCATATATCCTATGACTTCAGGACATATCTCCTCACCTGTTTCGGTACGTGTACAAGGTAATTTTGGCGGCACAACAGTTACATCAGCCTGAAAGACATGTTTAATTACTGGTGCAATTAATTCAGCTGTCGCGACGATAGTTGTAGAACTCGGCGGAACAAAAGTGCTCAATACTTGTACCATCGGGCTCATTCCAATCTGCTCCGAACAAATCTGGTTTCCATTTTCATCTATTTCACATACACCCGAACCAGGGGCGGTCTTATCTGTAATAACCACTTTCGGTGAAATCGTCACAGGAGATGCGGTTGTGTTTACAACTTTAACGATTAATTCCGCCTTGGGTAGCTGAATCCAGCATGGCATTGCCGGACAAAAACAACGTAATTCATCCGGTTTGCAATTACACACAGGACACTCCGAGTGTTCAGGCGTATACTTTACAATCTCAAGCTGCGCATACACGCCATCTTTTCCCGGTATTTGAATCGACGGCATAGGCATTGGAACCGGCTCTATATTGGTACAACATGGTGCCGGCCCGATGCATGTCAAACAAGCATCTTCCGCGTGTGCGGAAACCGGCATCAAACAACTCACTGCCAGCAAACTGATTACAACAACGAACATTATTTTAAATGTTTTCATTTTAATTCTCCTTTTTGAAATTAGCACGAATGAACTGCGCTTCTGAAGTCAAATATGCCTGACAATCCGGAATCAGTCGAAAGAAAACCGCCGAGCGGTTGAAATAAGGGGATAAACGGTCGAATTCGGCCCATAGGCGGAACGCCGAAAGTGCACAAGGTATAAGAGCTTCAGCGCACAAGCAGATGAGTTTATTGTATTTGTCATTCCCTCATGTTGCCCTTGGGAAAGAAAGGGCCGGCCCCAGCTTTTCCGGGGTTAGCGGGAATCCAGAAACTATGGATGCCCACTTTTCCGCCCAACAGGACGGCGGATCCGCCAGTTCTCGCCAAACAGCGCGGCGAGTCCGACGCGTATTTTGGCGGATGTTAGGTGGACGCGGGCATGACACAAGTGTTCTTTCGCTCTTTTTTACGCGGATTTTCTAAAGATGCGGGCAACTTTGGATTCCCAGAAAAGGAATTGCGTGAGATTTTCCCGGATAAACTCAGAAACAGATTTTACTTTTCGCTCTCCTGCTAATTCTTTAAACTTTTGGTCGTTTATCAGCAGCTCATTCAATATTTTTCTTAAATACGCGAGTTTCATAACTCTTTTTTCTTGATCTAAATCATCTTCCAGGGCAAGCACAAGGCTCTCCCGATGTTGAAGCGAAATCCTTTCTACATTCTTACCGTTAAGTATAGACGACTCAAACACCACTTGGATCTTGCCACGATCATTATTGATGGATTGATTAACCTTCCCGACCACCTCCGAAGGCTCGACAGCTTTTATACTGCGAATAACGAGTTGACCCGGATTAAACCGTTCTCCCAACATCAATTCATAAAAAGCCTCGACCGAAATCAGCCACTCCCGGATTTCGTCTTGCTCTGCATTCACATAAAACATCAGCCTGAACCCGGGATACAGCCGAATCATGGCAAGATCCGTCCAAAGGATCGATTGTGGAGACGGTAGTATTTGAACGATTTGAACACGCGTTCCTTCAATCGACGCCTTAAAGTCAATTCCGTCATAAATCATTCTTAAATTTCGCTGTACAGATTTCGACAATGACGGATTTTCCTTTTCCGCAACGCGATGATCTTCTTCACCGGAAAAATGGATTTTAAATTCTCTTCCGCCGAATTCAAGTCCGATTGTTTGAGAACTCATAACCGTTGAGCGAATGTTATTCTCAGAAAAAATCGGAGTCGCGAGCGCCTTCATTAACACATTGACTGCAACGTCTGACGTTAAGAGGTGCTCACGCAAGCCCCGGACTCCGATTTCCATCATTTCGCGAATCGCAATAGACACCTGCTTTGAACCCTCCGATGCAAAACGAAGGCGATTATAAATCGCGGGCGACATCAATAAATCCGCATCATTAATCGTACTTGTTCGCACCCCGAAAACAGGATAAAGATCCGCATGTCTATCAGACATCACTTTTTCATAGAGCGAAGATGAAAAATCGGATGTGAAATTGGGAGAAATCACTGCATAAGCTATCCTGTTTTTTTTCAAATATCCGGTAATGCCCTCACGATGGAACCCTCCGGCGACTAAAACTGCGTGTTTTTTTCTTTGTGCAAATATCACATGCGTAAGATTTTCAGCTAACACACGATCCCTTTTTTCCGCAAACGCGTAAAACCGAAGTGCACGCTTGACCCACGCGTCAAGCAATTCGCTCTCCTTCACGTCAATATGCGTTTGAATGACGGGTTTGTGCAATGTCCGAAGTTTCTGTATCCGGTTGAGCACCGAACTTAAGTCCGGACGCGCACTCGTTCGATAAAACGCTTCCTGGTCTGCCGACGTCCACTTCAAGCCAACAAGCTTCACCAATCGTTTCCAATCTGTAGCAGTTCCGACAAACTCTTTTGCCTCGGGTGTCGCGATCAGTTTCTCCAAAATCATGGCTTTCAGCATTTCCAATTCAGAAAAAAGTGCGGACCGGTCAATGTCACGCGGCGGCGTTTGCAATTGATCCACAGCTTGCGTGGTATATAAACGTTTAAAACGGACTAAATTGGGGAAAGATGGCTCTGCCCCTTTATTGTTTAAATCGCTCTTAAGCGTTTTTCTTCCCCATTTCAACATTTCCCGAAGATACGGAAATAATTCCTCCCTGCCAGACTCATACCGGTCCACCAAATCGAGAAACTTCTTCAAATCCCCATAAATATAGAATCCTTCAAGCTGTGCGATCGTACGCTTGATTGGAATGTTTAATTTTTTAATTTCATTTTGGGCGGAAAGAATTTTCCGGAAATCCAGCAAACTTTTACGGTATAAAACGCTGTCTTCGCCCCCCAGGAAGACCACATCTTTTGGAGCTTCCAACGCAAATAAATCACAACCCGTCAGCTCTCCCTTTTGGGCGAGGTCTTTGATCATAGAAAAATTTACATCAGGATATTCCGGAAAGAAATTAAAAAGACCGGGTTGCAGTTCCCCCACGGCGCCTTCGACAGAAATCAAAGAAATGCCGTACGTTTGATTCAAAAATTCCAATATAAGTTTGATTTTCCCCTGTGCTTCGGGATTGGCGTGCGCATCCTGGATATAAATAACGAACGGTTGATCTCCGGCCGGCACACTTTGATTTTCAGGCATAAAAACGTCTTCAATCGCGCCAAATTCCTCAGGAATAGAAAACGCAGAAAAATCAATATCACGCTTAGAAGCTTTGTCACTCGGCGATAGATCACGGTTTGTAATTGGATTAGAAAAACTTATTGAAGAGTATAAAAATGAGAGGATAAAAATCACTGAAAGAAGTTTGATTTTATTTTTTCGGAGCTCTGGCAAGCAACCGATTCTCATAGCTGCCTTTTCGAACTAAAAGGCATCTCCTTTCAGAGAATTTTTTACTAACCCGACTTTACAAACAACGATTACTTTTATTTCTGAAACTCTCTCATCGTCCATTGATCAGAAAACGATGAATGATTATACTCCGCTATTTTTACATTTTCCAGATTTGTTATCGGTATTCACTTCATAAATTTGTCATCCTCGCGAAAGCGGGGATCCGTTAACTGTGGATTCCCGCTAAGAGCATGCGGGAATGACACTTGTGATAACGTATAAAACTCCGTTTAGTTTCTTTTGATAACCCGTATGCACTATTTCGACAGCCACGCTTCCATGTATTCAAACGACTGCTTAAAAGAACTATGGTCGGCTTTGTTTTGGTAGGCAATGTCAAAGGCTGTCCCGTGGTCCGGCGACGTCCGAAGATAAGGTAGTCCAAGTGTCGTATTAACTCCGTCGTGAAACGCAATCATCTTAAACGGCGCAAGGCCCTGGTCATGATACATTGCAATCACGGCGTCAAGCTTTCCTGCATAGGCCTGGTTAAAAATCTGATCGCCCGGCATAGGCCCGATGGCATCAGCACCCGCATTCCGGGCCTGTTCAATCGCCGGCAAAATAATTTCATCCTCTTCCCGCCCAAACTCCCGGCCATGCGGATTAAGCGCCGCAACGCCAATTTTAGGATTTGGAATTCCGATCCGCCGCTTCAAAAATTCATCCGTCAGGAGAATTCTTGAACGGATCGTGTCCGTATTCAGCCGATTTGAAACTTCCTTGAGCGGGACGTGAATGGTGGCAAGCGTCACGCGCAAGCGTTCACTCACAAACATCATTGCAAAATTTTTAACGCCCGCAGTTTGAGCGAAAAATTCGGTATGCCCGACAAATCCAGGGTCCAGCATCCGCATCGCTTCTTTATTAATCGGAGCCGTCACAATACCACTGATCAATCCTTCTTTTGCATATCTCGCCGCCGTTTCAAGCGTTGCATAAGTAAGCGCCGCATTCCACCGGCCGAGATTCCCGTATGAAACCGATTCATCTGCCGGTCTCGCACATTGAAACACCTTTGAATAGATTTCATCGGCCTTCGTTTCTACATCAAAAAAATTAATTTTTTTATCGGAGAACGCATTTTCACTCATTTCCGAGATTTGATGAAATTCCAGATGGATTTTAATCTTCGATTCCGCAAACTGAAAAACATTGCGGCTTCCGATAACAAGCAGTATGGCTTTACTTAAATTGATTTCGCGGAGAGTTTTCAGAATGATCTCAGGCCCGATCCCGCCCGGATCCCCCATGGTGATGACTATCATTGGTTTCATGCGAGCCCCCGAAAGTGTCATTCCCGAACGCTTCTATCGGGAATCCGTTATCCTTGGATCCCCGATAAAAGCACATGCGGAGCAGTGCTGCTTCGCTGCATTCGGGGATATCCGCCACAAATCGTTGGCGGATCCGACCGCGTTGTTCCCTCGGAAAAACGAGGGCCGACCCTGTATTTCCAGGGTGGCGGAAAATTCGCGCATTCAACTTACGTTCTCCGCCTCAGGCGGACAAGCGTAAGTTGAGCGCTCATTTTATTTAATTGAAATATACGATTTCTTTTTTAATTCCGTCATCCACTCGACAAATTTCTCATGTGCTTTTTCACGATAAAGCTGGTTGCGAATTTCAGACTTCACCTCATCAAAAGTTTTTTTACGCGGCGGGACTTTGATGCCAATTTTGAAAATATGGTATCCGTTTTCCGTTTCGAGCACATCTGAAATGCTGTCTTGTGGAAGCGAAAAAAGAACTTCATCCAATTTCCCGACGAAACTACCCTTCTCAACAAATCCGAGATACCCTTCTTTTTCCGCGTGGGCGTCCTCGGAATATTGCTTTGCGAGTGATGAAAAATTTGTGCCGGCTTTAAGATCCTGCATCATGCGCATCGTTTTACTTTTAGCCACCTCATCCATCGTGCCGCTCTGAATCGCACCCGGATTTTTATTAATGGTAAGCACCCACACCTCAACTTTTTCTTTATCGTTAAATTCATCCTGATGTTTTTGATAAGCTTCCTCCACCGCTTGCGGTGTAACAGCAATTTGACTGCGGATAAATCCTTCGTGCAACTTTTGAATGGCCACTCGTTCTTTAAATCGCTTTTTAAGATCCGTCATCGTAATGCCGTCCATCGCTAACTGTTTTTCGAATTCTTTTTTATCCGGATACTGATTTATAAAGCTATCAATTTCTTCCTGCACTTCAACATCCGTCACTTCAATTCCCATTTTTTGCGATTCCATGTAAACGAGTTTATCCTCGATCATTTGATTAAGGAGCTGAATGCGAACCCTCTCAAGCTCTTTTGCAAGCTCCGGGCCTTGAGCCGCTTGTCTCATTTGTTCATAAATAGGGCGATAGACTACCTCAAACTCACTTTGGGTAATGACTTGATCATTCACAACGGCAAGGACTCGGTCAACGAGAAGTTGCTTATCATTCGCTGCTTGAGAGAAAGGGATATTTGCGACAAAAAAGATTAAAAAAAGAATGATTTTTCGTTTCATAGGTGGATTAAAATAGGGTTCACTGAAAAAAGTTTTTAAGAGCAACAACTAAATATTTTCCAGCCATATCGTTTCATTTTCCTATCG
>MHFR01000057.1 GCA_001804285.1 Candidatus Danuiimicrobium aquiferis
AAGCTGGGGCCGGCCCTTTCTTTCCCAAGGGAAGCATGCGGGCATGACACGAACTGGCGTGTTCACCACTTCAAAACGCTAAATAGACACTATCTTAGCTGATTGAAGTTAAAAGGAGAGGCAGAAAGCCTCCGCTTCGCTGCTCTTCATAATTAAAGGGGACACGCAGCTTGCTCAAATTGGTTCAGCTGCATGTCCCCTTTAATTCGCAAGCAGACGTCTCATCCGCATCCTCCACACAACGCGGCGGATCCGCCGAAGCTTTGTGGCGGAAGTTTGGAAAAAGCGGTGAGGTCTCACTGTATAGCTTTTTACACTGTCCGAGCGGGGAGGCGTCTGATTGCGGGAACAGCAGACTTCAAACGGCTAAATAGTCACTAGTAGAGAACCTCTTTCAACACCAACCCGTGGGCGGGAACAATCTGACCAACCAATTTCCTATTTTGGGTACTGAAAATCTTTTTAACATCCGCAATTTTTAATTTACCGCGGCCGACTGCAAGCAGTGTTCCGACAATCGACCGGACCATTTTATAGAGAAAACCGTTCGATTCGACCGTAAACGTAATCAAATCTCTCCTTTTTTGGGCGGAACATTTTCGAATGGTTCGAACGGCGCTTTTACGGCGGCTGCCGCTCGATTCAAACGCCCGAAAATCATGCGTTCCAAGAAAAAGTTTGGCGGCCCGCTTCATCGCGACAAAGTCAAGTTTGTACGGAAATTGACACGCCCAGCGCCTGAAGAGCGGCGAACGAACCTGTGAATTCCAAATTTTGTATTCATAAGTTTTCCATTTCGCTGAAAATTGCGCGTGGAACTCCGGTTTAACTTCTTCAATTGCGATGATGCTTAAATCGTGGAGAAGGTAATGATTAAGGCCGAGTTGAATTTTCCGGAGGGTCAAATCCGAATCCACTTTAAAACTGGCCACTTGAGCTTCGGCGTGGACTCCTGAATCGGTGCGGCCGGAACCCATCGCGATGATTCTTTTTTGAAATAATTTTCGAAGGGCCGTTTCAAGTTCTTCCTGAACCGTCCGATGGTGAGGCTGGGTTTGAAACCCATAAAAATCCGTGCCGTCGTATTCGAGAGTGAGTTTAATGTTGCGCATATTAAGTTTTGAGTTCCGAGTTCTTAGTTTCGAGTTGACCGTTATTCAACGCGAACGTACCTATTCGAAATATCTTCAGCTGCACACATATAAACATAACTACATTTTAACTCGAAACCCGAAACTATAAACTCGAAACTATGCAATCAACACTTCCGCAATCTGAACCGCATTAAGCGCCGCACCTTTCCGGAGCTGGTCACCGGCCACGAAAAGCGCGAGGCTGTTTTTCGCAGATAAGTCTTCCCGAATCCGTCCGACAAGCACATTATCTTTTCCGCTCGCTTCAATGGGCATCGGAAAGTAATTTGTCTTCCGGTCATCCACCAATTTCACGCCCGGCGCTTTCCCCAAAATCGCGCGCGCTTCCTCAACGGACATTTTCTTTTCAAATTCGAGATAAATCGTTTCGGAATGCGCTCTAAAAACAGGCACACGGATGCAGGTGGTTGTCATGCGCATTTTTGAATCCCCGAGAATTTTCCGCGATTCGGCAATCATCTTCAACTCTTCCCCGTTGTAGCCGTTTTCTTCAATGCTCGCGTTGTGCGAGAACAGGTTGAAAGCGATTTGATGCGAAAAAACTTTTTTCGTCAATTTTTTTTCCGAGTCCGGCACATTCCATTGTTTTAAATATTCTGCCGTCTGGTCTTTCAGTTCTTCCATCGCCTTCGCACCCGCACCACTCACCGATTGATAAGTCGAACAGATGAGACGCCTGACACGGTTCTTTTTGTGGAGCGGTGCAACCGCCATAAGCATAATAATCGCCGAACAATTCGGGTTTGCGATAATGCCTCTGTGTTTCTTGATTTCTTTCCCGTTAATTTCCGGCACCACCAGAGGGACTTTCGGGTCCATGCGGAAAGCACTCGTATTATCGACAATTACCGCGCCCGCTTCCAATGCAAAGGGAGCAAATTTTTTGCTGATCGATGCGCCCGGGCTCGAGAGAATGATATCAATTCCTTTGAATTCTTCTTTGCAAAATTTGAGTTCACGAATCGTATAATTTTCGCCCCGGAACTTCACTGTCTGGCCGGCTGAACGTGCTGAGCCAAACAGACGAAATTCTTTCACCGGGAATTTCCGTTCTTCCAAAATTCGAATCATTTCATGGCCGACAGCGCCTTTCGCACCGACCACCGCCACATTGTATGCCTTTTTCTTTTTCATCTTACCTACTCCCTTTCATCCGGATTTTTTTCAATTCCTTTCGGCTTTCCGAAATAAATTCCGCCGGCAAGTTCACGGACAATCAACAAATCCACTCCTTCAATCACGTCACGCTTTAACGTAGATGAATCCATGAGGCTCGGATCGACCACAGCTGGCCGCAAATTTGCATAAAGCCCGAGTTCTCCCCTCAGCCTCAATAATGCTTGTTCCGGACGAAGTTTGTATTCCACTTGATCCCATTTGGGCCCGCCGACCGCACCTAATAAAATCGCGTCTGATTCTTTTGCCCTCTTGAGAACGTCATCACAAACGGGAACCCCATGCCGGTCAATCGAACATCCGCCAATCATCGCTTCTTCGGATACAAATCGGAAATGGCCCAGCCCGGCAATCCGATCGATCACTTTTCTGGCTTCAGCCATAATTTCCTTCCCGATTCCATCGCCGGGAAGAATGAGTATTTTATGATCCACTTGATCGCTCGCTTTTAAAATATTATGTAAAAACAATCTCAACACCACTTTAATTTGTCATTCCCGCATGTTTTTAGCGGGAATCCATTTTATTCTGCTGGATCCCCGCTTTCGCGGGGATGACACTTCCATGGAAGGTTGCGAGAAGCAGTCGTTAAAATTAATGCCTTTACGCCACTAAAGGTTTCTTCTCAATCTTTTGATACAACTCCGCATACTGCTTGGCCGAACTTGCCCAAGTAAAATCAGAAGTCATTCCGTTCGTCATCAGCTTCGTCCACGCCATTTTATCTTTTTGAAACAAATCCACAGCTCGTTTGATCGCTTTCCCAAATTCGTCTTCCCGATAATTGAAGAACACAAAACCATTTCCTTCGCCGGAAACGGGCGCGAATTCCTTAATCGTGTCCGAAAGCCCACCGGTTGACCGGACAACCGGGACCGCACCATATCGAAGCGCTACGATTTGGCTCAAACCGCTTGGCTCAAACTTCGATGGTTTTAAAATGATGTCGCAGCCGGCAAAAATTTGTTTGGCTAATTTTGCGTCATACGTAATATTAATTCCCAAATTTTTCGGATATTTTTTCGCCAAATCCCGCAGGGTTCCGTGGTACCGGTCTTCACCGGTTCCGAGCACCACGAGCTGCCACCCTTCGTGCGCTATCCGGTCAATCACCGGTAACAAAAGATCTAAACCTTTTCGTTCCGTCAACTCGCCTATAAAACCAAGCAAAGGAATCGTGGTATCAATTTCCAATTGATTTATTTTTTGTAGCGAAATTTTGCAATCGTTTTTCTTTTTCAGGCTTTTCACGCTGAAATTATGCGGAATGTCGGTATCTTTCTTCGGATCCCAATCGTCCGGGTTGATTCCGTTGATAATCCCGTGCAGATCGGCTTTTCGGAATGCGAGCACCGATTCCATCCCGCAGCCTAATTCTTTTGTCTGAATTTCTTCGGAATATCGTTTACTCACAGTTGTAATCGCGTCCGAATAAGCAATCCCCGCTTTGAGGAAACTCGCCTTTCCATAAAACTCAATTCTCTGATAACGGAATTCTTCCCATGAAAGCCCCGTAAGCGGCAATGAATCCGGCGGAAAATTTCCCTGAAATCCCAGGTTGTGGATCGTAAATACTGATTTCGTTTTTTTAAAGAAGGGATCTCCCCGATACACGGTTTTGAGCAGGGCCGGAATAATTCCCGTTTGCCAATCGTGGCAATGAATAATATCCGGCTTCAGCTTCGTTCGCTTCAGCACTTCAATGACGGCGCGCTGAAAAAATGAAAACCGTTGATCATTATCCGGGTAGTCCCCTAACGGCGTTCCGTAGAGTTCATCTCTTTCAAAAAAAGGCGTGTGCATGATAAAAAACACATTCACATGCCCGTGCCAGCAGGACAAAACTTTCGCGACCTCTTCTTCTGCCCCGACCGGCACCGGAACTTCTTCAAGAACTGTTTCGAGCAGAAAATTCTGGCGTTTGGTTTTTTTGTAGAAAGGCAAGAATACGGAAACGCGGTGGCCTAATCTGGCAATCTCTTCCGGAAGAACCCCTACGACATCAGCAAGCCCGCCCGTTTTTGCAAACGGGTACATTTCGGATGCAACAAAAACAACGTCCACAAATATGCCTTATTGGACTTCTAAAACGCAATTCCAAGAACCATAGGCATTTGGAACTAACTTGACCTGTCGCTGATCATTCTCCCAATTCCCATCAACCTGATAACGATATTCATAACGGCCGCCTTTTAAACTGAGTGTCGTGATCCAGCGTCCGTCACTCTTTTTCTCAAGAACCGTTTTCGACGGATTCCATTTATTGAAATCACCGCCGATTCTTACACTTTTCGCCAGCGGTGCATAAAACTCGAATTTAATATCTTTTTCTAACTGACTCTTACTGGCTGACTTAGGTTTAGCCGCTACTGTGTCTGTCCTTGCCATGTCATCCTCCTTTTTAGGTAGATATGTTTGAAATGTAGTTAATAAAACTTTTATAAAAACGAAGGGAGTTATTATATTGGGGCACTATTTTGATTGCAAGAATTTATTCCTGAAATTATTAAGAAAATGATTGTTTTTTTAATGCATCCCTATATAATTCATAACCTTTACATGGGAAAAGGAGTCCTGAAATGAAAATTTGTTACTATTGCGGTAAACGACCTATTGTCGGCAAGTCTATTTCTCGCCGCGGTTTAGCGAAGAAAACAGGCGGAATCGGTAAGAAGACGACCGGTATTACAAGACGCCGGTTTCTACCCAATCTTCAGCGCGTAAGAGCCATTATCGAAAATGGCACCCATAAGAGAATTATGGTTTGCGCATCTTGCATTCAGGCTGGTAAAGTTAAAAAAGCAGCTTGATTTACGCCTTAAAGTAAACAAAACGGGGACAAGCATATAACTCATATCGAACCATTGCCTGTCCCCGTTTTTTGTGTTCACGTGCCAACTGCATAAAAAAAGGGGACAGGTTCTGGTTTAATTGAAACAGAACCTGTCCCCTTTTTTTGTAAACGTTATTCCGACTTCAAATCACGGACTTCTAAGACTAAGCGGGTTTCTCCGTTGAAAGTTGCCACTTTTGGAGAGTAAATCAGCGTATATTGTTCTGTCGCGGGAAATATGAATTCCTGGCTTCTCGACCGCCAAACCGCTTCATAAGTCAACTTTCCGTCCGTCACCCACCACCGGTAAGTTTCGGTTTCTACGTTTCCCCATCTGCGGTCTAATTCCGGCGGCCGTTTCGTTTTGACGCCACGGGTCAAAAAAACCGGCTTTGGATTTCCTGCGCCAAAAGGTTCGAAGAGACTCAACTCATGAATAAATTGAGAAGACAAATCTTCCAATTCAATTTCGCAATCGACGCGGATGGATTTCAAAAATATTTCCGGAGATTTTGTGTGCGCAAATTCATTCATTTTTTTTCTGAGCGCCTGGTATTTTTCTTTCTTAATCGTAAAACCGCCGGCAAGTTCATGGCCGCCATACTGCTCAATACAATCCGAACAATATTCCAAACCTTCCATCAAATGAAATCCTTTAATCGACCGGGCACTCCCCTTCCCGGAGTCTCCATCAAATGAAATCACAAGCGCGGGTCTTGAAAATTTTTCAACAAGCCGCTGCGCAATAATTCCGATCACACCTTCATGCCATCCCTCCGCGCCGAGGACAATCACGCGATCGCGGTTAAAATTAATTTCCTGTTCTACTTTTTGAAGCGCCTGCCGGAGCAGTAAACGTTCTTCCTGCTGACGCGCTTTATTTTCGGAATCCAGAATACCGGCCAATTTCTCAGCTTCGGCCGAATCATCCGTCACCAGCAACTTGAGCGCCGTATCCGCCGCACCCATCCGTCCCGACGCATTGATTCGCGGACCGAGAACATAGCCCAAGTCACTTGCTAAAAATTTTGGCCGCTTCAAATTAGCCGCTTCAGATAATTTGCGGAGACCAAGCTGTTTGCGTTTGCCCAAAAGTTCAAGTCCGCACGCAACAATCACCCGGTTCTCTCCGGAAAGTGGGGCAACATCACAAACCGTTGAGAGCGCCGCTAAATCAAGATATTCGAGACCGCCTTTTCCGAGAAGTGCCTGCGCCAATTTAAAGACAAGCCCTGCCGCGCTCAACTCTTTATACGGATATTCGCAGTCAGCGCGGTTCGGATTAATAATCTCATAAGCCGTGGGCAGTTCTTCTCCGTGAATTTGATGGTGATCGATCACAATAACATCCATTCCGGATTCATTGGCCGCTTTAATCTGTTCATGGGCCGTCACACCGCAATCAACGGTAATGAATAAGGTCACCCCTTGTTTTTTCGCTTCATGGATAGCGTCCAAACTCACACCATAACCGTCCTGCAACCGGTTCGGCAGAAAAGCAGTAAACTGTGCACGGAGTTTTTTGAGCACCTGACTCATGATCGCCGTTCCGGTAATCCCGTCCGCGTCGTAATCCCCGTGAATCATGATTTTTTCGCCCTTGTCAACGGCCGCAAGAATCCGCCGCATGACTTTTTGCATGCCTTTCAGTAGAAAAGGATCGTGGAGGTCCGCAATGGACGGGAACAGGAACTTTTGAATGGCCGCCGGATCTTTAAGCCCGCGAAGGAAAAGAAGTTTTTGAATTAAAGGAGAATACGGAAGCTCCGCAATCTCCATTTGATCCGGAATCTCGGAAACTTCCCAAATGGTTGTCATTAAAATGATTTATCCTTTACAACGGTAATTACAATCGAAAAATATTATTTCTTCGTCCAACGCAAAATGAGTGCTGTGGCGATAAAAATTGTCGAGTAAACACCGACAAAGCTGCCCACCAGCATAATAAAAGCAAAATCATTTAATGCCTGGCCGCCAAACAGATACAAAGAGAGCAAGACTAAAATCACCGTGAATGAGGTAATAATCGTTCTCGAAAACACCTGGTTCATGCTCATGTTGGCAATGTTATAGAATGTCTCTTTCCTGAATATTTTTGAATTTTCCCGGATTCGGTCATATAAAACGATTGTGTCGTTCACCGAATAACCGATAATCGTCAAAATGGCGGCAATGATCGGAAGAGAAATTTCTCGACCAACCAATACCAAAGCGCCCAAGCCGATCAGGGAATCGTGAGCTAACGCAATCACCGCACAAACGGCATAGGTGAAATTAAACCGCCACCAGACATATGCCAAAATTGCAAGAAGGGATACCATCACCACTCGAAACGCTTTGGTAAGCATTTCGCTCCCGGCCGCAGGCCCAAGATATTCAGAACGCCGGAGAACAAACTTGTCTTTCCCAAGCAATCCTTCTAAAGCCTTTTGAATGGCCGCTTTGCTTTCTTCTTTTGTCCGGATGAGAATATTATTATCTTTGGCCGGCCCGTAATTCTGTAAAGAAGCGTTATCAAGGCCCGCTTTTGATAGTGCACTTCGGATTTTCCCGAGATCGATTGTCTGATTCAAATGAATTTCCTCAACGGTCCCGCCCGTAAAGTCGATTCCAAGGCGGGCTTTTGCTTTAGTCGCTATCGCAACTCCCGAAACGATAACCATAATAGCTGATATGATGAGTGCCATTTTGCTCAACTTCATCCAATCAATTTTAAGTTGTCCGGGAAATAAATTGACCATCTTCAAACTGACTTGTTTCCGGTCTCGTGTAAAATAATCGAAAATTAAACGAGTGATAAATAAGGAAGTAAACATGCTGGCAATCAAACCGATGGTTAAAGTTATCGCAAAACCCCGCACCGGTCCTGATCCGAAATATAGAAGTACCATGGCTGAAAGAATGGTCGTCACATTCGAATCCAGAATAGCACTGAATGCTTTATGATACCCGGCAGCAATCACAGATCGAATGGCTTTTCCCAATTTCATTTCTTCGCGCATTCGTTCATTGATCAAAACGTTTGCGTCAACAGCCATACCCATTGTTAAAATCAAACCCGCAATACCGGGTAAAGTCAGAGATGCCCCCGCTTTCGCCATCACTCCAAACAAAATCACCAAATTTAAAACAACCGCAATCCCTGAAATAATACCGGGAACCAAATAATAAAAAACCATAAATAAAACCACAAGTGCCGCGCCACCGATTGACGCATAAATACCGTTCCGGATCGAATCTTGTCCAAGCGTTGGCCCCACTGTCCGTTCCTCAACAATCGTGACGGGTGCGGGAAGCGCACCGGCTCTCAATACAAGAGCAAGATCACTTGCCTGCTGAACGGTAAAACTGCCTGAAATCTGGCCGCGGCCATTCGGAATCCGGTCACGGATCACAGGCGCTGAATGCACCTTTCCGTCCAATATAATCGCCAATTTCCGGCCGATATTTTTAAAGGTTGCCGCATCGAAAATTTTTGCACCGTCTTTATCGAGTTGAAATTCAACGACCGCTTGTCCGTAACTATCGAAACCGACGCTTGCATTCGTCAACTTATCGCCTGCCATAATGGGTTCTGTTTCCAGAACAATCGTATCCGCAATTTGATCGTCTTCTTTAATTTCCTTCACTTCATACCCTTCGGGCACTTTGCCGGCAAGAGCTTCCTTAATCACATCTTCTTTATCACTTACGAGCTTGAATTCCAAATGTGCCGTCTGGGAGACAATCTCACGCGCACGCTCTTGCTCCGTCATGCCGGGAAGCTGAACAACAATTTCGTCTTTCCCTTGTTTTGTAATCATTGGTTCTCTCACACCGAACTGATCAATACGGTTTTTGATAATCTCAACTGCACGTTCGACCGCGCCCGCCCGGTCTTTTTCTTCAAGCTTGGCCGTTTCAACTTTTAGCAAAATATGCATTCCGCCTTTTAAATCAAGGCCGAGATGAATTTTTTCCTGCGGAGGATAAGCGAAATAAATTGAAAAACCAATGACCGCTAAGGCAAGAATCGCTTTCCATTTGAAATATTTATCCATGACGTTATTTCCTCACTTCTTGAATGGCGCTGCGTAA
This sequence comes from Candidatus Danuiimicrobium aquiferis, assembly GCA_001804285.1. GTDB lineage: Bacteria > Omnitrophota > Omnitrophia > Omnitrophales > Danuiimicrobiaceae > Danuiimicrobium > Danuiimicrobium aquiferis. The sequence goes on from MHFR01000057.1 coordinate 9,241, forward strand.
AACTTCAAGTTTAGTATTTTGATCTCCCACTTTTAAAACCACATAATCATCCTGAAGCGTCTGAACGATTCCGAGAATCCCGCCGGTCGTCACCACCTTGTCGCCGCGCTTCAAATTCTTGAGCATTTCCGTATGCGCCTTTTGCCTTTTTTGCTGCGGTCGGATCAATAGAAAATAGAAAACAATAAACATTAAAATGATCGGCATAAATGCCATAATCGGATTTCCTGACTGTGCTGCTGGATTCATGTTACACAACTCCTTCTTCGGTTAAAAATTATCCGCTTCGGCCAGAACTGAATGTCATCCCCGCATGCAGCGAAGCAGCACTGCTCCGCCGTATCTTTAGCGGGAATCTATTGGTATCTGTGGTTCCCCGCTTTTCCGCCCAACAGAACGGCGGATCCTCCAGTTTGTTAGGTGGACGCGGGGATGACATTCTCACTCTATCCTCAACGTAAATTTTCGTCATAATTTGATAAAAATTCATTTTTAAATTTCAAAAATTTCTCGTTCCGAATCGCTTCCCGGATTTCTTTCACAAGCGACACGAAAAAAAACACATTATGATAGGTCACAAGCCGGGGCCCCAGGATCTCTTCACAATTGAATAAATGCCTGAGATACGCGCGCGAAAAATTCCGGCATGTGTAACACAGACATTTCGGATCCAGCGGTGATTTATCTTTTGCGTATTCACTGTTCCGGACCACAATTTTCCCGGCTCGCGTAAATGCGCAACCATTGCGCGCATACCGCGTCGGGGTTACGCAATCGAACATATCCATTCCGGCTTCGATCGCCCAGAAAAAGTCAATCGGTGTTCCGACGCCCATGAGATACCGGGGCTTATCTTCCGGCATTAATCGCGCAAGCGGATAAACCACTTCACCCATTTCTTCGCGCGATTCACCGACACTCACACCGCCGACGGCATATCCGGGGAAATCAATTTCACACATCTGGCTCAAAGATTCCCGCCTTAAATCAGGGAAACGACCCCCCTGGATAATTCCAAAGAGCAATTGATCATTTTTATGGTGCGCTGCTTTCCCTCGTTTCGCCCAATCATAAGTCCGGCGCACTGCGAGCTCAACTTCCGGCCGGCCCGCGCCATGCGGCGGACAAACGTCAAAAATCATGGCAATATCGGAACCCAAACGTTCTTCGGCTTTGATCACTTCTTCAGGCGTCAAAAAAATTTCGCGGCCGTCAAAATGCGAATGGAAAGTAACTCCTTCATCTGTTATTTTCCGGAGTCGCGAAAGCGAAAAAACCTGATAACCGCCCGAATCCGTCAGGATCGGCTTTCTCCATGAAACAAACTCATGAAGGCCCCCGATTTCCCTGATTATATCGATTCCCGGCCGTATGTAAAGATGATACGCATTTCCTAAAATAATCTCGGCTCCGACTTCTTCGAGCTCTTTTGGCGTAAGCGTTTTCACCGAGCCCTGCGTCCCGACCGGCATGAAAACAGGGGTTTCGATAGTGCCATGCGCCGTATGCACCCGGCCGAGCCGGGCATTCGTTTCGGAATCTTTTTTGATTAATTCAAATGTTTTGGACATATTTTATAGCCGCGTTTATTCCTAAAAAATCATCATCGCATCGCCATAAGAATAAAACCGGTATTTCTCGCGAATCGCTTCCTGATACGCTTTCATCATCAATTCATAGCCGCAAAATGCGCCCACCAGCATGAGAAGCGTCGTCCGCGGAAAATGAAAGTTCGTAATCATCGCATCCACCATTTTAAACCGGAACGGCGGATAAATAAAAAGTTTTGTATTTCCCTGTCCCGCCCGAATTATAGGGGAATGGCCCCTCACCCCATCCCTCTCCCCGCAGGGGAGAGGGGAGGGTGAGGGGTTCACAGAATTTGAAGCAACGGTCTCAAGCGTCCGGACAACTGTTGTCCCACAAGCGACAACCCGGCGGCCTTCTTTTTTTGCTTGGTTAATCAAAACAGCAGCTCCCTCGGAAATATCGTAAAATTCTTCATGCATTCGATGGCTTTTCAACGTTTCATCCTGAACGGGCTGAAACGTTCCGTAGCCCACATGTAAAGTAACAAAAACAATTTGGACTCCTTTTGCGCGTAAAGCGGTCAGCATCGCTTGATCAAAATGAAGTCCTGCGGTCGGCGACGCAACCGCCCCGGGACACTTTGCAAAAACAGTCTGATAAAGTTCCCGGTCTATAGGAACATCTTCGCGACTGATATAGGGCGGCAACGGCACCCGGCCGACACGGGAAAGAACGGTTTCAAAATTCTGATCACACTGAAACTCAATTCGCCGAGTCCCTGTTTCAGGATCGCCTTCATCTAATACCCGCGCAACAAGATTCGGCTCGTCCGCAAAAAAAAGTTCTTCGTTAATTTTGACGCGCCGCGACGGCCGAATGAGCGCCTGCCAAACGCTCCGGTACCGGTTCTGAGGGGGACATGTTTCTCTGTTTTCCGGCTTTTTTAATCCCTGAAACGTGTCCCCCTCAGAACCGGTACCGTTGGAGAAATCAACCTGCTTCAGCAACAAAATTTCCACTTTCCCGCCGGTTTTCTTTTTCGCAAAAAGTCTGGCATGAAGAACGCGGGTATCATTTAAAACGAGCACGTCTCCCGGCCGGAAATAATCAAGCAAATCACGAAATATACGATGCTCAAGCGTTTGGGTTTTCCGGTCTAAAATCAGTAATCGCGCTTCCGTTCTTTCAGACAACGCCTGCTGCGCAATTAATTCCTTGGGAAGTTCATAATCAAAATCGGAAAGTTTCACTCAAACAACCTGCCATTCACTGGAATATTTCGCCTTCTAAATACTGAACGGCGTCTTCGGGAGAGTCTACCGTGCAAACCAAAGGTGGAAGAAAAAAATTCGGACTTTTTAATACGTTCTGCAAAAACTTTTTGATTTCGCTCCCGAGAATCACAACCGGTTTTAAATGCATGCGCTTATTTTGCATTTCCAACACCACCATTAATTCAGTCAATGTTCCCGTTCCTCCGTTTAGCACAATAAAACCATCTCCAACTTCAGCCAGCCTATGCAATCTTTCGCACCATCTTGTCATCCGGATTTCGTCATCTACAAATTTATTTTTTGTGGAACCTGCAAATTGATCCGTCGTAATGCCGATGGTTGTTCCGCCGGCTTCTTTCGCGCCTTGGTGAGCAGCTTCCATACTTCCACCATAACCCCCATTAACCACAATAAAACCTTTTTGGGCAAGTAATTGACCGATCCGGTAGGCGATCTTCCATTCTTCAGAATCTTTGGGAACCGCGCCGCTTCCAAAAACCGTGATTTTTTTGTTCATCATTCGCTTTCAGCTGAAAACTAAAATGCGCCCGACTGGGGTCGAACCAGCAACCTTCGGCTCCGGAGGCCAACGCTCTATCCAATTGAGCTACGGGCGCATAACAACATTTTAAATAAAACAAAAAGCACATTAATCAAGGTTATGCGCCAGCCCCTGTGGGGCGGGCGCAAACATTTTTCTTGTAACCCTCTTCGAGGGCGGCTTTGCCGTCAAGGTTATGCGCCAGCCCCTGTGGGGCGGGCGCAAGATTGAGAATCTTCTCCGTGGCTTCCCCCCGGGCAAGCCCGGGGCACCTTTCAAAATCTGGCCTCGCTTGGAATTTTCTCTTTCCATGCTCGGCACGCCCTTCGGGCGCCATTCACCCCCGGGCAAGCCCGGGGAGCTCAAAGCGGCGTTTAGATTCCCGATAAAAGCATTCGGGAATGACAGAAAAACGAACTATAATCTCATAATCTCGCTTCCGGGGAAATAAAATAATAGTATTTCACGATAATTTCTTCCCTGCGCAGCCTGTCCTTTTGCCCCCCACTGGCAAAAGCCGATTCCATGCCCCCAGCCTTTGCCTTTAAAATGCGCGACACCTTCTTTTACGGTTACCTGAACCTTTAAACTCTTCAACCGATCGTTTCCGATAAACGAGCGAAAGTCGTCCGCTTTAATCACCGCTTCACCATATGGATATTTAAGTCTCACCTTTCGCGACCGCCCTGATAAATCAAAATCTTCAAACAACAAGCCCGACAAATTCTTTGCCGGATAGCCGCGCTTTTGCATCACCTTTTCAATATCCTTTAGCGGCAACGATAAACTCCATGATGAATGTTTCAAACCTTTACAATACAGGCAAACAACGCCCTGAAGCACCGGATTCGGCACCACCGGCCAAACCTCATCCGCTTTCTCGGTTCTGCCTCCGCAATTGGCGTGAAAATAAGCCGGAATAATTTGATTTTGATATGTCAAAACTTCACCTTGTGTCAGACGAACCGCTTCATCCGTCGCTTTTTGACGATATAATTCGCCGCCGTAAACTTGGCTCGTCACCTTATCAGTCAACATATATGGCTGATCCTTTTTTTCAATCGCTTTAAACAAAGCAAATGTCCGAGCAACCACTGCCTGCGCTTTCAACGCTTCCACCGGCCATCTCGGATTTACCTCAAGGGGAAGAACTCCTCGTAAATATTCTTCGACACTGACATCATGAACAAACGTCAACCCTTTGCCCGGATCGACATAAACAATGAACGTCCCGGTGTAAAGACGCCCGTTCACCGCAATCTTTCCTTCATTGCTTTTTAATTCTAATTTCCTAACCTGCGCAAACGTCTGATTAATTTGGATCCCGTATTGAGTCGCTTTCATCGTCCCGTGAAAAGACCCTTTGTTCTCGATGAAAAGCGGCTCGCCTTCGAGCCCTCGGATTTCATTCGTTCCTCCGATCGTCACCTTAACAGACGGTTTATTCACAACCACCGCAACCCTAAGCGGCTTCGGAATAACATTGAGAGGAAGAAGCGTGGGAAGCAATTGTCCGGATTCCTCTTGGGCATGAGCCATCATCATGGAAGAACAAAATGCGACTCCAACTAAAAGCAACCCCAACCGTTTCATTTCACTCCTTTAAACAGTTCTTGCATGAGATCGGTCAAAAAATTTAAATCATCAGTTTTTTCTTCAATTCATTCTGCCGGTTTACAATTTCAAGCATCATCTTGCGATACTCGGAGAGTGAATTCTCGTTTTTTTCAAGACATAGATATATCGCTTCCAAATCTTCATAAATATGATTCGCAATCTCGTCAAAAAATTCGTGGCATGCCTGGTGGTAATACCGGATAAGGCCTTTTAAGTCTTCTATAATCTTTTTTTCGTCTTCCATGAATGCTCCTTATTCAAAAGAGTGAATCAGGCGAGATTCTAACATGAAGACTTTTAAAACTAAAGACGGGAATTTCTATGTTGGAATTTCTATGCGCGGATTACTTTTATCCGTAAATCAATAGACCCATTAAATAACAACGTCTTACTTGATCCGGCTTGGCTCACTCATATTCGCGCCCTTCTTTTTCATGAGCGTTTCAAAATCCTGGCGCGCTTTGTCCAATTCAAACGAAAGCTGTTCTTTATCTTTCTCACATTGGCTGATCTTTCCCTGGCAGGCTTTTTCCGCTTCGGCTTGAGCACTCTTCAGTCCGGCCATTTGCTGTGCGTTTGCTGTCTGGCATTGTTTCACCTCTTCGGCGGATTTTGCCTGAAGAATTCCCATCTGACTGCGGAAAGCATTGACTTCGTTTTGCAACTGGTCTTTTTCTGCGGTTGAACAGCCGCCAAGAAACGGGACTGACGCCACTAACATTAAAACTATCCATTTTGAAATCATATTCGTTTTCATACTAAATCTCCTTTGTACCTCAAGTGATTGAAACCAAAATTTTGAAATTTTATCCGCCCTGTTTATCCAAAAATAATTTCAATTGTTGCCATGTTTTCGGGCCGCAGACTCCGTCCGTTTCCATTTTATTGTCTTTCTGAAATGCACGCATCGCCATTCTTGATTCGGGCCCTAATTTTCCGTCAATCGCTCCTTTGTAATATCCCGCATTCTTAAGCGCAAGCTGAATATCTTTTGCCTTCACTTCAAAACCGGTGATGGTCTGGAATTTGTCTGAAGAGATATCTGACAGCGGTTTTTTTTCAACTTCCGCCGGATATCCGCCGTACTGTCCGGGCGTGCCGACAGTATAAGCCTGAAGTTTCTGTTCTAACTCTGCACTTTTCTGAATTTCCTGCTGAAGCAGCATGTCTTTTTGATAAAGCTCTTGATTCAGGCGAGTCACTTCCGTATTCAAAGAAACTGCCTGTTGATTGAGTGACTGACCGTCATCAACAGTCGTGCAGCCACTCATCGCAAAAACACATAAAATAAAAATGAAACCGATAGAAATGCTCTTCATACGCCTCTCTCCTCATGCTTAAAATAAAGTGATAGTATGTTAACGAAAGCCTTCCAAAAGTCAAACACAAAAACGGCCGAACGCTTGATTTACAAAACAAGTAATTGAGGGGTCGGGGAGTTTTTTCTCCTTAACCCCAATGGTTAAATCTTAAATTTGCCGATGATAATTGCAAAAGGAGGCAATTGTCATGGCA